>NZ_FNHQ01000035.1 GCF_900103535.1 Megasphaera paucivorans | reverse complement strand
AATCCTTTGAACAGTTTTTTATATTTCTTTTCTACCAGATTCCACGGGATGAATTCTGCTTTCTTGATCCAACGGTTGTTCGGATCCATTTGTAATCCCAAGGGTTGATTAAAATCTTCGAATGAAAGTTGTTTAGAAGGAGTTTTATACATTTTACGTCACCTGTGTGCAAGAGTTTTGAGCTGTTTTCCACCATACTCATGCACTTATTATACTACGAAACGCTGATGAATACTGCAGTGATGCATACTATTGGTTTGTGCAGTTTACATTAACTAGGCAGTGGAAAAAAAGGTCCCGGGGGAAACGCTGCATTAATGATTCCCGCATTGAACAGCATAAACATGGCGGCCATACTTGCCGTAACCACCCCGCTCTTTTTTCTCCTTACTTTTTTGCCTTTTCCGCCTCCCGTCGCTACAAATTCCGAGACGACGATCCAGCAGTTTTTAGTTTTACTCCAGACCACATTAAAAATCTTGTTCATATATATTCCTCCTTTGCCATAATAAGTTTGTAAGAAGAAATCCGCCAACTTACAGCAACTTATTGTACTCTATGCTTGTAGACTCCTGATACAATAATAAAAAAGTGCTATTCTATCGATACAATCAGGACCATCCTTGATTTGCATTTTCTATCTGATTAAAAAATTGTTTCCAAGCGAGAAGGCGGCTCTTCTCTCTATACTGTCTGTCAGTATACATACAGCTGTTACAAAATATTTCTGCTCTTTGTCTCGCATAAAAAAACAGCAAATCCACGCAGTTCCTTCTACAGCTGCTAGTAACCGACACAACATAGTGAAATTACCACAAAAACTATTTTCATTATTTTATAAGTATATATTCATACAAAACTTTATAAGTTTTAATTATTATACCCGATAATACTATTTGTTTTTTAATTTATTCACGAAATGCTGTTTATGTTGCACCAACTACAATACTCGTGTTTCTTTTATT
Organism: Megasphaera paucivorans; assembly: GCF_900103535.1. GTDB lineage: Bacteria > Bacillota > Negativicutes > Veillonellales > Megasphaeraceae > Megasphaera_A > Megasphaera_A paucivorans. Next base: position 23,499 of record NZ_FNHQ01000035.1, on the reverse strand, counting down.
CATACATGGTATTGATCCATTCCCATTTCCCCATCATATGCAAATATAAGAAACTACTCACTCCACAATCCAGCAAAATAATATAAAACAAAAGCTCAACCCACTCCGCAGCCAACTAACAAACTAGGCGTTGTATTCATTTTCTCACGTCACTATCCGCCTATCCCTTGTTAAGAAAACCAATGCAAATCAGGTATCCGTTTTCTATATATAGAGACTTTTTCCCTTTCTGTCAGCACACATATATTCTCATTGCCTCAAGTATGTCAAAAAACAGTAAGCTATATACGTACGTCTCTTAAAAATATACTAAACCAATAATATATTGAAATAAGAGACAAACATAAAGCTTTTTATATATACACTATTATTTTAATCACGATCGCCACGAACGAATATGCAACATATAAGTATAATAACCCCTAAAAACATAAGTCATATACTACTAGTCTTATTTTACTCGTATTTTAACCTTATTTTATAAACATGTCAATAGAAATATTAATTAAACATAAAATATTAAACAATGATTTGTAATTTTATTAACAAATATCATAATATACATTTACATATTAAAGTGTTACTATATTTCCATTATGCAGTCACAGTATACACCTTCATAACAATGGCATGTCCGTTCTGATTCTACATATGTGCATATATATTTAATCTTTCTGTTTTTCCTCCGTAAACAAAAAAAAGCGGCGTACCGGTCATAACGACCATGTACACCGCATCTTACGCATGCAGAAAATCTTCCGTACTCAAATCGCATATCACGTTCTTGCCTGACAATTTTCCATATCACACTGCCATTTTTTTACCGTACCCAGTATATCTTCAAGAGACACGGGCTTACTGTATAAATATCCCTGAAAAATATCACATCCCAACGCTTCCAGCTTATCCCGCTGGGCTGCGTTTTCCACATGTTCCGCTACCACCTGCATGTGAAGTGTCTTACTCATCGTAACCATAGATGCGATAATGATCTGATGATTGCGATTCGTCAGTACATCTCGTGTAATCGTACTATCCAGCTTGATCGCATCAAACAGATTTTCCTTCAAATAGGTAACCGACGTATGCCCCATACCGAAATCATCCAGCAAAAACTGATGTCCCTCCGCCTTAAGTCGGCTGATTTTTGCAATCGTCTGTATCGTATTATGCATGACCTCCTGCTCGGTAATTTCAATACTCAGCCGACTCGGTGCCACATTATATTTCTGCAGCGCCCGATGGATCTGCTGTTCCAAGCCCGCATGCTGCAAGGAATCGGCAGTTACATTGACCGAAATCGTATACGCCCCGCATAGTACTCTTTCTAAGCGGGAAATGGCCGCACAAGCCTCCTCAAAAACAAATTGATCCAGCTCCGCCATGACCCGGCCGATCCGGGCCAAAGCAATAATCAGCGGCGGATACACAAAACCCGCCTTAGCATGGTTCCAGCGCAGCAATACTTCTGCCCCCGTAAACCGTCTCCGATCATCAAACTGCGGCTGATACACCACGTACATGCGTTCTGAATGAAAATCACGCACCAGATCCTTCATCAGCGTCACCGCCGTCGCCTGATATTCACGCCCCAGTGCATGCAGCTGCAGCGCAGTGCCATCATGCTCCAGCTGACGGAAATATTGTTCCAGATGATGCACCCGTTCAATAAACTGCGCCTGCTTTATCTTTTCGTTCCAGGAAACAAACGGAATATATAGTAACACATCCACACACAGCAAAACCAACTGCAGTACCGGTCCCCGCCAGGACCCGGACGCCATATAACTATCCAGAAAAGGCGGCGTCGTCCACGAAAGATGCCGGGTAATAACAGGCAGGACATGAATCGCAGTAAAAAAATAAGCAATATTAAAATTGACCAGCGGCACCAGCACAAACGGAACCGCAAATACAGGATTCAAAATAATAGGAATACCGAAATTCAATATTTCGCTTACGTTAAACAATACAGGAAATGCAGCCGCCTTAGCAATCATACGCATTTCCTTATCCCTGCTCTTATAAAAAATAGCAATCACCAATGCCAGTGCAGAACCTGCCCCACCCATACACACATACGTACTGTTAAATGCGCTATTGATGATATAGCGAGGCTCCAATCCCATCTGCACGGCAGCAATATTCTGCTGCAGCAAGGAAGAATAATAATTCTGTGTAATGACATACAGCGAATACTGTCCGTGTATCCCCATCAGCCATAACATATGAACCAAAAAAGTATACAGGTTGCCCACCAACAGACGGCTCTCTTCGGCCATCGAAGTCACCAGATAATAAATAATCAGGTCTCCCGTCTGCTGCGCCGTAAATCCGCCCGTCATATAGATAAATCCTTGGTGCACCACTGCACAAAAAGTGACAACGCCAATCATGGGAAATAACGATCGAAAACTATCCATCGCCTGAAAATCCACGTGCACGCGATGAGAAAATCCCTGATCATATGTCGGCATATAGCGGAACAACACCACATACAGCCGGCCAGCAATAATAGCCGCCAGCAACGCAGAAAACATGCCCCGCATCCCTAAATAAGAAACATTAAAATGTCCGGTCCCGATCCCGGTAAAAATAAACAAACAGCAAATCGACAACACCGGCAAAAGAAGTGCATGATACAGCGGCAATCCCCATTTGCGTGCAATTCCCCAGCCGACGGCACCGCTCAAAAGCAGTGAAAAATATGCCGAACAGCTCGTATGAACCAGTTTCAAACCGGTATACACATACGTAAAAGAAGCATCCTTCAAAACCGCTTGATATGCCGGAATGGGCAAAAAAAGAAACAGCAAAACAAACGAATCAATAACAACGATCGGAATGATCAGCAGGTAGCCATCCTGAATAGCTCGCAACGTCCGACTTTTGGAAACTCGCACGGCTAAATCAAAAATACAGTTCTTATACTCATTCACCCTGATCCCCCGCAAAAAATGTGACGTGTAGTTCTCGTATACAGTATAACAACTTTTCCTCAATTTTTAAATCATTAACTAGTGAAAATTATACTTTGTTACGTATTTTTCTTTTTTGACAGACAAAATTGGATTGGCAACACTTTTCCGGACAATTTTTCAGAGGAGTGATTGCTTAGTGTTATTTTTTGCTAGTTGATAATGTATCCTTTATACGGAGAAACAAATTGACCGAATGATACTCTTTCAAATACACGTAACAGTTCATTTAAACTTTCTCTAATTTCTATACATCGTATATATTCTTTTCGATATATGGACTCTTTCATATACACTTTCTGAATATGAGAAAAACATTCAATATAAACGATATTATCTAAATCGATTACTTTTATGCCTCCACCAATAAGTTTAAAAATTGTTTTTATAGTGTGTAATCGATTATAGTAGAACATAATTTGCCTCATTTATACAAATTCTTATAAGTGTTTCTGCTTGTGTCGGTAATTGTGTCATTTTAAATGACGGTCCCCCCCCCACCAAACGAAAAGCAGCGTTCAAAATGCCAGACCGTATGGCAAATACTTTTTTAATAAATACAGAAAATTTGACTTTTTTCATGATCTGCTTTGAAATTGCATGAAGTAACACGATACCGGGAGAACATGGAAAAGCTTTTGATTCTGAAAGCCGGATCCTGTTCTTTCGGCAAAAATGCTAAAAACTTAACACAGACCTAATACCACAGATAACACAGGCCCTAAAAAGGCAATTAATGGAGTTCTACAACACATACGCAGGAGAAAAATAATAAGCCGACATATTACTGCCGGCCTTTTTGATGCGGATTATCATTTGATGGATATTCTATTTGATGTTTCCCACATAAAGAGTTTTGCCCAACGGTGCCAATACTTTAAGTACCGTATTCAAATTAGGTGATGTACTGCCTTTTTCCATTCTCGCAATGATCGGCTGTTTTACGCCACTTAATCTTTCTAACTCCTTTTGGCTGATTCCCTTTTGCTGCCGTGCCTGTATAAGTTCCCCAATCAATGCCACTCGGAGATCACTTGCGGCGTTTTCTTCCGGGGTAAAAAGTTCTTTTCTTGCATCTTCCCAACTATGACCGATCGCACTATTTTTCATAGGTAACACCCCTTTCTATTAAATCATTCAATTCTCGTTTGGCTTTATCTATTTCTTTCCGTGGTGTTTTCTGGGACTTTTTCATAAAATGATGCAGCAATACAAAACTGCCATTTTGCCACCCTACAAACAGTATCCTGTTCCGTATGGGCCGGAGTTCCCATATGTCCCCGTCTAAATGCTTAACGTAGTTTTCACTTAATTGTGTACCGTAAACGCTTAAAGCCTGTATATAATCGTTTATTTTGTTAAGTTTGATGCGGCTGTCTTTGTCTTTCCGATCTGCTAATTCATACATATACTCTAAGACTGGTTCATTGCCGCTTTTATCCTTGTAAAAGAATATCTTATGCAAGTATTTACCCCCTTTTCCTATCACAAGTATACTTTAAAGTTATCATGATGTCAATAACTCAAAAGTTATTAATCATGCCATACGTATTATTGATAAAAGTTGACATTCCACAATATAAAAGAGAACCGCCTACACATTGGCAGGCGGTAAAGGTGAGATGATTTCATTGTAATTTTAGTGGGCAGAAAGTGGGCAAACTTCCTTCAATTTGACGAGTTTTGACAAATTCGCAGCATGAGCGAAAAATCCCGACGAAAAATTGGACTTTGCCGTCGGCTATGGCAACTATAAAAATACCAACGCTGTAGCTATCGGCATGTTTTACCGCCCCAGTGAAAACACCATGGTAAGTACCGGTCTATCCATGGGCGGCGGAGAGAACATGGTAAACGCCGGGATGACCTTTAAAATAGGCCAAGGCGGAAATACCACAGCAAAACTCTCTCGAGCAACCCTGGAAAAGAAACTAGGCAAAGTCATAATAAAAACACGATCGCATAACGGCAGATGACCAGCGCTCTGTACTGGTCATCTGCCGTTATGTAATATATCCATGTTTTGTTTCCATCAATCCTTTATTTCTGCTGCAGGAATTTGTCTATTCCCATTACCGTCGCAAATGTTCCCTGCAACGATGCCATAATACTGTTATGGACGGTTTTCGCATCAATCGTTTCGCCTTTCCATACCAGGTCCTTCGTGGTACAGGCATCATCTATTACGGTGACCTTGTAGTCATAGTTTTGTGCTGCCCGCACGGTCGTATCAATGCACATATGGGTCATCATGCCTGCAATTACCAGCGTCTCTGCGTGGAGTGTATCTAATGTTTCCTTCAGTCCCGTTTGCAAGAAGGCACTGGGATAGTCTTTTTCTATGATGGTTTCCCCTGCTTGCGGCAGGACCGCTTCATTAAATCCCAGCAGATAACGTCCTTCCGCCTGGTCTCCAACAGGAAACCGATGCATGACGTGAATGACCGGTTTCTGTTCCTCTCTGAATTTTTTTAATAGAATGGCCGCTTTTTCTGCTGCTTTTTCAGGTTCATGTAATGGATATGCGCCTTCGGCAAAATACATGTTCTGAATATCAATTAAAATCAATACGTCCTGATTCATGTTGACACGCTCCTATCCCCTATGGAAATTTTCCCTATACCCCCAGATCTATCGTCTGCCTAGTTCAACGGACCTTCCTCGCTGCCAGTTTTTAAACGAACGGACAGGCGATGCCTTCTATGTTGCGGCATTGGTTGCAGGAAATGCAAGCCGCTTTATCTTGTCCCTGTGCCAATCGGCGGACCAGATCCGGTTCCCGTACAAAAGACCGGCTCATGGAGACCATGTCTGCCGTCCGGCTTTCCAAAACCTGTTCCATCACAGACCGGGAACGCAGGCCGCCGACCAGGATCACCGGGATATGGACTGCGTCCTTGACCATTTTCGCATTTTCCGCAAAATATCCTTCTTTTTCTTCCGTTGTGATTCCGAGCCAAGACAAGGAATTTTTAGGTTCCGATGTGACACCGCCGCTTACCTCGATAGCACATATGCCGAGCTGTTCCAGCCGGACGGCAATTTCCACGACATCCTGAATAGGAATAGCCGCCGTACCCAAAAAGCCACCCGAAGAATTCAGCTTGACCATAATCGGGAAATCCTCTCCTACCCACTGCCGGGATTGATGGACTATTTCGGTAACGATGCGCAGGCGATTTTCCACCGAGCCTCCCCACTGATCGGTCCGAAGGTTCGACTGCGGAGACAGGAACCGAGATAATAAATATCCATGAGCTAAATGCAGCTGTACCCCATCACACCCAGCCATCTGAGCCCGACGGACAGCCTGCGCATAGCAGCGGATGATTTCCTGTATCTCCGCCTCGGTCAGCGCATTGGTTTCTGCCGGTGCAACCCCATGCGTCGTTTCCAGCGTCGTCTGCACACCGGCATGAGAGACCTGAAGGACGACCTTTGCTCCATACGCATGAACGATTTCCGCCAATGTAGCATACCCTTCTATAAAAGAATCATCATACACGGCATTTTGTTTCGGTGACGCTTTTCCTCTCGGATATTCCACATACGAATGCGCCGTCACAATGAGCCCTACATCATTTTTAGCTAATTCTTCGTAAAACGCATACGAACGCGCTGTCAAATACCCGTTCTCATCGCCCAGCCAATCCTGTGTAGCGGATCGCACAAATCTGTTTTTGACGGTCATAGAACCGAGGGATAGGGGAGAAAATAAAATACTCATAAGATACCTTCTTTCTGTTTAACAAAGAATTTTTTTAGTTTAAAATGATCGTTTAATCGTATTGGCAATACCCTCCTATAACTCCATTGTAGCAAACTCCCCCCAGCTATTGCAACCGTAGTACACTCTCTCCCCTTAACAAATAGTGGTTTCCTCCCTTCACGTAGTATTTTCTTTCTCTCCCAACCCCAAAAACGAATACGTTTTCACCAAAGATACCCTTTACTGGGATACCTGGCTATACATGAATGGTAACGTAACATTTTAAACCGCTGATTATATAATATGAAAATTGCTGAATGAAATTGGCGAAAACTGCTGAATGAGATAAAATAAACATAAAACAGGAGTCGAAAGGGTGTTTGGAGCACTTTGTATAGAAGGACCTAAATGGTGTGGAAAAACGTGGACTTCATTAAATCATGCCGAAAGTGTTGTGTATATGGGCGATCCCACAAATAATTTTCAAAATCGAACGATGTCATTATATGAATCAGGAGATTCCAACGGACAAGTATCTTTAGCAGCGTTGTTTGATGGTAAGCTGCAACCTGTTGCTACGGGAGACGTAAATTTACGTCATCTAATTGATCTAACAGTGCGGGGAGGATGGCCGGGAAGCTTACACGTAGAAACTCCAATTTCGACAGAATTAACAAAATCATATCTTGATACTGTAGTGTATGAAGACATGTATAAAGTAGATGGTATCCAGCGAGACTATCAAAAAGCAATACTGTTGCTGCGATCTTTGGCGCGCAACGAATGCACGGTTGCAAGTAATACAAAACTTGTAAAAGATATACAAGAATATGATAATGAATCAATGGATCGAAATACAGTAAGTAATTATTTGGATATCTTTCATCGACTTTTTATTTTAGAAGATCAGCCTGCCTTTAGTCCCCATATCCGCGCTTCCATCCGAGTAGGAAAATCACCGAAACGTCACTATGTCGATTCTTCTTTAGCAGTAGCTGCACTGGGAGTTAATTCCACGATGCTGCTTCAAGATTTAAATACATTCGGATTTTTGTTTGAATCATTATGTGAACGTGATTTAAGAATTTATGCGGAAGCAAACGGGGGCAAACTATTTCATTACCGAGATGAGAAGGATAAAGAAATCGATGCCGTAGTAGAACTGTCCGATGGTCGCTGGGGCGCATTTGAAATTAAATTAGGGGCAAATCAAATTGATAAAGCGGCAGAACAGTTGCTAGCAATGAAGAAAATACTGAAGGAACATGAACCAGCCATTCTTTGTGTTATTTGCGGTATGTCCCATATAGCATATACGCGAAAAGATGGCGTGATGGTAGTTCCCATCACTTCGCTAAAGGACTAATCCGAACGCTCTATATACTTGTATCCAATACCACGCCAAACCCATGAAAGGATAAAAGAAACAAAAAATTTACAATTGATTTGAAGGAAGTATCTTGTATATTTAATTTTTCATGTTATAATGTATACAAAATTAGTATTTATTTAATAAGTAATGTTGAATGAGGTGATTTCTATGAAAACAGAAGTGGGAACCATTACCGCTATCAAGGATAATAATCTAGCCGAAGTAAAAGTCGGCAGACACTCTGACTGTATGGCTTGCGGCGCTTGTCCGGGTGCAGAAAACATCACGATCACAGCCATAAATACGCTGCATGCAAAACTCGGTCAAAAAGTAGAATTTGAAGTACGGGATGCCAATATTGTCATCGGTGCCTTTATCTGCTTCATCATGCCGCTGCTGGCCGCCTTAGTCGGTGCCTTAGCCGGAAGATTCGCTGCCCTCTCTTGGGGCTATGATATAACCCAAGCAGAAATCATAGGCGGGATCGCAGCCTTTGCCTTGGGCTTAGTAGGCGTGAAACTCTTTGATCGTTCCTTATCAAAAGCAGAACATACAAAGCCCAAAATTATTGCACTGGTATAATGTGCGGTGGGAGGTGATACACACATGACACTCTCAAAGAAACTGATTGGCCTAGTTGCCGCAGGTATTCTGGCCTTGGGAATCGGAGTCGGCTTTGCCGCAAATAGTACAGCTGATAGCAACGGACAATCGTACTACTGTGGATACGGCGCTCCCGGCGCTCCCGGTGCTTCCGCTGGTCGAGGCGGTTGTATGGGTTGGAATCGATAACAAAAATGGAACAGTAAAAAATGTATACCCATATGAAAAAAAAAAGACACAGCCGGCAGAATCTGCCGGCTGCGTCTTTTTCCGTGCTTTCATGACCGCACAATCCCTACACCCCGCTCAATGATTTGATAATTCACTGCTGACCTGTGCATACACAAGCAGCGTAAACACAAAAGTTCCTCCTATTATATTTCCAATACCCGTAGGCAGTAAAAAAGTAAAAAAATATTGATATAATCCCGCATCGCCATGAAAAACAGCATATGCCATTTCACAGGAACCAACAACAATATGGGCAAAATCTCCTAATGAAATAAAATACGTAAAAAATAAAATCATAAAAAAGCTAAAACTTCGTGACATCGGCATCATCCACACCACAGCGGCAATCAAAATCCCCGCCGGAATACCGCGAATTATATTTTCCATAGGTACCATATGGACCACATGGACAGCGATCTCATGCAATTGTACCGCCACATCGGCAGAAACCAATAATGAATTCGACAAAAAAGCCGCCGCCAGACAGGTACCTAGTAAATTAGACAATAAAACAATGCCCCAAAGACGCAGCACCTGAATAAATTTCCGCATTGACCGTTCATAAAACAAAGGAACAACAGTGGTGATCGTATTTTCGGTAAAAAGCTGCATCCGTCCCAAAATGACAATAATAAATCCAACGGTATATCCCAGACTAGCAATAAGATTTCCCCAAGAAACAAACGACGTATGCTCCATCAAAACCGCTTTAAATAAAAAAGAAGAAGAAATAACAATACCCGCAGCGATTCCGGAATAAATCAAAGCCTTCGTCGATCGATGCAATTCCTCTTCTCCATCCTGCCGAATAATTTCAAACAATAAATCCGGCGATAAACGCTCATATTCTTCTAATACTACTTGTTTCTTACACTCTTTTCTCATTTCCGGATCGTTGATATTACTGCATGAAAACCTATCCATCAACCAATCACCCCCATCTATACTATATGTTCCCATTATACTATTTTTTTCGAAAAGAAAAATAGTAAGAAGCCTTTATTTAAAAAAAGTGCCTCCCTACATAGAGAATGATATATCTGACATAGGAGAAGCACGTTACGCACTAACACGTTTATACTATTTTTCAACTATACGCTCCATACGGCACACTGCCGCACGCCATCCTCCCCGGATATCAATACACCGGTATATTTTCATGGAACATCTTCAAAAGAAACTGCTCCATGCTATACAATCCCGGCTGCTGATGAACAATGCGGTTGATCGCAAAAATAGCGCCCTGACCGAAAGCCGCCCGATTTGTGCTCTCATGGCTGATACGGATCGTTTGATTGGGAAGACCGAAAATAACCATATGCTTGCCGATTGTTTTCCCTACGCGGATAGAATGAATCAAGGACGGCGGCAAACGCAGCATATCCGCTATCTTTTTAGCCGTGCCGGACACGCTCTCCTTCTCCTTAAAATGCTCCTCTATGATCTCAATATCCGCATGAGGAGTTACTTTTTCCAATACTTGGGAAATAATCATCAGCAAATTGATCCCTATCGTTATATTCGGCGAATACAATATGGCCGCCTTTTCCTTGCACGACGTCAAAAGTGCCAAATCATCCGGTTCATAATGTGAAATAGCCGACACCACCGCGGTAGACTCGCCTATGTAATCCTTGTACAACCGAATCGCGGTACTCGTCGAAAAATCCACAATAACATCCACAGGCTTTTCCTTAAAAAACGTCTCAGAGAGGTCATCAATACTATATATAGGCCCCTCATCCACATGAAGACGCAAAACCTGCCCAGCAAATGCCGGTTCTGAATTCGGTGACTTTTTAACAACCCAAACTAACTCCATATTCGGCTCATGGATAAGCTCTTCTGCAACAAGCTTTCCCGTACGGCCAAATCCAAAAAGGCCCACTCTGATTTTTTCCATAATACCCTCCTTTATCATAATAAATTGATACAAAAAAAATAAATGGCACCTTTTAAGTATACCATATATATATCGCAGATTTCGATACTATAACAAAATAAGCATAAATATTTTATTATACTCCTATAAAACGCAAAAAAACAAGAAATTTATTAAAATATAAGAAAATAATACACCTGCATGTATAAAAAATAATTCATTTTTACGCTTTTTAAAAATTTGAAACGGACAAATTCTATTTTTATGATTTTAAATCCACTGCCATACTCCGTATGAATATGCCCATATTTTTTTATTATATATACAGATACCATGCCATTAGCACACATTATTCTAGCAATACACCGTCGTAACACCTTATAAGTTTTCTTTGCCAATTCTACTTTCAATTTTCATATCCCATATACATGCTGATTGTCATTCAATACGTGTACCACACATAGCTTTTTTCTCCATATAATTCACCGGATATACTGTATAATGCAGCGGTATGCTATAATACAATTATACAGAAATAAGAATAAGGCGGTGATAAGATGACAGACTTATTTGACTTAAGAAAAGACAGTGCCTCCATGGAAGAAATATACAATCGGATTGGAAAAGACTCTACAGTACAAGGTCCCAATCTAGTTATTTTAGTAACAGCTATTTTAATTGCCTGCGTAGGATTAAATATGAACAGCGTTGCCGTTATTATCGGAGCCATGCTCATATCCCCGCTCATGGGAGGTATTGTCGCCATCGGGTACGGAATGGCAACATATGATATCCAGTTTATTAAACAATCCGTTATTAAACTAGGATTCCAAGTCGGTTTCGCACTACTTGCTTCAACCATATACTTTTCACTCACACCTATTTCTACTCCCTCTTCAGAATTAATCGCCCGTACCTCTCCCACTATCTGGGATGTACTAATAGCCTTATGCGGGGGTATTGCCGGAGCCGTTGGAAATACGAGAATAGAAAAAAGCAACGTCATACCCGGTGTCGCAATTGCCACCGCACTTATGCCGCCTTTATGCACAGCCGGTTATGGCATTACCATGCACTCCTTAAATTTTTTTTGGTGGAGCTATTTACCTGTTTTTTATCAACGGTTTCTTCATCGCGCTGTCAAGTTTTTTGATTTTCAAAATACTGCGCGTGCCTGTAAAAGATGGAATTGGACGAGAACATTTTAAACGGCAGCAAACACTTCTATGGATTATCGGAATTCTGATTACTGTCCCCAGCATCTATATGGCCTATCAATCCGTAGATACCAACATAGCAGACGCTCAAGTAAAAAAATTTATTTCTAAGGAAGCTGACTTTGATACATCCAGCATTGTCTCATACCAATTTGATAATGGAATACTCACGATAGACCTGATCGGCATGCCACTAACCAATACCCAAATTACCAACCTAAAAAAATCTATGAAACACTACAGCAAATTAGACAATGCAGAACTACGAATCGTACAAGACAATAGTGGAGATTCACTAAACAAAGAACAAATACAGCAAATCATCAACACAAAAATAAGCAATGAAACCAAAGATGATAATGGAAAATCCTATAAAGAACTCGCCAATCAATACTATCCGGACTACAGACGAACAATCAACGATCAAAAAGTTATTCTGGCTCTCAAAGAACAAGCTCCTACACTCTTTCCGGAAATAATAAACATCCAAGGCGGCTCGATTGCCAGCATAACAGAACAACAAACCATAACGTATCAAACCTTTATTGCCTTTATCACTGTAAAAGAACAAATACCGCCAGCAGATGCAGAAAAATTAAAAAACTGGATCAGTCAACAAATAAAAATACCCGTCATACTATATATATCCCTCCCAAACAGTAATGAACAAGAGGTATATGGAAACGGAATCGAATAACGCAGAAAAATTAGGTCTTCCTCTACCATCCTACAAATACCGCCAGTATACGTATACGCTGCTAATGAGAACGGACAAAATCGTTATGGGAAACGCAATTTTCATATATCCGATAAAGGAGATCTGCTTTCCTCGTTTAGCCGCCATCGAGGCAACGACGACATTGGCACTGGCTCCGATCAGGGTTCCGTTCCCGCCAAGGCAAGCACCTAAGGCCAGCGACCACCACAGCGGATCCAGCTGCGTGATCCCCAGATTTCCCATATCCTTGATCAGCGGTATCATCGTCGCCACAAAGGGAATATTATCTACAAAGGCCGACGCAATGGCACTCATCCAAAGCACCAGCATCGCCGCAGCCGTCAGATTGCCCTGCGTAAGCTGCATCGCTTTCACGGCCAAATCGCGGATAACGCCGGTTTCCACCAGCCCGCCTACCAAAACAAACAATCCGGCGAAAAAGAAAATCGTAGCCCATTCCACCTTGCTCAGAACCTTGACGATCGTTCCTTCATCCCGCGTACAGCTGATGAGCAATAACAGTCCGGCTCCCGTAAGAGCAACCGTGGCCGTTTCCAAATGAAGGGCCGTATGGAAAATAAAAAAGGCAATCGTAATAACCAAAACCAGCAAGCATTTTCTCAGCAGCCCCGGCTGACTGATCTGCTTACGCGCTTGCAGCTTCATGATCTGATCCTGCAGCACCGGCATCGTGCGCAGCTGTTTCCGATAGAACACCACCAACAAAGCCATCACGATAACAAAAATAAAAAAGCTGATTCCCATGACATTGCCGATAAAATCCATAAAATCCAATCCGACCGCGCTGCCGATCATAATATTCGGCGGATCCCCGATCAATGTCGCCGTCCCGCCTATATTTGATGAAATAATCTGGGAAATCAAAAAGGGCTTGGCCTCCATCTGCAACTGTGTTGTAATACTCAACGTGATCGGCACGATAAACAACACCGTTGTAACATTATCCAAAAAAGCCGAACAAAGCATGGTAAGCGTAGACAAAATCACCAGCAATGCCACCGGCTTGGCTTTGACCTTCTTTGCCGACCAAATAGCCAGAAAATTAAAAAGCCCCGTCTCACTGGTAATATTGACAATGATCATCATCCCGATCAAAAGTCCCAAGGTGTTGAAATCAATATACCCGATAGCCCTCTCCTGCGTCAAAATCCCGCAAAGGATGACCAGTATCCCCCCCACAATACCCACAATCGTGCGATGAACTTTTTCAGAAACGATCATCACATAGGCAACCAAGAAAATAATGATCGCCATCAATGTTTTTATTTCCACCGCTTCAACACTCCTTCCGGCATACTCATGCCTGCAAAAAATCAAATACACAACAGGCAGATACCAAAAGAGGGCCTATCCCAGCCCTCTTATACCTTACACTGTTCCTCATATAAATTAAGTATAACATACGTCTCATTTTCTCTTCAATACCCCTTACAATTCTGACGATATTCTGTTTTTAATTGGCTAATTTCAGCATCTAAATAGCCACCACTCCTATCCTAAAAAATGGTGGGATAGGAGAGCGGCATCGCATGAAAGAAATTTGCGGGTTTCTGCAAAAATGTTCAATAGAAGTTGTAAAAACAATGTGACAGGCGTGTAATCATATTGAAGAAAATTACGGGTTTCTGCAAAAATATTCAATACAAGGAGGACGTGTGACATGGAAATGTAACTACTATGCCATACTTCAACATATGTCATTCCCCTACAGGATTTCGGTGTATATACACGATGCATGTCCTTGCCAATCTTCCTACCCATCCCACCTTGTCAGCGAAATACGATAAAAAAACATCGTTCCTCTCTCTTACAACCCCTTCTTTTCAAACCAGCGGAACAATAGTACCACAAACACCGTCATGCAAAAAATAACGACCCAATGCGATACGCCAAGGACCTGGGGGATCGTGATTTTCCCATAATTGCCCCACGTCAGTACCGTCTTGGACAAATACGGATAGGCTTCTGCATATAATCCGGCTCCCACCAGCATGCCGGCAATCCCCCAAACAGCATCCAGCCGGCCTTCTCCCAAGGCCCCCAAAGACGTACCGGGACAATACCCCAGCAGCGCCCAGCCGACACCAAAAATAAGACCGCCAATCACGACGCCGCCTAAAATCGTCGGCTTCAACGACAACTCAACCAGTTGAAAATCATACAATACATACACACCGATCATGGCCGTCACAATATGAGACAACATAAATTTCATGATCGTCATATCCTTCAATAACAAGGCCCCCAGTTGCACATCATAGCGGATAACATGACTGCGCTGCAAAAGGAAACCAAAAAGAATGCCCGTAATAAGACCATATACCAACATCATATGCTATCCCCCCTTTTTCCCATACAGCAAGCGAGCGGCAATCAACCCGCCGATAAAGAAACAAGCCAACGCAATATACCCGCTCACCGCTAGCTGCAAGCCGCCGCTAAGTCCATGTCCGCTCGGGCACCCATCTGCCAGCCGTGCGCCAAACATGGCAATACCACCGCCTAAAAATGCCGCAACCGCCCGCCGCGATACGGACGAACCAAACCGTGCCGCCCACCGGCCGGGAACCCACTGTACCGTAAAATCCTTGTATAAAAAAGCTGCGATACAAGCTCCCACGGCGATCCCCAGGACAAACATCCATTGCCAATCAATCACGGGCATCTCCTTTAAGAAATATGGCATACTCGCTACCCTATCCGGAGAAAAAATCTGCTCGATCATGCCTGTAGACCGGACAAACGTAGTAGAAGCCCCGAAAAACTTACCCACAAACCAAATCGAACCAATAGAAACAAACCCGCTCAATACGCCGCACACATATACATTCCAACCCTTTCGATTTCTCACAGCAAGCACCTCCTGTCTTACAATACCGCACACATGATACCTAATACTATTTATATTCTACAACACTTTTCTCATATCCTTTTTTCTCGTCCAAAAACGGCGAGGTTAGATCTTTCCCCTTGCATCTTCCTCTTCCCCATAGACTTCCCAAAAAAATCATTGTACAATGAAGATACATCACAGCACTTCCGAAGTCCGATTTGGAGTGCTACACATAGCATGAATACAGACCATACGATAGGAGGCGTTATATGATGGAAACAAAAGAAAGACAAGTCCTGCAGAAAATACAAGGAGCCCGCACCGTCGATGGAGCCGGTGTACATCTGGTACGTGTTTTGGACAACCGTACCGTCGGTCCCTTCGATCCGTTTTTGATGCTGGACTCCTTTGACAGTCAAAATCCCGACGAATACACGGCCGGGTTCCCCCTGCACCCGCATCGGGGCATTGAAACCATCAGCTACGTCTACAACGGGAAAATGGTTCATAAAGACAGCCTCGGCAACGAAGACAGCATTACCGACGGCGAAGTACAATGGATGACCGCAGGCTCCGGCATTCTTCACGAAGAACAAGTCCCCGCCGTCAAGAACCTCTTGGGCGTGCAGCTATGGCTCAACCTTCCCGCGGCGGACAAAATGGCTCCCCCCATGTATCACAGCATCAAGCAGGCCGACATTCCGGAAATCTCCTTACCCTGCGGCAAACTCCGTCTCCTGGCAGGCTCATATAACGAACACCCAGGCTATCAAAGCCGCTATCTGCCGCTCGACTACTACGACATCCATATGAACCCTCATACGACCCTTACGCTCGATACCGACGCGTATCGGTCGGTGATACTCTTTACACTGGTAGGAAATATACGCATCGGCAATGAAACCATAGCAGAAAAAACAGCCGTCAACCTCTCTGCCGGAAACACCCTCACCCTCGACAATGAAGACACCCCGGCGCAAGTTCTGTATATGAGCTCTACCGCCCTTCACGAACCCGTAGCCTGGGGCGGCCCCATCGTCATGAATACGCAGGACGAACTAAGAAAAGCCTTCTCCGAACTAAAAAACAATACCTTCCTCAAAGAAAAAACCACCTACAAATAAAGCAGAGGACAATAAAAGCGGACAGCACCTCCCATGGAGGTACTGTCCGCTTTTATTGCTTTTTTACATTTTCTACAAAAAAACTAGACTTTACTCTGTCGCCAACGGAAATAATGACATCTAAATTATAATATGTAAGTTGCGGCGGCCTCACGAACCCGTGATCTGAGGCGGTCCCATCGTCATAAATACGCAGGACGATATAGAAAAAATGTTCCAATTAAAAGAGGATTGCATCAAGAACAGCGTATATGAGGGAAATAAACAGATCTTTTATATGGAATTTTCTCACACTTCCTGCTTGTGTCCCCAGTGTCATACCCGAACTTCCCGGATTAAAGTTTTGCAACCTCAGACTATGTTTTTTGTCTGCAGATTTTCTGTATTTCATCAACTATTCGCATCACCTCAACATCCGTCATGACGCCAAAGTTTCGTAAAGCACGTATGGGCAAATACCGGACCATCTGAGTAAAAACCTTTTCCGTTTTTGCATTTCTATCTCTGCCCAAAAGTCTTTCCACATAGGGCAACACTTCTTTTTCTGTATATTGCTTTGTCCATGAATGCTGCAGCAAATCTCCAAGCATCATATCGGGATTAATTGGGAAGCATGGCGGCCTATGATCTGCCTGCTCATTAATCAGCGAAATCAGGGCCTTGCACAGCAGATTCTGAGAGGATTTTCCAAC
This sequence comes from Megasphaera paucivorans, assembly GCF_900103535.1. GTDB lineage: Bacteria > Bacillota > Negativicutes > Veillonellales > Megasphaeraceae > Megasphaera_A > Megasphaera_A paucivorans. The sequence goes on along the minus strand of NZ_FNHQ01000035.1, from coordinate 6,119 downwards.
TGCAAGCATATAGCTTCCGCTGTCAAACCACCATGTATGCTGAAAGCTATCATACCAGCAAAAATCTCTCACCGTAAGCGTAAAACATACACTTTTACTTTCTCCTGGTTCCAAATAAATACAGGCAAAATCGCGCAGCTCTTTTTCCGGATGCGGTACCACTTCTGTTTGATCCGCCATATACAGCTGCACAACCTCTCTTCCTGCCCGATCTCCAATATTTTTCACTGTAATCTCTGCTGTCAGTACAACATCTTTAGAATTTGCGGCCGATACGGCTTGCTTCTTTTGACGCACTACCAGTTTTCCATAGGCAAATTGGGTATAACTCAATCCATAGCCAAAGGGATACAATACAGACAATTTCTTTTTTTCATAATACCGATAACCAACAAAGATTCCTTCACTATACGGAATGGAATATGAATTCCCGCTATATCCTGGATAGGACGGAATATCCTCCAAACGCTGGGGAAATGTTTCTGCCAGTCGTCCGGACGGATTGGCTTTTCCAAACAGTATATTCCATATGGCCGCTCCGACACCTTCACCACCCAAGTACAATTCCAGGATACCCTGTACCGCTGACTCCCACGGCATCTCAACAGGTGACCCGTTTTGCAGAACTACAATAACCGGCTTATGTAAAGCCGTCAGACGAAAAATAAGCTCATTCTGTACCGCTGGCAGACGCATATGGGATCGGTCATATCCCTCCGATTCATAGGACTCCGGTAATCCGGCAAATACGACAATTTTATCGGCCATCATAGCCGCAGTCTCTGCTTCCTTTAAAAGACGTTCCTCCCGATGGTCATTAGCAGCACGGAAGCCCTTGACATAATGACTTGTCTCATGCGTCATGATCCGTTCCAGTACAGTCTCTACCTGAAAAGCGGCAATATGCGAACTGCCTCCTCCCTGATACCGAGGATGCTCTACAAATTCTCCTACAAACAATATTTTTTCTTTTGCCTGTAAGGGCAACACCTGACTGTTTTTCAATAAAACAATGCAGCGTTCAGCAGCTCGAATGGCTCGTTCATGATCTTGTGCAAGAGAACAAGTTTCCTGTTTCTCTGTCACTCGGTTTTCATGACAGCGCTGTGCCAATGCAGCAACTCGTCCAGCACAGGTATCAAGTTCTGTTTCTAAAAGTACACCTTTATGCAGCGCGGTCTGAATGGCTTCCTTATTTTTACCGCCATTTCCCGGCATTTCTAAATCCATTCCTGCTGAAATTCCCAACGGACGATTGCTCACAGCGCCCCAATCAGAAATTACACAACCTGCAAAACCCCATTCTTTTCTCAATATATCTTGAAGAAGCCATTTATTTTCTGAAGTATATACCCCATTCAACCGGTTATATGAACACATGATTGTCCATGGCTGTGCTTTATCAACCACTGTTTCAAATGCATGCAGATAAATCTCACGCAGCGTCCGTTCATCAACATCAGACGAGCTGTACATCCGCTGATTTTCCTGATTATTCACTGCAAAATGTTTAGGAGAAGCACCAATATGTTTAGATTGCAGTCCCTGAATATAGGCTGCCGCCAATTCTCCCGTCACGCATGGATCCTCGGAAAAATATTCAAAATTACGACCGCAAAGTGGTGAACGCTTAATATTCATAGATGGGCCCAACAGGACATCTATCCCCTCAGCCTGACATTCTCGGCCCAATGTTTGCCCAATTTCTACCAGAAGTTCCCTATCAAAAGAGGCGGCCAAAGCGGCTCCGGAGGGAAAGCATATTGCGGTTAACGACGGATTCGTCCCCAAATGATCTGCCTGCCCGGTCTGTTTACGTAGTCCATGCGGGCCATCGCTAAATCTTGTCTCTTGAATATGCAGACGTGGGATTTCCTGCGTACACCAAAAATCCTTTCCTGAGCATAAATTTATTTTTTCTTCCAGCGTCAATGTGTTTGCATTTTGACCATTTTTCATATTCCATCACCCTCACATTCTAATGAAACTTTACAACCTCTTATATAAAGTTTTTTACAAAACTCCCACGTTACATTAACGAAAAATACTATTTATCTCACGCCGCCTGTTATATTGATAAGCCAGATTGAAAATATGAACCCCACAAACGATATATCGGCCAATCATCCTCCCTTGCACTAAAATCTGCATTTCTATCAATGGACTGGGCACATTTTTAATAATCAGAAAACTTTTATTCCTTATCCGTGCACGAAAAAGAACTACTCCAAATAACGTCTCTGGAGCGCTTGAATATCCCTATCCGTAAGACCAATTCCCTTTTTCAGGAAATTATGCATCGTACCATATTCCTTCTCCACAGCAGTGTAAAAGCTTTCAATAATTTCTCTATCGACACCGGTCAGCTTTGGCACGATTATCAGTACATGCGGATCTCTCGTCAATTTATTCGCCTCGGTCAGCATATACTGGATTGTCGAAGCATCAAAATCATTTGTAAGAAGATAATCCCTAATAATCGTCTCACGATCAACCCCAAGAGCTGAAAGAGTCAAAACCGCAGCGATTCCCGTCCTATCCTTTCCTCCCGTACAATGCCACAGTAAAGCCCCTTCACGAGGCTTCAGCAGTTCCTGAAAGAATGCCCGGTATTGATGACGTGAATATTCTGATGTTACAATGGGCACATACATTTGCGTTGAATACACACCTGCCTTGATAGCCTGTACCATTCCATATGCAGGATTATCTGCTTCCGGAGTTCCTTTGGCTGGCGGCTGAAACATATTGGCTATCATCGTATTAGAATGACTCTGAACATCTTCGTTCAGAATCTTTAACCATACATTCTTTACCCCTGGCAGCTGAGGATCCATAGCCTGTGACCGCTCAGTACTCGTGCGAAAATCAATAATTTCCTTAAGCTGATAAACCTGAAGAAGTTTTCCCTTATCGGATTTTGTAGCCTTGTCCAATTTTCCACTTCGCAACAAAAGCCCTTTCCGTACATGCCGTCCATCCATAGTCGCATAACCGCCTATATCTCGAGCATTTTCCACGCCAGACAATCCTAAAGATACCTGCTCCATTCCATCAGACATCCTTGCCTCGGCCATTCCACCGGCAAACACCACTCCCACTGCTGATATGACACAAATCTTTTTCAACCATTTACAAAATCGCATATAGTATTCCCTCCTGCACATCTATTTTTAACTTTCACAGCCTGTCACGCCCTATATCCGAACCAATTCCTGAATAATTTTCCACCATCTATTATCTTACTCCTCGTCATAGTATAACAAACAATATCCTGCCTTACGTTTCATACTACACCAAATGTAGTTTATTTTGCACAAAACAGCCTTAGCGATAGATTTAATTCTGCTGCTCGTTTTATTTTATTTACGACTACACCTATAGTACTAATATACTTTAATTTCGTTCTAGTTTAAAAAGTAAACCCAATCCGATCAAAAATACCCTCTATCATATTTGTACCTATAGAGCGTCATTTTCAAAGATAGTTAGTGTTAGACTAAAAAAACTAAAAAACAATACCGTCCTCAAAGAAAAAAACACCTATAAATAAATCAAAACAAAAGTGCATCCCCAATCCACCCCATACAAAAACGCTCCCAGAGATATATCCTATATCTCTGGGAGCGTTTATACACCTATCCTACATGACGTGTATACCAGATACGGTTTTACGCCAGACGATATTCGCCTACGTTTTCCGCTACGGTAAAGTCAGCTTCTGTGATGTTCCGTATGTCCTCTACCGTTTTTCCGGCTGCCATTTCCGTCAGCACCAGCCCCTTCGGCTGTACCGTAAACACAGCTTGTTCCGTAATGATGATATCAACGATTCCGGCACCCGTAAGCGGCAACGTGCAGTGTTTCTTTATTTTAGATTCTCCCTGCTTATTGGTATGCAGCAACATCGCAACGACCTTGCGGGCTCCCGCTACCAGATCCATGGCGCCTCCCGGTCCCGGCGAGTATCGTTCTGGTGCCACCGGCAATGCCCAGTTGGCAATATTTCCCTCTTGATCTACTTCCAGTGCCCCCAGGAAGGTCCCGTCCATATGCCCGCCGCGGATCATGGTAAATGCCGTCGTCGAGTCAAAGATTGCGGACCCCTTCACTAAGGTAATCGGCTGTCCGCCTGCATTGGCGATATCCGAATCATAGGTATCCACTGTCGGTGTCCCACCAAATAACAAACAACCGTTTTCTGACTGTAAAATAACTTCAACGCCTTTAGGAACAAAATTAGCAACACTCGTCGGCATGCCGAAACCAAGGTTAACATATTCTCCATCCTTCAATTCCAATGCCGCTCTCCGCGCAATACGTTCTTTATCCTTCATTATACTTCCTCCTTTGCGGGTGTAACCGTTTTCAAGAAACCGGCCTTGTACCACAAATCACCCAAAACCTGCTGCTGTTCCTCCAGACTGTTTCCCTGTACGACAGCATCCACAAAAATTCCCGGAGTTCCTACCTGGTTGGGGTCCATCTCTCCAACCTCCACGATCTCGTTCACTTCTGCTATCGTATACGCAGCAGCCGTCGCCATTACGGGATTACTATTAATCGCTGCGCCGCGGTACTGCACATTACCCATCCGGTCTCCTCGAAATCCCTTGATAAAGGCAAAATCCGCCTTAAGAGGCGTTTCCAGTAAATATGTCTTATCCTCCACAACGATCTTTTGCTTGCCCTCTTCCAAAATAGTACCCAAGCCGGTAGGAGATAACACGCCGCCTAACCCGGCACCTGCCGCTCTGATTTTTTCTATAAAACTCCCCATGGGATGATATTCAATATCAATCTCTCCTGCTTTATACTGCTGGATCGCTTCAGGACAAGTCCCGGCATGGGAGGTAATCAATTTCTTCACCATCCGGTGCTGGAACAAAGGAGCTATATCGAAATTACCAGCCGGACTGGCACTCACAACAGAAATAATAGTCAAATCTGTAGGTCCCTTTTCAATCAACTTCTCGATGCATCGCAACGGCACTCCCACACCCAGAAACCCACCGATCATGATAGTCGAACCACTCTTAATATGCTGCATAGCTGTATCCAACGATATAACTTTGTCCATATTATACTCACCTCACAAATCAAAAAGATAATAAAAAGTTATAAATATAAATATTTATTGAACAATATATATTAATTAATAACAATTGTTTATAGCTCATTATACAATAATTATTATCATTTGTCAATTCATATAAATGAGATAGGTTTCTCAGTACCTATCCCCTGACAAGAGAGCCTAGGTCAACTGAATCTTTTTTAATCACAGCGCCCTAAAAGCCGCTCTTGTCAGGAGATACACAGAGAGCTGCTTTTGCAGGAACGTAGTGACGCACAAAAGTATGCGAACCGCTTAGTTTGTCTATCAGGTGGATTCGGACATGATTTCCGTCCGAAGACGGAGAGGTTAGACATTGCCCTTTCCTCGTTTTAGCACTTTTCCAGACATAAAATTTCTTTAATTCGGAAGAAAAAGTGCAATCACACACAAAATCCCCCGATACAGATCCGTATCGGGGGATTCCTTTCTTACTTATGCTACGCCAGAGAACGTCAACATCGTTGTTTTTTCTTTTTTTGCATCATAATGGCCAATATTTGTTTGTCTGTTTCGGCCATTCCTTGACAAGCTCACCCTGCGCATGGAAGGAGACAGCATGGCCGAAGCCCGCATCAAAGACGGCGACATCGTCTTCATCAGTAAGCAGGACACCGTAGACGACGGAGAAATCGCCGCCGTCCTGATTGCCGACACCACCACCCTCAAGCGTATATACCATATCGGAGAAAAAATACAATGCATGGCAGAAAACCCGAAATACAAACCCATCTACTTTGACACAGCCGACACCCACACCTTCAAAATTCTGGGAAAGGCTATCGCCTTTTACAGCGAAATCGAATAAAAAATATAGAAGGAGCAAAGAACCCCTGCGCACTACAAAAAAAGTACGAACTGCAACCAGTCCGTACTTTTTAATGACCCTGAAAATAGCTTTTTCATATGGCGAATTGTCAAGTCAAGTGCGACAGTTCGTGTAAAAAGACTTCAATAGCAGATTTCCAACCTAAACATTTTCGTGGTCTTGAATTAATCAGAA
>NZ_FNHQ01000008.1 GCF_900103535.1 Megasphaera paucivorans | reverse complement strand
ATGGGTAATTAAAATATCGATACGGAAACAGAAAATTTTGGTGTAAAGGATACTACGTTGATACAGTGGGAAGAAATCAGAAGGTAATAGCACAATATATCCGAGAACAGTTACAGGAAGATATGGTGTGTGACCAAATGACACTGAAAGAACTGGTAGATCCATTCACGGGGAACCCCTATAAATAAGAAGCGCCCCTCGGAGAGGGGCAGCAGGTAAGTGTAGTGCGGTTGGTGGATTTTCCATAGGCCCTTGCGGCCTAGGCAGGTAATAAGGCTTCTAGCCGCAGAGCAAACTACCTGTTATACAGGTAGTTTTGATTGTGTTTTCTGCATATAAGGGACATACTATATACATACTTACCGGAGTACTTCATCCCCTTGTCATTCAGTCTAGGATCATGGGAAGAATTTTTTGCTTACTTACATCTATAATACCTTTATCCGTTACTTTTATATCTGGACTGACAGGCAAAGATAATGTACTCAAGGACATAATAATATTAGGATGATCATAGCCCCATTCCTGCAACGACTGCGTCACGCCTTGTATTTGTTTCCCTAATACATCTAACGGCTGATCTGATAAGATTCCTGCAATAGGAAGTGCTGCAAACGCCGTCACCGTGTTATTAATAGCAGCTGCATATCCTCCTTGATTTTCAATAACTGTATTAGCTGCCAGCATCATGTCCGCTTTAGTTTGCCCTATAACAAGCAAATTATGATGATCATGAGCATACGTAGTGGCAGCAGCCCCTTTTTTCATAGCAGCACCCCCGACCAATGCATACCCGCAACCGCCATTTTTCCCATGACGTTCAAAAACAACAGCCAAATTATATGGACTATCTTCCCAGCAGATTTCATGATTTTTCACAGGAAGTACGGCTGTTTCTTCCTGAACAAATGTAGTTTTATTACTAACACACAAAATTCGGCAGCATACACTTCCCGTTTCTTGTTCAACGTGAAGTGTAAAATTATCTTCCGTGCGTGGAGTCACATGAACACTGTGATAAAAATGCGAAGGAAATGAAGTATCCCGTTCTTCCGGTTCCTGAACAGCATTCCTCCGGTAAACTTCTCGGCCGCTGCAATACGTAGCAAGAACATGAAACTGTCTTGGATCATCCAAAACAACAAAATCAGCAATTTTCCCTGGGGCAATACTGCCCTTATCAGACAATCCCATTCGTCTGGCCGGAGTATATGTAGCCGCATATATTGCCTGTTCGGGTGTAAGACCTGCTTTCATGGCTTTTTTTACAAGATAATTCAAATGGCCTCGTTTCATAAAAGAATCCGGCATAGTATCATCTGTTACAATCGCAAAGTGTTCAAACAGATTATGTTCTACAAGATACTGAATGAATTCCGGTTTAATCGTTTTTTCCTGAAGTTGCAGAAAACAACCACCGGCAATTCGCTGGCGAATCGTTTCCAATGTCTGGTCCGTATGATCAGAGTTTACTCCGTTATACAAAATTTGTGCCAGATCCCAATCAAGAAATCGTGGTAAATGGCCTTCCAGTGGAAATTTCGGAGCATTTTCTTTTACCTGTCGAACAAGACGGCTGGTTTTAGTGTCCGGGCCAGCAATGATATCGTGTCCGTTCATCACTTCTCCTAAACAAATCACCTTATCCATATGCAGCATAGCTGCAACACTGTCACTTCCTATTTCCGCACCTGTTGTTTCTAAGCAGGCATTCGTAGATGGTACAGAACTGGGAATTGCAATATAAATATCTGCCGGTCCGTCCTTCATAGATTGCGCCATAGCTGTAATACCTTCGAGTCCAAAAACATTTGCAATCTCATGTGGTTCCGCAATCAATGTCGTAACACCGTTCTTAACAACCCAATTGGAAAATGTACGCGGTGCACACATCGTACTTTCAATATGCATGTGGCAATCTACAAGCCCGGGAATTATATATCTTCCTGACAAATCAATAACCTTTTTAGGTATGACAGGAGGTTTTTTTATTCCAATATAAAGAAATTTATCTCCGGAAATTGCAATATTGCCTACTATAAATTTTTTAAAATACACATTAAAAACATATGCATTTTTTAACAATAAATCGATTTGCATGTAAAAGTTCCTCTCTGGTTATTTTACACCGGCCATGGAATAAAAATAATATAGCAGCAATAATGCCAGCAAATAATGCCCCCAAGTCATTTCCCTATACCGGCGAGATGCTAGTTTAATAATAACATAAGCCAGAAATGCTAAAGAAATACCATTGGCAATATTAAAAGTAAATGCAGTAAAAGCAATGCACAAAAATGCCGGAACATATTCTGCCATATCCGAATAATCCAAATTACGCATACCCGCCATCATGCTTACACCTACATATAACAGCACAGGCGCGGTCGCCGCTGCCGGTATCATCAATGCTGCCGGAGTAATTGCCAATACAAGAAGAAACATTACTGCCGTTGTCACCGCCGTAAGACCTGTGCGTCCGCCGGCTTCAACCCCAGCTCCCGATTCCAGATACGTAATCAATACGGGAATCGTAAAAAAAGATCCCAGCGTAGCAGCAATCGAATCTACTTGGAAAATTTTATTCAAATCCGGCAAATCGCCATTTTTGTCAAGAAATCCAGCTTTTCCGCCAATGCCAATAGCCGTTCCGAAACTGGAAAAAAAATCAGGCAGAAAAAAAACAAATAAATAAGGTATATATCGAACGTCAAGAGCTCCCATTAGATCAAAATTAAAAAAAACTTCATTAATCCCTGAAGGAACGGCAAAAATTGCAGCCGGAATTTTTGTAACACCCAAAGGAATGCCTATAATCGTTGCAATAACTATACTAATTAAAGCGGCTCCCCGTACCTTACGTGCTTCCAAGGCTAAAAGAACAAACAGTCCCATAGCCGCTAAAACAACAACAGGTTGAGAAATATCGCCTAATGAAAGTGCTACTTTACTCGCGTTTGCCGCCAATACCTTCGCATTGCGCAATCCAATAACAGCAAGAAACATTCCCACACCCGCACTGATGGAAATTTTAATTCCTTTGGGAATCACCATTACAATGGCTTCACGTATTCCCAACACCGTCACAATAAGAAACAGGCATCCGCTTAAAAACACGATAGCACTGGCAATGCCTACAGAGACATGCTGCAACTGTACAAGCGTAATCGAAAAAATAGCTACTCCGCCCATGCCGGGTGCCAAAGCAAACGGTCTATTCGTATACAACCCCATTGCCAATGTAGTAAAAAAAATCATCATGACCATAGCCGTTAAAATCTCTCCGGCAGGCAATCCTGCTTCTCCCATCATTTTTGGCACTACCGCTAATACATACGCCATCGTTGCAAACGTTGTCATCCCAGCGATAATTTCCGTACTTACGGATGTTCCCCATGCTTTAAGTTGAAACTGCTGTTCACAAATACGTTGAATATATGAATACATCAACGTTCCCCCTTCCATATTCTAATACTGTGTTGCTTTAAACTATTATAGTACTATTACCGACTGTATACCATAAATTAATTCAAAAAAAATCCCCACACCATAGGTGCAGGGATACCATATTATAATCAAAAAATTAAAGACACATCGTCTAATGGTGAAGTTTACGATCCAGCTCCTGCAATCTTTGAATCCGTTTTTCTGTAGGAGGATGTGTACTGAACAAATTAACTAATCCACCGGAAACACCACTGAAAGGATTTATAATACACATATGAGCGGTAGCGTTTGTAGCTCCCGGCATAACACGATAATGCGCATAATTATCAATTTTACCCAATGCTCTGGCTAAAGACAGGGGATCATCAATCATACGGCCACCTTCTTCATCAGCCATATATTCACGAGTTCGAGAAATAGCCATTTGAATAAGAGCTGCTGCAATAGGAGCGATAATAATAGTTGCTATCAGGGCAATCGGATTGCTGCCTTCTTCATCATCACTGCCCCGGCCAAATATTGCTGCCCATTGAGCAATATTTGCTATCATAGAAATAGCACTGGCAAAGCAAGCCACGATTGTACTGATAAGAATATCTCTATGCAGTACATGAGACATTTCATGTGCCAAAACGCCACGTATCTCTTCATTATCCAGCATTTCTAAAATACCGGTCGTCGCCGCAACCGCTGCATGAGAGGGATTCCGTCCCGTCGCAAAAGCATTGGGAACTTCCGTCGATATAATATAAACCTTTGGCATAGGGAGATCCGCACGCTGTGCCAAATTCTCCACAATTTGATATAAACGATGCGATGAATCGACTTCTTCCGCATGATACATACGCAGCACGATAGAATCACTGAACCAATAGGAAAAGAAATTCATTCCCATAGCAATCAAGAACATGATATACACACCTTGTCGGCCACCAAAGGTTCCCCCAATTGCCATCATGATAACGGCCAGCAACGTCATCAAGAAAACTGTTTTCAAACTGTTCATCATTATAGGTCTCCTCTATTCTTAAAACGCTACTGCGGTAAAAATATACCGTAAGAGTATTATATATGAGGTTAAATTTCCTGTCAATATATAGGCTGTGTACTATAATCCCACACCCTCATTGTATGGCAGTTATATATCTATTGATTCAGTATCCGATTATTAAACCGCCGGATGGTAATAACATATTGATTTTCATCTTTTTCATACCGATATGATACCACAATGGATATATCCTTCTGCTTCCAAAAAACAAAATCCGATGCTTGGGCAACCGGCATATCCTCCATGCCGGACCAAACAGTTGAAACTGCTCTGTCATATATTTCCTTTGCTATTTTTTTATTGTCTGTTTTAAAATAACAATCAAATGCAATAACTTTAGCCGATCCAGCCGGAATAGCAGTTGTTATTTTTATCCCTTCCAGAAGTGTTGTACCCTCAATTTTAGTTTCGCGTTCTGCCTTTTCGGTTAACCCTGTTTCATTTTTATAAAAATTCCAATCGGGCAGCATTGAAAAATCAAGATCAAAATCCGATTTAGACATGCCAAGATATACGGTATTATAAGATGTCAATGGATCTGCAGCTATTTCATCAACAGCCTTATTATAGTCAAATGCAGCGCAGAAAAAAAAGGCATTCAGCGTAAAGACAGTGCTGCAAAAAATAATACAAGCTTTTTTATTCATCACCTTACCGCCTCCTGTCGCTTTTCATATGCTGATTTCTTCATATATAATTCAAAAAGATACAATCAATAGATTACTGCTTATTTTTATTATACCACAGGATATGCCCTTGCAAAACAAATTTATCTGATCGAAAAAAAATCAGTGGATATGGATCGCATCGAGTCTGTTGTTATATTCATCTTCAGGCATAGGAGCATAATAATAGAATCCTTGTATCATAACATATGACTGTTGCTTTAAAAAAATAACGGCGTCTTCCGTTTCAACTCCTTCCGCAACTACACCAAGCTGCAAATGGTCGGCAATAGTCAGCACATCACTTAATAATAACCGTACCCGTTCATCCGTATCAAAATCATCAAAAAATAATTTATCTATTTTAATTTCATCGACAGGAATATTTTTCAAAAAATTCAGAGAAGAATAGGATGAACCAAAATCATCCATGCTGACCCTGAATCCCGCTTTCCGAAGACATTGAATCATCTTTATCATATTTTCCATCCGCTCAAAAAATACACGTTCCGTAATCTCTATAATAATCCATTGCGGATCAACATTATATTCCTGCAGTATAGATACCATCTGCGGCACAGTGGTTGTATCCAGCATGTGTACTCTTGAAAAATTAACAGATACAGGTACTATATATTGGTGATGATTTAAGCGAGACCGTATGTGCTGGCATACCTTACGCAACACGTAAAAATCCAATAAAACGATTAAACTATTTTTCTCTAATAAATCAATAAAGTGATTCGGACGCATTACCTCTCCATTAGGCAAGGTCCATCGCACCAATGCTTCACTGCCGGCAATAACATCGAGCCGTGAATCTATCTTAGGCTGATAATATACTCTGATTTCATTATTTTTCAATGCATGGCTAAAGAGAGGCAAAATAGAATTTTCCAAGGCATACCGTTTAGCGAGCATTCCGTCAAAGACGGCAAATCCATCGGCATTACTGCATGCATTCACGCCTGCAAACATAGCATATGCACGCATTTTCCTCAAATTTTCATGAATATCCCGTACTTCATATATTCCATAGTGAAATAAACGAGACCGGAACGTAATGTAGTTATGTATCTTTTGCTCATTCTCATGAAGACGCATCATAATTTCATGAATTGACTCGCCACGCAGGAGACATAAAAAATTATCAGCATTCACACGGGCACAAATTTCTCTATTTTCACAAATATCTTTCAGGAAATTGGCCACTTTAACTAAAAACCAGTCGGCTTTTTCTGGCCCGTATAGCATAATAAATCTCCTGAAATCATTGATATTTATGCTGATTAAAAAATATTTATTATCTGCCGGCCAATTTTCTAATAACACTTTGCAATGCTCATCAAATCCTTCTACATTTAAAAGATTGGTCAATCGATCATGATACGACAAATACGCTAAATTAACCAAATGTTCCAACATAGCATTAAACGAGCTGGATAAATCATTGGAAAATCGAAGACGCTGCTCATAATCACCTGCCGTAATGCGATCCATCAGCCATATCAAATGCTGCAGCATTCTATAAACGGACTTAATCGGATCACATATTGTATTTTCCGGTGAAGGCGTTCTCACTCGTTGAATATTTCCGGAAGATAATTCATTAGCAAAGGTTCGCTCTTCCAAAATAAATTTCAATAACACATCCATCGTATCTGCCAGGCGATTTTCAGATTCTTGCAGTCCACCTCGATCCAACATTGCCGTTTCCGGACTGTAAATAATGTTATTCAAATAATCCAGTAATCTATAATCTATACTCTGAACCGTCATCTTACAACTCCCACATCTGCCGCCAGACGGCTTTAAAGCAGCAGGTTGTGTAATCACACATGCCTGCCAGCAGGTTCTCCGGACAGCATATTTTCTCTTTTAATACATTTCAAAACACTGATAGTGGTTTTTCATCATCACGGTATCACCCCATAAAACAGGCTGCAAGCGATCCTTTCATGCCTACAGCAGCACTTTTATTCCCAATTATAATTTTTATTACACTGTTAAATCAATTTTCCATCAAAAACCCGTATATCAATGTGTTTCCACTATAATGCTTATCGTCTATACGTTATATCATTTATATATAACTTAAGAGAATAGTTTTATTGACTTTATTATAATAAACCAGCCTATATTATGCAAGTTTATTATAATAAGCAACAAAACCGCATGCATTGCTGAAAGAGCAATACATGCGGTTTTGTCCTAAAGGACAGCTACAGTGTAATAAAAATCGAAATAATTGCCGTAAAAACATTCAATATCAGACGCTGCAAGGGTATTAATATACTACCCAATATAGGAGTCATCATCAATCCAATTAATATCAAAAAACTATAGCGTTCAATACTTATAAGTTTATAAGACCATTCCGTAGGAAGAAATGTCATCAATACTTTTGATCCATCTAACGGCGGCAATGGAATCATATTAAAAATCGCAAAATTAATATTGTACAGCACAATCAAATAAAAAACCAAGTGTAACCCATAAGACATAGGAAATCCTAATTTCACAAAAATCACCATAAGCAACAAGGCAATGAAAGCCGTAAGCAAATTGGCAGCCGGTCCAGCCAATGACACAAAAAGTTCTCCTTTTCGCCAATCACGAAAATTACTAGGTGTAATCATCACCGGTTTTGCCCATCCAAACTGTACAATCAACAACATCAGCAATCCAATAGGATCTAAATGAGCCAATGGATTTAAAGTCAGCCTGCCTGTTAACCGAGGAGTATTATCTCCCATTACATCGGCCATGCGGGCATGGGCATATTCATGAATGACCATTGCAATAATCAAACCGGGAACACCGGCAATAATACCTATTATATTAAATCCAAACATGGAATTCCTCCTAAAAAAAAGAATATACAACGTACATTATATATGAAAAAACATATAATAACAATATATGTTCGGTAACCCTTCCATGTATTTTCAAATATAATAAACAGCGTGGAACTCTTTGTTGTTTTACAAGTCGGAATATACGAATACGTCTGTAAAAAATCAATTTTTTACAAATCGGTTCTTCATTTACATCCTAGCTTATATATAGTATTAGCATTTTTAAAAAACACATTATCCCAGTATTCTTTGGGAATAATATTTTTAGTAAAGATAATATAATCTCCTAAATTAGCCAACGGCCAATCTGTTCCGAACATAATTCTATCATAACAATCCAAATATGCCAGCCAGTTATCCAGCATTTGCAGATATCCATGTTTTTTTTGAAAAAAAGCCGAAAAATCGTGAATTTTCCCCTCTAAAAGCCCTGATAAGTCAGCAGCTACATTGCTGTTTTTTTCTAAAACGGTAACCGCGTCCTGCAGAAAAGGATTCCCCATATGACACATGACAAACTGCACATCAGGATACTTAACCGCAGCTTCATCAAGCGTAAGGGGATGACTATATTTAAGCAGTGCATCAGAAGTTGCAGTCAGCCCGGTATGAACAGCAACCGGCTTACTATATTTTCTTGCCAACTCATAAAAGGGATGGAGGAAATCTTCATACACATAAAAATGATTATACCCCGGATACAGTTTAATCCCCACACAAGTTTTTCGTTTTAAATGTTCTTCCACCAACGCGACCTGATATGCAATGTCTTTTGTATTAAAAATCGTGCTGTCGAGACCTATACAATAACTCATAAAATTGGGATATATATGGTCGCTAAGAGACAACGTCTTATTTCCCATAACAATACCATGAACAATACCATTATCCGCATATGCCTGGCGTAAATGTTTTTCAGAATTTATGTGCCCCGCCGCAACAGCAATCTCATTGAATTTTTCCCAATCACAAAAATGGAAATGCGCGTCAATAATTTTCATATGTATATGCGTAACCCTCCGTAATTTTCATCCAACTCTCCGGTGTATCCATATCTATACCCGGGTAGTTAATTCACTTGACTAGCAATTTTATTATGTTCTTCTAAAACTTGCCGCATCATAAAGTCAAAAAGTTGATTCCCCATTTTCATCGTAAGACGGATATATTTCTGCAATTCCTCATCACTAGGCTGGCCCATCAAGTTATATCGTTTCTTATATTCTCTGATTTTATCATTTTCTTCCCCTACAAGAGATATCATATATTTACAAATAGACTCCCGAAATTTTTCTGCAATATCCTGATTATGAATCATAGCTGCATTTCCCATATGCTTAATATAGTTACTGACTTTACTGTAAAATTGTTGAATCTGTTCGGTATCCGGATTATTTACAATTTCCAAATAATTTTTCAGCATTTCTGGATTCAAAGAAACATTACACTTAATCAAAAAATTATAAGCTTCAATACTTTCATAGGATTTTCCAAGAAGATATAATGTTTTGCCTAGCGCATAATAAATTTCTGCCTTCTCTTCTAATGATTCCGCATCCTTTATACATTGGCGATATATCGTTTCCGCATGTTCATAATTTCCTTTTTTAATACATTGCACTGCTTGTTCCGCTGCATGTGCTTCTTCTGCCATAATGATTCCTCTTTTCTTCTCTAATTAGTTGCCATTTACGGACATTATGAGTTTATTATATTATTTTTATCTCTCAATGTCTAATGTATATCAAATTACAACCTGTGTTTTCGATGTTTAAAATCAACAGAGAGTACTTGTCATAGTAAAAAAATTAAACAATTAAAAAAAACGGAATATCCAATTCCCATGGATATTCCGTTTAAAATAAACAAATTTACATTATTTCAGTTGAGATATACTCACGTAACCCATTCTTAGAAAACATACTTATACCCGGCATTTATACCCCATGTTCTGGTAATAGAACCACCGCTGATACGTTCAATATCTGCATATATCGTCGATTTTTTATTCAATTTATAATTCGTTCCTATGCCATATTCAAATCCAGTTCCGGAAATATCATCACTAAAATAATTTGTTCTGCCATCAGCATAAATATGAGTATCTACACTTCCTCCAAAATGATGCAAAACAGCAAATTTAGCATATACATTAGAATCATTTCCTAAATTTTTTCCTATCAAAACTCCTCCACGCAACTGGAATGTATTAAACCCATCATTCGAAACAGACATCGTATTGTCTCGTGTAACAACGCTGTAATCATCACCACCCAGATGTACATAGCTGGCACGAATCATCGGTTCGATAAAGGTATCATTTTTTAATTGCTTACGATATCCATATTGAGCACTCACACCTATCGCAGTACTGCTGAAATCACCGGTTAGAGATTGGGGAATAGTTCCTCCATAGGAAGTACTATCACTGCTGACCTTACCTATTTTAGCTAATAAATCAAGATAATGTCCTTTCCCATTCTGCCACGTTCCATATACACCACCTGCAGTTGCTTTCACAGTACCGTCTCCGTTAGCAAGATCTGTATCCCCTTTTGCATAGCTCCCCATGAAGCCTATCTGCCATTCTCCGACTTTATGATCATATCCAACTGCTAAGCCGTTATATTTAAAAGATGCATCATCAAAGGCTACTTTGCCGCCAGTATATTGTGCCCAAACGCCTTCCTCTTTTTTACCCGAACGGATATCCCGCAAGTGATCGGTTACGGTTTCATCCGAACCAAATAAGGTAATTGCCGCTGCTGCTGCTGCTTTATTAGCATCACGAGCAGTATATTGAGCATTCGATGCCTTAACAGTATTTGCAGAAACACTTACAAGCTGCGTTACACCTCCTGTTGTTTGTGTAGTTACATCATACGTGTAGTTCCAAACAGCATTATCGTATTGTGTCTGCGTAGTCCCAGTAGTAGTTTGACTTCCTTCTGTACTGGTAATTAAATCGACCGTATTAACAACCTCTGCATTGGTTTGAAGGAAATTACCATTATAGGATATATTGTTATACCCATTACGCATTCCTTCATCAAACACATGAATATCATAGGTACCAGATGCTGTTCCATTTACCTGGATCACATCACCGGTCTGTGCTGTACCACCATATGCACCCATAGCATTCGTCCGCATATAAAGAGTATTCGCATTATTTACATTGTCACCCTCTGTCAAATTTCCTCCTGCCAGGATCGTTCGATAGCCAGTGGTCGTATCATATGTATCTACGACATTATTTTTATCGTAAAAATACAAGGTACTGCCACTCAATGTTACATCGCCGGTTATCGCTAATGTTTGCAGATTATTCGTTAAATTAACAGTTGTTCCTGCTAAATTCAAAGAACCGTCGTTATTATTATCATTATCTTGTACGTTAGTATTGGATTTTAAGTTCAGTGTACTGTCAAGAATAACAGAATTCCCTATAAAGTTAGTAGAATTCGTTCCACTGTCAAAACTTAATGTACTGTTTTCTGCTAATACAGAAAAATTCGTACTGTTTGATGTTCCATTGGTCATAATAGTAATAGCACCATCAGCACTCTTCATATCAAGCGTCGCATTTTCTGTATAAATACCATACGCTTGATTCAGCATAATATTATTAGTCTCAGGTACACTCGCGGTTGTCGCGGCAATATTGATGTTGCCAGCAGCACTCATTGATAAATTTCCATTAACAAGTTCAATCCCACATGCTGCATTATAGATAGAAGCATTAGCTGCCTGCGCCTCAATCGTTAATGTATCGTTAGAAGTGGAAACAACAGTGCCGCCAAATTGCTGATACGCAATCGCTAATGCACTAGCCCCATTGGTTCCATTAACAGATCCAGAACCAGCACTGCCAGCTCTGGCATAGGCACTGATATTATCAACATTCAGCAATACATTACTGTTGACAAATAGTATACCGACTGCCTGCGCCTCTCCGCCATTACCGCCGGCTCCCTGAATTCCGGCAGTATCGGCAGCACCCGCAACTCCATCGTCACCTTTTGCTGCCTGTTGCTGCTGATGAGAATATTGAACATTATCGTGATATTTTTCATTAAGTTCCCCTATAGCATAGATATAGTGTGCTGTAAAATTTGCAGTTTCCGAATTGCCAAGGCCGCCGGCACCGCCAATGCCACCAGTACCACCGGCACCCCCGACACCACCGGCGCCGCCGTTACCACCGTCACCAGCTTGTGCTACCACATTAACATTCCCTAAAGTTCCCGGATTTATCAGTGCAAATTTATCAGTATATTATGTCTCCTCTCCTTCAAAATTTAAATAAATCTAGCAACAATAAACCGCGGTCACAATGTACATTTGAACAAACGTAAAAAAAATATTCCCAATATTATAATTATATAATTTATTATTAATAATAAATTACTATTTTTTTTAATTATTGTTTAATTTTATCCATAAACAATAATTAAGTCAATATTTTATTAATAAATTATATATTTTTATAATAAAAAATTAAAATTTTCATTAAATTATAATAAAAATTTTAATTTTTGCCGATTTGCATTATAAATATTTATATATATATATTTTTTTATACGCTATAGCCTTATATCATCGTATTCAATGTTACGTAAAAAATAGTTTCAAAACAGTTTTCCCGTCTATTCCATCCACAAAAAAAGACGGAATATCCAATTACTATGGATATTCCGTCTAAAACAAAGTTCATATTGTATACCTGCTATGCCCACAATACAGACTTTCCATACACACAATCATATCATTTTTTCTATAATAGGATCCAGTTCCTCTGGCGTAACAGTAGGTTCATACCTTCCTAATACAGTGCCATCACGGCCAATTAAAAATTTAGTAAAGTTCCATTTTACTTCATTACCTTCCAAGTTATCTGGATAATGTTCCTTCAAAACACTTTGAATTACCTTACCGCCTTCTTTATCAAGTTCAAATCCTTGAAAAGGAGCTTGTTCCGTAAGATACTTAAAAAGAGGATGTGCCTGTTCTCCACGTACATCAATTTTTGAAAACATAGGGAATGTTACTCCATAATTCAATTTGCAAAAAGATGCAATCGTATCATTATTTTCAGGTTCTTGCGCTAAAAATTGATTAGATGGAAACCCCAAAATAACAAACCCTTCCTTTTGATACTTCTGATATAACTTTTCTAAGCCTTCATACTGCGGTGTAAAACCGCATTTACTTGCTGTATTGACAATTAATACAAGTTTGTTTGCATACTGAGATAAAGATACTTCCTGCCCTGCAATATTCTGAACTTTATAATCATACACAGTCATTAAAATTCCCCCTTTATACATGTAAAGTAGTTATACCGTCAACGTAGGCGGAGCATATACACGAGAAGCTAGTTCCGAATCCAGAAGATATAACCCTTTGGGATCCTTGCCAAAAAGGTCATACCGTTTTACGACATCTTCCGTATTTTTTTCTTCTTCCCCTTGTTCTTTAACAAACCAATCTAAAAACTGCATGGTACGAAAATCCTTCTGTTCATATGCAGCCGCATATATAGTATTAATTGATTTTGTTATAGCTCTTTCATGCTGCAATGCAGCATTTGCCGGTTCACGAAAATCAGTAAAAATAATTTTTGGAGCTTTTACATCTTGTAAAACAAAACGTTCATTATTATTCAGCAAATACTGTGTAAACAACATAGCATGATCTCTTTCTTCCTGCGTTTGAACATAAAACCAGTTACCAAACCCATTCAGATTCTGATCCATGTAATATCCATATATATCTAAATAAAAATATGCTGAAAACCATTCAAGGTTAATTTGATTATTAAGCAATGCTGCTATTTTTTTATCTATCATTTTTATCTCTCCCCTTACTGTTTAAAACCGACTCCTCTCGCCATGACTATATCAGCTTTCATAAAACCCACTTGGCGTTTCTGACAAATTAATAAAAATATTTTTAGTTTGCGTATAATGCTGCAAAATCATCTTATCTGTTTCACGGCCAATACCTGACATTTTATATCCACCAAACGGAGCTCCTGCCGGAATCGCGTTATATGTATTAATCCACATACGTCCTGTTTCAATTCCCCGGGACACGCGTATAGCACGATTAATATCCCGTGTCCAAACCGCTCCTCCTAATCCGTATTCACTGTCATTCGCCATAGCAATAACGTCTTCTTCATGCTTAAACTTCAAGATACATACAACAGGTCCAAATATTTCTTCTTGTGCAATCCGCATATCATTTGTTACATCGGCAAAAATAGTCGGTCTGACAAAGTTCCCCTTATCCAACCCATCATCCATAATTTTTTCGCCGCCGCATATAAGTTTAGCCCCTTCGGACTGTCCTATTTTTACGTATTCTAAAATCTGATCCACCTGTTGTTTATAAATCTGCGATCCCATTTGCGTATCTTCATTCCAAGGTAAGCCCACTTTTACCCGATTAAAGCGTTCGGCTAAATCGTGAATGAATTTGTCATAAATACTTTCTTGAACAAAAATACGTGAGCCGGCACAGCAAACTTGCCCTTGGTTGAATAAAATTCCCAGCTGTGCTCCATCCATCGCCATATCCCACTTGCAGTCTTCAAAAAAGATATTCGCAGATTTTCCGCCTAATTCCAATGTTGCCGGAATCATTTTTTCCATAGCCGCCTTATACACACCTCGGCCAACTTCTGTAGAACCAGTAAATGCCAGTTTCTGCAAACCAGGATGATCTAATAAATATTGTCCTGACTTGGATCCGCTGCCAGTAATCACATTAATGACTCCATCCGGAAGAATTCCTTCAATTAAACGCATCAATTCCAATATACTCAACGAAGTATGACTAGATGGTTTCAGTACGGTCGTACATCCTGCTGCCAATACTGGTGCCAATTTCCAAGCAGCCATAAGGAACGGGAAGTTCCAAGGAATAACTTGTCCGACAACACCAATGGGTTCCCGCAGAACAATACTCAATGTTTTTTCATCCAGCATAACCGCCCGACCTTCTTCGGTCCTGATGGCTCCTGCGAAATATCTGAAGTGATCGGCAGCCATAGGTATATCGACATTTCGGGTTTCCCTGATAGGTTTCCCATTATCTAATGTTTCGACCATTGCCAAATGATCTGCATTAGCATCTATCACATCTGCAATTTTCAATAAATATTCTTGCCGTTGAATCGGAGAAACTTTTTTCCATGTTTTCAATGCTTCTCTTGCTGCTTTGACAGCCGTATCCACATCTTCCTTGGTTGCCTGCGCACACGTAGACAACACCTCTCCATTCGAAGGATTGTAAGCCTTAAACATAGCTCCATCACTAGCAGGAACCCATTTTCCATTAATATACAATTGATATGAATCTTGTAAATACTGTTTCATAAGCACCATTCCTCCTTTAAACGCACAAATCATTAGGTATACTTAAAAAGCAATTTAATATTAACTTTTAATTATATGATACCAAATATTTCAATTTAATCAATCAATAATTTTATTAAAACTCTGTAATCTACTTAAATGTATAGCAGACAAGATACTATATATTTAACGAATACTATATAGCAGCTTGTCTGCACATTATTTATATATTATTTGTCCTTATCCGTTAAGCAAAACCCACCCTTGCAAAAGGTTACCTCTACTTCCGGATTGTACGTCATCGGCAAGTTAATATTAGAAACAACAGTTCTGTCAGGCCGCATATAATTTATTTCATGAACAATAACTTGATATAAAACGATACTATCTTCTTCATTTTCAGAAAAATAATGTTTCATTTCCGG
This sequence comes from Megasphaera paucivorans, assembly GCF_900103535.1. GTDB lineage: Bacteria > Bacillota > Negativicutes > Veillonellales > Megasphaeraceae > Megasphaera_A > Megasphaera_A paucivorans. Next base: position 86,570 of record NZ_FNHQ01000008.1, on the reverse strand, counting down.
AACATGGTTAAGCATCATATCCCGCACTAAACGAAATTGAGGAGTTCCCGGCTTCGTTGCATCTTTAACCTGTCCAAAAACAGTTACCACACTGGAATCTTCTCCCATAAATCCCAATTCAACACGAGGATTTACACTCAAATCGCTCACTTTTTTAGAATCAAATCGACTGAAGAGCCATAAATGACCTGTTTCATCAACAAAAACCTTCATAGGCCGAATCCGCGGCCGCTGGCCATCTACAGACGCCATAAATGCCGGTTCTTTTTTTATAATACCGAGTACCTGATCTTCATACATAAAACATTCCTCCTTTTCATCGTATACACATAGCATAGGATATCCATAATTTTTATTCTTTATATTCTCTATTTATCCGTCATTATTTAAAAATCAAAACACGTTCATCGACTGACTTTTTCTGTATAGGATCTGGTTGATTTACAGCTTCACCGAAAGGCATCTGCGCTATTAATTTCCAAGATTCGGGAACCTGGAATGCTTTTTTTATTTCCTCATCAATAAGCGGGTTATAATGCTGTAAATTTACACCTAATCCTAATTCTGATAATGCTGACCATAAGGCAAACTGCATCATCCCATTCGCCTGCTGCCCCCATACTGGGAAATTGTCAGCATATAGTGCATATTGTTCCTGCATTTGCTTTATGATCTGCGTATCATCAAAATACAAAATAGTTCCATACGCTGCCGCAAAAGAATCGATTTTACTTTCTGTTGTTGAAAAATTTTCCGGAGGAACTATTCCTTTTAATATATTTTTGGTGATATCCCAAATCTTTTGATGGTTTTCACCAAAAGCTACAATAATATTTCCGGATTGCATATTAAAAGCTGACGGTACCTCTGGAACGACGCTCCGTATGGTTTTAATAATTTGATCCTGAGAAACGGGAATGTGTTTCCCTAATGCATAATTGGTACGACGTTTTTCAATAACTTCCTGAAAACTTAACATATGAATCACCTCCGCAATTATTTTTGCCTTTTTTAATTTATCAATATTCTTATTTAATTATCATTATTTGTTATAAGCCAATTATATATCTTTACTTGAAATAAATCAATACTTTTTTATACAAATTTAAAAATAAATGTACTTCTTTTCAAATATATAAACAGCTCCTTTATCTATCTGCTTGTATTTAATAAGCAGATAGATAAAGGAGCTGTGAAAATTTTATAATAGTATATATAATATACACTATTATTATTTTTTATATGAATAAACTCATGTTTCCATTTTCGGCAGCACCTAAAAAGGTTGCTACACCGCCAACATCTACACCATCCAGCAATTCTTCCTGGCGAATTCCCATAACATCCATCGACATTTGACAAGCAATCATATGCACGCCTCCTGCTTGAGCACTTTGAATAAGGCTTTCCAGTGATTGAATATTTTTATCCCGCATAATTTGCCTCATAAATTGAGTTCCCAATCCCATCATATTCATATGAGACAGCGTTAAACGGCGGCTTCCTCTAGGCATCATCCAGCCAAACATTTTCTCTATCAAACTTTTTTTAACCGATACTTTTTCTGGTCGGCGCAGTGCATTTAATCCCCAAAAGGTAAAAAACATAGTAACTTTTTTACCCATAGCCAACGCACCGTTTGCAATAACAAAGGCAGCCAAAACTTTATCCAAGTCTCCACTAAATACGATAATTGTCTTATCATCGGGTACTTTTACCGCCGCAGAGGCCCGAGGAGCCACTGAAATAAGCGATCCTTTTTTCTGTATCCATACCGATACCAGTCCTTTTTGGCGTTCACGCTGAAGCAATACATGTCCTGTCCGTTCACACCACGCTTGACTATCATTATAAAATCCGGGATCAGAAGCCGTAAATTTAGCAATAGTACCTATCGGTACCGTTTCCATATTTTCCCGTAATTTCATCAAAGGACCGGGACAGCTTAATCCTGTGACATCAAAAGTTAATACTTTTTTATCCATTGCGTATTTTTCTGGTTTTTCTTCCGTATTGCCGCAAGCATGGCAAGTATCATCTAGTATTTCTTCTTGAATAGAAAACTGCTGATCTTTTGCCGCCATATACCCTCCCAGCAAATTTTTAACTGTATACCCATGCTGCCGCAGCAATCGTTCAGCAAAATATCCTCGCTGCCCTATTTGACAGTATGTAACAATAGGAACAGATATATCTAATTCTTCAAGATGATCACGCAACACTTCCAAGGGAATATTTAAAGAGTGAGGTAAATTGCCGGCAGCACATTCATCAGGTGTCCGCACATCTAGAAGAATTGCGCCCTTGGCAATCATGTCCATCATTTCATCATAAGAAACGGGTTCCGTTAATCCATCTAATATATTTTCTGCCATATATCCTGCCATGTTAACCGGATCTTTAGCTGACGAATATGGCGGCGCATATGCTAATTCAAGTTCAGCTAAGTCATGAACCGTATGTCCATGACGAATCATGCTTGCCAAGACATCGATTCGTTTATCTACTCCTTCGTACCCAGCTATTTGAGCTCCCAAAACTCGTCCCTGATTGTCAAAAATAATTTTTAAAGCCATTTTCACCGCTCCGGGATAATATCCCGCATGAGAATCAGGATATACTTTCGCTACATGATAAGCTGCGCCGCGTTGTTTCAATGTGCGTTCATTTTCTCCGGTCGCCGCAGCAGTCAAATCAAATACTTTCATAATTGAGGTTCCCAAAACACCCTCATACCTTTCTGAATGCCCTGCTATATTATTTGCTGCAATACGACCTTGGTGATTAGCCGGCCCCGCCAATGCAATCGCTGTTTTTTCTCCATTGATACTATGTGTAATTTGCACTGCATCGCCAACTGCATATACATCTGGTATACTTGTTTGCATCTTCTCATTCACCATAATATATCCGCGTTCCGTCAAGGCAATGCCGCTTTGTTTCAAAAAAGCCGTATCCGGTCGAACTCCGATAGACAAAACAACAAAATCAGCATCTATTTTTGCACCGTTTGCTAAATGCACTCGAACTTGCGAAGGCAAAGGTTCAAACGACTGTACCCCATTTCCCAATATAAGCTGAACCTTATGCTGAACAATTTCTCGTTCCGCAATGTTCACCATATCGGTATCAAACGGCGCCAAAATGTAGGGTGCTCCTTCAATCAGCGTAACGTTTATACCTCGCTGCTGTAAATTTTCAGCCATTTCTACTCCGATAAATCCACCGCCGATTACAGCCGCATGACCTTTCCCTGCGTATTGATCCGTCCATTTTCTCAATACATCGGCATCGGGGACGTTGCGCAGCGTCCGAATACGTTCGTTATCAATTCCCGGAATAGGAGGCCGTACCGGCTGAGCTCCCGGCGACAAAAGCAATGCATCATAGCTTTCTTCATATACCTGATTCTCTGATCGTACTGTAACTACCTTATTCGTTGTATCAACAGAAATAACTTCACTTTCTGTTCGTACATCAATACGAAATCGACGATGAAATTTTTCTTTTGTCTGCACAAGCAATCGCTCTCTATCTTGAATAACATTTCCTATGTAATAAGGCAGCCCGCAATTTGCAAAAGATATATAAGAACCGCGCTCTATTAAAATTATTTCTGCATTTTCATCTAATCTTCTCAATCGTGCTGCAGCAGTAGCACCACCTGCTACGCCGCCAATAATAATGTATTTTTTCATCATATTTTCACCTCATTGTTCAGGAAATAAAAAAGGCAATAGGTTCCCTATCATATCCATGTTTAATTCATAATATATTTTTGTTCCTTCTCGTGTTGCTAAGACAATTCCTGCCGTCTTCAATTTTTGCAAATGCTGAGAAAGTGTCGATTGCGGTGTTTCCAGACAAGATTGCATGTGCGAAACATTGCAGCCTCCATTTTCCCATAATCCCCGTATAATACAAAGACGTACAGGATGCGCCAATACCTTCAGTATTTCTGCTTTTTCATTTAATTCATTAAAATCGGCGATTGCCATTTTTTATATCCTCCTTTGTATTTCTCTATATTTATATATTAAGATATTTGGATATATAAGTCAAGTGTATTTTCTTAAATTATATTTGATACAACGGTACAACATCCTGCATCGCAAAATAAATATTTCTTGTATTAATGACAAAAAACAATTACAATTCAAATAAGAAACATATACTTTTTAATATTATAAAAAGGAAGGGATACAATTATGGATATAACAACTATCGCCTCACAACGCTATGCTGCAAAAGCATTCGATTCATCAAAACGCATTCCACCCGAAATATTTGTACAAATAGAAAATTTGCTGCAATTGAGTCCTTCCAGTGTAAACATACAACCTTGGCACTTTATCATCGCTTCTACAGAAAAAGGGCGCAGCCGTATTGCAAAAGCTATGGCACCAGAACAATATGAATATAATGTACCTAAAGTATTGCAGGCTTCTCATGTCATCGTATTTTGCGCTAAGTCCGATATAGAAGACGAATATATCCAACATATTACCGATACAGAAGAACAGAGCGGTCGATATACTACTGCGCAATCAAAAGAAAAAGGATTGCAGGGTCGTACATATTTTGTTAATACACATCGTTTTGACCGGCATGACAGTACCAGTTGGTTAAGTAAACAAGTCTATTTAAATTTAGGCACTATTTTACTTGGTGCTGCATTGCTCGGGTTAGATGCAACTCCTATGGAAGGATTTGACGAAACTATAATGGACACAGAATTTCAGCTTCGTGAACAAGGATATACAGCACTTGTAGTCGTTGCTTTAGGGTATCATTCTGAAAATGACTTTAATAAATCGCTTCCTAAATCCCGATTAGAAAAAAAGGAAATTTTCACTCCATTAGATTGAACCACTCTTTACAATATGTATTATAAAAAACTATTGATAGTGTAGTGTTACATTATCAATAGTTTTTTTTATAATATTTCTTGACTTGTTTTATCCAGAATACTATAATAGAGACAAATCAAACACTTATGCCTCAAAAGGAGAAAAAATTGCTAATTACAAAGGAAACAGATTATGCTTTGCGTATACTTCGCTCATTAGCCGATGCCGGTAATACAAAAACACCCATTAAGGAAATTTGTGATAAAGAGCTGCTGCCTCAACAATTTGTCTACAAAATAGCAAAAAAACTGGCAAAAGCAGGTATTATCGAATTAAGTCGGGGAGTTGGCGGTGGCTGCCGTTTAATCTGCGATCTCCATGATATTTCATTGCTCACGCTTATTGCTATTATGGATGCTGATAGACCCATCAGCGCTTGTATGCAGACAAATTATCATTGTCCCTGGCGTGAAAAGTATCGGCAAGTATGTTTGGTCCATACCCATTTAAGTCACTTACAAAAAGAAATTAACGAAAAACTGCATTCTTATTCATTGTATACTATATTATTTGATACCCATATTTAGAAAATAATATGTAAAAGTGCAGAAACCAATCACTAGTTACGCTCCTATTCTGGAGTATTTTTATCAACAATGTTTTTTTTAAGGAGGCACTAATTATGAATTTTAAGACGACAGATGAACAAGAGATGCTTCGTGCAAAAGTTCGCGACTTTGCGGAAAAGGAAGTGAAACCGATTGCCTTTTTATTGGATAAGGAAAATCGTTTCCCCGATGAAATCGTCAAGAAAATGGGAAAACTCGATCTCATGGGTCTTCCCTATCCCAAAGAATACGGCGGTGCCGGTCTGGACGTCGTCAGCTATGCTATTGCTGTCGAAGAATTATCCCGCGTAGATGGCGGAACAGGTGTCATCCTGTCTGCTCACGTGTCATTAGGTTCATGGCCTATTTTTGCCTATGGCACGGAAGAGCAAAAGCAAAAATATTTAGTTCCGTTGGCACAAGGAAAAAAACTGGGTGCTTTCGGTCTAACAGAACCGGAAGCTGGCAGTGACGCTGGCGGCACAGAAACAACCGCTGTATTGGATGGAGATCATTATATTTTAAACGGCAATAAAATTTTTATCACAAATGCGGACAAAGCTGATATTTATGTTGTTTTTGCAGTAACTACTCCCGATACGGGAACACATGGCATCAGCGCCTTTATTATTGAAAAAGGAATGGAAGGGTTTACCTTTGGCGATCATTACGATAAAATGGGCATTCGCTCCTCTTCTACAGCAGAACTTATTTTCAATGATGTTAAGGTTCCAAAAGAAAATCTCTTGGGTAAAGAAGGAGAAGGCTTTAAGATTGCCATGTCTACGCTGGATGGCGGCCGGATTGGAATCGCTTCTCAGGCATTGGGTATTGCCCAGGGCGCTTACGAAAATGCCTTGGAATATTCCAAAGAACGTATTCAATTCGGAAAACCCATTTGTCAACAGCAAGGTATTTCTTTTAAATTAGCTGATATGGCTACCATGCTCCGTGCTTCTCGTTTTCTGGTATATAGTGCAGCCGAATTAAAAGAAAATCATGAACCGTATGGCATGGAATCGGCAATGGCTAAACAATATGCTTCCGATAGCTGTTTAACAATTGTTAATGACGCACTGCAGATTTTTGGCGGAACCGGTTACTTAAAAGGTATGGAAGTAGAACGCGCATACCGTGATGCTAAAATCTGTACCATTTATGAAGGTACAAATGAAATTCAGCGTGTAGTCATTGCTTCACACATTACAGATAAGGTATCTAACGAGCACACCCCTGCTGTGGGCAAAAAACATGGCCCGATTACGGGGAACCGAAAAAAAATGATACTCAATGAAGGTTCTGCCAAAGAACGAACCGATGCCTTGGTAACCGCTTTAAAGAACGATGGTTTTGATTTTACTGTCGGTATTGCTTTGGACACTCCTATTGCGCAGGCAGAACGAGTTGTCAGTGCCGGTAAGGGAATCGGTGAAAAAAAGAATATGAAATTAATCGAAAATCTAGCTGTCCAGGCAGGAGCTGCTATTGGTTCTTCCCGTCCTGTAGCTGAAACACTACAATACGTACCGTTAGACCGCTATGTAGGTATGTCTGGACAAAAATTCAAGGGGAACTTATATATTGCTTGCGGCATTTCCGGTGCCGGTCAGCACTTAAAGGGTATAAAGGATGCTGCAACCATCGTAGCAATTAATAAAGATCCGCATGCTCCTATTTTCAAAAATTGTGACTACGGTATTGTCGGCGATGTAATGGAAATATTACCGTTGCTTACGAAAGCACTGGATAACGGTAAAGCCAAAAAGCCGGCACCTCCTATGGTTAAAATGAAACGACCTACTCCTAAAAAAGAAATACCGCAAAACCTTTATGTTTGCAACGGTTGTGGATATGAATATAATCCTGCCATAGGAGATCCTGAAAATGATATTCGTCCCGGCACCTCTTTTGAAAAGCTTCCGGATGAATGGATTTGCCCGGAATGCGGTGAAGATAAAACAGGATTTATCAAAGCCTGATTTCCAATATACCCTTGCCTATATTTCGAAAATATAGTATTAACATATCATATTGTAGTATTTAGATAAAAGGAGGATTTATTATGCATTGTGTTAGAAAAGTAACAGAAGATTTGTACTGGGTAGGTGCAAATGATCATCGTCTCACCTTATTTGAAAATATTCATCCCATTCCTCGCGGAGTTTCGTATAATGCGTATGTATTGCTCGATGAAAAAACAGTTCTCTTCGATACGGCTGATTGGTCTGTCTGCCGTCAGTTTTTAGAAAACGTAGAAGCCGTGTTATCCGGCCGTCCCCTAAACTATTTAGTCATCAATCATGTAGAACCTGATCATGCTGCTTCCATAACTGAAATTTTGCTTCGTCATCCGGAAACCATTGTCATAAGTAATGAAAAAGCATTTATGCTGATGCGTCAATTTGGCTTTTCTATTGATGGTCGATATGAAGAAGTTAAAGAAGGTGACATTAAATCCTTCGGCAAACATACCGTAACATTTGTAGCCGCTCCTATGGTACATTGGCCGGAAGCTATGGTCACTTTTGATACTACGAATGGTGTCCTTTTCTCTGCAGATGCTTTTGGTACATTTGGTGCTATTGACGGAAAATTATTTAATGATGAAGTAAATTTTGATCGTAATTGGATTGATGACGCTCGTCGTTATTATACAAATATAGTAGGAAAATATGGGCCTCATGTCCAATATTTACTAAAAAAAGCTGCGGGTATTGATATAAAAATGATTTGCCCTCTTCATGGCTTGGTATGGCGTAACAATCTGGGATATTTTATGGATAAATATATAAAATGGAGCTCCTATGAGCCGGAAGAAAAAGGAGTTTTGCTAGTATATGCTTCCATGTACGGCAATACAGAAAGTGCTGCCTCCCTGCTAGCTACTAAGTTGGTAGAAAAAGGCATGACAAATGTATATATGTATGACGTATCCAATACAGATATATCCTACCTTATTTCAGAAACATTCCGTCTCAGCCATATTGTATTTGCTTCCGTAACCTACAATCTAGGCATTTATCCTAAGATGCACAATTATTTAATGGATATGAAAGCCTTAAATATTCAAAACCGTACTGCAGCGATTATAGAAAACGGCTCTTGGGCATGTACGGCAGGTTCATTGATACGTAATTTCTTAAATGACGAACTAAAAGGAATTACCGTACTGGATGATACCGTTACATTAAATTCATCCATGACCTCCGCGCAAGAACCCTCTATGGATGATATGGTAACTAGTATTATTGATTCCATGAAGTAATATGTGAGGTATATTTAAATACATATTTATCATTTTTATACATTGCGTATGTTCTTGTATGTTATTGCGGATTTGTGTTCAATTCGCAGTACTACCGCAATAACATGCAGGAATATTCTTTATTTTACCATTGTAATTTATTGACTTATATTAAAAAGTATTATATAATTATGTAAATAATAATTATTAATTAACGATTGGAATTATATAAAATTATTTTTATTTATATATGTTATTTTATTTGGAGGTGTTATTATGAATGAAGTAGATTTTTATTATTGTGAACATTGCGGTAATTTAGTTGCCGTTATACAAGGCAGCAACAGCCAACTCTCTTGCTGTGGCCAGCCGATGAAAAAATTAGTTGCCGGTGCAGTAGAAGCAGCTAAAGAAAAACACATTCCTGAAGTCATCAGCAAAGATGGTGATCTTATTGTAACGGTTGGTTCCGTTGAACACCCAATGGTTGATGAACATTTTATCCAATGGATTACCTTGGTCAGCGGGAACAGAATAGAAACGCATAAACTATTTGCCGGACAGGCTCCCAAAACAATTTTCAAGGGTGCGGATTCGGGAACAGTATATGCCTATTGCAATCTTCATGGTTTATGGAAGAAAGAATTTGGAACAAAAACGGTTGAAACGGTTCTTGGCGGCTGCTCCCCTGAATTTGGCGGATGCAAGTTAGAAGGCTAATTGTCTCTGCTGTCTAACCAATACAATTGATCGCTGTTACAACAAGAATAACAGTACCGGCTCCTGCCATACGGCAGGAGCCGGTTTTCTTTTCGTGTACTTTCCGTATATGGTTTGAACTTTCCTCAAAATAAACAGCTTCACTCATACTTTCATATACATAATCTTCTATATTCATTTATAAATAATAAAACGATGTAGCTCCTTTTAATTTATATAAGTCGACTGCGTTAGCATATAAAAAATTAAAAGAACATACTTTTATCATTCTATGTTTTAAAAGAAAAAGTCTCAAGGACGTTCATATAACCTGAAACAATTTCGTCCAGCTTCTTTTGCTCTGTATAATTCCTGATCAGCTTTATCTACTAACAGCGTAATGGGATCTTCCTGCTGCGGATATAAAGAAGCAATTCCAACAGAAATAGTCATCTGGCTTTTTAGTTGTACCGGACTATATTTAGAATATAAACTGTTAACATTTCGGAATAATCGTTTTGCAACATGAATCGCCGCTTCTTTTCCCGATTGCGGCAGCAATACAACAAACTCTTCCCCACCAAACCGCACTACCATATCTTGCGGCCGCCGCACAGAACGTTGAAATTCTACTGCCATCGCCTTTAAGCATTCATCACCTTGTAAATGTCCGTACGCATCATTATACTTTTTAAAATAATCGATATCAATCATTAATAATGATACCACGAAGTTATGCTCAATGGACTGTTCCCATACTTTTGAAAAAGTTTCCCAAAAATACCTGCGATTATATAATCCCGTTAAACTATCTATTCGAGATACTTCACTGAATTTTTCAAATAAAATTTTAAGTTCCTGCTCCGTTAAATCGGCAATTTTCACCAATGTTTTTACCTGTTTAAAAAGCTTCTTATATTCTTCGTATAGTTCGCGATATTCCTCAACAGAACAGTATTGTTTACTCATCAGTAAATTTTCTGATTTTTCCAAAACCATTTCTTCGGCCATATACAAACTTCTGATCGTCATAAATTCCCCCGTTTAACAGATTTCAACCGTAAATAAAAATTTATTTATTTCTTCTTGGAATTCTTCACCACATTCAATAGCTACATCATTATCTTTATCACAAATCCATTTTACCGTGATATTGCATCCTGTCGATGCTTTTTGTTCCAGTAAATCAAAAATAGTCAGAAATACTTTAGATGTACTGCTATTAAAATAAATAATTTTAAATTCCAGTACCATGTCTTTTACATTCGTCATAAAGTAATCATGCAGCCATTCTAAAACCGGAGTATAAAACTTTATCACATTTTCCGGATATGATTCTCCTTCAATTCGAAGTTTTCCCGTCGCTGCACAAAAAAAGATATACGGTGTCGATTTTGTTTGTTCAATAATCAAATTTTCCATACTTTATCTCCTCACAGTTACTTTAATACTGAAAAAAAACCAATCGGTTCCTGCCGGTTCAAACGAATACTCCATCGGACCTTCTGACTTTCTTGCCATTTCAATCAAGCCAAGGCCTGCACCTTTTCCATTTAAGGGAAGTACATTACGGCGCTGTTTTTTATATAAATCCTTTAAATCTTCTCTGCTTAATTTATTAAGCATCTCTAATTTTTCCTTTATTACCGGCATATCTTCTTTCAATACCTTATTCCCACAGCAAACAAAAAATTTTCCGGCCGGATTTCGTCCCACAATCGCCATTCCGAACCGAAGTTCATGTTCATCATCTTCCCGGACAGTTAATTTTTCAGCAGAATAATTCAAAATATTTTGAACCTGCTCAATAAAAATAGAAAACACCGTCAAAGCCGTCGAAGTTTCCGCTTCTTCGGCCGCTAAATTTTTCCGTATTGCATTGCCAATTCCTTCAATACTTTCTTGTGCAAAGGCACCGCAATAGGTCATCAAAATGTCATTTGCCTTCAAATTTTGATACAATTTATACATCGTTATATCCATACCTTTGTCGCTCCTATCGCTCTTTTTATATTTTAAAACCAAATACAGTTATATCGTCACGCCGGCGTTCATTTCCCATATATTCATGAAACGTGTCCATGATTTGTTTTCTCTGCAAGTCCACCGGCATTTTGACCAATTCACCCAACAATGCAAGCAATCTTTGCTTTCCATAAGGAAGATGTTGTTTACCACCCGGTTGTTCGTGATATCCATCTGTAATAATATAAAATGCATTCCCCGGACAACACGTAATAACCTGATTACTAAAAAGTTTTTTCGTTTTGATTGGTTTGCAGTCAACCGCCATTTTATCGCCCTTTATTTCCGACACCTGTGTTCCATTATAATAATAAAGCGGCATATCAGCTCCTGCAAATAAAACATGCTGTTTTTTTGTTAAAAATAATATTGCAATTTCAAACCCTGTTGAAACAAATTTATCGTTGTCGCTGCTAAAGGATTGACGAAAAGCGCGTGCTAATTCATTCAAAATGATTGCCGGATCATCATGACAAATATTTTCGGTAATATGATTGAACATAGCATTTACAGCCGTTGCCATAAGCGCTCCTGAGACCCCATGACCAGTACAATCTCCAACAGCTAACAAAATACCGTCGTCATAATTTCTCAGCCAATAAAAATCACCGCCAACACTTTCCTTCGGCTCAAAAATTACAAAAAAGTCTTTTAAATATCGTGCTATTTCACTGCTGGAAGGCAAAACAGCTTGTTGAATCAATTGGGCATATTCCATGCCATCTTGAAGTTTAATATTTTTTTCCTGCAATTTTTGAGTTCTGTCAGTAATTACATTTTCCAGCCTTCGATTCAACTGCATTGCCCTTTTGCGTGGATTGACAATTTGATGGGTAATAAGATAAAAAAGCAGAGAAGTACAAAGGAAAATAAATACATAGGATATAGTAATGATCCGCTTAATATTCATCAAAGGTTCTATACTTGTTGATCGCGGTACACGGACAACAAGTTTCCAATTCGTATTCTTTACTGGTTTATATGCAATATCATATATTTGAGACTCTGCTTCATTATTGTATTTACTGATTTCAAAATCTTTTTTGCCTGTATCTTGTTCAATATCAGTTACAACACTTTCAGGAAGATACTGCTGTAATGAATGATTTAAATATTCTGTGCTTGTTGAAAAACAGATATCGCCCTTGTTATTGATAAGCCAAACATCACATGTTTTATTCGCATCTGCATCTATGAGCTTTTGCATAATTTGTGCTGCGCTTATTTTTACACCGGTTACCCCTAAGATGGTATTATTTTCCTTAATAGCAGCGTTAATCTGAATAACTGCTGTTTTATTGTTATTTTCTATATTGACTGCATAGTCGCGATTTTGCTGCAGAAAAGAAAAAATCTGCCGGTCTACTGGATGGTTCGCTATATCTATACGCTGTGCTCTAAATGTTCCATCATGATAATCCCAAGAACGCAGGGTCTGCGCACTAATCAAAAAAACATCATCATACTTCATATACTTGGTCACGTGATCCATCCGCTGTGAAATGTAAGAATCCGCAAAATCATCGTGTTCCCCGGTAGTTAACCAATGGATGATAAGCGGATCATGTGCCATCATTAAGGATACATCAGCAGCCTCATCAATGTTTTTTTCAACAATACTACCGGTATTTTTTGCTTGATCCGGAAACTTATACCGTTTTGATTCATAAAAAGTTGTTTCATTTATAATCATAGCGCTGGTTATATATGCAATCAGTAAGGCTACCGCCAGCAAAACACAGCCAATAATAATTACCGTGTTTGAATGATGATCAAATACTAATAATTTATCTTTCTCTTTATTCTCTTTATTTTCTTTATCTGTACGAAAAAACATCACTAAAAGCCTCATCCATTATAAATTGCATACTCCAGAAAAATACCATTTGTTTTATTATAATACTCTTTTATTACATTATATGCAATTCCCCTTTTGTTGCTTTTTATAATTGCATATAATGTATTTATCTATACCTGTGTTTACACGCATCAGTTCCTGTCAATAGCAATCCAAAAGCCTCCTCCTTGGATAATGGTTTGCTGAAAAGATACCCTTGAATATAATCACAGCCGCAATGCTGCAGGTGTTCCAATTGCTTCTCTGTTTCTACCCCTTCCGCAACAACTTTCTTGTCAAGCGTATGAATCATATGAATAATAGATCCAATAAAATTCTCTCTATGCGCATCTGTTTCTATCTTATCTATAAAAGATTTATCCAATTTTATAGTATGAAACGGCAACTCATCCAAAAGTGTCAGCGAAGAATAGCCGGTACCAAAGTCATCCATGGATATATGTATCCCTAATGCAGTTAATTGGCTAAGTTTATCAACTGCTTCCTCCAAAGGAATAATGCCTGCTATGCACAAACTTTCCGTAATTTCAAACCCAATATGTTGAAAAGATATACCTGCTTTCTGGATAACCGCACATGTATTTTCAACAAAGTTAACTGCCGCCAATTGTTTCGGCGACACATTGATATCGATACGTCCATTCCACCCTTGATCCAGCAATTGCCGCATAAAACAACAGGCATGCTGTAATACCCACTCTCCCACAACATGAATGAATCCGGATTGTTCTGCCAGCGGAATAAATTTTGCCGGCGGAATACAACCTTGCGTATGGCTGTTCCACCTGAGAAGGGCTTCAAAACTGATTATAGCAGCATTGCGGATGTCAATTTGCGGTTGATATACAAGGAATAACTCATTTTTCTGCAATGCCTCATGTAAGCAGCCAATCAGATAAATCCGTTCCAAGGCCCAATCCTGCATCTCCCGCGTATAAAACTTATACTGATCCTTACCCGCTTCTTTAGCCGTACACATTGCATTATCAGCATTTTTAAGAATATCTGTCGTCGTATTCCCATCTTTTGGATATACGGCAATTCCCATACTCACAGTCATATGAAAATGCAAACCCGACATTTTCTGTTTTCGGCAAACAGCATCACATATTTTTATTGCTATCATATGCATCTCTGAATAGGTATATATTCCTCGTAATACCATGACAAACTCATCACCGCCAACTCTCGAAATAAAGGAAGGAGTTTTGATTACTTCCCTCAAACGCATGGCTGTCGTTACAATGATTGCATCTCCGCAGGCATGACCATAGGCATCATTTATCATTTTTAAATTATCTAAATCGATAAAAAAAATGACTCCGGAATTTTTCCCTTTGCGTACCCATTTCATTTCTTGATTTAGCCATCTATGCAAATATTGACGATTCGGTAACTGGGTCAGCGAATCATAATAGGCCATCTGCCGGATACGCTGCTGCTGTTGTTGCCGTTCTTCTTCCATATATACATAGTTAGTAATATCCTTAGTATATCCATATATATTAACGACATTCCGGTCATTTTTTTCTTCCAAAAAGCGTTGGGTTAACACATAGCGTACGGTTCCATCTTTACACACAATCCGATACTGAAGCTTTTTAGAATCAAATTTCTGTCCTTCCAATACCTTTTTTCTCAATTGCCTCAATTTCCAGCGATCATCAGGATACACGAAAGTATTCAAATATGCGTCAAAAGTCATCGACGGCTCTTGATCCACCATAGTCGCATGATGCAGAGAAAAAAGGCCTTCTTCTACATTATACATATCTGTTTCCGTATTATATTTCCATATTCCCGCTGCATCCTTTTGAACAAAACAATTCAATTTATATTGACTTAATTGAAGCTGTTTTTTCTGTATCTTTTGTATCCTTCTTACGCGTCGGTACAAAAAAAAGTTTCGAAAAGAATCTCCTATCAGTATTGCATACAAGTCTAAATTTTTCTGCAGCAGCTGCAATTCGTTATCTGTTAGATGCGGCATTGTTTCCAGGAAAGCAATACCTGCTGCCCCAATCCACTGTCCCCGATATCGCAATGGGAGTACGGCTATATACTGCAGGCGGTCAAATATATACTCGGGAATGCGTTTTGTCTCTGCACTATATGGACAAATTACCACGCGTTTTCCGGTAATATGGACTTCTTGTATAATAGGTTCTATAAGTCTGTCCGCTGCTTCACTTTGAAATATACTCTGCCGCAATTGAACCCGATGAACCAGTTTCCCATTTCTGAATACTCGTATAAAACAATGTTCCGTTTTACAAAACCAGGCCATTTGAGACAGTATATGTTCCATCACATATTCTATGCGTGCCTTACCCGTTGTAGTCAAACACAAAGTCATCGTATCTTTTCCCCCAAAGGCACGGTTTTATTACGTATATAGGATCCTCTGCATCACCATCCGTGTCTGTCCGCCTTCGTTTTATATGAAACACCATCATAAATTCATGCTTGAAATAGAAAAACCAGGAAGTACCGCTGTCACCTTATCCCCCTCATTTTTACAGTTCAATAGTTACATTGTACTTAATATTTTAAATTTATGCAATTATACAATTCATTTAACACATATGATTCTCCTATATTTTTCTTTTGACAGTAAAAAAGAACACCCAAACAGCAAAATTGGATGTTCCTTCCACCATACCTAAGTGTATACTTGACAGGTATACAAATTCAAACCATGTTCTTAATCCATGATATATTACGATAATATATTTGTTATCTGCTGTGTACCTGATATACCGGTTGATGGTTTGCTTCTTCATCCTGCAAATCAATTTTACGAAGTACATTAAAGTATACATCCACAGCATTAAGAAATAATAAGAAGCTCGTAATAAAAAACACATTGCGTATCCCCCAATGAGCAGCAATCTGTCCACCTAAAATCGATCCCATAAATACGCCAAGAAATTGCGCTGATTGATTAATGCTGAAAATCCGCCCAGCTACTTCAGAAGGTGTATTCTGTTTAAGCATCGTGTTAATGGACGGCAGCATAGCACCTGTTGCTATGCCCACTCCAAACCGGAGTCCCATAAGCTGCCATTCATTTTGAACAAAGGCTTGCGGAATAAAAAGAAGCGCACCGATAAGTAATGCCGCAAAAATAACTTTATGTGCGCCGATGCGATCAGACACTTTTCCCAACCATGGAGCAAAAAGCATAGTAGAAACACCGGAAGAAGCAAATACCAGTCCCGAAATAAATGCTAAATGATCGGTACGTACGGAAAGCATCCTAACGTAAATAGTAATAACAGGTTCAATAGAAAAAAGTGCCAATTGAATAAAAAAGGTTGTAACAAACATAGAAAAAAACAAAGAATGATTGGGCAATGAATGCCAAATTTCTGAAAATTTCTGCATATGACGGGTTTTAGGAGAAAAATCTTCATGAATAAAAAACAAAGAAAGAAGAAATGCAATAAAAAGCAATCCTGCCATAATGACAAAGCTATAGCGAATGCCAATGATTTCCACCAAATATCCACCCAGCATAGGTCCTAACAATGTACCGCTGACAGATCCAGTGGATAACGTCCCCAATGCCCATCCTGCCTTTTCCCGCGGTGTCTGAGTCGCAATCAATGTGATGGCACCGGAGTTAAACCCTGATATAGTTCCCAGCAACATACGCATAGCCACAAGTTGTGGAACAGAGGTAACAAAGGCAGTGAATATCAAAATAATCGTCATTCCAAAACTAGCTCGCAGCAACATAGGTTTTCGACCATATTTATCGGCCAGTTTTCCCCACACAGGAGAAACAATAGCCATAATAAACGTTGTTGCTCCATAAGCAAACCCCGACCAAATAGCAATATCCCCTATATTAACCATGCCAAGTTCATGTATATACAACGGCAGTATCGGAGCAACTTGACTCAATGCTGCCGAAGTAGCAAAGCTGCCAAGCCAACAAATCCAGAGATTTCTTTTCCACGTATCCATTACTTTTCCTCCTGCATTTTTTTTCTCTCCCATGTTTCTATGCCATAGATATACGCTCTGATTAGTTGATGATAACTTTCAGATTTATCCGTCGGATTTTGAAACCAACCGGAAGCTTCCAGCGAAACAAAACCATGCATTACACTGCGCAAGCCGCGGGCAGCGTGAGTTAAATCTACATCTTCCAGGTTATATTGGGATAACACCTTACGTATTATGTCCATAAAAGAATGAATGGACTCCTTCATTTTTTCATTTGCTTTATATTTCCAAGCATCTGACATTATCACTTGATATTGACCGGGATGTTCATGAGCAAATCTGCGATATGCCTCTGATACAGCAAAAACAGCTTGTTCTCTGGATTGTCCAATAGCCGCCTCCGCCAATATAATACGAAGTTGTGTACACGCAAATACAACCATGTCACATTTAATTTGTGCTAAATTTTCTACATGGTTATATAATGATTGCTTTTTGACATCCAATTTCTCGGCAATAGATGTCAAGTTCACTTTATCAAGTCCTTCAATATCCGCGATTTCAATTGCTGTTTCAATAATAATCGCCGTTGTTATACTTCGCCGCATAAAAGAATCTTCCCTTCTGATTAATCTATTTTTACGAACTATATATAATATAAAACTAACGATGTTCGTAGTCAATATAATAGTAGTATTTATTTATGGATATTTTGTAATATATTGTTAATTTTGTAATACAGCACAAACAGGGGATGGTTTTCAAATAGAAACCATCCCCTGTCTGTGCTGTATTACATCAAGTATTTTATAGAGAATACTAGTTACCCCTCATAAATCAAAGCAATAATTGCCATCGTCATATCATATGACTTTTCAAACGACTGCACCGGCAAAAATTCAAAGCGAGAATGAAAATTAAGTCCTCCCGTAAAATAATTAGGTGTCAAAATTCCTCTTGTCGAAACAAAAGATCCATCTGTCCCACCACGCATAGCAATCGTATGCGGTTTGATGTTCAAGCGCTGCATCGCCGTATAAATATAGTCAATGGCCTTCCGGTTATCAGGTGTTACGGCGTCCGCAATATTACCATATATATCCTCTATCGTATACGTTATATGCGCACGCGGATTAGCAGCACGTAATTTTTCTATATTTTCTACAATACATCTTTTCCGTTTTCTATATATCTCCTTGTCATGATCACGAATATTCAAGTTCACAGTTGCCTGCGACTGATTGGAACAAATCGATTGACACCAAATATACCCTTCTTTTCCTTCTGTATGTTCCGGTGTATCTCTGCGGTCAAACATATTAACAAAATCCACTGCCGCCAAGGTCGGATTTACCAACACCCCTTTAGCATTCATAGGATGGGCACTGACTCCTTCAATAGTAACCGCCGCATGGCCAGCATTAAAGGTTTCATATATAACTTCGCCCTCTTCACAGCTGTCAATGGTATAGGCAAAATCAACAGGAAATTTAGAAAAGTCCATACTTTTAGATCCGTATAATCCACATTCTTCATCTGGAACAAATGCAACATAAATATCGCCATGATACAACGATTCATCAGCAGCTAATACAGATAAGGCGGTCATAATATTGGCAATAGCCGCTTTATTGTCAGCCCCCAATACACTGGTACCATCTGTTACGATCAAATCGTTTCCCCTATACTTCTGTAATTCCGGATGTTCGACTGCCGCCATAACAATATGGGGAGCTGAATTCAAAAGAATATCCCCGCCATCATATTCAGTTACCACCTGTGGATGAATTTCCGGTGAAAGGCAAACATCAACAGTATCTAAGTGCGCAATAAAACCAACGGAAGGAATCTGTCGATCACATTCCTGCGGCAATCTAGCCGGTAGTTTTCCAGTGAGTACACACGTAGGACTTAACGCTACATCAACAAGTCCCAGCATAGTACATTCTTTTTGAAGCAATCGTGCCATATCCCACTGTCCCTCCGTACTTGGCACTTGAATTCCACCATTGGAACAGCTTTGAGATGGAATACTCACATATCGGAAAAATCGTTCTGTTAATTGACATTGTATCGTGTTCATTTATATATCCCCCTCTGAGTTAACCAACACATAATGGCCCCCCTGCACAGTAACATACAGATATTCTCGTATCGCAATACAGCTGTATATCGCACATACCATTTATATATGTTTAAATTATACTTCATTATTTTATTCTATCCAATACTTTTTCGTATAATAAAAATGAAGGCTGCCAAAAATCTCCTCCACTGTTTCTATATTTTAATAGTTTTTGAATCTAAACAAATTCCTTTTATTATATGCATAAAAACACGTCAACATACATATACTTATATATACTCGTTGATTTTACTTACCTGCTGTTATATAAAATATATAGATTCCCTCTGTTCTCCATCATATACACCTGCATATACGTGTCGTAAAATACGCAGATAGTCTCACACCACACTATTTTCAACAACACTGCGTGCTATGTATGATCAATATATAAAAAGAACACTGTACTCAATAACACGTACAGTGTTCTTATAATAGCTGCGGTAATCTATTAATCAAAAATAGGCTTGCGAATGACATCTATAATACTACCGTCACGATATTCAACAACAGCAACGATATCCGCTGGATCTTGCGACAGTTTTACTTCTTCAGGTCTTCCGACAAGACTATACGCAATATGCTGCAGTTCCTGAATTGTTTTAACGGGCAAATGAGCCGCTGTCAACTTTTCTAATAAATCCTGACGCTTAGGATTTACCGCAATACCACGGTCTGTTACGATAACATCAATACTATCCCCCGGCGTAACCACAGTCTGAACATGATCGCGTATCATAGGAAGGCGTCCCCGAATGATAGGACACATAATCACAGACATTTTAGCTCCTGCCGCAGTATCGCTATGTCCTCCCGAAGCGCCCATGCAAATATCATTTGAGTCAGTAATAACATTGATATTAAAGTCAACATCTACTTCTGTTGCCGACAAGAATACTACATCCAAATCATTGACAATAGGACTGGAATTCCATGGGTTGGCATACGTAGATGCAGAAATTTCAATATGGTTAGGATTAGAGGCTATAGATTCAATTGCTGGAATATCAAAAGTCTGTGCATCATATACCGCATCAAATAACCCATCATGAAGCATATCAACAAAAATACCCGTCATTCCGCCAACACCAAAACTGCCTTTAATATCTTTTTCTTTCATCTTTTCGCGCAAATACATTCCGACTGCCAAAGAAGCACCGCCGCTCCCCATCTGCATAGAAAATCCATTTTTTAAATAACCGCTTTTTTCCATAACTTCTGCTGCATAGCGAGCCATTACCAGTTGTGTTGGATTTTTCGTAATACGAATCGCTCCAGACGCAATTCCCTCTGGATCACCAATAGCATCAACAACAACAATATAATCAATCTCTGATTGCGGGATACTGCATGGAAAAACAGGTGTATCTTGTAGATTATCGGTAATGGCAACAACCTGATCGGCATATTCCGCATCAATGATAGCGTACCCCATAGACCCGAAAGCAGACTTGCCGGTACGGCCTGTACAATTGCCGCGGCGATCACAAGTCGGTACCCCCATAAAAGCCACATCGATATGAAGTTCTCCCGCTTCGATAGCCCGTGCACGGCCGCCATGAGAACGAATAATCACAGGCTTTTTTAAAATAGACGGATTGGCGCAGATAAACTTACCCAATGAACCTCGCAGTCCGCTGGATTCCAACGCAGTAATCGTACCCTCTTTTATATAATCAATAAGAAAATCGTGGCAAGGAGATAAGGAACTGGATGCTATTGTAATATCTTTGATACCTTTCTTTGCAATGGCACGTACGACCAATTGCATCAAATAATCACCATTCCGCAGATGATGATGGAAAGAAATCGTCATTCCATCCTTCAACCCAGTTTTTTCAATCGCTTCCTCTATGGAGGATAAAATTTTATTCGTATGCGGCAAGCTGATACGTATAGTCCGTGCCGTACCGGTATGCTTCGGCAAGTCCGTAAATTCACCGCCATACAAACGAAACTTTTTTATACCTCTAATTGTTTCAGGAATCTCGCGTCCAATTGCATTCTTCATCTCAAGCCCTCTTTTCTTCAATATTCACACCGGCAGCAACAGCTTGATCAATCACACGCTGCGCGCGTACAACAATCGGTTTATCAATCATTTTTCCATCAACATTTAACACCCCTTTATTATCTGTCAAAGACGCGGTAAATGCATCCAGAACCTTTACTGCTTTTGCAATCTGTTTATCTGTCGGCGTATATATGCTATGTACTACAGATACTTGTTTCGGATGAATGCAGGATTTGCCGTCAAATCCCATATCTCTGCTTTTTGTAACTTCATCTTTAAACGTATCCATATCCTTAATATCTGAAAATACAGTATCCAATGCCTGGATTTCTGCATCTCTGGCCGCCATGAGAATTTGTTCCCGACAATAATAAAGTTCAATACCATATTTGGTGCGGTTGGTCTTAATATTAGCAATAAAATCTTCCGCCCCCAAAGCAATCGCCACCATTCTTGGGTGCTTACACATTTCTCTTACATTATATAATCCTTTAACACTTTCAATAGCTCCAATAATATTGATGGTTCCTTCCGGCCAATTATATTTTTTTTCTGCTTTTTCGATTTCATCAGCTACTAATTCAATTTCACTTATATCTTCGATTTTAGGCATACGAATTAAATTAGGTTTAGCCGGCAAAATAACCTTCAAGTCCTCCATGCCAAAAGGAGTTTGTGTCGGATGATTAATACGTACTACGGTTTCTGACTGAAATTTCATAAATTTCAATGCATGGGCAACAAGATTTCGTGCCGTATCTTTTTCAGTTACAGCAATCGAATCTTCCACATCAAACATCAGACTGTCTGCACCGTAAATATCCGCAGCATTAATCATTTTCGGACTGTTCCCCGGTACAAACATCATAGTTCTGCGAAGTTTATTTTTTGCCTGTTCATTATTCAGCATGATTCATCCCCCGTTCCAGTGCACTTTCCACACGAGCTGCCAGGGTATAATCCCATGCTCCATTATCTTTAACATCCAAAACGACATCTTCAAATCCTGCATTTGCAACCGTATTTTTAATAAGTTCCTTTATATGCGTTCCGTATTGCCGCATCACCTTTGATTGCAGATGGATACTGATTCCAGAACCAGGTTCACCTGCTGTTGCTGTTACTAATACATCTTGTTTTTCATCAAAACCGGCAGAAGCCGATGTCACAAGTACATTTGCCATATAAAAACTCCTCCTTCACATTGCCCTCGCACAATTCTCATTAAAATATGTATCTTCCTTTACCGTCAATTCGCCGCCGGGACCGGCATTAATTATTTCCTTTGGCATAGTAGGATATTTTTCCATAAAATTTTCATAAAACATCTTTGCTAATTTTTTGGCGGTTCTGTCATAAGCATTTTTATCTTTCCATGTATCTCTGGGATTCATGATACGCTCAGGCACATGGGAACAATGCTGCGGTACATCTAAATTAAACACTGCGTCGTGCTTGTATGCAGCAGTATCCAATTCACCATTGAGTGCAGCGGTTATCATAGCGCGTGTATAAGAAAGCTTCATACGGTTTCCCGTTCCATAGGAGCCACCGGTCCATCCGGTATTTACCAAATATACTTTCGTATTGTATTTTTCAATTTTCTCTCCCAGCATATGGGCATATACATCGGGATGCAGCGGCATAAAAGGCTCCCCAAAAAGTGTAGAAAAAGTTGGCACCGGTTCTGTAATTCCCTGCTCCGTACCGGCTACCTTGGAGGTAAAGCCCGTCACAAAATGGTACATTGCCGCATTTTTATCAAGCCGGGAAATAGGAGGCAGAACACCAAAACTATCTGCAGCCAAAAAAATAATAACTTTGGGAATACCCCCGATCCCAGGAATCGCTACATTAGGGATAAATTCTATCGGATATCCCACACGTGTATTTTCGGATAAGCTGTTATCATCATAATCCGGCTTACGCGTAATCGGATCAATAACAACATTTTCCACAAGACTGCCAAAACGGATCGCATGATAAATTTCCGGTTCATTTTCAGGATTCAAATGAATGCACTTTGCATAACACCCGCCTTCAAAATTAAACACGCCTGTATCAGACCAGCCATGTTCATCATCCCCAATCAATATACGTTCAGGATCTGCAGAAAGTGTAGTCTTACCTGTACCGGAAAGACCGAAAAAGATAGCCGTTTCTTTTGTTTTGGGATCCATATTGGCAGAGCAATGCATCGGCAGGATATCTTCCTGCGGCATAAGATAATTCATAATAGCGAAGACAGCTTTTTTTATTTCTCCAGAATACTGTGTTCCGGCAATAAGCACCATTTTAGCTTCATAATCAATAATAATAGCTGCTTCTGAATGAACCCCATCTGTCAAGGGATCACACATAAAGCTGGGGGCGGCAATAATAGTAAAATCCGGCTCTCCGAACTTCTCTAATTGCGATTCTGTAGGGCGTATCAACAGATCATGCATAAATAAATTTTGACTTGCATACTCATTTACAATACGAAACTTTTTTGTGCTTGCCGGATCGGCACCGGCAAATCCATCAAATATAAATATATCTGTATTTTGCAGATAAGCAGTCAATTTTTCCTTTAACACATCAAATTTTTGTTTACTAATAGGCCTGTTAACATTGCCCCAGCAAATTTTGTCATGAACAGCAGGTGTATCGACAATAAATTTATCCTTTGAAGCTCGGCCTGTAAATTTACCGGTATTGACAAATAATGCACCTGTTTCGCTTATAATTCCCTCCCCCCTTTTAACAGCTTCTTCTGTCAAAACCGCAGGGGGTAAATTACGGTGTACAGATTTCAGATTATGCATTCCCAGTTTTTCTAAACCAAATGTCTCCATCGCTGTTCCTCCTTCATAACTGATTTTCCTATAATCTACAGTTATACATCAATTGAGTTATTATTCTTCCTATCTGTAGGATATCGCATGCTGTCGATACTGTAAAATACTGGGTTTCGATACTTATCCATAAAAAAATTTGATAGCTGTTTTAGAAAAACAAAAAGACCTGATGGACACTAAATCCTTCAGATCTTTTCTTTCTATTAAAATTCAAAGTTTTTAACAAAATCAATAAATACTTTTGCAATTCGCAAATTCACAACTTCCGGATGATATAGCAGCCATGTCTTTCGAATAAGATCCTGTCCCTGTTCATCTTGAAGTTTATACGTATATATATCATCCAGCCCCCGAATAATCCGTGAGGGAACAATGCCATACCCTAATCCCGCTTTGATCATTTCCCGGCAAGTTGCCAGCCGGTCTACTTTCATATTGATTAAAGGCGGATTATTAAAATGCTGCCGCCACCATTTATCAATACGCAATTTTATCATACCGTCGGTATCATAATCAATACGTGGCAGAAAAGGGATATCTTCTAATTGAAATGCCTGGCTAGATGCGATGCATATCGGTTCTTCATATAGCACTTCCCGTGTAGAACATGCCCCGTAATCGGCACTAACAAATCCAATATGAATTTGCTGATTGTCTAATAATTTGCTAACATCCTGACTCCAGGTCGTAGTAACATTAAAATCAATATTAGGATATAGTTCTTTAAATTTCTTTAATACTTTGGGCATAGTAAACATAGTAAAATAACTGGATGCCCCGATAAATAATACCCCGCGCATACTGGTATCCAAATTTGACACTTCTTCACGAATATGGCGCATTTGCTGCATCATACTCTCTGCAACACGTGCCAGATACTCTCCTTCTGTTGTAAACGTAACTCCCTTATGTCCTCGATTCACTACCGTCACATTGAAACATTGTTCAATATGCTTTAGCCGTGCTGTCAAAGCGGGCTGAGAAATATACAAAAGCTGCGCTGTTTTCGTAATATTCTTTTCTTTATAAAGAATATATAATATCTGCCAATCTCGATCATCCAATAGATATCCCTCCTTTTCTGTTTTGTATGCTTTAATAATACTATTAAACGATACAACTGTAAATTAAATACATCGTATTCACAAAAAAACTGCTACACCCCATTCGTACAAAGGTTCGTGTAGCAGTTAGAACTATGTCTGCCGTATCGTATGTATCGTCTTAAAGGTAATCAGGGTGACTGTCCATAAAAACATCCATTTCCTTAATACACATAGCCGGATTTATACTAACACGTTGTTTCACACACAAGAAAACAGTAAGAATTGATAATTTCAGTCTCAATTCTTACTGTTTTCCCAACAGATTAATTTCCTGCCAAAATACGCATTAGCGCAATTGCCATCGTCACGTTGGCAACACCGCCAAGGCGTGTAGATACTTGAGCAAACGGCATCAATTCCAATCGTTTACCGGCAGTTAGAATCGCAACATCACCCGTTCCGCCCTGTCCGCTGTGACAAGCGACTACCATAGCTGCTTCCACTGGATTCATATTCAATTTCTGACTGATAAACCATGCAGTTGCAATAAGAGAGGCCACTGTTATGAAAATAATAACAAGATATGCAGGATTGGTAAATACAGCGACAACATTTTTCCAAGGTGTCATAGCAACGCCTACACCCAGCAATAACGGGGGAGTGAAAAGAACTATAAAGCGAAACAAAGCATGTGCGCCTTGATCCACATAATCGGGTACAAGTCCGGCAGCCTTCAAGCAAACTGCGGTCACCAGCATAACAATAGGCGCTGGTAAACCAATGACAGAATCCACCCAAGTCCCGCCAATAAACAAGGAAAACGCAAATAAAGCAACGTTAAGCATTTTCGTATTATCAATAGGTATTTTCTTTTTTTCTTCTTCAGCAATCGCTGCTGCTTTTAATACTTCATCATCGCCAGTTTTTAATAAGTTTCCATTTCCCGTATACTCAGGATGCTTTTGTCCTAACATGTTTAATCCACCGGAAATAATAATAGCCAGAAGACTCCCCAACATAACACAAGGAAGAACAGAGGCAAAAATGGCATCTTGTTCCGTTCCCATGATAGAAGAATACCCCATTGAAAGCGGAAGGGCACCTTCTCCCACGCCGCCGGCAAGTATAGGGATGACAATAAAGAAAAATGTATGATACCAGCCAATACCAAGAAGCACACCTGCTAAAGTACCTACTGCCATAGCCACAATAGTACCGATAACTAAAGGTACAAACATCTTAAGAAATGCTTTTACTAATACATATCGATTCATGCTGCAGATACTGCCTACTACTAAACAAGCAATATATACATATAAGAAATTAGTAGTCTTCATAAAGGTTACAATAGATGTTACAGCCAGTTTCGGAATCAAATCGACATATACCAAATAGGAAGGAAGAAAAGTAGCCATAATAACCGTGCCGCCAACATATTTTAAAAGCGGGATGCGTCCGCCCAATTCCGCGCAAGCATATCCATAAAGTGCCAGCAACGTCATGCCTCCGATAAGTCCCGACGGCATAAGACCTCTGTTTACTGCTAAAAACATACAAACAAGCATAAATAAATAGATGCCCAAGGGAACGATATTGATTTTAATTCCAAAAAGCTTCGATTGAAATGTCGACCGCTCCAATGCCCCATTCTGTGTCTCTAAATTTAACATAATCCAGCCTCCTAATAAATGAATTCTTCCCTGCTAATTAATATTTACTTTTATCCATAGCTTTAGACGATATGCTTTATGAGTTTATAGTACTGTATTATGACTATTTTGTAAAATATGGAATGTTGATACCCGTCCATAAAAATTTATAATAACTATTATGCTAATTTGTTATACAGATATGTTTATTTATGATAAAATTACATCTTCGCATAGAGATTATTATGAATATACCTATCTCATTATTGCACCATCAAAAAATGCAGATACATATAAGAAAATATATTTCTCCCATGTATCTGCATACGGATACTGTATCCAAGTCAAAATGATTAAGATAACTACATAGTATCCCTCATTTTTATTTTTGATACGCTTTAATAATCTTTAATTTTGGTAAAACTTTTTTATCGATCACAAACCAACCAATCACAAACGATATCAAAAGCAGTGGTAATGTAATCCAAAGATTACCAATGCATGCTTTGTATATTAAAAACGTAAGAGGCATCGTCGTACCTGTAAATGAACTAATCAGCATTCCACTCGGGATACTGCTCCCTAATCCTACTGCTTTAGCAGTATTTGTAACCATGGCAGCGGTCCATGTAGCACAATAAAAATAGGGAATAAATGCGATTGTACAAAAAAATATACTGCGAAAAATATTTCCATTTGTCACAGCAACGCACATGGCTACTTTATAAGGCAATGCCCCTAAATCCGCAAAAGGAAGAAAATTATTGCCCGGTAAAATAATAGTCATAATAATAAGAATAGGCACCATCAGTAACGCTGTAGTAATAACTGCCGGATCCCCAAATAAAATGGCAGGATCTAACCCAATAAAAATAGATCGTCCTTTTAATTTGGCATCCGTAATTTCTTTTGCCCGTGCAGAAATCGGTTTCAATCCAGTAACAAACAATCCCGTCATTTTAGGTAAAAGCAACATGACTGCTGCCATGTTTACTCCTAAACCAAATGCTTTATAAATATCATACCCAGCACACACCCCGATACCCAATCCTAAAATCAATCCTATGACAAGCGGTTGTCCAAATGGCCCCATATATTTGCGCAATGTATCCATATTAATATTCACATCTTTTACGCCGGGGATATGGTCAAATAAAAGATTAAGCGGCATAACAATAGGTAAATTCATTAACGCATGCAAAGCAGGAATAGTAACTCCCGGAATTTTATAATAATTGCTAATTAAAGGAGATGCCCAATCAGACATTTTAAACATCACTAACGCAGTAAAAGCGGCTGCTGTTACTGCGATAAAAATATTGTTTGTAGTAAAATATACAAACGCACCCATTGACAGAGAATGGTGATAATTCCAAATATCAACACTGAGTGTATTGGTCTTATTTAAAACAAGTAATACCATATTCATTACCATAATAAGGAGTACAATTATGGGAACAATCGGAGTACTCCAGCCAATTGCTGCCACTGTCCCAAATCCCATATCTATGACATTAAGGTTTACTCCCATATGAGCAACCATGGCCTTAGTCGCAGGCCCCAGATCATTCGCCATAAACTGAATAATAACTTTCAAGCCAATAAAACCCGCCCCCACTGTTAATGCACTATGTAAAGCCTTATCCAAGGATACACGAAATACTACGGCAAGAAAGAAAATAATAATTGGCAATAAAACCGTAGGGCCTGCTTGGATAATACCTTTAAAAATAGAAAAAAAATCCATAAAAACACCTTCTTACTGTAAGTATTTTATCTTTTTGACAGATTATAAATTAACTATTCGACATTCCCGCTATACAAAAAAACACGGACAAATCTAAGAAGAAATACTTCATACACTTATCCGTGTCCTTATATTGTACAGCCAAATATTTTAAAAATTAACTACAAATATATTAAAAATCTTCATGCACCGATGAGAAACACTTCACCTTGGAAGCCTTCCCAGTTTCTATCTACTTGACAATAACAGATACTCCATCCGGAATAATCGTAATTTTAGGATTTTGTATTCCCTTATGCCACAATATATCATCCGCTTGCTGCAAAGCATCTTCAAAGGTTTCTGCATATCTTAAATGCATATCTTCCACAAGCTGTTTGGGAGCCCGCGTTACCATAATAATCGTAAAATGAAGCAGCAGCCGCAATAGGATTTGTGATTCCCACTGATCAAATACAGTTTCATTTCGACTGCGACTTATTATGATATTCATCGCTTGCTGAATATCCGATGACTCTTTTAAGGTATTGTAAAAATCAATTCCGCCATGTCCGTCACTGCAAGCAGAGCACATAATAATAACGCCTCCCTCTTTGCAAGTTGCTTCTGCTGCCGTCATCCCTTTTACTGACTGATACAAATTTTGATCTAAGGGATATCCGCCATTGGTAGATACTACAATGTCGGCAGGCACCGGCCGAACACCCGCAAGAGCCATTTCAAACTCAACCCCTTGATAATGTGCTTTCTCACAGTCTCCGGCAAATGCAGCAATAATTTTTTTATCAGCATTGATGACAACATTACAGATAAACGCCAATTTAGCAGCTTTCGCTGCATACAACATATCCTCATGAATCGGATTTCCCTTAAGAATTCCTGTACGTGCATTGGGATTATCAATGAATTCAGAACAATGATTCGCTAGGACGGTCACCTGACTGGCAATTCCCGGAAGAACAGACTTTCTTCCGCCCGACATGCCTGCAAAGAAATGAGGTTCTATAAATCCTTCAGATATAAGTAAATCTGCATTGGCAGCCGCTTTATTAATGCGGCAGTCTCCACCAGAAGGCAATGTTCCCACACTGACCATATCGTCATCATTTCGACTCACATGAATAATAAATGATTCCTTATTTGCTATTTCAGCCCCATATTTTTGAATTAATTCATCTTTTGTCGGTGGACGGTGCATACCTGTAGCCACCAATATACTGATAACAATATCCGGATTAGCCGCGCGTAATTCCTTTAATAACTGCGGCATAATAATATGGCTGGGAACCGGACGCGTATGATCACTGGAAATGATAACACACGTTGACTTTCCTTTAGCCAGTTCACTTAATCTCGGACTGCCAATTGGATTAGCTAAGGCTTCCGAAACAAGTTCTGTTTCCGTTTTAGCCGCTTTATATTCGTGTGCATGAGAAACTAATATGCCTGCCACTCTTTCATCAGGCAGGGAAATCTCTAGTGTCTCCTGTCCAAACGGTAAGGTAATTTTTTTCATAATTAAATGAATTCTCCTTTTAGATATACATTTATTTTTTAATCTGCTGTTTCATATTTTCTTTGTATTTCTATGACCCGGAAAACTATTTCACCAACGTAACAGTAACATATCAAATTTTATTTTTAATAGGTTTAAATACAACAGCAAATATGGCAAATAGTACAACGGTACCAGCAAGGAACATCGCACCCGCTTGATACAACAAAGACGGGTCAACAGCACTTGCAGCTAAAGCCTCTCCTTTAACAACGGGGATCAAGAAATTCAGTGGTCCGGCTATCATATAAATATATATACTGACGATCGTCAGCAAAATAATAGAATGCTTCATGGAAAATTTATATAATTCGCCTTCTTCCCCTACAATATTGGTAACAGCAGCCGCGATAGCAATAGATTGCGGAGAAATCATTTTCCCCAATCCTCCGCCGGCTAAATTAGCGCCTACTCCCAAAAAACCAGATGAGCCGATTGCTTCAAACGCCGTCGTTTGCAGTTTGGCAAACAATGCATTCGCAGATGTATCAGAACCGGTTACAAAAGTACCAATCCAACCAATGATTGATGCAAATAAAGGAAATAAAGCGCCGCTGCCTGCTACAAAATATCCCATAGTAGTAATCATTCCCGAATTATTGCCCACGTATGCATATCCAAGAACAGAGCCAATCACCACAAATGTCCACCTCAATTGTTTACATGAACTAATAAAAATTTTTATGGCTCGAATCGGAGAAACCCGAAGCACAATACACGATACTAAAGCGGCTAATACAATTGCCGTACCGGCAGCAGACAACCAATTTAAACTAAATATCATGGGCAGCGCTTTATGCGTAGTTCCACTGATAATAGCATTATTTATTATTGGCACCGGGAACGCGATCGTTACTGTATTCAACAAGGCTAACACCGATTTAATACCCCAGTCGGCAATCATAATAATCAGGATAATAAACGGGCTCCATGCACGAATAACATCTTTCATGTGAAGTTTTTCTTTATTTTCCTCAATAGGCACATCATTTTCAAACCTGAAAATAGTAGCCGGTTTCCAAATTTTCAAGAACAGCGTCATACAAACCAAACACGCAATGGATGCCGTAATATCGGGCAAAACGGGTCCTAAAAAATAAGAAGTCAAACCTAATACGATCGCAAACGAACCGGAACAAACCACGATAGCAGGAAACAACTCCCATACCCCTTTGATTCCGGACATAACAATAACAATATAAAAAGGAATAATAATACCGATTAAAGGTAAAATCCAAGCTAATAGGCGCGAAATATTAGCACTATCCAGCCCTGTTACTTGTGCCGCAACCAAAACAGGAATCCCTAGTCCGCCAAAGGCTACAGGAGCTGTATTAGCTAATAACGCCAGACAAGCGGCATATCTCGCTCTAAACCCAAGACCGACAAGCATTGCTGCGGTAATCGCAACGGGAGTACCAAAACCGGCAGCCCCTTCAAGAAAAGCGCCAAAACAAAAACAAATTAATAATACTTGCAGACGACGATCATCGGTAATAGAAGATATCGATTTTTTTATAATTTCAAACTGTCCGGTCTCCACAGTTAAATTATATAAAAACGTCGCTGCAAGTACAATCCAGCCAATAGGAAAAAAACCATAGACGAAGCCGTGAACTGCTGACACAACAGCTAAGTTCAGCGGCATTTGGAAAAACAGCACTGCCAAGGCAATTGCCAAGCCGGCGGTCATTAAACCCGCCCAATAGCCCTTTACTTTGAGAATCACTAGCACTAAAAAGAAAAAAACGATCGGAATAAATGCAATTAACGCGGATAACGCCATGTTACCCATTGGATCAAACACTTGCGTATACATAAAACATCCACCTCCTTATAATACTTTCCACTTTTTATTATAAATAAACTATAGCATGTATAAAAATGTTTTTCAATTTCTATTTTTTACATAAATAATATAGAAGCTCACTTCATCAACCCCCATCAATACTAATTGCAAATGATAAATTTTTCGTGATGTTCCTATCAAATAAAAAAACATCTATTTTATTTTTATACATTTATGCTTTCCATATATCTTACAAAATAATATCAAATAAAAAAGGTTCTATAATGAATGTTGGGGTAAGGCAGACAATGGATTGTCAGTCTTACCCCAACATTCATTATAAAACCATAAAAATCCCATGTCATATGACATGGGAAAAAAAGTATATTTTCAATTTATCATTAATTTTATGATTTGTTCCGTGTATGCCCCGATGCAAGACATAATATATAAAAAATCATTTTAAGCACAAATTAAGCCGACTAAGGCCTCAAAATGCCAAAAAACGGATTCCCAAAAAATGAGAGCCCGCATATCTACTTGGTGACCCAGTAGGGATTCGAACCCTAGACCCACAGCTTAGAAGGCTGTTGCTCTATCCAGCTGAGCTACTGAGTCAGATAAAAAATGGAGCGGGTGATGGGAATCGAACCCACATAACCAGCTTGGAAGGCTGGCGCTCTACCACTGAGCTACACCCGCATTGTTTGGTCGGAGCAGCAGGACTTGAACCTGCGACCCCCTGGTCCCAAGCCAGGTGCGCTACCAAACTGCGCTATGCCCCGCGAACAAATAATATTATATCAGTTCGATGAATCTTTGTCAATCATTTATCTGCAATTATTCGCGAATTGTTGGCATATTTCTTCCATTAAATACTTCTAACATTTCCTGGCGCACCAATTGTCTGATTCGTTTCTTTTCTTTCGGATTTAATTTGTCCTCTGTAACATTAAACAAATAATTATCAAGATCAAATTCTTTAAGAAGCATCTTCGTATGAAAAATGTTTTCCTGATATACATTTACATCAACCATATCATATAACATCCGCGTCCGGGGGGCAATATAATTTTGGATAGAATTAATACGATGATCAATAAAAAGTTTTTTACCGTTAATATCTCTTGTGAAACCGCGGACACGATAATCTAATGTTACAATGTCAGAATCAAAACTATCCAACAAATAATTCAGTGCATTCAACGGTGAAATTTTCCCGCACGTTGATACATCAATATCGGCACGGAAAGTACTGATTCCACGATATGGATGACTTTCAGGATATGTATGCACCGTCAAATGACTCTTATCAAGATGACAAACCACATCAGCATCTTTGCCTTCAATAGGTTCCTCAGAAATAAGAATAGTAACACTGGCCCCTTGGGGATCATAATCTTGACTGGCAACATTTAAAATATTGGCACCAATAATAGATGCAACCTTTTTCAGTATCTCTGTCAATCTATCTGCATTATACGCATCATCGATATATTCGATATACTGGCGTTGCGCTTCTTCCGTATTTGCGTAACAAATATCGTAAATATTAAAGCTCAACGTTTTTGTCAAATTATTGAATCCATATAATTTAAGTTTATTTTTCTTAACAGTCATAATGTATTTATACCTCGTCAATAGATTTTAGCAGAGACCTGCATCGTTACCTTGTGTAATTATAACTTACATAATTGTACACCTGCAAGAGTACTATTATCAATAGTACCAACAGCATATGTTCCTGTTTTGCCATCACGCGGCAGAGAAAGACTCCCCGGATTAACAATTATTATTTTTCCTTTTTTTTCCAACAACTGGCAATGTGTATGTCCAAATACAACCAAAGAAGCTTGATGTTTTTTCCCTAATTCAGCTAGTTTTTCCATTCGGTTATCATACCATTGATGCCCATGTATGACGGTAATAATAACCCCGTCAACAACAACATCCCGGCAATCCGGTTCCTGATACGTATACAAATCATTATTTCCTCGTACCGCGTAAACCGGAACTCCTGCATACGCCGCTAATACCTCTGCGTCCTCACAATAATCTCCGGCATGTATCCAGCAAACAACTTCCGGGGCCTGCTTTACCATACGTTCAATAGTATCTATACGGCCATGACTGTCACTGACAATTCCTATCTGCCGCTGACTCATCGTAAATACTCCACGAGTTTTCGCAGCGCTTTGCCGCGGTGACTTATTGTATTCTTTTCCTCTCCCGTCAATTCTGCCATGCTTTTTCCCTTTTCAGGAAGATAAAAAAGCGGGTCATAGCCAAACCCACCGGTACCACTGTAAAAATCACGCAAAACTCCTTCACAAGTTCCCTTAGCGGTAATATAATGACCATCAGGCCAAACAAGCACCAATACGCAAACATAGCGGCCTGTACGTTTTTCAGCAGGAAATCGAGCCAGTTCACGAATTAATTTTTGATTATTTTTTTCATCGTCACAATCATCTCCGGCATATCGTGCCGAAAAAATACCCGGACGATTCTGCAATGCATCTGCAATAATGCCAGAGTCATCTGCCAAACAAGGCTGTCCCGTCTGTTTCATATAATAAACCGCTTTTAGATAGGCGTTTTCTTCAAAAGAGTGTCCTGTTTCTTTCGGCTCTGCAATATCGGGAATCACTTCATAGACAGACTGTACCGCATAGCCCAGAGGTATCAGCATTTCGCGAAATTCGCGAATTTTACCTTTATTATGTGTCGCAAGTATAATTGTTTTAGTCATTTCATTCTTACCTTACTCTGCATCAGCCGGAACTTCTGTCTTTTTTGCTTTCATCCGTTCTTTATTTTCTTTAACTACTTGTGCGTAATTTTTAATAATTACAATCGGTGTTTTTTGCGATGCATTTCCAAAAGGATTGTCAATTAATATTTTAGCTATTTCTTTCGGATTCAGTCCCCGTGAATGTCCAAGAACGGCGGAACGTTTCAAATCATTAACATCTGCGATGCAGGCGCCATAGCAATTCATCCGTTTTTTTATTTTTTCAGCCACCCCATCCGGATCTTCCGGGCCGTAAACAATACACTTATCGAAAGGCGGCATCGTACCTGTCACATCATCTGTTAAGGAAGCTTGCCGGCACAATTTATAAAATACACCATTCTTGCCAATAAGTTTAGCAAAAAAGCCAAGGATAAAACAAAATAACGTTTTCCATTCACCCTCCAGCTCCATCGCAGCCTGCATGCCATACAAGCTAGCCATACTTCCCTCAGCCGGTACAAAACGCCGCATAATACGAGCCTGCCACGAAGGCGTAAGTTCCTCCGGGCGCGTATAACGCCGCTGTGTAATGGCCACTACACTTTCAGCTGAACAAATAATATCATCGGGACCCACAAGTTCAGATGCATATTCAGCAATGATATCTACAATATCATCCTTATCCGTAAGGATTCTTGTTTTAACCGGAACTAGTTCTAATTCTGCCATAATCTATTTTTCCTCCTATATGCTTTTTAACGCATGTTGAACTTCTGAAGCCTTCAAGGTAATACGAGCTTTATGAATATACCATTCACTGCGCGCTACTACCTGATAGACTAAGTCAATAGACATATCGGGGAAGGTTTGTAAATCTTGTTTTATATTTCCATTTTTGCTGACAAGTTCTACTGTCACACGAATATGCCCCCCCTTACCAGGAAGGATAATGACTGATTCCCAATAACCGTCGTCACGTTCGGCTGCTATATTAGCCAGCTGAGAATGAACAATGCACTTATCATATTGTTCATAGGGCAAAAGATGGCGCGGATAGAAATCCATAATAGTTCCCCCCTGCTTGCCAGTATTTCTGAAAGGAACTTCTGTTTCAAATACGGCCGCATCCGTCGAAATTTCCTTAAGAACAAACGGTTTACGCTTCCGTGATTCAATAACAAAATGAGCATCTCCTTGTCTCCAGGCAAACAACCTGAAGAGCAAATAGAAAACTGCGCAGATACCGATAAGTGCAACGATAATGTTAATCAATACATAAAATAACACAATACAGGACTCCTTTTAATTATATTTTATATTAGGTTAGAGAAACTTTTTCCACCGTAAATTCATGTGCCGGGATAAGATGCTGCGCAAGAGCCGCTCCCCGTTCTTCCTCTGCAGTAAAACATAAACGCAGATACCCTTGTTCCGGACTTTCATTAAGAAGATGTGCTTTTTTTAAAACATCTAATGTCTCTAATGCCATCTCATGAGCAGGATCAACAAACACCATATGTTCACCGCACAGTTGCTCGAACAGCGGCTGCACAAAAGGATAATGCGTACAGCCGAGAATAGCCGTATCGACGCCGGAAGCAATAATCGGTTCAGTATACTGACGCAGCGGTTTCATTACTTCTTCACCGAAGAGGACGCCACGTTCTACCAAATTAGCTAATGCCGGGCAAGCCTGTTCAACAATCTCTATTTCCGGATCTATTTGCGCTGCCATTTTTTTATGACTGTGATTAGCAATCGTCAGCGGAGTTGCAAAAACAGCTATTTTTTTCTTGTTGCTGGTTGCCATCGCCGTATGCAGTCCGCGGCTCATGCCAATCACCGGATAATTCACTTCATGCTTTACCGTATCATAGGAAGTCGCTGTAATTGTACCACAGCCAATAGCAACCAATTTCACATTGACCTGTGTCATAAAGCCCAATAAATCTCTCGTAAATTGAAAAATTTCTGCTTTCGTTCGTTCTCCATACGGATTGCGCTTAGTATCACCGAGATAAACGATATTTTCATGCGGCAATAACATACGCAATTTATTGACGACCGTCAAACCACCTACGCCGGAATCAAACACGCCGATAGGTAATGTAGTCTTATCCATTACTTTTCCTCCATTATTGGGCTCTTTTTTTATCTTCTTCAAATAAAGCCTGTAATCCCGCCAGCCGTTTCATGTCAAGGCGGGCAACTTTACCGGTGTCTTTATAGGCAAACACATTCTGCGATGTCCCTACCGCTAAAAGTTCTCCATCTTTTTCGCGGCGAATACGATACGAATATACCATCTGCGCCCGAGATAATTTGATGAGACTTGTTTCAATAGCAATAACATCATCAAAATAAATGGGACTGATGTATTCACAAGAAACATTTTTAATAGGATAGGATATCCCTTCTTCCAATAACTCTAATAAGTCAATGCCTGCTTTACGCATATATTCGACTCGTCCGCACTCAAACCAGCGGATGTGATTAGAATGATGTGCAATTCCCATCATATCGGTTTCATAATAACGTACTTTTTCCAAAACTGTAACCATGATCTTAGACTCCTATTTACAAAAATCCACACTATCTTTATTGTACGATGTGGTACGAAGTTTGTCAAAAAAAACGCACAAAAAAGAAGGACATTTCCAACAGCCCAGCTGTTGGAAATGTCTCGTTTTCATGAACTTCTCCTGCAGAAAGGCAGAATACGATTTGTTTTTTCCCAATGTTCAGGCTTAATATATGCACCGGCAAAATGCATAGCAGCAGCCAAAACAGCTGCATCATCGAGCCAGCCGACTCCAGCAATTACATCCGGAACAAAATCGAAAGGAAGAATAACATATCCGATAGCACCCATAAGAATCAGCTTCATGAATTTTGGTGTATCCTGATCCTGCATACAATAAAAAATAGTAAGCAGTTTAGGCAGGAAATGCACCTTCTTACCGGTTGTTTTTAAAAATAAGATAAACTTTCCCGGCGTATAAAAACGAGCGAAAAAAGACAATAATTTAATCATGGGCATTCGCCTTCTCAGTGTCCATTAATAATCGGCGTTTTTGCTTTTTCAACAGCTTCCTTCACTTGCTCTTCTGTTGTTTTCGGAGCTTCTGCCGCTTCTTGGGCTGCATCATTTTTAACAGCCGCCACCTTCGATTCCTGTTCTTCCACTATTTCATCGACAAGAGTACTGCGATGGCATACATTATTCAATGCTTCTTGCCCTTTTTCCTTCATATCCATAAAAATATCTTTTGCTGTGTTTCCCCATTTTTTCATGAAGTCTACAGTTTCATCCCCAAGTGGAATGTTTTGCAAGGGATTATCTCGAAGCTTATCCACTTGATCCTTAGCTTTTTCTTTCCAGTCCCCCATCATGGCAATATACGGTCCCATATCACTTGGCATCCCGTCTTTAAGCCAACGCTGCGTTACACGTCCCAAACTGTATGTGATCCCGACCGCAATGGGAATTTGAATAGCACTGATAGGAATAAGCGTTGTCAAGAAATTTCCGGCCATCCGACTGCAAGTTGCCCCAATAAAAGCGATAACAGCACGTTCTGATAACTTAATCCCGTATACCCGGGCAATTCTGCTTACAAGATATACTTCATTAGCCATAAGAGCAGCAGTTCCCAAAAGCGGGGCTACTACGATAACACCTGCACGGGCTGCTGCCCAGCGACATAGGGTTTCCACCTTTAAGTCGTCATCACTTGTTGTTTCGTCCATGGTGCGAATGACTTCAAGTGAATCTGCCGGCATCGTTTCATCACTCAATACATTTTCCTGTTTTTCAGCCGACAGTTTCATCTGCGCCAATTCTTCGCGAAGCTTATCTATCTCCTTCTGCATCTGTTCCATTTTCGCAATGGCTTCTTCTGTCATCATTACCACCTCATTCGGTTAATTGTATATAACATAATAATAAAAACTAACTATATAAATATATTCTCCCAAAAAGGATAAATATCCTCTTTTTTCTTCAATTTTTCTTATGTATTACCAACTCGTCAATCCCCCGTCGACGGGAAGAGCAACAGCAGTGATAAACGAAGCATTCTCTCCCAGCAAAAACACAGCAGCTTTGGCAATTTCCTCCGGTTCCGCAATACGATACAACGGATATAGCGCTTTCATCGATGCGATCGATAATTCTGGATTTTTCTGCAATTGTCGATCCAGCATCGGCGTTGCCACATCTCCGGGACATACACAATTAACCCGCACTCCATGCGGTGCAGCTTCCAGTGCCAAGGATTTTGTAAACGCCACGACAGCTCCTTTGGTAGCGCAATAAACTGCGCATCCTACATTTCCCTGCAAACCTGCATCAGAACCCAACGTAACAATACTTCCTTTATTTTTTTTTAAATGCGGCAATGCATACCTGCACAACGAAATCGTACCAAATACATTAGTCGTAAATAAACGAAGCACATCCTCCGGCACTGTTTCCTCCAGCAGCTGTTCTTCATAAACGCCTGCCGAAGTAATCAATCCGTCCATACGGCCAAAGCAAGCGATGGTTTTATCTACCATAGCACAGCATTCCTCATCATGCATAACATCGCCTTGTATATATACCGCCCGGCTTGGCAGCACTGACAGTATATGCAGAGCTTTTTCCCCTTGTGTCTTACTGCGTCCGTTTATTGCTACACGCCAGCCGCACTTAAGCAGCTCTGCTGCACACGCCAGACCAATACCTGATGTACCGCCACTAATAAGAGCGACCTTTTCCTCCATATGAGCCTCCTTATTACATAACTTCTAAATAATTCAAAGCTAATTTGCCAATAAGTACACTTGTAACAACCAGCATAACTACACGGATAAAAGACGATCCTTTAGTAATTGCCAGCCGTGCTCCGAAATAGGCACCCAAAAACAAGGAAACCGCCATGGCAATACCGTACCCATACAATACTTTATCCCAAAAAACGAAAAGTACAAATGAAGTAACATTGCTCATCATGTTGAGCATCTTTGCATTTCCCGCTGCAACGACAAAATCAAAACCTGTCATAACAAAGCCAACAATAAGAAACGTGCCGGTTCCCGGACCGATAAACCCATCATAAATACCAATAGCAAATGCGATCAGACACCACCGCAAGATTTTTTTTCTTGTCTCTCCCTGATAGGTACTTATACTCCCCCAATCACGTTTAGTCATAACAAATATAGCCGTGGCAACAAGCGCACAAATGATGATTGGCTTAAGAATTTCCGCTGATAAATGAAGCATACATACCGATCCGATACCCGCACCAATAAAAGTAAACGGAAGTAATTTTTTAACAAAATGCATATCCACTTTACCAGCCCGCCAAAACTGATACGAGCTCATTAAAATACCAAACGTCGCAGAAAATTTATTTGTCCCCAGTGCATAATGAGGCGGCAATCCTGCGGTTAAAAGAACCGGCAGGGAGATAAGGCCGCCACCACCGGCAATGGAATCTATAAATCCTGACAAAAATCCTCCGCACATAACAAATACCAGCGTACCCAAAGAAAAATCTCCACCAAATACTTCCACAAAACATCCCCCTTATTGCATTAATTCTGAAGCGAAGACGATATCTACCCCTTCGCCATGTAATTCATCAATCATTTCCGCTATCGCCTCTGCCGTATTCGGCCGACAATGTCCGATAACAATACAACTGCCATTATTCACAGCAATATGTCCGGCCTGACGAATGCGTTTTTTTACAGATTCCACATCGGCATCATTATCAAGGAATAAAGAATTGCGTCCAGTCGCTACTCCCATCGACGCTGCCGTCTGCGCCCCTATGGAAGCACTGTTTGTACGACTGTCAAGGTATATGAGTCCTCGTTGCTTCATAACCCCCATTACATCCTTCATAACGCGGCTGTCTGCCGTCGCTCCTGATCCCTGATGGTTATTCATGCCGATTGCATGAGGCACCTGATCCAAAAGTTCATTTACTGTCGTTTTAATTTTAGTGTCGCTCATATTGGTACCGATATATACAGTTTCTGAAGAAGGAACATTCAA
Source organism: Megasphaera paucivorans (assembly GCF_900103535.1). Taxonomy (GTDB): domain Bacteria; phylum Bacillota; class Negativicutes; order Veillonellales; family Megasphaeraceae; genus Megasphaera_A; species Megasphaera_A paucivorans. The sequence continues at coordinate 45,781 of NZ_FNHQ01000008.1, read as the reverse complement.
TGGCTGCATCGGCATATGGACAAAAATCTGCCTTCCCGCCGCATATCCCAGATTCGCACTCAGTGTAGTATATGGCTTATACGGCATCACGGCATAGGTAAGAGGAATGGAAAGAGCATTCAATGTATGTATAACATCGGTTCGTGAACCGCAATCATCAATAACAATAGCCAATCGGCCTTTAATGTTATTCGGATGCGTCTGCGGACTGTTGCCGTTATCCGTTTTATCCTCTGAATTTTTTTTCACAATTTCTGACTTCGATCCGGCAATAACTGCTTTAATTTTATCTATAATCCCTGCTGAGGTCCCCGGCGCCGTTACATATAATTTTTCAACAACAAGATATAATTGTTCCTTATCCAGCATATCGAAAAGAGCAATATCATATTCCGTAACTTCTGTGCCGTTGAGGGTTGTTTTCCCCACATTATATAAAACAGCCTTATCACCGCTCATAGCTAATTCTTTTTCTAAAGAACTGCGGGAAAATGTTTCTTTCGGTATTACCTGCACGCGGTTTGTCGTCCAAAAAATTTTACCATGTGTCGCCCGGCGCTCCTCTTCACGCTTAGCCGTATCCACAACGGTAATAGCAGCTCCCTGTGACTTCAGCCATGTATCTACTGCCTCTTGGAGGTCTTTGGACGCATCCGTATAATCCATATTTTTCCCAGAAGCCTTGCCTCCTTCGATCTGTGTCATCTTTTCATCAGCCACCTGTTTCGAAGAACTGGTATCGTTTATATTCCAATATGCGCCCACACACAATGCTATCATAAGAAACAAGATAGACAATGGTTTTATGAGAGTTCCTTTTCTGCGCACAACGTTTGAAGAAATACGCTTTTTGGGTTGACGTCTGGATTTTCGTTCCATAAGTTACTCCTTTATAACAAAACCGGAGTTACGAATAACTGCCTGCTATTCAGTACTCCGGTCGTAAACTCATATATTATGCCCGGGTATCGGAACATTCCGCAAAGCCCATATTGGCAATATCCGCTGCTTCTTCAAGCTGCAGCATCTGTAAAATTTGTTTCCCGACAATTTGCGCCCCATAGCGATGACAAGCTACACTAGCTTGAGACATATGCCGCAGTTCCTCTGGATTCGTCATAAGTTCAGATACGGTTGAAACCAATTCTTCCGAATGTTTCACCCAGCGGGCACATCCTTTTTTCTGCATATACGTAGCATTCGCCTCTTCCTGACCCGGAATCGGGCTGTATAAGACCATCGGAACCTGAACAGTCGCCGCTTCAGTACAAGTAAGTGCACCCGGTTTAGTAACAAGCAGCGTTGCATGAACCATCAATGAAGAAATCCGGTTTGTGTAGCCATATACATATACAGTATGCCGTAATTCGCTGCGCATTTGGGACACTTGATCGTACAAGTCCGCATTATATCCGGCAACGACAGTAAAGCTATCTACGTTGTCAAGCTGATCAAGAAGCGCCAGCGATTGTTTAATGGATCCCATGCCGAGGCCGCCGCCCATGATCAGTATATTGCGTTCCCGCCTACAACCTGTTTCCAATTGCCACCGTTCCTGCTGAAACGTATTACGAATTGGGATTCCTGATACGATAATTTTCTGCCAGTCAATATGCTGGCGAATAAGCAAATCTTTAATCTGTGATGCCGCCACACAATATAAGTCCATCTGCTGATATATCCAAAACTGATGGATAGCAAAATCTGTAATGACCGCTACAAGCGGAATAGCAATACGATGCTGCCGTTTTAAAAGAGCCGCAGCAGCAGCCGGAAACGGATGCGTAAATACAATAATGTCCGGTTTTCTTTCAGTGATAACACGCATCATACGTCGTTTCAAGCCCCATGCTACCATGGTCTTTACCATCATTCCCTTTTTGTATCCTTGCGAAGAGTAATACATCAAATCGTACAACATAGGAAATACATCCAAGATTTTTATGTACGTTTCCTTGACTAAATTATCAATGGAAAGAAAATCATTGGATAAAAAGTCCACATGTTCTACTTCACATTGTCCGGGAACCTGTCTCAAATATTCTTCTATAGCTCGTGCTGCCTGCGTATGTCCCGTACCAATCGATGCCGACAGAATAAGCACCTTTTTCTTTTTCATCCTGTTTCCCTCTTTTGACAATACTTATGAAACAATTGGATATATTACTATGTTACGACAAAATCCAAGAAAAGAAAAGGGCCGTATTAAGATGCGGCCCTTAGTACATTACAAAACTTATTTTTTATTAACCATATCTTTCAACTGTTTACCAGCTTTAAATGCCGGAGTCTTGGAAGCTTTGATTTTGATTGGTTTGTTGTTCTGGGGATTGCGACCTTCACGAGCTTTACGCTGGCGTACTTCGAAAGTACCAAAGCCGATAATTTGTACTTTGTCACCTTTGTTCAAAGTTTCGCTGATGGAAGCAAATACAGCCTTTACAGCTTTTTCAGCGTCTTTCTTTGTCAAATCGGACTTTTGTGCAACACTAGCAATCAATTCTGTTTTGTTCATAACAAATCCTCCTTTTTTCTGTTACATCTATAAATTCGCTGCTAAATGAATTCCGTCCCTATACGGTGGAACTACGCCCTTCGATTTCCTTCGCTTCTTTCCAGAAATCACTCAATTCCTGCAGGGTAACCATCTGCCAGGATTTACCGCTTTCCTTAACTTTATCTTCCACGTAAGAAAATCTACGACGGAATTTGCTGTTAGCACGATGTAACGCACATTCCGGCTCTATACTATACCACCGAAATAAATTGACCAACACAAACAAGACATCGCCTGCTTCTTCTTCGATATGGACCGGATTCTTCTCCTGCAGAGCCTCTTTCAGCTCCTGCCATTCTTCTTGTACTTTATCCCAAACCTGGTCAGTTACTTCCCACTCAAAACCTACCTTGGCAGATTTCTCTTGAAGTTTATATGTTTCAAGTAAAGAAGGCATTCCTTTTACCACACCGTCAAGAAGATATTGATGCTGCTGTCGTTGTTCTCCTTGCTTTAATCTATCCCAGTTTACCATACTCTTACCCATGTTTTCAAGCTTTTTCTTATTGAAAACATGCGGATGTCGCCTAATCATCTTATCGGTAACATCTTTCACAACATCCTGCGCATTAAAAAGGCCTTTTTCTTCGGCTAATCGGCAATGAAACGCGATCTGATACAGTATATCGCCCATTTCTTCCCGAATCCCCGCCATATCGTCCATATCCACCGCATCCAGCATTTCGTACACTTCCTCCAGCAAGTAGCGACGCAGCGTACGATGTGTTTGTGCTCTGTCCCACGGACAGCCATGATCATCACTCCGCAGTTCCGCCATAACATCGAGCAGGGGCTGCAAATCAAACGGTAAACCTGCTTCAATCGGAGCTCCTGTTTCGATAGATATAGCCATCCCCGGCTTCATCTGCCAAACCTGTTCATCCAGTTGTTTTGCTACAGGATCGGCCGCCGCATCGACAGTAATATATAACACCTCTTGCTGCTGTGCCCACTGCAGCAACAAGGAAACAGCTTCCTTACAGGTAGTTTCCTGTCCGGCAATCGCCCTCCCACATGGTAATTTTTTATATGTAATATTTTCTTTTTCCAGAAAATCTACAATATGGCGATGATAGCTGCTCACAAATACGACCTCTGCATGCTGCATCTGCCGGTACACCGAAAGGCTAATGGACTCATCAGGTACCATCCCCACTGATATAAGTCGAATATTTCTCATTGTATCCTCCGAAAACGATCTGTTAATGATGCAGTTTCTTCATCATTTGATTCAATTTTTTTCCTGCAATTGGTATTTTCTGCACATCGTCTGGAGCCACTGCATGTAATAACAGCAAACCTGCAAAATATACGATAATTGCCATTAATATGGCTGCCGTAGTTGCCACTGTATTACCTAACAGGAACACCAGTGCATGATATACAACCCACGCCGTAACACCTGTCAATGCCGAGGCTGCAAGCAATTTTCCCATGTATTTCCATTGTATGACATAGTGAGCGTATCGATATGCAAAATAAAGGTTCAATACCGTCGCCATTGCCAAATCCGCATTAGTTGCCCATGCCGCCCCGACTTCGCCAAGCCAGGGAATCGCAGTCAAATGCCAGCTCAAAACAATTTTCAGCAACGCTGCTGCCACCATATTATATAGAGGAATCGCCGTATGTCCCATTCCCTGTAAAAGTCCGCTGGTAACTTGCTGTACCCCGACAAGCAGGACAGACAAGGATAATACACAAATCGCCGGCCCTGCCAGCGGCGTTGCATAGAGCATTTGAGAAATAGGTACAGCCAGCACCGCCATGCCAAACGTTGCCGGCATCGTAATAAGATTGGCAATACGCATCGCCGTATTCGTGCGCTGCAGTACGATATCCATACGCCTGCCGGCATATGCCGCTGATACGGCAGGAACAAGACTCGTTGCTAATGCCATCGTCAAAATAGCCGGAAGCTGCACAATGCCGTTAGCCATCCCCGTCAAATATCCAAAAAGTGCCGTTGCCTGATGCACAGTGTACCCGGCCGCCTCCAAGCGCTGCGGCACAATAAATAAATCAATACTGGCTACAGCAGGCAGCAGCATATTAGCTGCCGCAACCGGCACGGCAAGAACAATAAGACGTTTGATGACCGCTCCGGGAGAACTCTGCGTAAACTCTCCCGTATCACAAGGCTGCTGCTTTTTTGTATACCGATAATAAATCCAAGCGATAGCTGTCAAACCGGCTATCGCGCCTGGGACAGCGCCAAAAGCCGCTCCGGCTGCTGCTTTTTCAAGTCCGTAAGGCAGAAAGAAACTTGCCAGCGCCAGCATCGCACACACGCGCACAAACTGATCGAGCATTTGAGAAATAGCGGTCGGAGTCATGAGCTGCAAACCTTGAAAATAACCACGAAAACAACACGTTATAATAGACACCGTAAGCGCCGGCGCCAACACAAAAAGCGGCAAATAGGCCCGTTCATCCCGCACCAGGCCGCAGGTTATAAGGAATCCAGCGCCCAAGGCTAATCCCAAACCGCATAGGACCGCAATGATCAGCGTAAAAACCAAGGTAATATGAAACACCCGCTTGGTACCACTGTAATTTCCCCTTGCCGCCTGTTCGGCAATCATAATGGAAACAGCGATCGGAATCCCAGCTCCAGCAATACTAAGCAGCAATATGTATATAGGATACGCCATTTGGTAAAGACCTATCCCTTCCCCGCCCAAAAGTCGGGAAAGAAGGATACGATTGACGCCGCCTAATATTTTAACCACAATACCGGCAAAAGTCAGTATCATGGCTCCGCGTAAAAATGAGCTCTTAGTCAAGCGGATTCCCCTTTCTTAGTATAACAATCGACTGAAATAAATATTCGAGAAAAGACAATATTTCTGTGATTCCCTGCGTAGAAATACGCAAGGTAACGGATGAATCCGGAACTACCCGGAACCGTTTCCGCAATCCATCTTCTAATCGTGCCAACGGCGGCATTTCCGCAATACTCCGCCATTTTAACTCTAGCCAATCTTTTTTCTCTGCAATAAGTACAAGTCCGATTTCTTTTCCCGTTAATCGAATTTGTGTCGCCCGCAGTAATGTTTCCACTGGCAGAGTAGGTTTTCCATACCGGTCAATAATTTCCTGACGCAAATCAATAAATTCCTTCTGAGTCCGAAGCATCGCCATCCGCTGATACATTTCAACTTTCTGACCGCCGTTTTCAATGTAAGCATCATCGATAAAGGCATCCACATGAATATCCATAATTGTTTTAGGCTGCGGAATTTCTCCACTCTGTCCATTCTCGTTCTGGGTTTTGGCAATGGCCTCCTCCAACATATGACAGTACATGGCAAACCCTACGCTTGCTATATTTCCATGCTGTTCCCGTCCTAATAAATTTCCGGCCCCGCGGATTTCTAGATCCCGCATAGCTATTTTAAATCCGGATCCCAGTTCTGTAAACTCTTTGATAGCCTGCAATCGTTTTTCAGCCACTTCCGAAAGAATTTTATCCCTGCGGTACAAGAAATAGGAATAGGCCATGCGATGACTGCGTCCTACACGACCGCGCATCTGATATAACTGGGATAACCCGAAATGATCCGCATCATAAATAATAATGGTATTGGCATTCGCCACATCAAGACCATTTTCAACCAGACTGGAACACAACAGCACATCATACTTTCCTTCATAAAAATCAAACATAACTTGCTCAAGCATGGTACCGCTCATTTGCCCATGCGCAATTCCAATTGTAATATCCGGCAGCAATGCTTGAAGTTCATCCTTCATGCGTTCAATAGTCGCCACTCGATTATAGACAAAAAACACTTGTCCGCCTCGTCTTTTTTCTCTCATTACCGCATCATGAACAAGGCGGGCATCATATTCAACAACATAAGTTTGCACAGGAAAACGATCTGTCGGCGGTGTCTCAATAACACACATTTGGCGTACGCCGACCAAAGACATATGTAAGGTTCGCGGAATAGGCGTTGCGCTCAACGTCAATACATCAATATGAGCTGCCCATGATTTCCATTTTTCTTTTTGCGCCACACCAAATCGCTGCTCTTCATCGACAACAAGAAGCCCCAGATTTTTAAAACGGACCTTTTTGTTCAACAAACTATGTGTACCAATCAATACATCAATTTCCCCAGTCCACACATTCGCTAAAATATCCTTTTTTTCTTTAGCCGAACGGAATCGGTTTAACACTTCACAACGTGCCCCGAAATTACGAAATCGTTCTGTAAAAGTTTGAAAATGCTGCTGTGCCAATACTGTCGTAGGTACAAGCACCGCCACCTGCTTGCCGCCCATCACGGCTTTAAATACAGCCCGCATCGCCACTTCTGTTTTACCAAAGCCGACATCTCCACATACCAGGCAATCCATCGGATACGGTTGTTCCATGCTTTTTTTAATCTCTGCAACTGCTTTGAGCTGATCTTCGGTTTCCTCATACGGAAATGCCTCTTCAAATTCCTTTTGCCATGGTGAATCCGGCGGATATGCAAATCCCGCAACAATTTCCCGCTGTGCATAAATAGCTACCAGTTTTTCTGCTAAATCAGTAATTGATTTTTGAGCCTTACTGCGAGTCTTTTGCCAGTCATTGCCCCCCATCGTATGAAGCTTTGGGGCTTCCCCTTCATTGCCTATATACCGCTGCAATAAGTTGATTTGATCGGTCGGAACATATAGTGTATCTTTTCCAGCATAGTGAATTTCCAAATAATCTTTGTGAACATCATCAATTTCAATGGTTTTGATTCCCACATACTTACCAATGCCGTGTACTTCGTGCACGACATAATCTCCGACTTTGAGATCCGTAAAATAATTGATTTCTTCACCCTTTTGCACGTGATGGCGCAGCCGATGTTTCTGCATGCCGTATATATCGCGTTCGGAAAGCATAACCAATTTAGAATAAGGTAATTCAAATCCGTTGCGTATCTCACCATCGGCAATATAAACAGCTGCCGGGATCAACTCCTGCCCCCCCTCATAAAACACGGGTTCTATATCGTTCTGCCGGAGCCAGCTGGATAATGAATCACTGCGCTGTTTACTGCTGATCACAAAAATAACAGAATTCTTATTTTTTCGCCAATGATCTAATTCATCTTTTAATAAAACAAATTGTTTTTGAAAACTCGCCATTGTCTTTGCCGTAAAACTGGCCGACTCATCAATAAACATATCCGGCACAGACTGTGCTAAAAGAGACAAGATAACCTGTACGCAGTCTCTAGTCTCGCCAGCAAACTTTTTCCAGGGGCAAAGCCATTTTTTGTAATCATCCGATTCCTTTACGACTTTTTTCAATGTTTCGCGGGTCCGATTCGGTTCATCCCATATAATAATGCCATTATCCATATAATCCAGAATCGTCGATTTAAATATACCCGCTTCCGTTCCCAACGATACCGGCAATATTCGGATTTCTGCAACCTGACGGACGGATTTCTGCGTATTGGCATCAAAAAAACGAAGACTATCAATCTCGTCTCCAAAAAATTCGATACGTACAGCTGATTTTTGATTTATAGCATAAATGTCCAAAATATCCCCACGGACCGAAAAATGACCGCGGCGATCCACCATATCCACTCGCTCGTAACCACCGTTTACAAGATGTTGAAGTAATTCATCGCGGTTGCATTCCGTTTGTACCCGCAGTTCAATGGCTGCATCATCAATGACCTGCGGAGTTACAACATACTGCGCTGCTTCTTCTGCTGTAGCAACCACAACATCCGGATGCTGCTGGCGCAAGCCGCTCAGTACCTCCATCTGCCTGGCAGCCCGTTCCATACTTTTAGCCGTCGTTGAAAAAACAGCTCTATCCACAAGTGGAAAATCAAGGGTTTTCAAAGCGGGTGCAAAAAACTGCAAATCAGAAATCCAGGAAGCCTGCTGTTCTTTCGTCGGCACAACAATAACGGCCTTTTTTCCGGACATAGCCAATGTCATGCCGGTAAAAGCGACCTTTGCAGAACCTCCGAGACCATATATGCTATGGCACCCGGTAATAGTAAAAAGTTTACGCGAAGAAGTCAGATTTGTATCCTCACACATTCTTCGATATAACATATCATTCATATTCAAATTACCTCACAGCAAAGGGGGCTTTAGATACGCTAAAGCCCTCCACTGCCGGTCAGCCGGCAGTCATTTTTTATTTGTTGTATCATTATAACACACATCACACGGTAACGCTAATAGAAAGATATTTTCCAAAATGAATTGCATATAATAGAAAAAACTTTTATAATTAATAATGTTTGATAAACTGAGTGAGGTGTATTATGTCCTTAATAGAAGAAATTAATAAACGTCGCACCTTTGCTATCATCTCTCACCCAGATGCCGGCAAAACGACTTTAACTGAAAAACTGCTGCTCTACGGCGGTGCCATTCATCTGGCCGGTTCCGTCAAAGCAAGAAAAACAACAAAACACGCCGTATCTGACTGGATGGAAATCGAAAAGCAACGTGGAATCTCGGTTACCAGCTCAGTCTTGCAATTTGATTATGAAGGGCATCATATCAATATTTTAGATACCCCGGGTCATCAGGACTTCAGCGAAGATACCTACCGCACGCTGATGGCCGCCGATAGCGCCGTCATGCTTATTGACGTGGCAAAAGGCGTAGAAGCACAAACAAAAAAACTGTTTCGTGTTTGTAAAGAACGGGGCATTCCTATTTTTACTTTTGTCAATAAAATCGACCACTTTGGCCGCAATCCGTTTGACCTGATGGATGAGATAGAAAATCTGCTTGGCATTCACGCCTACCCCATGAATTGGCCAATCGGACTCAATGGCAGTTATCAAGGAATTTACGACCGCGAAACAGCCACTATCGAATTATTTGAAAAAGATACCTCCCACGGACAGCACAAATTAGCCTCCACAAAGGGCTCTGCTGACGATCCTGTTTTCCGTGAACTCCTTGAAGAAGACGTCCACCAATCGCTGATCGATGATATATCTCTTCTCGACGAAGCCGGCGATACGTTTGATTTCGAAAAAGTAAAAAACGGGCAGCTTACCCCTATGTTCTTCGGTTCCGCCATGACTAACTTCGGAGTCAAGCCATTTTTGGAAAAGTTTTTAAAAATGGCCCCGCAGCCGCAGCCGCGTAAAACATTAGAAACTATAATTGATCCTGCTTCTGAAGAATTCACATCATTTGTTTTCAAAATCCAGGCCAACATGAATCCGCAGCATCATGATCGTATCGTATTCATGCGCATCTGTTCAGGAAAATTTGAAAAGGGCATGACTGTTAATCATCGTCAAAGTGGAAAAACCATACGTCTTATGCAGCCTCAGCAATTTTTAGCCACAGAACGCACCATTATAGATGATGCCTATCCGGGTGATATTATCGGAGTCTTCGACAATGGTACCATGGGTGTCGGGGATACGTTGTACACCGGAAAAAAGAAAGTTACTTTTGCCGACTTTCCCGTATTCCCACCGGAATTATTTGCCCGCATTCGTGCGAAAGATACAATGAAGCGCAAACAATTCTTGAAAGGGATGACACAGCTGGCCCAAGAAGGTGCTGTGCAGATTTTTGAAAATTTAGGTTCTATGGAAAGTTACATTGTCGGCGCTGTCGGCGAGCTGCAGTTTGAAGTACTGGAATATCGGCTCAAACATGAATATGGCGTAGATTTGGAAATGAATCGTCTTCCTTTCTCTATTGCCCGCTGGATTCAAGACAACGGCCACGATTACAAAGAAATGAAAAACATTGACAGTGCTATGATTGTTAAAGATAATAAGCAGCGTCTGGTTCTCCTCATTTCCAATGAATGGCAGACGAACTGGATCATTGAACGAAACCCCGGATTTACCTTCTGTACCACCCCTGATAATTTAAAACGTGAAGCCGAAGAATAATCGTCTTCTTTATACACAATTCCCCTTTTCCTGCCAATCAGGAAAAGGGGAATTGTTTATACATCATGATTTTTACGATTTTGATTCATTCTAGACTCTACAGCCTTTGCCAATGCGGTTGTCTTACGACGGCGATTCCAATACCATAGCCCGCCGTACACAATGACTACAGCAACTGTCACTATCGTAAGCCGCATAGCATGTTCTTCATAATTAACAACATCATGTCCCAAAATAACTTCTATTGCCACAGAAGGCAGTTTCCCGATCAAGCAGCCGATAGCATAATCCCGATAGCTAATACTGCTCAGTGCCCCTAATGCCGTTACCAGACCGTTAGGAGCATACGGTACCGCCCGGGCAGCGATCATCGCCTTTAAGGTACTGTAATGATCAAGTTTACTGAGCATTTTACTCTTTTTGATAAGTGTTTCCGCGCTTTTACGAAACAGAGTCCGCATAAAGAAAAAGCTGATAATAACACCAATCGTTTCTCCCAGCCAAGACACCAGCGTACCAACATAAATGCCAAACAACACGCCATTTGCTGTCGAAATAAAAATAGAAGGCAAAAATCCTACAATGTTAATCACAATATCAATGATCATGCTGACCAGTATCGCCCACATGCCAAAAGATCGAAGATACTCTATGGTCCCATGCATATTGCCACTGACAGACAATTCCCATACGGTACTGTAAAAATCGGGAATCGCTGCATATATACCGGCAAACACCAGCAATAACCCTATAAAGAAAATTGCTTTGATATGGTTTTCGTTGAGCTTCCTTTTATGAGTTGACATGACATATCTCACTTTCATGAGTCATATATGCTATCGTACTTTAGTTTCCCGCATATCCATCACGCGATCGCGTTTAATCTTAGATAAATACATAGATCCGCTAATAATACACACACCACCGGCTACAGATAAAATCGTCATGATTTCACCAAAAACAAAAAATCCCCATACAGCATTGAAAAATACACCGGTATACTGAATAAAGCTTACCACAATCGGATCTGTCCAGGCATAGGCATTCGTCATCCAAATTTGAGCCAATACAGATATGACTCCCATGGCCAAAATATACAGCCATTCGATGCCCTGGGGACCTATATAATCATTTCCCATCAGGATCGCACCGGAAATAGTGGCACAAATCAAAAAATAAAAGACAACTTCATATTGATGATGACCGCCGCCATTCGTCAATTTGCTGATTGTCGTATACACCGCTGCCGACAATACGGCCTGTGCCAATGCAAAAAGCGCGTATGAATTAAACGTACTGTAATTCCAGGGATGCAGGATCAGGCTGGCACCCATAACAATCATAGCCATCGGAATCATCGCTTTTTTAGGTAAAATATCTTTCAGAAAAACAGCGGCAAAAATAACGACAAAAAACGCAGACAGCTGCGACAAAATGGATACATCCCCCAGCGACATTCCCGACAACGCATAAAACAGGCAAATCATGCCCATCCCACCTAAAACACCGCGCATAATAAGCGTCGGTACATCCCGGTGTGATAAATGTACATGCTGATAACGCATTAATCCCACAATAATAATAGAACTGATCAATCCACGAAAAAAAGCTATTTCTCCAATAGGCAGCGTAAAACTCAATTCCTTGACGAAAACGTTTAAAATACTGAAGGCCAACGCCGATATAAGCGCCATAATGACCCCTTTATTCATATAATCCCCTCTTTATTTTTATACCTGCTCTACATGTGTTCGGCATGTATGGCATCTACAAAAGACAACACAGCCTGTTTCATTTCTTCCTTTTCCATCGTATTGGCAAAACGAACAGGCTTCATTTCTAATTCAGCCAGTGCCTTGGGCAGATATATGCCGGTACACGACGCAATAGTTTCCAACATATCAAAAGGATTGTCCTTCTGTCCCAACGCCAGTGCATCACAAATGACCGGTGGAAATTTATACGGATGAGCTGTCGCCATAATAACCGTATGCCGCTGTGCCAAGCCTTGTTTCCGACGATTCAGGTAAACACCGTAAGCAACTGCCGTATGCGGATCAAGGAGATACCCAAAATCATTATAGACATGGTTGATTACCGCCCGGGTTTCATCATCATCGATCCAGCCGCCGGAAAATTCTTCACGTAAAGACTTTAATTCTTCGGCACTGACAGCCATCTTACCAGTTTCCTGCAAATCTTTTTCCCAAGCCGCCACCTTAGCGCTATCCGCACCGGCAACATAAAAAAGGAAACGTTCAAAATTACTGGAAAGCAAAATATCCATAGACGGACTGGCCGTTGTAAAAAATTCGCGCTTCATATCATACACACCGGTTTCAAAGAAATCGGCCAGCACTTTATTTTCATTGGATGCACAAATAAACTGCGCAATAGGTATTCCCATCTTTTTAGCAAAATATCCTGCCAGAATATTACCAAAATTTCCCGTTGGCACAACAACATCAAACGCTTCTCCTTCTTCAATGCAGCCAGAATCAACCAACGACACATAAGTTGACACATAATAAACAATCTGCGGCAGAAGACGTCCCACATTAATAGAATTAGCACTAGAGAAAAGAATTCCCTTTTTATTAGCATATGCATTGACTTCTTCATTAGTAAACACACGTTTCAGAAAACTTTGTGCGTCATCAAAATTACCATGAATAGCCGATACGTTTACATTGTTTCCTTCCTGTTTCTGCATTTGCTGTTTCTGCATCGGACTCACACCCATGCTGGGATAAAAGACCATGATATTGGTTCCTTCAACATCTTTGAATCCTTCCAGCGCTGCTTTTCCGGTATCCCCACTGGTTGCTGTAAGTATTAAGATTTCCCGATCTTCTTTTTCTTGTTTTTTAGCCGCTGTAAGTAAATAAGGAAATAGCGATAATGCCATATCTTTAAATGCCAGCGTCCGACCATGGAACAATTCGGTAATACTTAATGCTGTATCTATAGAATGGAGCGGTACGATGCGGCTATCTGCAAAATTCACATCATTATAAGCATTCTCTATCATCGTCTTACGTTCTTCATCGGTAAAATTAGTAAAGAAATAAGATAACACGACTTCAGCAATTTCTTGATACTTCTTATTCTTCAAATCGGTATACGACAAGACTCCTTCGGGAAATACTGACGGTACATATAACCCGCCATCCTGTGCCAAGCCGTGTAATAATGCGTACGACGGAGAAACCTTTTCAGATGAACGTGTGCTCCTAAAATCCATAGTAATAAAATCCTCCTTTGTTTACACATAGTTTAGAATACGTGTACATTTTATTATAACAAATACAGGAGAAATGGCAACATACTTATCACTATAAATTCCTATTATCTTCATCATAAATATAGCTGTATATCAAAATAATCTCTGCTGCACAAAAAAGGCAGATTCCGAAGAATCTGCCAATATAACTCTATCTTGCCGCCATCTTGTAAATACTAATGTTTGCCAGCTCTGTTAAAAACTACACCGCAAATCATAATCACTGCAAAGATAATTAAATATCCAGCCATGGATTTGCTGTGAGCATAAAAAGCCGCAACGACCATAAACAGACAACAGCAAATAGCGAAAAACGGCATAACGTAACGGCGTATACTGCCTAAATCCGTTTCTTTGCGCATCATCTGAACAAAGATAGGAATATACATCGCATAAATAGTGACAATCGGAAGTTCACTGCTATCAAAACTGAACCAGCCGAACCAGGGAACTTTCACTAAATTGGCTCCGTAAAAATATAAAAGCCATAACGCTGCCAGTCCTAATCCCATAACACAAGCATTTACCGGCATATCGGTACGAGTATCGACTTGCTTGAACGTCGCCGGGTTAGGCCCCATATTCCGCGCTGCCAATGCATACAGACCGCGAACACATCCCATCATAAGCCCATTCAAGGTACCCAGACAGGAAATAACGACAAAAACAAACAAAACAGTGCCACCGATATTGGAAAAAACGGACATAAAAGCGATTTTCGCCCCTTGTTCCCCATTTTTCATCATAACGGCATTTTCCACAGTTCCTGCAAGACCTATATAATACAATACATACGTTAATACGATAAATAAGGTGCCGAAGGTCAGTGCCTTAGGCAGATTTTTCTTGGCATCTTTCAATTCAGAATTGATGCTGGTTGCAATAATCCATCCTTCATATGCAAAAGAGGTAGCCACAACAGCCGTAAATAAAGGATGCTGCGAACTAGTCGTCGTCACTGCAGCCTGTGAAAAATTTTCCACAAGAACACCGCTGTGAATACCCGCAATCGTTCCCAGTACAGCCATCAAAAACAGCGGGATAAGCTTGATCACTGTCGTCGAAACTTGAAATTTACCAGCAATCTTAGGAGATAACGTGTTCATGCAGAATACAGCAATCAGGAAAAACGCCGCCAGTGTCATCGTTTCTCCGCCAACAATATCCCATCCCATGAGAACACCAAAATACCGTGCCGATACCCACGCCAATACAGAAGTTAAGGTAGGAAAATAAATAACTGCGAAAAACCAACCGATAAAATACCCATACTTCGTACCGACCATATCTTCGGCATAATCAACTACACCATTTACTTTTTCATGACGCGTCGCCAAGGTCGCAAACACATAGGCACAGACAACCATAATAATACCGCCGATAATCCAAGAAAGAATCCCTTGTCCTAGATCCCCGCCCGTCGCCTGCAGGATTTTTTCTGCCTTAAAAAACACACCGCTGCCTATAACAATACCGATAACCATCGCAACAGCTGTAGCCAGACCGTATTTTTTCTGCAGCCCCTTCTCTTCCATAAAAACCACCTCCGTATAATTAATTATTTGCATATCCTATCGAAGAAGCTTGTAATGCTCCATATTATAGCATATTTATTTATTAAAATCATTACGTTTAACAAAATTTATGAAATTAATTTTTAAAATGTAAAAATGCAAAAAAAAAAGAACGTTACCTATAATTCAGTAACGTTCTTTTCGTATTAAATCACTTGAAATAAATAGAATTTCAGATAATTTGTTTCCGGTACATTCCAAAGAATGGGATGATCGGGAGATTGCTGCCGCGCTTCGATCTGCCGCAGTGATACCCCGGCATCGGCAGCGGCTTCATGCAGCATGCGCCGAAATAAATCTTCTCTCATAAAATGAGAACAAGAACACGTGGCCAAATATCCGCCTCTCGGCAGCAAGCGCATCGCTTTTAAATTGATTTCTTTATAACCGCGCATCGCATTATGCACGGTATGTCCCGATTTTGTAAACGCCGGTGGATCCAGGATAATAAAATCGTAAAGATGATTCTTTTCTTCTACCAGCTTTGTCAAAAGATCAAAGACATTTGCCTGCTGTACCGTAACAACAGTTTCCATACCATTTCTTCGGACATTTTCTTCCGTCATGCGAACCGCGTCTTCTGATACATCAACAGCAGTAACAGAGGCTGCACCTCCGCGGGCTGCATTTAAAGCAAAGGCACCCGTATGGGTAAAACAATCCAGTACATGACGACCGGCAGCAAGTTTTCCAACAGCCTTGCGATTATATTTCTGATCAAGAAAAAATCCTGTCTTCTGACCATTTTCCACATCCACTTCATACAAAATTCCGTTTTCATTGATTGTCGTAATCGGCATTCCTGATGCAGATATCGAGGGGAACACATACCAGCCTTTATACTGTTCCATCCCATCCAGTTCCCGAACCTTTAGATCGTTCCGTTCGTAAATTCCCCGTATGGTTTCTCCCATTGCTGCCAGACCTTCCAGCAAGGCTTTGAATATAACGGGTTTTATCTGATCCATGCCATAACATAACGTCTGTACGACTAATATATCATTATACCGATCTACCGTCAGTCCCGGCATTTGATCGGCATCCCCGAAAATAAGACGGCAGCAGGAAAAATCAGTTGTACCCATGACAGCCTGCCGATACTCCAGTGCATATTGCACGCGCCGCTGCCAAAATGCTTCATCAAAGCGGTCATTGGCATTTGTCGACAGAATCCGTACACGAATTTTAGAAATATCATTAGCAAACCCCGTCCCCAGATAACGATCTTTTTCACTGAAAACATCAACAATATCTCCTGTTTTGTACGCCCCTTCCACATGGGTAACTTCTTCCCCATAAACCCAAGGGTGGCCGCCTCTTGCAGCCTTTTCTCCTTTACGGGTCAAATACAATTTTGCATAACTTCTCATAATTCTCCCTTAACCGGCCTGGAGACCGGATATATGCCTTACAAAATGTAATGACTCAAATCAACATTTTGTACTACATCATTCAATTTATTTGTAACAAAAGCACTATTGACTACGATATGTGTATCATCGACATCAGGAGCTTCATATGCTACATCCTCCAAAATTTTTTCTAAAATCGTATGAAGACGGCGGGCTCCGATATTCTCTGTTTCCAAATTAACCTTATAGGCAAATTCGGCAATTGTATCGATACCATCCTCCGTAAATTCCAACTCAATTCCTTCTGTCGAAAGCAATGCGATATACTGTTTTACCAACGATTGATCCGGTTCCGTAAGAATTTTCCGAAAATCTTCTATAGTAAGTGACTGCAGTTCAACCCGGATAGGGAACCGTCCTTGTAATTCCGGAATCAAATCAGATGGTTTCGACACATGAAATGCACCGGCTGCTATAAACAGGATGTGATCGGTCTTAACCGGACCATATTTGGTATTGACCGTTGCGCCTTCCACGATCGGCAGGATATCTCTCTGCACCCCTTCTCGAGATACATCGGGTCCGTTGCTGCGTCCTTTTTCGGCAATTTTATCAAATTCATCAATAAAAACAATCCCTGCCTGCTCCGTAGCTTCAATCGCCTTATCAACAATGACATCCATATCCAAGCACTTTTCCAACTCTTCTTCCCTGAAAATTTCACGTGCTTTGCTGACTGTCATTTTCTTTTTCTTTTTCTTCTTAGGCATAATACTGCCAAGCATTTCCTGAAAATTATTCGTCAGTTCTTCCGTGGAATTTCCTGTCAAAATGCCTTGAATTGCTTTATCTTGTTCTGCGACTTCTATTTCAATTTCCCGGTCATCCATTTTATGCGCACAAATTTCTTCATACATTTTCTGCCGACGATCAGGCGATACACTTTCTAGCTGTTTGGGTGCTTCTTCACTTTTCTTTTCTTCGTTCTTTTTTTCTTCCTCATTTCCAAAAATAATGTCCATGGGATTGCGCAGTTTTTCTTCTGTTGTTTTTTTCGGCCAAAACACCTGCAGAATCCGTTTATTCGCTTCTGCCTCTGCCTTCGCTTTATATGTCTGGCTTTCTTGTTCTTCCACCATGCGGATAGCATTGGCCACCAAGTCACGAATAATCTGCTCCACATCACGTCCCACATAGCCTACTTCTGTATACTTCGTTGCTTCCACCTTAATAAACGGAGCCCCTACAAGACGTGCCAGCCGTCTGGCGATTTCTGTCTTGCCTACGCCAGTCGGCCCGATGAGAAGAATATTTTTAGGAATAATTTCCTCCTGCATATTTTCGCTCAAATGCTTGCGGCGCCAGCGATTACGCAATGCAATCGCTACAGATTTTTTTGCTTCCCCTTGACCAACAATATATTTATCGAGTTCCGCAACAATTTGTTTTGGTGTTAATTCCATGTCGTACATATACTGTTCCTCTTTTCTTAAATTTCTTCTACAATAACATGATGATTCGTATATACACAGATATCCGCTGCAATATGCAATGATTTTTCAGCAATTTCCCGCGCTGCTAAATCGGTATTCTGCATGAGGGCCCGCGCTGAAGCCAATGCATAATTGCCGCCGGAACCAATAGCCAGAATCCCATCATCCGGTTCGATAACTTCTCCATTGCCGGATATAAGCAAAATACGCTGGTTATCTGCTACCAGCAATAATGCCTCCAGCTTATGCAGAATTTTGTCTGAACGCCAATCTTTAGCCAGTTCCACAGCACTGCGTACAAGATTTCCATTATGTTCATTCAGTTTTTCTTCAAAATGATCAAATAATGTAAACGCATCAGCAACAGAACCAGCAAACCCGCTGACGATTTTACCATGATAGAGACGCCGTACCTTCTGTGCCGTCTGCTTCATAATAACCGAATTTCCCATGGTAACCTGTCCATCGCCGGCAATCGCGGTCTTACCGTCCTTCTGTACTGCTACGATAGTCGTAGCATGAAATTCTGTATCCATCTATATCTTCTCCTTTACAGCATCTATTTCTTCCAGTGCCCGTTGTGCCAAAAGCGCATTTTTTTCTTTTTTCTTCATACGCTTTTTTATACCTAGGGGTTCCATAATTCCAAAGTTGATATTCATCGGTTGAAAATGGTCATTAGGGCCGGTAGAAATATATTGGCTTAATCCGCCAATAGCCGTACGCTTTGAAAAAACAATGTTCTCTTTATCTGCCAAAAAACGCGCGGCGTTGATCCCTGCCAGCAATCCCATCGCCGCCGATTCCAGATATCCTTCCACTCCCGTTAACTGTCCTGCAAAAAAAAGTTTTGGATTATGGCGGTACTGCAGCGTTGCATGCAATAATTCAGGTGAATTGATATAGGAATTGCGGTGCATAACGCCATAACGGATGAATTCAGCATGTTCCAGCCCCGGTATCATGGAAAATACTCTTTTTTGTTCTCCCCATTTCAGATGCGTCTGAAACCCGACCATGTTATATAAGGTAGCACTGCCGTTATCCTGTCGAAGCTGTACCACCGCATAGGGAATGGTATCCGTACCGGGGAGTTCGAGTCCTACGGGTTTCATAGGTCCAAAACGCAGCGTATCAATACCGCGGGAAGCCATGATTTCTACCGGCATACACCCTTCAAATACGGCATCGTTTTTTTCGAATTCTTTAAGTTCCGTGCATTCGGCAGTAGTCAGAGCCTGCCAAAATTCTTTATATTCTTCTTCCGTAAACGGACAGTTGAGGTAATCAGCTCCGCCTTTTCCATAGCGAGCTGCCCGGTATACCTTCGTCATATCCAAAGAATCAACCGAAACAATCGGAGCCGCCGCATCATGAAAATGAAAATAATCGGCACCCGTCATCGTACGGATCGTTTCAGCCATCCTCTCGCTAGTAAGCGGTCCTGTCGCAATGATACACACCTGATCCTCGGGAATTTTGGTTATCTCCTCATGCCGTACGGTAACCAGCGGATGATTTTTCAGCCGTTCCGTAACCATCTGGCTGAAAGGAACACGGTCCACTGCCAGTGCGCCTCCCGCCGGAACACGAGTGGCATCAGCCGCCTCCATAATAAGGGAGCCGAGGCGCCGCATCTCTTCTTTTAAAAGTCCTACGGCGTTTTCAACATTCGCTGCCCGCAGTGAATTACTGCACACTAATTCAGCAAAAAATTCCGTATGATGAGCCGGCGATGACTTGACAGGGCGCATTTCTACCAATTCCACGGGAATACCGCGGCATACAAGCTGCCAAGCGGCTTCCGATCCGGCAAGACCGGCTCCGATAACTAAGACATTATTCTTCATTGACTGTTTCACCCTTTTTATAATTTTCACACGCTGCATTACTGCAGAAAATTTTATCAGGACCGGTCTTATAATGCTTAACGATCATAATACTGCCACACACCGGACACTTTTTATCTACAGGCTGATTCCAAAGCACAAAATCACAATTTGGATATTCACTGCAGCCATAAAACACACGGCCGCGTTTTGATTTACGTTTGATCATGCTGCCCTTGCCGCATTTAGGACAGGTAATACCGAGATCTTCTACAATAGCTTTTGTATTATGACATTCAGGAAAATTGGAACAGGCCAGGAACTTGCCGAAACGGCCAAATTTATAAACCATAGGAGATCCGCAAAGTTCACACATCTCTCCAGATTCCTGTCCGGCAACCGTCACCTTTTCCATCTTACTTTCTGCATTTTCCATTTCGGGTTCAAATACCTTGTAAAAATCGCTCAATACATGCGTATATGTATTCTTCCCCTGTTCAATGCCATCCAGCTCTTCTTCTAGTTCCGCTGTAAAACTGACATTGATAATACGTTCGAAATATTTTTTCAATAAATCGACAATCACTACACCCAATTCAGTCGGTATGAACTGTTTTTCTTTCTTTTCCACATAATTCCGCTTTTGGATCGTATCCATAATAGGAGCATAGGTACTAGGCCGTCCAATACCTTTTTCTTCCAATGTCTTAATAAGGCTGGCTTCCGTGTATCGGGCCGGCGGCTGTGTAAAATGCTGCAAAGCCTCTGTTCCTTCATTATGAACAATCGTATCGGCTGCAATATCCGGCAACTCTGCCACATTTTTATCTTTTTTTGCATCCTCATATAACTCTGTAAACCCTTTGAAAACAACTTTATATCCGGAAGCTTTTAACTCATACATGCCGCTTACGACAGTCACCGCTAAATGTTCTGTTTCAACCGCCGTCATCTGACTTGCCACAAAACGGTTCCAAATCAGTGTATATAACCGCAGCTGGTCACGAGATACATAATTGGCAACTATCGCCGGCGTTAATTCCAGCGATGTCGGCCGAATCGCTTCATGGGCATCCTGACTGGTCTGTTTTGTTTTATAGACATGCGCTTTGGCAGGAACATAGGCAGATCCATATGTATCTGCAATAAACGTACGTACATCTTGAATCATATCTTCATTAATACGGACCGAGTCAGTTCTCATATAGGTAATCAACCCTACATGTCCCTGTTCCCCGATATCCAGACCTTCATATAACTGCTGTGCCAGCATCATTGTCTTTTTGGCACCAAAATTCAATTTGCTGACACATTCCTGCTGCATCGTCGAAGTAGTAAACGGCGGCTGCGGCTGCCGTTTACGCTTACGCCGTTCCACCTTAGTAACCATATCCGGCTGATGTCCTGCCGTTGCAGCGCTTCCCTGCTGTTCCCACTGCAATTCTGCTGCGATGCGGTTGGCCGTCCCGCCATCTTCAATCTCTGCTTTTTTGCCCTCTATTTTAGTCAATTCCGTCTGCAGTACGATTCCATCTTCGGTCTTATAGACGCCATTGACAGTCCAATATTCCTGTGGCACAAAAGCCTTTATTTCTTCCTCACGTTCGCAAATAAGGCGTACCGCAACAGATTGTACACGTCCGGCACTCAATCCCTTGCAAACCTTTTTCCAAAGCAGAGGGCTGAGCTTGTACCCCACGATTCTATCCAAAACACGGCGTGCCTGCTGTGCATCTACTTTTTGCAAATCTATGCACTGCGGATGTTCCATGCCCTCTATAATTCCCTTTTTCGTAATTTCGTGAAACATTACGCGGCACGTTTCATGAGTATCCATATCCAGCAAATGTGCTAAATGCCAGGATATAGCTTCTCCTTCACGGTCAGGGTCAGTTGCCAGGTACACTTTCTTAGACCGGACAAACTCATTTTGAAGCTCTTCAATCAATTTTTTCTTATCAAACATATTAGTATATGTCGGTGTGAAATTATCTTCAATATTGACTCCGAATTGATTGCGAGGCAAATCACGCAAATGACCGCGGCTGGCCAATACCTTATAGGAATTGCCTAAAAATCGTTCAATCGTTTTAGCCTTAGCCGGTGATTCCACAATAACCAGATTTTTAGCATTCTTCGGCAAAGGATCCATTTTAGTAAGCTTCACCTTTTCCGGCACATGCACAGTACCTTTAATAATGGTAGCTTTTCCCTTCTTGGCATCCTTGGCTGCCGTTTTTTTGCCTTTTTTCTTTTTCGTATCGTCAATAATAATAGTCCGCTTAATTGGAAATTCCATGAAACCCATCCTTTATCTCAAGACTAACAATAAAACATGCGATGCAAGTAAAAACAAACATGCAAATACATCTTACACTATTATGTCAATCCGTTCAACTCTATAATACTATAATATAGAAAAACAAGGCAGTTCATTTGAACTGCCCTGCCAAATTAATTATTTAATTTTTTTCCCATATTGCGTAACTGTCACAATACGGCCGATAGCCCTGTGCAAAGCTAATTGAGCTCTTTCCACATCAATATCCTGCGTTTTAGCATTCAAACGCTTTTCTGCACGTCTTTTTGCTTCCTCTGCCCGTTTACGATCAATACTGCCGGATAATTCTGCATTCGGAGTAATAACAGTCACTGTATTATTTTTTACTTCCAGAAAACCGCCTACCACAAAAATACCATTCCGGTCGTGATCCTTTTCATACATCAACGGCCAAATTTGCAAAGAAGCTAACAGCGGAGCATGACTGGGCATAATGCCCAAGTCCCCGTCCAAGGCACGAACCAGAACAAAGTCAACTTCGCCTTTGAACACAGATGCGTCCGGCGTAATGATTTCCAGCTGGATCGTCTTCTTTGTATCTGCCATCGCCTTATTCTCCTTTCAGAGTCTTGGCTTTTTCGTATGCTTCCTCGATATTACCAACCATATAGAAAGCCTGTTCCGGCATATCATCACACTTACCGGCCAGGATTTCCTTAAAGCCGGCAATCGTTTCCTTCAGCGGTACATACCGTCCCGGCTGTCCTGTAAACTGTTCGGCTACTGCAAACGGCTGACTCAAGAAACGCTGTATCTTACGTGCTCTAGCTACCGTCAATTTGTCATCTTCCGACAATTCATCGATACCGAGTATTGCGATAATATCCTGCAGTTCATTGTATTTCTGCAATACTTCCTGCACCGCACGCGCCGTATTATAATGGTCTTCTCCCAGAATATGCGGATCCAAAATACGCGACGTAGAATCAAGCGGGTCCACTGCCGGATAGATACCTAGTTCGGCTATCTGACGAGACAATACCGTCGTAGCATCCAAATGGGCAAAGGTTGCCGCCGGAGCCGGGTCTGTCAAATCATCAGCCGGTACATATACAGCCTGTACGGATGTAATAGATCCGTTTCTTGTAGAAGTAATCCGTTCCTGCAGAGCGCCTACGTCCGTCCCTAACGTCGGCTGATAACCAACAGCTGACGGAATACGCCCCAGCAATGCCGATACTTCTGAACCGGCCTGGATAAAACGGAAAATATTATCAATAAACAACAGTACATCCTGATGTTCTTTATCACGGAAATATTCTGCCATGGTAAGACCCGTCAGGCCTACACGCATACGCGCTCCCGGCGGTTCATTCATCTGGCCGTATACCAGCGCCGTTTTGCTGATAACTCCCGATTCCTTCATTTCATTCCACAAGTCATTTCCTTCACGCGTCCGTTCTCCTACACCGGTAAAAACAGAATAGCCGCCATGTTCGGTTGCTACGTTGTGGATCAATTCCATGATCAATACGGTCTTTCCTACTCCTGCACCACCGAATAATCCGATCTTACCGCCTTTAGCATACGGTGCAATCAAGTCAACGACTTTGATCCCTGTTTCCAAGATTTCCGTTTCCGTCGACTGTTCTTCAAACTTCGGCACCGGACGATGGATCGGCCAATATTCATCCGCCTGCACGGGAGTATCATCTTTATCCACCGTTTTGCCGAGAACATTGAAAATACGTCCTAATACGCCTTTGCCAACCGGTACGGCGATAGGACCTCCTGTATCTTCGGCTTTCGTACCGCGGACCAATCCGTCTGTGGAACTCATTGCTACGCACCGGACGACATCATCACCCAAATGCTGCATTACTTCTGCTACCAGGTCGATCTGTTGATCGCCTTCGCCACCCGTTACGTGGATGGCGTTATAGATGTTCGGCAGATCTTCTTCCGAAGAGAAGCGAACATCGATAACCGCGCCGATGACCTGGATTACTTTACCTACTTTATTGCTCATGAAGAGGTTCTCCTCTCTATTATTATGTAGTCACCGTTACTGCAACGCGTTCGCGCCGCTTACGATTTCCGTCAATTCATTGGTTATGCCGGCCTGCCGTACTTTATTATAATGTACAGTCAGTTTATCGATCAATTCTCCAGCATTATCCGTTGCCGACGTCATTGCCGTCATGCGGGCCCCCAGCTCACTGGCTGCCGATTGAAGCAGTCCGTTGTAGACCACCATGTTGAGGTACTGCGGTAATAAGGTCGACAATACCTGCTGCGCATCCGGCGCAAACAGATATTCTTCCTCTGGTCCCTTCTTCTCTGCTACCGCTTCCTGTGAAATCGGAAGCAGCTTGGTCATTTGGACCTCTTGAGATAAAGCGGACTTAAACTGTGTATAAATAAGATACACTTCATCAAAATCTCCGTCAAGGAACTGCTTGGTCACTTGCGCTGCCAATTTTTGTGCGTGGCTGAATTGCGGTTTATCAGAAAATCCTGTCCATTTGAATTCCGGCGTAACGCGCAGATGCTTCAAATATTCTACAGGTTTTCGTCCCGTTACCATCAGATATATCCCGTCACGGCGCCTGTCTTTAAGAACAGACACAAGCGCTTTATTTACATTGGAGCTATAGGCTCCGGCCAGCCCTTTATCTGCTCCAATAACGATATAACAGGTACGATGGACCTCTCTTTTCTTAAAGAAAGGACTGTCGTCACCTGGCAAGGCCGCCGACAAACGCCGCAGCATGCCTTCTATCTTTTCTGTAAATGGCGCGGTTGCCAAAGCGCGTTCCTGTGCACGGCGCAGACGTACGGAGGATACCATTTTCATGGCCTTGGTAATCTGCTGGGTGTTCGTCACGGACTTAATCCGTCGGTTTATCTCACGTGCACTCGGCATACGCTATTCCTCCTCTTTGATCAGTTGATGGGATGCACCGTATTCCTTGGTGAATTCTTCTACAGCCTTAATAAGAGCTGCCTCCGTTTCAGATGTCATTTCCTTCTTGGCTTTGATATCCTGCCCGATCTGTGGATAATTGGTATGCATGAATTTAATAAATTCCGTTTCAAACACGGTAACTTCATGGACTTCTACCGGCATCAAATAGCCTTTGACCGCCAGATATATTTCCATGACCTGGTCTTCAACCGCCATAGGTTCATACTGCGGCTGAATCAGCATCTGCATCGTCCGTTCTCCGCGATCGATCTGTGCCTTCGTATTCTTATCCAAATCCGATCCGAATTGAGCAAACGCCGCCAATTCACGGTACTGAGCCAAATCCAGACGCAGTGTACCGGCAATTTTCTTCATTGCCTTGATCTGTGCGGAACCGCCGACACGGGATACGGATAACCCGACATTGATAGCCGGCCGTACACCGGAATTGAATAATTCTGTTTCCAGGAATATCTGTCCATCTGTAATAGAAATAACATTTGTCGGAATATATGCCGACAAATCTCCGGCCAGCGTTTCAATAATCGGCAGCGCAGTAATGGAACCGCCCCCCAAATCATCTGACAGCTTGGCCGCACGTTCCAATAAACGGGAATGTAAATAAAAAACATCCCCAGGGTACGCTTCACGTCCTGGCGGACGGCGGAGCAGCAAACTCATTGCCCGATATGCCTGGGCATGCTTGGAAAGATCATCATAGATACAGAGAACATCTTTTCCCTGATACATGAAATATTCACCCATTGCTACCCCGGCATACGGTGCCAGATATTGCAACGGTGCTCCGTCAGAGGCCGTAGCCGCTACAACGATGGTATATGCCATCGCACCATGGGCTTCCAATGTACGTACGACACGAGCAACGGTAGATGCTTTCTGACCGATAGCAACATAAATACAGATAACACCGCTGTCCTTTTGATTAATAATCGTATCGATGGCAATTGCCGTTTTTCCGGTTCCACGGTCACCGATGATCAGCTCACGCTGTCCACGTCCGATAGGAACCATCGAATCGATAGCTTTTAAGCCTGTCTGCAACGGTTTCTTTACCGGCTGGCGGTCGGCAATGCCCGGTGCCGGAAATTCGATCAGCCGTGTTTCCGCGGTTTCAATTTTTCCTTTGCCGTCGATTGCTACTCCCAGCGGACTAACAACGCGGCCAATCATGCTGTCGCCTACCGGTACACGTATAACACGGCCAGTACGGCGGACAGTATCGCCTTCCCTGATAAGCGAATCATTCCCGAGCAAAACAGCACCTACATTATCTTCTTCCAGATTCAACGCCATCCCATATACGTCATGAGGCAATTCCAAGAGTTCCCCGGACATAGCCTTATCCAAACCGTATATATGGGCAATTCCGTCCCCAACTTCCAGGACAGTGCCTACGTCGTCGACATTCATCTCTACGTCGTAGTTTTCGATTTGTTTTTTAATTATAGCCGTGATTTCTTCTGGCTTCATATTCATTTCGCGTCCGTCACCTCATTCGTCACATCAGCCTGCAGCAGGGCATGTTCCATGTCCTGGAGCTGCCTGAGCAAGCTTCCGTCTATTAGTCTGTCACCGATTCGGATGACGACACCGCCTATAATAGACGGGTCGACATAATACAAGGGGTCAATTTTCTTCCCCGTCATTTTTTCCAGTCCGGCAACGAGCTCTGCTTCTTCTTTTGCTGATAATGGCTTAATTACATGAATCCTTGCCACTTCTATGTTTTGCGCCGCACGGGACAACTCGATAAACCCGTCTATAGCAGCTGTCAATACCGCTTCCCGGCGCCGATCAACCATAACATACATAAATTGCAGCACGATTGGTGACACATCATCGGCAAAAATTTGTCGGATCGTATCTTTTTTAGAACGATCCGGTACCAAAGGGTGCAGCAAAAAACTCCATAAGTCCGGATTCATTTGCAATGTATCCCGAATGGTTTTCAATTCATTACCATATTCTTCAATTTTATGTTGTTCATTGGCAATATCAAACATTGCCTGGCTGTATTTGCTGTATACAATTTCAGGTACCATACTTATCTACCTGCTGCCTTTTGGGCATCTATTTTTTCGATACAGTCGGCAATTAATTTCGCATTCATATCTGTATCCATATTCTTCTTCAGTAGCTTTTCTGCCACAGCCATGGACAGCGTCACTACCTCATTACGCATTTCACGAATAGCAGCTTCCCGTTCATTAATGATTTCCGCCTGGGCTACTTCTTTTTCACGCGTAATCTGCGCCCGGACAGAAGCCAACTGCGTCTGGGCTTCTTTATCCGCCTGCTTGACAGCCTTATCGATGATAACTTGGGCTTCCGCATGTGCATTTTTGATTTGTTCCTGATAATCGGCCTTCATTTTTTCGGCCGCATCCCGGGCTGCCTGTGCATTATTCAAATCAGATGCAATTTTATTTCTGCGGTCTTCCAACGTCTTTAAAATCGGCTTATAAGCAAACTTCGCTAAAATAGCGACAAGGACAAAGAAGTTGAGGAATTGGATAAGTAACGTTCCGTTAATATCTATCAATTCGATTCCCTCCTTTTACCTACATACGTAGTAATATGCATGCTGCATATTAAAGCATGCTGGTAAACGGATTGGCAAATACCAAAACGATAGCAATAACGGCAGCGATAATAGGCATAGATTCAATTAAGCCGATAGAAATAAGCATATTGACAAGAAGCTTGCCGCCCATTTCCGGCTGACGTGCCAACCCTTCGAGCATTTTACCGGCGGCATGACCATCACCGATAGCAGCGCCCAATGCTGCCAAACCAATACCAATACTTGCTCCCATACCACATAATGCTAATACGATTGCTTTTTCCATAATATAAACCTCCCAATAACTTTTTGATGATATGCAGTGTATCGTCGATCATTCAATCTTCCTTCAATGAATCTGCAAGATACGACGTCGTCAGTATCGTGAAAATAAAGGCTTGAATCAAACCTATGACCAGGCTGAAAATAAGCCATACAATCGGTACTCCGACAGGAACCAATAGATATAATACTTCCATCAGTATTTCACCAGCCAAAATATTGCCAAACAGTCGAAAAGCCAATGTCAGCGGCTTGGTGAATTCTTCCATCAGGTTAATCACAACAAAAGGGATAAACGGTTCAAAATAATGCTTGAAATGTTTTTTCACCCCTTGGTTCCGTAACGCAACAAAGTGTACCATAAACGATGAAACTAACGCCAATCCCAATGTAGTATTCAAATCATTGGTCGGCGATGTCAAAATATGCGGACTGGGCAAAAGACCAAGTTCATTGCCTACGAGAATAAACAAGAACATAGTCAGCAGCACCGATACCACCTGTCCCCATTTCGGCCCTAACGTTTCCTTAAACTGGGCGAGTAATGATTCGACAATGATTTCTACAACATTCTGTATTCCCGAGGGAACTAGAGACCGACTGCGAGTAGCCGCTATCGTAACAACAATTACAATGGCTGCTGTCAACCAGGTCATATAGAGGGTATCCATGTTAACGTTCATTCCAAAAAGCTGAGCAATTAAATGGTGTCCCGTATGCAGTTCCATACCTTCACCTCCTTTCTAATCGGGTATAGACAAATTTTGCCGTTACTTCAAGATACGTATATACTTTAAAAGACAATACGCCGGCAACTGCCGCCCCAAAATGTATAACAGGAAAATGTAATACCACTATAAGGGAAAGAATAATAGTAATCAGCCGAAGAAAAGCTCCGCCCTTGATAAAAGCCACAGCTTGAACAGGATGCATTTTCATCGCCCGCGAAGACCGGCTGCTGAGCATGAGAAAGTATACGATGTTCAAAGAACAGCCGATAAGCCATCCCAAGATCAGGTTCGTATACCCGCACAAAGCCAGCAGTGCCGTTATCGTACAGGTAAATACTATTAATTTTTTTAAAGTTCCCTTTATATAGTCAATGAAGTAGTTCAATCAGGTCCACCTGTATCCTTTTGATTCGTATGGGATCCATGCCGATTCTGGTTATCCTCTTTCATATAACGCAACGCCTTTTTATACAATGACCAAAAACCCGTCACTGCTCCCAAAAAGGAACAACAAATCAACCCCCATGGCGATGTTTCCATTATGCTGTCGATATACCTTCCAATATATACGCCGGCAATCAAGCATATCGCCAGCGTAAGACCGAGTGTCCCGGCCTCCGTCACAATGGCCAAAAGGGAAAATGAGTTCTTTTCTTTAGAGGGTCCTGTTTTATGAACCATATGGCGCTCCCCCAGACGACAAAAATCCCTTCCATTCACAGCACGCGAAAATAGCATATAATCCCCTATAAGGATAAAACAACTAGTATAATCGCAAGGCTGCAAGTGGAAGGGTGTTAGCGCATCAATACCTGCAAAGCATATGAAAATGTGACAACCATTTGACCGTCTTGAGATTATTCTAGCATGTCAAAGAGGCAAAATCAACAAATAAATTTAGCTAAACTAAAAAATTTTGTTTATAATTAATAACGAAAAATGTATCAATCCAGCTTATTGAAAAGCTTCCGGTATATCAATATCACTTCCCATACGATGGAGAATATATGCCACGATTCGTGCCGCTGCCTTACCGTCACCATACGGATTCACAGCATTGCTCATACGGCTGTATTCATCAAAGTCCTCTAAAAGACGCTTAGTCTCATCATACACAATCTGTTTATCTGTCCCGATCAATTTAACGGTTCCTGCTTGTACCGCTTCCGGCCGCTCCGTGGTATTACGCAATACCAGAACCGGTTTTCCTAAAGAAGGAGCTTCTTCCTGAATACCGCCGGAATCCGTCAGCACAATGGCCGAACGTCCCATGACGTTCGCAAAAGGTTCATATTCCAGCGGGTCGATCAGATGGATACGTTCGACTCCATCCAGCTCTTCTTCTACGACCTTGCGCACCAGTGGATTGCGATGGACGGGGAATACAATTTCTGTATCGGGAAACTCTTCAATAATACGGCGCAGTGCTTTATATATATGCCGCATTGGTTCGCCCAAATTTTCGCGGCGATGCGTCGTAAGCAAAATAACACGATGATTCGTAAAGTCAATACGCTGTAATGCCGGGTCGTCAAACTCATAATTATCACGCACTGTATTCATCAATGCATCAATTACCGTATTTCCCGTGACATAGATAGAATGCACATCGACATTTTCCTTCAAAAGATTCTGCCGGGCCGTCGATGTCGGTGCAAAGTGCATGGCTGCAATAGCCCCGGTAAGTTTACGGTTCATTTCTTCCGGAAACGGCGAATAAATATCCCCTGTACGAAGACCGGCTTCCACATGTCCTACAGGAATTTGCTGATAATACGCGGCCAAAGCGCCGGCAAACGTTGTTGTCGTATCCCCATGAACGAGAACTATATCCGGTTTTTCCTTTTCTAAAACCTGTCGGAGTCCATTCAGCGATTTCGTCGTAATATCGTAGAGGGTCTGCCCCCGTGACATAATATCTAAATCATAATCCGGCTGTATATCAAACAAACGCAATACCTGATCAAGCATCTGACGATGTTGTGCCGTTACGGCCACAATAGTCTGAATTTGATCGGCATGTTTTTTGAGTTCTAACACAACGGGTGCCATTTTGATTGCCTCCGGTCTTGTACCAAAGACAGTCATCACCTTGAGCATATAAAAAGCCTCCTTAAAGTCACAAATTCTACCCTTAGCCTTTGCGGGTAGAATTTGTTGTCTTATGCAATATACCAATCCGCTTTGCTGAATAGATTATAACCGCCAGTACAATAACCACGGTCAACAAACCGATTTTATAATTGACATTGGCCACAAAAAGGGCCACAAAGCCAAGCACAATACTGACACAATACATCGTAAGGACTGCCTGCTTTTGTGACAACCCCAGTGCCAAAAGACGATGATGCAGATGCCCCTTATCTGGCTGAAAAATAGGAACCCCACTCATCTTACGGCGAACAATGGCAAACAACGTATCCAGAATAGGCAGCCCCAACGCAATAATGGGAACCACCAATGCTACGGTAGCTGCCGTCTTTACCAATCCAAGAATAGCGACTACCGCCATCGTATACCCTAAAAGCATACTTCCCGTATCCCCCATAAAAATTTTAGCCGGGTTAAAATTATACTGCAAAAATCCCAATGCCGCTCCTGCCATAGCGACAATAATGATAGCCGGCAAATGCTGATGCATGCTGACAGCAATCAAAAACATAGATACCGACGCAATCACAGAAACTCCGGCAGCTAACCCATCTAAGCCATCAATAAGATTAACCGTATTCGTAAAGCCTATAATCCAAAAAATGGTAACAGGAACAGCAACGATTTCCGGCAGGACAATCAAATCGCCAAACGGGTTCGTAAGCCATTCAATCTGAATACCGAAAAATACGGGAATAAAAGCACAGATAATCTGCCCGACCAATTTTACCTTAGCCGGAATCTGACACACATCATCCCAAATACCAAGCAATACAATCGCCGTACAACCGCTAAGCAAGCCTATCACTTCATAAGATAAACTCACACGGGCAATCACCGCGGCCATAAAGCCAATGTAAATAGCCAGTCCACCCAATCGAGGAATTATGCGGGTGTGTACCTTTCTCGCATTCGGTCGATCGATAGCTCCGATTTTAATCGCAAGCCTTTTGACGCTTGGCGTCAAAGCATATGTTACGATCAATGCAATAAAAAACGGTACAAAATATTCGAGCACGACACACGCCTACTTTCTAAAAATGTTTAGCCCTGCGGCCATACTGATTAGTTTGTCAAACTGCGCATCGGTGCCGGAATACGGCCGCCGCGGGCAATAAATGCATCAGATTTATATTTATTAACATTAATGATAGGGCAATATCCCAATAAACCGCCAAATTCAACGGTATCCCCTACTCCTTTGCCGGGAACAGGGATCACACGTACCGCAGTAGTCTTGTTGTTGATCATGCCGATAGCTGCTTCATCGGCAATAATAGCTGCTATCGTTGCAGCAGATGTATCACCGGGGATCGCGATCATATCAAGGCCAACGGAACAAACACAAGTCATCGCTTCCAATTTTTCCAAAGAAAGGCTGCCTCTTCCTACCGCTTCCAGCATACCTTTGTCTTCACTGACGGGGATAAAGGCCCCGGACAAGCCGCCGACACGGGAAGAAGCCATGAGACCGCCTTTTTTCACTGCATCATTCAAAAGCGCCAATGCCGCGGTTGTACCACAGGCACCACAGCTTTCCAGGCCCATTTCTTCCAAAATTGCAGCAACGCTGTCGCCCACTGCCGGTGTCGGTGCCAAAGACAAATCAATGATACCGAAAGGCACTTGAAGGCGTTTAGCTGCTTCCATCGCTACCAGCTGCCCTACGCGGGTAATCTTGAACGCTGTTTTTTTGATTGTTTCCGCAACCACATCAAACGGCTCGCCTTTTACGTTTTCCAGTGCACGTTTTACAACACCCGGTCCGCTGACACCCACACTCACGCAGGCATCTCCCTGCGTCACACCGTGAAAAGCACCGGCCATGAACGGATTATCTTCAACAGGATTGGAGAATACGACCAACTTGGCACATCCCAGCGCATCCTGTTCTTTTGTCAATTCTCCCAGCGTTTTGAAAACGCGGCCCATTTCGGCAACAGCATCCATGTTGATGCCGGCTTTCGTAGAACCAATGCCGACAGAACTGCAGACCAGTTCCGTCGTAGCCAGCGCTTCCGGAATCGAAGCAATAAGCCGGCGGTCGCCTTCCGTATATCCGCGTTCCACCAATGCCGAAAATCCACCGATAAAATCAATACCTATCGTTTCGCGAGCTTTATCCAACGCCCGGGCAACTGCAACATAATCCTTAAGATCGCTGCAACCTGCCACCATCGCAATCGGGGTAACCGCAACGCGTTTGTTTATAATAGGAACTCCGTATTCAGCCGAGATGTCTTCTCCGGTTTTTACGAGATGTTCTCCGTATTTTGTAACTTTATCATAAATATTTTTACACAACGTCTTGCCGTCGGCAGAACAACAATCCAGCAAGCTAATGCCCATTGTTATCGTCCGGACATCCAGATTGTTCTTCTGAATCATTTGGTTCGTTTCTAATACATCTTGAATCGTCAGCATTCTATATTCTCCTTATCCCACACGATGCATTGCATAGAAGATGTCTGCATGCTGGGCTCTGATTTCGACGCCGAGGACATCGCCCTTTTCCTTTAATACATTCTGCAACTCCTCTAAATCTATAGCAGCTTTTTCCATATCAACAATCATAACCATATTAAATAACCCATCTAAAATTACCTGATTAATTGTTTCAATGTTAATACCATATTCTGCCATTACATTGCTTACTGTAGCAATGATACCTGTGCGGTCTAAACCCACTACGGTGATTACAACTTTCATGGACATGCCAACTCCTTTGTATTAAGATTCCACGCTTTTCTATTATAGCATATCTAGTATACAAATGTACACGAATAAATCAACACGGAAATTTTTAAACCAAGACAACGGCGGCTTTATTTCTGCAGTGCTTTTGTTATTAATTCTTTTCCTTCATCAAGAAACAGATTTGCTTGATCGGAGGAAACAAAACTTTCACTGTATAATTTATACATATCCTCCGTACCTGACGGACGAGCGGCTACCCAGCCGTCCTTGGTACAAATCTTAACCCCGCCAATAGGCATGTTGCCATAAGGTGATTGAGAAAAAACAGCTGTAATAGAACTGCCGCATAACCGAGTATCCGTGACATCGGCCTCCGTCAAATTCCCGATTTTTTCCTTTTCCTCCAGACTGGCCGGAGCATCACTGCGCATGGCATAGGGAGTACCCAGTCGATCGCAAATAGCTGCATAATACTGCATCGGTGATTTTCCGGTTACCGCCTTCATCTCGGCTGCCAGTAAACACATGATAATGCCGTCTTTATCCGTCGTCCAGACGCTCCCGTCTTTTGCGATAAAGGATCCTCCGGCACTTTCTTCCCCGGCAAAGGCAACCTGCTGGGACGTAAACAGCGGTCCAAAATATTTGAATCCCACAGGAACTTCATATATAGGCACCTGCAGTTCTCCCGCGATCCGTGCCAAGAGCTGCGTCGTTACTACCGTTTCGGCTATACCGCGGCCTTCAAAATTACGATGCGTCAGCAGATAATGCGCCGCCGCCGATAAATACGCATTGGCACCAATCATTCCCAGTATGCCGCAAATAATACCGAAACGGTCATAATCAGGATCATTGGCAAAGATCAAATTATAAGATGCCCCATTCGCCGCTGCCGAACTCATCACATATTTAGAAGAACAATCCATGCGCACCATGCCGTCGTGATCATAATTCATAAAGGAAAACAGCGGATCATACGTATCATTGACAAAATCCATGGGAATATCGTACATTTCCGAAATCGCATGCCAATACTGCATTCCTGAACCACCCAGGGCATTCACCATGATACGCAGCTTTGCATTCCGAATCGCATCCATGTCGATGACCGAATCCAGTTCTGCCACATACAATCCTTTATAATCATATGGAATAACCAGACGGCTGGTTTGCACAACGGCATCCTCTGCCCGTTTCACTTCACGGCAATGCCCGGCTAATATGCGGTTAGCCTCTTTTTCAATTGCTTTTGTAATATCTGATTCTGCCGGACCGCCAGTAACAGGATTATATTTAATTCCGCCATGTTCCGGCGGATTGTGAGAAGGCGTAATAATAATGCCATCCGCTTGCTTTTCTGAACGGCACCCATTATACCGCAAAATAGCACGGGATATCGACGGCGTAGGGACAAAATCATGTTCACTATCCACATAGACCGTAACCCCGTTAGCGACAAGTACGGCGAGAACCGTATGGAACGCCAGTTCAGAAAGATAATGCGTATCCTGCCCGACAAACAAAGGCCCCACCGCCCCAAATCGGCTGCGCAGCGTGCAGATTGCCTGGGTCACCGCCGCTACATGGTCTTCTGTAAAACTTCCATTACCGGCCTGTCCGCGATGTCCCGATGTGCCAAATCGGACCTGCTGATGCGGGTTGCTGGAATCCGGATGAATAGTAATATAATCATTTTTTATGGCCTGCAAATCAATATAATCTTCCTTGCGAACCTTCGTTCCCGCTAAATAGTGGACCCCCATACTGATCACCTGTCTTTCTGAGTTTTGACAAACATATAATTTTTTCATACAATGAAGATGCCTTCAAAAAACAAACAGAAGGCATATCGCTATATATTATTCATAAACAGTAGTATTGATGTAATTTATTATAACAAAATTTGTATCATTTATACAGTCTATGTATTATTTTAAAGGAGAAAAGAATGAAATTTATTTCTTGGAATGTCAATGGTCTCAGAGCCGCTGTAAATAAAGGTTTTATGGATATTTTTCACAACTTGGATGCCGATATCTTCTGCCTCCAGGAAACCAAGCTTCAACAAGGACAAATCGAGCTGAATCTGCCCGGATACGAACAATATTGGAACTATGCCGAAAAAAAAGGATATAGCGGTACCGCTGTTTTTACAAAAAAAACGCCTCTTTCCGTCACCTATGGAATCGGCATAGAGGGCCATGACCACGAAGGCCGCGTCATTACCTTAGAATACGAAAACTTTTATTGTATCACCTGCTATACCCCCAACAGCCAAAATGAATTAGTCCGTCTCCCTTACCGTATGCAATGGGAAGATGATTTCCGCAAATATATCCAGCTGCTCGACAAGAAAAAACCAATTATTCTCTGCGGCGACCTCAACGTAGCCCACGAGGAAATTGATCTGAAAAACCCAAAAACAAACCGTAAAAATGCTGGTTTTTCCGATGAAGAACGAGCCAAAATGACAGAACTGCTGCAAGCAGGCTTTACCGATACTTTCCGCTACCTGTATCCGGATACGACCGGTATCTATTCCTGGTGGAGCTATCGTTTCAAAGCCCGCGAAAAAAATGCGGGATGGCGCATTGATTATTTTATTACTTCAAAAGCACTCAACGACACGATCGAAGACGCCCTCATCTACACTGACATCACCGGCAGTGACCATTGCCCGGTAGGACTGCTGCTGAAATAACATTGACGCAGCGCCCTTCGTATGTTACAATACCTTTGCAGTAATTTAAGCGAGTGTGGCGGAATTGGCAGACGCACCAGACTTAGGATCTGGCGGTTTACACCATGGGGGTTCAAGTCCCTTCACTCGCACCAGACTAGGCACCGTCTACATTTGTAGGCGGTTTTATTTTTCTGTGATTACAATATCTGACGGTCTTTACCCCCATCTCATAATTGCATGTTAAAAAAGCTCCTCGATGTTGAGGAGCTTTTCTGGGTATACACATCCATTTATTAAAAATCCCATTTTTTATTGCAACAGCCAATCTCTGCTGAACCGTTTCAATATGTATATCCTTAGCGCGAACTATCTCACTTAACTTCCCGTAAACTAAGGGAAACAACCTGTTCTCCGGAGCAATCTACGAAAGACAGTGTCCCCATTTCAACGTGGGTGAATACACCTATTGCCATGTTTTTTCGGAACTTGCACTAAACAATATACCACACCGCCCCATACAGTCCGGTTGCCTGTACTGTCTTGATTCTCGTTACCTATACGCCTTTAAACTAGCCGTACATTGCCACGTATGTAAAAGTTCAACATTAGAAAAACCGCCTGCAGTTAAGGCCGCCTTTTCATGTTCCAGAGTTAACGGCGTATCATAATGATAAAATGCCTGGTTAGTTATTCCTGCTTCTTCTTTTAATTTAGCAAAGTCTGCAAAATTTCTGCATTCTATTTCATCATTGTCTGCCATATAATCCGTCAAAATAAAATACCCATCTTTTTTTAACGATTGATGCAGCTTTTTATATAGCGGTACTTTCTGTTCCCTCGTAAAATGATGCAGGGATTCTACCGAAACAGCGGCATCATATATATTTTTACCAAAGGGCACATCAAAATAAGAACCGTTGATCAGTGTCACTTGATTGCCAAATGCCTTATTTTGCAGAACATGCAGCATTCCCTCGGCCAAATCAATGCCCGTCACGATGGCATGCGGATTGATATGAAAGTATTCATTTAATTCCAACCCTGTCCCACAGCCTAAATCCAATACTACAGCTCCTGCCGCAGAGGGTAATTGTAATGCTGTAACTGTATAAAATTCTTTTGCAGAATCAATACAGTTAAGCTGATGTTCTTCATATCCATACAACCGATTATCAAAAAATTCATCCATTTTTTCAAGTTTCATTGTAACTCATATCCTTACTATTACTTTTTACTATATATTTTATTATCCAATTAGGAATCTAGTATACCATATTCTTACAAAAAATATAGCAGTGCCTCCTACAGGATACCTTATTCCATGTAAATCCAATATCAACCTATTAATCAGTTTTTGCATATAAAAAAAAGCAGAGAGTCCTTTGTTTTTAGCAAGACTCTCTGCATTGGTGTTACGGTATATCTCTCATTTAATGCAAAACCAAAACTTCAATATAAAAAGCACTTGATAATGGCATCGTTGTAAATGTATTTCTTATTAACGCTATCCTTATCGCTCAAGAAATGTCTTTATGAATATTTTCTGTGCTGCAAGAAAATCCTGTACCCGGCGTTACAGAAACGCCCTGAGCTCCATCCATTTCCAGCCATTTGCTGATAAGAACAGACTTAATATAAATACGAATAGAGTCAAACCCTTGTTTAATGATAAGTTTACTGGGATACCAAACGGTGATGCCGTCAATTGTTTCTTGTAGATATTGACTTTTGTCCATCGCCTTTCCCAGCGCAATTTCAGGAATATAACTTCCCCAAATTAAATCGCCCCTGCAAGGGCACCCGCAAGATGGTTCAAATTTCATAGTAATCAATATATGATTTCCATGTTTTTTTACATATTGAACTGCTTCCGATGTCAATGTAAACATACTTTTCTCCTTTTCCGGCTACGCAGGAAACCGCTGAACAACAACCACATTATCTGTTGTTATAGTATTAAGATGTATGTTAAGTATAGTGAATAATAACTGAATTTGTCAATATAAAATTTAGCAGCATATATAGTAAATACATTGCCCATGGTACTGCCGCGTAGTGTCTATATTGCTTTATACCGTGACCACAGCATAGATACGTGATGTATAGGGTACTCCTTATTCATATTTTTTCGAAATATATATATTTTATTCTTTTTTTTAATATTTGTATTGTATATCCATTTCAGATACTTTAATATACATAGTAGAAGTACTACCAGATGAACAGGTGTCTTTGTCATATGATACCTGGATTTTTGCACGTAAACTTCAAAAACACACGGGTAGAACAGAATTTTTTCTGCAAGGATCATCGTTCCCTTTTATGGAATTGAAAAATGAACATCTTTTGAAATATGTATTTTATTGAAGAAAACGAGGTAAAATGATGAAAAAACTTTTATTGGCAAGTCATTCCGTTTTATTTTTATTCTTTTTTATGTCACTGGCAAATATTCAATACAATCAGGATATCTATATATTTCTGACTGCCGTAGTAGTAAGTGCCTATATAGTAACAACACCGCCAAGCATTTTCAAAACATGGTTTTACTATACCCTGAACAGTTCGTTGTTCCTTTTATTCTATACCTATCGCAAATATGATCACCATTTTCTTTCTATTCTGTTAGGCATGAACATTGTATTACGCCTAATGGATACCTTCCAAAATTGGATACGTTTTAGAAAACAAGAAATAAAAGAATTGGGATTATAAAGAAATATGTAAAAACAAAATTACAGACACTGTATTTCTCTCCCCGCGTGCTTCGTTACCGCGCTGGAAAGTTTGTTAAATTCAATGATTTTTAATATATATTGTGGTTCACGTTTTCAACCATATTTATAGGCGCCATCGCCATTTCATATGTTGATGATATGAATATAGGAGATGCCTTGTGGTGGTCCTTTTTGACAACGACCACCGTAGGATACGGAGATATTGCACCTTCCTCAATCGGCGGCCGTATCGTTGCCGTCTGTTTAATGCTGATCGGCATCGGTTTTTTAAGCACGTTGACCGGCAATATTTCCTCCTACTTTATTTTTCAGGGACACCTTAAAAAAGAAACCTATGAAGAAACAATCATTCACGATATCCAGCATAAATTAGATCACTTTGATGAGGTGACTGCCGATGATATCTTAAGTATGAATGCTATTTTACTTGCACTGAAAAATTAAAAACGCAATCCATAATTCATGATATAAAGTAACGTAACTGCCTCCATTTTGTGTTATAATTATTAATAGAGGAGGTGATCATATGAATAAACTTACATCACTAGAGTTATCTATTGTCCGGGAAGCTTTAAATAATTATAATCAGCACTTAAATGAGCTATTCCAAGAAGGAAAACATTATAATTTACGATTGACTGCAAAGCTCCAGATAACAGAAGCATTACTAGAAAAAATCAAAACTGTTTATGTATCCCATCATGACTGCATCAAAGAAGTATAAACGGTACTCCGTTCCACTATATTTTGTTTCCCGTCAATCTTCAAATGAATCCTAAAGAACACTGTGATCAACTATTACAGTGTTCTTTTTTAATACATGTCTATCTTCTTGATATGCGGATAAATTCCCCACACAAATAATGATCCACCAGCTTAGCTGGTGGTTTTTCTTATGCGGCCTATAAGGCCTAGTCTACCAGCGGCGCTTTACAGCGCATGTTCGGTCCGTTACTTGCATATTACTTCCGGTTACCCGTAAACGGGTCTTCTAAATCTAATGTAAGCTGTTCGGACATTTCATCTTCTTTAAGTTGTTCTCGAATATAGGTGGTTATCTTTTTCTCGTTTTTTCCTACGGTATCTACGTAGTATCCACGACACCAAAATTGTCGATTCCGGTACTTATATTTCATATTTCCCCATTTTTCATAAATCATCAGACTATTTTTTCCTTTGAGAAATCCCATGAAACTCGATATACTCATCTTGGGGGGAATTTCCAACAGCAGCTGTATATGATCCGGGCATGCTTCTGCTTCTAGTAAAGTCACTCCTTTCCACTGGCATAATTCTCGTAGTATTTGCCCTATTTCATATCGCTTTTGCCCATAAAATACTTGCCGCCGA
Organism: Megasphaera paucivorans; assembly: GCF_900103535.1. Lineage (GTDB taxonomy): Bacteria > Bacillota > Negativicutes > Veillonellales > Megasphaeraceae > Megasphaera_A > Megasphaera_A paucivorans. Next base: position 5,333 of record NZ_FNHQ01000008.1, on the reverse strand, counting down.
TACTTCGGCGCAAATACTACATGATATTTACAATTCCATTTACTGTGTGATAGACTGTGTGTGTCATTCATTGAATGACCTCCTTTAATGTGGATAGGTTTGCAGTTGACGGACCGCATTCTTATCTTACATTAAAGGTGTTTTGTTTTAAACCTTTATAGACTCATCGCTAAAGCTTTTTGGAACCCCTGGTCTAACCAGGGGTTTTCTAACTACAAAAAAAACTGGACCCGGATATCACCCGATCCAGTTTTGCTGCGCTTTATGCAGCGTATCCAAACCCTATTTCATAATCTGATTGATCAAATAATTATAATTCACAAGATTATTTTCAATAAATGTCTGTTCCGCACTATCCTTTTGGAACTTATCGCGAAAATAGGGCTGTACCAGATCATAATACGCTCCACTTTGCAATACGATATGGACTCTTTCATTCTTGAATCCCATGACGTTTCCATCGGATTTAGAAGTTTCTCTGCAGGAAATGATTTTGTCTAATGCAATTTTGGTAATCGTGAGTTCATCATAAATTTTGGTAATTGTCACTTCATCTGTTATGGCGGCATATTCCAAAACCATCAAACAATCCTTTTTCAGCAGCACATATTTACGGATACCGTTTCTTCCGCCGACAGCCTCCGTATATGCAGCCTCCACATCACTAAAATCGTCTTCAAAAGGCCATGTGTGCTTCTTGCTTTTAAGCACGTCGTCAATGAAATATTTGTCAATAGTAATCCTGTCTAAATTTTCCATCCAACACATCTCCTTTACGGTTTCAACAAATAACACAAGTATAGTATATAAATATAAATTTCTACTAAACTAATATATTTCCTGCAAAATATTTATATTTTTTTAATGTTTTTTACAAGGCCCCCTAATGATAGGTAATGGCAATAAACAATCCGGCGACGACTCTATGCGAGATGCTTTATTCCTGCCTTGCTTCTAAAAACGCCATTGCTTCTTGCTCTGTCAGCGGTTTGCTGTACACATATCCCTGAATATAATCACATCGCTTTCGTTTGAGACACAATAACTGCCGCTCTGTTTCTACCCCTTCGGCTATTACTTTTTTATTCAGCGAATGTATCATCTGAATAATGGAAGCAATAAGCCTGTCTTCATTAATATGAGTGCCTATCTGATCAACAAACGATTTATCTATTTTTATCGTGTCAAACGGCAATCGATCCAACAGCGTCAAGGAAGAATACCCGGTGCCAAAATCATCCATTGCTAAGTGAATTCCGGCTGCCGTCACTCGTTCCAGCCGATCCAGCACATGTTCCATAGACATAAAACTCGTCATGCATGCATCTTCTGTAATTTCAATCCCCATATGGCAACTAGGCACCTGCGTTTCCCGAATAATACGAAACAGCATATCGACAAAATCTTCCATCGCGAGCTGCATCGGAGAAATATTGACATGTACGCAACCGTTCCATCCGTGATCTAAAAGTCGGCGGGAAAATTGACAGGCACTCTTAAATACCCATTCCCCCACAACACGGGTAAGTCCCGCTTGCTCTACTAACGGCATAAACCGTGAAGGAGAAATCAAACCATGAACCGCACTATTCCACCGCAGAAGCGCCTCAAATCCGACCACGTCTGCATGTATTACGGCAACCTGCGGTTGGTACACTAAGGAAAACTCATGATTATCCAGCGCATCATATAAGCTTTCAATCAAACGGATTTTTTCAAACGCCGAATGCTGCATTTCCGGTGTATAAAATCGATAGTGTCCTTTCCCCTCGGCTTTGGCCGCATACATGGCATTATCTACATTTTTAATAATTTCTTCGGCCGTAGTTCCATCTTTAGGATATTCTGCAATGCCGATACTAGCAGTCAAGCGAAAGGAAATACCAAATATTTTATGTTTTTCCTGCAATGAAACATTCAATTGTTCTACAATATTTCGTATTTGATCCTGCGTATACGTCCCGCGCAAAACAACAAAAAATTCATCGCCGCTCATATGTGCAACAAAAGCATGGGATTCCAGGGTATTCACAATGCACATCCCCGTCAACACGATCAATTTATCCCCGTATTGATGTCCATACGTATCATTGACCATTTTCAAATTATCTGTATCAATAAAAAATACTACACCGGCAGACTTACCGTCCCGAGCCAGCCTTAATTCCTTATGCAGCCATTCTGACAAATATCTCCGATTGGGAAGTTTTGTCAGCGGATCATAATACGCCATATGCTGGATACGCTGTTCATGCTGTTTTTTCTCCTCTTCGATCCGGACTTGCTCTGTAATATCACGAGAAAAACCATATATCTCCTTATGCCCTTCCACTATGTTGATGGAAATGCCCTGCGTCAATATATATCGTACCTGTCCATCCCCCCGAACAATACGATACCGGACCTCTTTCAGTTTATCCGCTTCATCCGACAATAATTGCCTGCTGATCTGTCGGACCCAGTCTTGATCTTCGGGATAAACAAATTTCTGTACATATGCCTCAAAGGAAATCTCTTTTTCAAACTCGCTGGTAAGGCCATACATATCACACAGCTCCGGCCCCATAACGATCGTACTCGTTTCTATATCACAAATCCATACGCCTGTTTCCGGAATAGAAAAGGTAATTTCCCTGCATTCTAAAATAAGCTGCGCGTATATATTGATTACTTCCTGTATCAACTTGACTTCACGCAACGTTAAACACATCGTTTCCGAAAAAAAAGCAATCCCTATATTTCCCGCCAATTTCCCGCCATACTGGACAGGGAACACTGCCATATACTGTATCTGATCAAAATCCGGATCAGATACACGACACTCCCATAAGGCATAGGGAAAAATAACAACAGGTTTTCTTGTTTCATAGACTTGTTGAAAAACAGGCTGGAATACCTGTTCCATTGCTCCCTGTTCAAAAATACTACCTGATGATTGAGTGCGGCAGACAATATCCTCCTCAATACGTATATGCACAAAATACTGTGCTGTTTTACACGATTCAACAAGTTCCGGAATATGCTGTTCCAATAAATCCCTGACACTCTTGCTAACTGCAGAGTTAATATAATGAATAGTCGTACATTTCATACACTCATCGCCCCCGGTTACCACTATGAAACAATACATTCATATGCTGAACACATCTCAGCACATTATATGGACGTATAGGACATGGAAATGATACCAGCGGATACGTTTTACTTCTTAAAATGAAGTTCCTCTTTCAATACTGTATCTAAGCTGCGAAAGATAACATGCTCCATGACTAATTGATATACCACCATATCCGGATCCATAGGAGTTTTAAAAAACTCTTTTATCCCCGACACCCCTTCAAACAGCTGCTGACGTACTCGCTGCATCTCTTCTATCGACATATCTGATCGCTGTAATAATTTTCCCTGTAAGCGAAGCACATTGGTATTCTCATCGACGGTACAAAGCTCAACGGAATTATTCAGCTCTATCTCTTTCGTTTTATCCGTTCCTCTATGACTAACAAGCCAAACATTTTCTTCCTCATCAACAAATAACTTCATCGGCCGGACATGTACCACCTGATCCACCGCAGTACCTAAGAAAAAAATCTGTTCTTTGCAAATCTTCACAATTTTAGAATCCAACATAATATTCTCCCTCCTTTTGAATATACACATTTAATTATCTATAAGTTATATTTATATTCCATATTATCAATCGTTAAAAATTAACGCTAGTTAATAAAAAAGGTTTTATAATTAATACATATATTAAATACATACTCACATTTACAAAAATTGATATTGTCAATATTGGTTGACACTTATTACGCAAGGACAACAATGTCTATACAGCGACACCCAGAGATTCATAGTATCGCTGGCGCTTCACCCAGGGCGGGAGACCCTCGTTAGCGGAACAGATTCTCCGGTTATTCCAATAGCTGATGAAGTATCTCCAGACGAGGGTTTTGAGTTCTTCGATGGAAAGACGGTTTGTATGATATCGTTGATAAAGGAGTTCGCTTTTCATCCTCGCCCACATACTTTCACACCGGGCATTATCGTGGCAACGCCCTCCGGCGCTGTTCATACTCTGACGGATGCCGTATTGGGAAATGGCTTTGCGATACGTTGCACTTGTATACTCTGTTCCCCGATCAGAATGGAGAATCGCTCCCCGCATAGCCGGATATTCCATCATGGCATTGGTTAGCGTTCGTTCGCACAGAGATGCTTTCCTGTCGGTACCCATTGCCAATCCGAGTACCCCAGAATCGAAGCAGTCAAAGATTGCTGAAATATATAATTTGCCGTCCTTTGCTTTGATCTCCGTTATATCCGTAACGCACTTTTTTAACGGCTCCTCCGATGTGAAATCCCGGTTCAACAAATCATCGGATTTTCTTGCCTCACGATCTGCTTGGGTAATTCCGTTCGGGTTGTGTTTGGGAGGATGGTTGATCCCGATTTTCTCCATGACACGGTAAACCGTACGTTCCCCAGGGACAGAAATGCCCTCCGGTTGTTTCAAAAGTAGTGCCTGATACATGCGGATACGCCCATAGGTATCATTGCATTCATCTTCATCCAGAATGTCCCGCATGGCATCCGCTAACCCCTGATATTTCCATGGGCGGTTTTTGTGGGCCAAGTATTTATAGAACCCCTGACGGCTTACGTCCAACATCCGGCAATAAAAAGAAAGTTTCCCGCTACTGTTGCCGTCCTCTGTCTTTATGTCTATGAACCTTATTCTCTGGTTCTTGCAGACTTCCGACGGCTGGCGGCGAAAAAAGCGCTGGCTTCTTCCAAAAACTCATTTTCTTCTTTCAAGCGCCGAATTTCCTTATCCTGCTCTTTCACCTGGTTACGCAGATTTGTCAGTTCCTCGGCAAGGCTTAGGGCTGTTTGCGGAGTGTGTGCCCCCTGACCGATATCCAGCCGTCCTTCCCGAACAGCTCTCTGCCAGCCATACAGAGTATTTACCGGGATCCCTAATTCAGCAGTCGCCTTGACGGATCCGACTTCTTTAGCTAGTTTTATGGCCTGAATCTTATATTCAACGTCATACTTTTGTTGTTTAGCCATTCTATCTTCCCTCTTTCTCCTTCTCTTTTTCTTTGATTATACATCATTCCTTGAGATTGAAGTGTCAACTAAAATTGTACTACATCAAATATTTGATTTTAGTAAATGAAAAAAACATAAAGTACGGTAATGCTCTCAATAAAGATCCAATGCATCTGATACTGGTTTTGTATTGCCTTTTGTATTGCCTTTTGTATTGCCTTTTGTATTGCCTTTTGTATTGCCTTTTGTATTGCCTTTTGTATTGCCTTTTGTATTGC
>NZ_FNHQ01000070.1 GCF_900103535.1 Megasphaera paucivorans | reverse complement strand
CTCCGATCGTTCGTTTAGGTGCTCCGTTTGTTCCCATTCCGTATACGCCGCCATTAGAACGATTGGTTAAAATCGAACCAGAAGACATTATTGCTGCAGTGAAAAAAACGCTTGGACGTTAACGTACTCATATGAATATTTATTTCCCCAACCCCTTTTGTGATGGGAGGGGTTGGGATGATGGTAAAGTAAAAGGAGGCAAAGTAAATGGATGCTAAGTATGCAAATATAAATTTTGAAAATTTGTATAATAAACGTAAATTGCACGTTATCCTTCCTGTCTTTTTTGTGTCGGTCATAGCTTTTCTTGACCGTGTTAATGTTGCGTATGCCGGTATGACGATGACAAGAGATCTGCCGTGGTTGACACCTGAAATATTTGGTGCGGGAGCCGGTATGTTCTTCCTTGGTTATTTTTTCTTTGAAATTCCGGGTTCTTTGATTGCGGCGAAGTTTGATGCCTGTAAATGGATAGCCCGTATTATGTTTACCTGGGGCTTGGTTTGCGGTTTGCTTGCGTTTATGACTTCCCCTTTCCAATTCTATTTGTTTAGATTTTTGCTAGGGGCTTGTGAAGCCAGTTTGTATCCCGTTATTTATGCAGTACTTTTCCCACGCTGGTTTCTTGCTGGTGAACGTGCCAAGGCTATTTCCCTAATGCTTACATCCTTGCTGATTGCAGCTATTGTAGGGGCGCCTGTAGCAGGTATTCTTTTGGATTTAAATCTCTTTGGTTTTGCCGGATGGCAGACGTTGTTCTTACTTGAAGCAATACCGGCCTTAATTTTTACGTTTGTATTCCTTCTTTGGGTAAAGGATCGTCCGGATAAAGTATCCTGGCTGTCTCAGGAAGAAAAAGATTACTTAAATGAAACGATTGCGGCAGAAGAAGAAGCAAAAGCAAAAGTAAAAAAATATACGATTATGCAGTCTCTTACAGATAAACAAGTATGGCGTTTATGCATTATTTACTTTACTTGGATTACCGGTTTCTGGGGCTTTAATTTCTGGATGCCGCAGGTATTGAAGAGCTTGTCCGGCTGGTCAGCTACTATGGTAGGTATTTCTATTATATTCCCGATGGGGGCAGCCTTGGTTGCACAGATTATTATTGGAAATCACTCTTCTAAAACAGGGGAAAAACGGTGGCATGTTGCCGGATGTATGTTCCTAGGCGGTATCGGATTAGTGTGTGCACCCTTTATACAAAGTCCAATATTGAGTCTTGTATTTATTTGTATCACGGCTATTGGTGTATATTCTGCAATGGGAACATGGTGGTCTGTGCCGACAACCTTCTTAAGTGGTGCGGCAGCAGCGGGTGCCACTGCTCTGATTAACTCAATAGCTAATCTTGGCGGGTATCTCGGACCCTATATGCTGGGCGTTATCAAACAAAACACAGGATCTACAGACGGCGGTTATTTGGCATTAGGAGCTATGCTCTTTATTTCAGGAGCGGTTATGCTGACTCTTCCGAAAAAATCGGCAGTTGATATAGCACGGGAACAGATGACGGAAGAAAAATAATAGGTACGTTTATTGAAAATAGGTTAGCAAGGAGGTAATGATTGATGGCGACAGCACTTACGATGCCACAATTGGGCCTGACGATGACAGAAGGAACGGTCTCGCAATGGCTTAAAAAAGTAGGCGACCCGGTAAA
>NZ_FNHQ01000009.1 GCF_900103535.1 Megasphaera paucivorans | reverse complement strand
GGGCACATCTGCGAAGATATTTTGTAGAGGCTCTCCCGAAGGACACGAAAAGTCCGTCCGCCACCTTTGCTAGCCAAGGCATTACCTACTGCAACAAGCTATTCGAGATCGAAAGAACTCTTACGGATCTCCGCGGCGAAAAGCGAAAGATAGCGCGTCTGAAACAGGAAAAACCTGTTTTAGATGTCTTTTGGGCGTGGGTAGAATCTGCAAGAGACACCCTTCTGCCAAAATCAAAGTCAGCCGAAGCTGTACACTATGCCCTTAATCATAAAAAAGAGTTGATGAACTATCTTTTAGACGGAAATTGCGCTATCTCCAATAATCTCATCGAAAACAGCATACGTCCATTCACTGTAGGACGCCGGAATTGGTTGTTCAGTGGAAGTCCCAGAGGTGCAGCTGCAAGCGCAATTGTTTATAGCATTGTTGAAACAGCCAAGGTCAACGGCCTCAATCCCTATAAATACTTGAAATTCGTTTTTAGCGAATTACCTGGCGTACAGTTCGAACAACATCCTGAATTCCTTGAAGATTATCTTCCTTGGAACAACGAAGTTCAACAACTCTGCAAATAAGGCAGTGACTTGAGTATATCTCGGTCATTGCTTTTTTTCTATACACTCTGTTATTAACCGCTTACATAAGATCAAAGATAAGGTAACTGCATGATATACTTTAGTTTAGTATTAGCGACAGCTTGCTGCGGAGGTATTGCAACTGCGGAAATACTGCATCTGCAGCATGAATATTACATTGCAGGATTGGTTATCAACCTTATCGCGATGGGGGCAATGCATTATAGGAAAAAAATGTTTTTTTTATTTCTTATACCGCTTTTTTTCTTCTTAGGGGCATCACGGCTGCAATATGTATCTGAGGAATATCATAAACTTCCGGCATATTTGATTGGGCATGCTATTTACATGGAAGGTGTTATTGAAGAACAGAAAAATACATATGAATCGGATAAAGGAAAGGTGACCCGCTATGTTTTTTCTTTGACTCAATTTTCCTATAAAGGAGAAAACGTACGGCATGCTGCTTCCGGGCGGGTCTATATTACGCTGCCCGCATTACCGTCATGTCTTCCTTCTTCTCATATTGGAGTAACAGGAAGTATACATGCTGTAAAATATTATAAAAATACAGGAATGTATGATGCACTCCATCGGGATCGGGAACAATATATCATAGGAACCGTATATGTGGATACGCCCCAAGATATACGATATTTAAAAGAAGCATCGGGATGGCCGCTTTTTGCATGGAACATACGTGAAAATATGACACGTAATTTTATGACGATTCTCAGCAAAGAAAATTCATATCTTCTCAGTAGTTTACTTTTCGGAGGGCATTATGAAGACTTGCCTAAAATACTTATTAATAGTTTTAGTACGACAGGTCTTATACACATACTTTCTGTATCAGGTTCACATGTTTCTTTATTATTGAGCATTGTACAACTTATAGGAGGATTTTTCGGATTAAGAGAACGCAGATTATTTATTTTATCTGCCGTGCTGGTTGTTTTTTATGGTGCTTTGTCAAATTTTACAGCGCCTGTTATTCGTTCTGTTATTATGGGGCTTATTAGTGCGTATAGTTTGGTGGCCAGACGAGATTATACAAGTTGTCATGCTCTGGCAGCAGCCGTCATTGTGATGGTTCTTTACAGCCCATATCTTTTATATGATTTAAGTTTTCAATTGTCGTGCGGTGCTTCAGCGGGTATTGTTTTGCTCCAGCAGCCAGTTAGAAAAAAACTAACCAGCTTACCGAATTTTTTACAAGAAAGCCTGACGGTCTGCATAAGTGCTCAAATATTGCTGGTTCCTTTCTTGTTTGCCAATTTTTTTTCGTTCCCTTTGTATTCGTTCCTTGCGAATCTTATCATTGGACCTGTTTTAGACAGCACTATTGTTTTAGGACTTATTGCAGCTTTTTTGGGGATTTTTTTCACACCGGGAATGACCGTGTTATTATGGATAATAAATCCGCTCCTTACTTTGGCGGTAAATGGAAATTACTTCATTGCGGCTCTGCCGTATAGCAGAATATGGAGTGGAGCACTATCGCTATCTTCAATTGTTGCCTATTATATTTTTGTTGGAACATTATTTTTTCCGTTGCCGAAGAAAAAGAAATTAATACTATTTTCTGTGTTTTTAGTCAGCATCAATTTTTTATGGCGGCAATGGAACAGACCCGAAGCAGTTATCTATGTTTTCGACATGGGAAATGATAGAGCGACATGTAGTATACATAGTGATAGTTCTGTCCATGTGTGGTATAATAAAAGCCAATGGTCCAATCCGGAACAAATAGCCTGCGTCCTCACTCCGGCTTTGCGCCATAAAGGTATTTTTTCCCTTGATACAGCTTATATCAGCGGCTACGAGGCGAAACAAACGGCACAGCAATTAACAGAACAGTTTTCGATAGGACATCTTACCACGGTCCCTGCCGGTAAGGAATATAAGCAGTCGTACTATGAAGCTGTAGCAGGTAGGGTTCCTTATTATATTTACGATACGATTTCTCATGGTATTATACTTCCTACGGCTTGTATTGAAATACGATCATTGCGGCATGGAACAGAAAAGATACCCTTCCCTAAAGAAGCGGCTGCGTTAATATTATTTCGCAGCGGTAAAGGTGACATGGGCTGGGAAACTTGGCAGGAAGAGGCTGCCTATTATGGAATACCTTGTTTTTCTCCTTTTCGAACAGGTGAAATCATTGCCGTCTTTCGTAAAGGGAAGTGGAGATTTTCTTCTTATGGTGGTGATTCAGAATGAATTCTATAAAAATTATATATGGAACAGAAGAATATCTAATGGAAGAGGCGCGCAGAAAGTTTATTCTTTCTTGTCGAAAAACATTCGGCAGCGATATAGACATTCAAACGTTTTCCAAAGAAACACCGCCTGCTCGGGTGGTGGAGTCTTTTGAAGGAACCTCTCTGTTTGGCAGTGGGGGTATCTGTATATGGAATGAATCTCCCTATTTGCCTGTAAAACATGGCGGGCGGTCACGGAGCAAACTTTCTAAAGATGAAGAATGGTTTCTTGATAAGATCAGCCGTTTGCCGGATCAACAGGCCGTTCTTTTTTATACAAAAGGTATGGTGGATATGGGGAGCGTTTTTTATAAAAAACTGAAACCCTTAGCAGATACAGTACAATGTGAACCTGTTACAGATCGTAATGCTATGATGTATGTAACAGAATATTTAAAAGGAAAACAGAAAACGCTTACCGGTAAAGCGGAACAGTACCTTCATGCTTTATTTCAAACGTGGGAATCTATCTCACTCATGTATGTGTTTTCAGAACTGGAAAAACTTTGCATTATGCTTGATGAACATCAAACATGTATTGATGTTGCTGAACTAACGCATCTGTTTTCAGGTACTATGGAAAAAAATCTGTTTACTTTTATGGAGGCTTTTCTTCACCGAGATGGCCGTCATGCCATACCACTGTTGACGGGACTTTTTTCTCGTCAGGATGTGTTTCTTAAAAATACGGGGTATATGATGTCACGGCTGCGCCTGTTAAAAGCATACAAAGAACTAAAGCATAGTCAGGCCGGAGCTGTGCAATGTGAGTCCGTTTTAGCGCAAATCAATAAGGGGAGGAGCGTAAAATATGTTTTATTCAGTTTGAAAAAGGTAGAAACATATTGGACGGCGGCAGAATTAGATGAATTAATTAGTAATATATTTAAATTACAGCTCAATATTCGCAGGGGAATGGGGTCACACGAGGATATGGTACCTCTTGTCTGCTTGTATTGCTGCAGTGCAAAAGGAAGGCACCTATAGTGACAGAAGAAGAACAAGAACGAAAAGAACGGATGAGAGAATATCGTCGCAGATATCAGGAAAAACACGGTATTCGTCATCATCATATTCCATGGAAAAAAGGATTCATTGCATTTGGTATTATATGTGCTCTCAGTACCGGGGGATTTCTTTTTGCACAGAGTAAAACTATTGATTTCGTTACACTAGATGGACAACCTGTTGCAAATATGACCGAAGATGATATTCAACAATATCTTGATGAAAGAGAAAACGATTTACATAAGAAAACTCTTTCGCTTACGGCACAAGGAGTAGATGAAACGCTTTCTTTAAAAAAAATGAATGGTCATTACGATCGCCAGCGTATCAATGATGATATATTTCTTGTTGGACGCATCGGTACGCCTATACAACGTATCGCAGATGTATATACGACGCTGCGATATGGAAAGAATGTGCCGCTGGCCATCGAAGTAAATGATGATATGCTTACCGATTTTACGAATCACATTCACGATAAATATGATGTAGAAGAGAAAAATGCATATGCTGTTCCCAATGGCAGTTCTGTCGTTTTGCATAACGGGACGGATCGCATCGTGATTGATGCAGGGCAGCTGAAGAATCAGATTCTTGATGAACTGCATAAAGGAAATACAGGGGATATTGCAATAACGGTACAGGATCGCAAAGAACCAGCCATCAAGGAGAAGGACTTAAAAGGGATTGATACGGTGCTATCCTATTATACGACTCATTTTGATGCGTCAGCGGCAGATCGCGATGAAAATATAAAGATTTGCCAGAATCTTCTGACGCACGCATTGGTACCGGCAGGAAAAGCGTTTTCTTTTAATGATACCGTTGGCACGCGCACGCGTGATAAAGGATACAAGGATGCACCTGTTTACTTTGATAATAAGGTGGTCATGGATGCTGGCGGTGGTGTTTGTCAGGTAAGCACAACTCTTTTTAATGCGGCGCTGAGAGCCGGACTTATTATTGATCATCGGTCGCCTCACTTCGCTCCTGCCGAATATGTTCCAGTAGGGATGGATGCTACTGTGGCTGATGGGTCTTTGGATTTTGGCTTTACAAATCCGTTTAAACATCCTATATATATTTATACTGCAATGACAGGGAGTGCGCTGACTGTATATATTTTGGGAAATTCCGCAGATACGTGTGAGGTATCCTTTACGACGCTGTCTCAAAAGACGCTCCCGCATAAAGTTGTTTATAAGCACGATGATTCTGTCACGGACGATGTACGCGAACAAGAAGGATATGATGGACATGATGTAACTATCCGGCGTGATGTATCATACAAAGATGGAGATAAATATACGGATAAAATTGTATCCCATTATGATCCGAATACATTAATTATTCGTACGTCGGGTCCGTCGTCGGAACAAACGGTTCAAGACACAAATTTAGATGGGGAAACACCACAGGATGTTATTATTAACAAATTACATGACATGACAGATTAACAATGTTATAGTATTTTTTTGAGAGGAAAGAAGTTATGAAGGTCTATCATATTGTCCCTAAGGACGCAATGACAATACAATTAGACGATGTAAATCGCATAACTGTTGAAAAAGTATGTATGGCAGATGCCGGCAAGAAGTGGCATATATATACCCAGGGACAAGAATGCCGGAATCTAGAGGATTTGAAAAAAGCTGTTTGCCGACAATTATCTATCAACGGAGATGTCATACTTGATCATACTGTAAAAACGAATGTACCCAATATTGTTTCAACTCAGGCAGCGGTGGTGGATGCTGACGCTGATTTTGATTCCCTTTGTGAGACTGCCAATGGAGTCGATCTTTCTTGTGATGGCCGCCCTATGCCGGAAGAAGATACGGAGGAAATTATTGATACAGCAGATCGAGATGAGGAAAGCTATGCGATTCCGCATGAGGATATGTACGAAAATTTATATGAAGAATCTGATGATCTTTGTGATGATGCGTATATCAAAGCTTGTAAAGCTGTTGTCGAGGGGCCTAAAAAGACAACGCCGGGCGGCAATTCTGCCGGCAGCGCTCAGTCGACTTCTGGTGTCGACAGCCGCATATGGATGGGAAAAAGCTTTACTGGTGAAACAATAGCCATTAATGATGTTTCTGGAGAAGAAAGAAATGGAGTTATTTTTAAAGGAAAGATTGTTAAAGCGGAATTTCGTGAATTGAAATCAGGCAGGACGTTGTTGTCGTTTCAAATAGCAGATAAAACAAATGGTATATCAGCGAAAAAATTTATTGATGTATCAAAAGGGGCAGGGAATCCTAATGCGAAATATCGCCGTAAAGATTCCATGACGCCCGAAGGATTTGACGCCTTGCAGAAAAACCTCAAAGAAGGGGTTTTTGTTCGCGTGCATGGCGACGTAAAGTATGATAATTATCAAAATGATTATGTACTCAATGTATATGATATTATGCCGGCTGAAAGCAGTGCAGTCGAACGAGAAGATACAAATCCAACTCCGAGAGTGGAATTGCATCTGCATACTATCATGAGTGATATGGATGCCCTTATTACTGTTAAAGAACTTATTAAAACCATAAAAAAATGGAAGCATCCGGCGGTGGCTGTCACCGATCACGGAGTGGTCCAATCCTTTCCGCTTTTACAGGAAATTGCAACAAATCCTGTAAATAACGTCAAAATTATTTATGGCATGGAAGGGTATTTGTTTGATGAACATATTGATGAATCATATCATATTGTCATTTTGGCAAAAAATATAGTGGGGCTGCGCAATCTATACAAGCTTATCAGCATTTCCCATTTAAAATATATCTATCGCAGTCGTCCGCGGATTCCTCGGGCGGTACTCAATGAATATAGAGAAGGCCTTTTGTTGGGATCAGCTTGTGAAGCAGGCGAACTTGTGCGTTCTATGGTGCAGAAAAATTTGCCATACGAAAAACTGAAAGAAATTGCCTCCTATTATGATTATCTTGAAATTCAGCCGCTTACGAATAACCAATTTTTGGTACGTGAAGGATTGGTGGAAAACGAAGAAGGATTGCGTAATATTAATCGTACGATAGTTAAATTGGGTGATGAACTGGGCAAGATGACGGTGGCTACTTGTGATGCTCATTTTTTAAACCCCGAAGACAAAATATATCGTGAGATTTTAATGACTGGCAAGGGATTCAAGGATGCCGCTTTTCAACCTGATTTGTATTTGCGTACGACCGATGAAATGTTGGAGGAATTTTCTTATTTAGGAGAAGAACGAGCCAGAGAAGTTGTAATTACGAATCCAAATAAAATTAATGACATGATTGAAAAAGTACGACCTGTACCGAAGGAGACGTTGTATTTTCCGAAAATCGAAGGGTCATCAGAGGCATTGAAACAAATGTGTTATGATAAGGCACATGAAATTTATGGAGATCCTTTGCCGAAAATTGTGGAAGATCGATTGACAGAAGAATTTACATCTATTTTAGGTCATGGATTTGGTGTATTGTATTATATCGCACATAAACTTGTAAAGCACTCTAACGATGACGGATATCTAGTAGGTTCACGGGGGTCCGTTGGTTCTTCTTTTGTTGCGACGATGTCAGGAATTACAGAAGTAAACCCGTTGCCGCCTCATTATGTTTGTCCGTCCTGTAAGCACAGTGAATTTTTTGAAGATGGTTCTGTTGGCGGGGGATTTGATTTGCCTGATAAAAAATGTCCTGTATGCGGCGCACAATTGCAAAAAAATGGACATAATATTCCATTTGCTATTTTCTTGGGTTTCGATGGAGATAAAGTACCGGATATTGATTTGAATTTTTCCGGTGAATACCATCCAAAAGCCCATAAATATACAGAAGAATTGTTTGGCAAGGATAATGTTTTCCGTGCGGGTACTATTGGCGCGGTCAAGGATAAAACTGCATACGGTTATGTTATGAAATGGGCTGATTCCAAAGGCATTACGGTTAATGATGCTTTTGTCAATAGCCTTGTTTCCGGCTGTACCGGCGTTAAAAATACGACAGGACAGCATCCCGGCGGGGTTATGGTAATTCCACGTGATATGGATGTTCATCATTTTACACCGGTTCAATATCCCGCCAATAAAAAAGATTCAGGTATTATTACGACTCATTTTGACTATCATTCTATCGAAGGACGTCTGGTCAAGCTGGATATTCTGGGACATGATGATCCGACATTCATACGTATGCTCGAAGATTTGACAGGACTTGATGCGACGAAGGTACCTTTTGATGACCCGGCAACCATGAGTTTGTTCAGCTCTACCAAGGCACTGGATCTGGATCCACAGGAACTGGGAAGTGAAGTGGGCAGCCTGGGGATTCCTGAATTCGGGACTTCGTTTGTCCGGCAGATGTTGGTGGATACCAAACCTAAGACGTTTTCTGAATTGGTTCGAATTTCCGGCTTTTCTCATGGGACGGATGTCTGGCTCAATAATGCCAAGGATTTAATTACTTCTCATACTGTTCCTTTAAAAGAGGCCATTTCTACGCGTGATGATATTATGAACTATTTAATTGAGCATGGAGTAAAACCAAAGACCGGGTTTAAGGTCATGGAAAATGTCCGAAAAGGGAAAGGCATTGATAAGAAAAATAAACTCGGTCAAAAGACTACAGATTATGAAACAGAGCTTAAAGCAGCTCATATCCCCAATTGGTTTCTCGAATCATGTCACAAAATTGGGTATTTATTTCCGCGAGCCCATGCAGTGGCGTATGTAATGATGGCTTTTCGTATTGCTTGGTTTAAAATTAATCAGCCATTAGCTTATTATGCTGCTTTTTTTACCATCCGGGCAAAGGCCTTTAAACTATCGTGCATGGTCCCCGGATTAGAAGCACAACGGCGTGCTATGAAAGAAATTGCAGCGCAGGGGAAGGCGGCGTCTCCGCGGGATCAGGATCTTTATTCAGCACTGGAAATAGCGGTGGAGATGAGCTTGCGCGGATATTCTTTTTTAAATGTCGACATTAATTTATCGGCAGCAACGAAATTTACTATTTATGAAGGAAAATTACTACCCCCGTTTACGGCGGTGGAAGGACTGGGAGAAAATGTTGCTGAACAGATCGTTACATCTCGTGAGCAGCAGCGGTTCAGTTCTAAAGCGGATCTTAAAATGCGGGGCAAAGTTTCGCAGTCACTCATTGATCTAATGTCGGAACAAGGATGTTTGGGGGATTTGCCGGAGGACGAACAGATAGACTTGTTTGCCATGTAAATTACCTATCGACATTTATGCATTTCTGCTTTATAATAAATAAATGAATTTAATAGGATAAAGCGTAAAAGCAAAAGGCGAGAGAGGTGTCATTATGAGTGCCAATGAAAAATTGAAGGATCATCTTCATGATCAATTATTTGAATCTATTCTGGAATTAAAGGATTTGGATGAGTGCTACGAGTTTTTTGAAGATTTGTGTACAGTTCAAGAAATGAAAGCCATTTCTGCAAGACTTGAAGTTGCACGAATGCTCAAGGCCGGTGACATATATGAAGACATCGTCAAAAAAACCGGGGCTAGTACGGCGACGATTAGCCGCATTAAACGTTGTCTTATGTACGGCAGCGGCGGGTACGACAAAATTCTTGATCGTATGGCTCAGAAACATCCGGAAATGATTAAGCTGGAAAAAAAGAAATAGATAGGTGTACAATAAACTGCCCCTCATAAGCTAGATTTTTCAAGTCTAACTTATGAGGGGCAGTTCATTGTGAGGCGTTTTTTTGAATTAAATAATGATGTTCTTGATGCAGGTTATTTTACTTTATTTTTTAATGTTCCGATATCCGAGATTGAAATTTCTACACAATCGCCTGAATGCAGATAGCGAGGAGGATTAAACCCTACGCCAACACCTGAAGGTGTCCCGGTAGCAATGATATCACCGGCTTGTAACGTTGTGCCTTGTGAAATAGTTGTGATTAATTGAGGAATTGTAAATATGAATTCTCCTGTTGAACCGTCTTGACGAACTTCGTTATTTACTTTGGTTATCACATCAAAGTTATCTGGGGCAGCATCACGAAGCAATATATAAGGACCCATGGGACAAAATGTATCTAGACTTTTGCCATGAAACCACTGACTGTGATTACGTTGCAAATCACGAGCGGTAACGTCATTGAGAATAGTGAAACCATATACATAATCCATGGCTTCACTTATGGGAATATCAGAATCGCTTTTGCCGATGATAACAGCTAATTCTCCTTCGTAATCAAGTTCTGATGTTACATTTTTGTGTGGATTGATCAAGTCTTCCGGGCCAATAATGCTGGAGGTCGCTTTTGTAAAAATAATGGGGTATTTTGGGATATCAGGGGTGGTTGTTTTGTCAAATTCTACAATATGTTCAGTATAATTTTTGCCAATGCAGAAAATGTTGCGTTCTGCATGAGGAATGGGAGCAAGAATACGAATTGTATCGAGAGGTTTTGCTTCGATGGCACCTTCTTTTTCATTTTGTTCCAAGGCATCTGCAAGAGCTAACAGACCGTCATTCCCTTGTCGAATAAATTCCAGAAGTGTTTCTGGAAAGGGGGTAAAGAAAGCTTCTTCTAAAGCAATTGCACTGTATACGCCTGTTTCTTCTTCGTTAAGAACTCCCCATTGGACGAGTCCCATATCTTCGAAGGTTAATAGTTTTTTCATATTCATGGATTGGCCTCCTTGTGTTACTTTATATTTAATTATAATTTCTATTATACCATAGATGATATAGCAAATCATGGTGTCGAAACAAAGTAGATTGTGGTACAATACTTTCGTATGAACGAAAGGAGAGATTTTACATGGAGAAATATAAAGTTGTAATAGCTGTAAATTATATACATCCTCGTTTTTTAGAAATGATTGCGCCGTACTGTGAAATTATTCGGCAATGGAAATATCCTGAACAGATATCAGAAAATCTTTTGACTCAATGGATCAGCGGAGCAGAGGGACTTGTAGCCGGACAAGGATCCCCGGTAACGGCGAAAGTACTGGCCCAAGCAACCAATCTAAAAGTAATAACGCTTCCGCAAACCGGATATAATGAAGTAGATATTGCGGCGGCAACGGCTTATGGCATTCCCGTGGGACATACCCCCGGAGTTCTTACGGAAACAGTGGCCGAACTGGCTATGGCAATTACCTTATGTGCTGCCCGTGATCTTATCCCGGCACATCAATTTGTGCTGGAGGGTAAATGGATGGAAGGTACATATCCTGTTTTTGGCATGGACTTATCACGACGTACTATGGGAATTTTGGGAATGGGAGCCATCGGTATATCATTATCCCGACGGGCACGTGCCTGCGGAATGACGGTTATTTATCATAATCGACATCCTAGAACGGATGATACTGTCCGGTGTACGGAATATGTTACGGTTGATGAACTTTTGCGCCGCTCTGATGTGCTGGTTGCTGCAATGCCTCTTACTGATGAAACACGGCATATGATTGATATAAACTGGTTTAAGAAAATGAAAAAAACAGCTATTTTTGTTAATATTGCACGAGGGGGTGTTGTGAATACATCGGACTTAATAACTGCGTTGCAAACCGGACAAATTGCAAAAGCGGCTCTTGATGTATCTGAACCGGAACCGTTGCCAGTGGATCATCCGTTGCTGGCTTTGCCGAATGCATTGGTATTCCCGCATATTGGCAGCCTTACGGAACGGACACGAAGGGATATGGCCGAATTGGCGGCACGTAATTTATTGAAGGGCCTTGCGGGAAACGCACTGGAGACATGTGTGAATGAGAAAGTAAATTATAGTTCTAATTCTTAAGTAGTTACTAGTTTGACCGTCGTATTTATGCTACAATAGAATATCATAGTAAGAAAGAGGAGAGGGCGTTCCATGGACAACGAAATCACAAAAAACTTTATCGAAAATTTTATTGACGAAGATAATGAGGCAAATACGTATGATAAGAGGGTACATACGCGTTTTCCGCCGGAACCGAACGGATATCTGCATATAGGGCATGCAAAATCAATATGCCTTAATTTTGGGATAGCAAAAAAATACGGCGGTCTAACAAATCTTCGTTTCGATGATACTAATCCGGCCAGGGAAGACATAGAATACGTTGATTCTATTAAAGAAGATGTAAAATGGCTGGGGTTTACTTGGGATGATCGCATGTTTTATGCCTCCGATTATTTTGATAAGCTGTATGCGTATGCTGTAAAACTTATTAAATTGGGAAAAGCTTATGTAGATGATTTAACAGGGGAACAAATCCATGAATATCGCGGTACTTTTTCTAAGTCTGGCAAGGAAAGTCCGTATCGGGACCGCAGTGTGGAAGAAAATATAAAATTATTTGAAGAGATGAAGGCTGGAAAGTACGCTGACGGAGAAAAAGTACTACGTGCAAAAATTGACATGGCCAGTCCTAATATTAATCTCCGTGATCCGGTCATTTACCGAATTGTGCATGCAGAACATCACCGCACCGGCAATGCGTGGTGCATTTATCCTATGTATGATTTTGCGCATCCCGTATCGGATGCGATAGAACGTATTACACATTCTATCTGCACACTTGAATTTGAGGATCATCGTCCTTTATATAATTGGGTGCTGGAAGATTGGGATGATCCGGAAGGCCAGAAACCTCGCCAAATCGAGTTTGCCAGACTCAATGTAACAAAGATGATTACAAGCAAACGCAAGTTGCGCACACTTGTGGAAAAAGGAATTGTCAGCGGCTGGGATGACCCTCGTATGCCGACCATTTCGGGAATACGCCGCCGTGGCTACACTCCGGAAGCAATTCGTGATTTTTGTGAACGCATTGGCGTAGCCAAAGCAGATAGTATGGTAGATATCTCTCTTTTGGAATATTGTATTCGTGAAGATTTAAAACTTAAGGCACCGCGCATTATGACCGTTATAGATCCTATTAAAGTGGTTATTACAAATTATCCAGATGAGTTGGTAGAAGAACTGACGGCTGAAAATAATCAGGAAAATGAAGAAATGGGACTGCGTACTATCCATTTCAGCAAAGAGCTGTATATTGAACGGCAGGATTTTATGGAAGAACCGATAAGAAAATTTTTCCGTCTTGCCCCGGGTAAGGAAGTGCGTTTAAAATATGCGTATATCATTAAATGTGAGGAAGTTATTAAAGACGCGGCGGGAAATATACTGGAACTCCATTGTACGTATGACCCGGAAAGTAAGAGCGGCAGCGGTATAAATGCTAATCGTAAGGTAAAAGGAACGCTGCACTGGGTATCGGCTGCCGATGCTGTTGATGTAGAAACACGATTGTATGACTATCTCTTGGCTGATGAAACTCCTGAAAACGACGAAGATGACAGTATATCGGATAATAAAGATTTTCTTTCTAAAATTAATCCGCACAGTTTGGATGTATATCATAGTAAAGCGGAAGCGTGTATTAAAGAGGCTGCAATAGGGGATCATTTTCAATTTCTGAGACAGGGATATTTTGTCATTGATCCGGACACGACAGCAACGCATATTGTCGTTAATCGTATTGTAGGTTTGCGGGATACCTGGGCGAAAATGCAGAAAAAAGAAGGATAGATAAGAAGGACATAAAGATTTGATTAAACTGATATTAAAGAAATGGACCGGCTAAGAAAATTCTTGGAATTTTATTAGAAAACCGGTTCTTTTTCGTCTTTCAGTTGCGGCTATTATGACTAAACTGTATAATGATAGAGTACACAAAGTACCTGTAAGAGGGGATGATTTTTTTGAAAATGATTGGAGCTCATGGCGTAGGAATGTTTATTTTGTTTCTGGTCATTGGAGGTATCCTGGGAGGTATTCTGGGTGAATTATTATCTCAGATCAGTTTTGGCAGCCTTATGCCCATGTTATCACAACACTATGAAATTTTTAATATTCAAAATGTAGACTTGAATCTCTATGTACTGGAACTCAAATTTGGCATTCGTTTTGCACCTAACATACTAAGCTTGTTAGGCATACTGCTTGCTGTATTTATCTTCCGACGTCTTTGATGGGAGTGATTGACGTGTTGATTTTAGCATCTGGTTCACCTAGGCGCCGTGAATTATTGGCACAGATTGGAATTGCATATATGGTGAATCCCAGCTCATACAATGAGCAGCTTCCTAAAAAGAAAGATCCTGAAAAATATGTATTGGCACAAGCTGCTGGCAAAGCACGGGATGTTGCCGGAAAATTTCCCGGACAGTGGGTGTTAGGCGCTGATACGGTGGTAGCTGTTGACGGAACTATATTAGGAAAACCGCGGAATGATAAAGAAGCGATCCGCATGCTGCATGAATTGTCTGGGAAAAAACATTCTGTATATACGGGAGTAACACTGGCTTGCAGTGATAAAGAGTATACGCAGGTCGTAGAAACAAAGGTCTGGTTTCGTAAGTTAGGGGATAAAGAAATAGAACGGTACGTTGCAACGGGAGAACCGATGGATAAGGCGGGAGCTTATGGTATACAAGGAAAAGCGGCAGTCTTTGTTGACAAAATAAATGGTTCCTATACAAATGTTGTAGGTCTCCCCTTGTCACAAGTCTACAAAATGCTTAAGAAGGCAAAGGTGACTTAATGACCGTAGAGGTAAGACATATGGCTCTATGTGAAAAACCACGGGAAAAATTTATGAGGCAAGGTCCCAAATCGCTAACCGATCAAGATTTATTGGCAATCTTATTGCGGACAGGCATAAAAGGACATTCCGTATTAGATATTTCACGTGAAGTTTTGCGTTCGCTTCCCAATGAAAATGTATATTACTTGGGAGAAACGAGTATTAGTGATTTATGTGCCATTCGTGGATTGGGAGTTGATAAAGCGGTTACTGTTTGTGCGGCTATTGAATTAGGGAAACGGATTTCCCGGCAGCGTGTCAAACAAAGTTCTCCTGATTTCAGCTCTCCGCAAGCTATTGCTGATTATGTCATGGAGGATATGAGGGTTTTGCCGCAAGAACAGTTTGCGGCAGCCTATTTATCTACAAAAAATCAGCTTATATCATTTCAAACACTGACGGTTGGTACGATTAATGCGTCTTTGGCTAAATCCAGAGATGTGTTTCGATATGCAATACGATATAATGCAGCAGCGATTATTCTGCTGCATAATCATCCATCCGGTGATCCGGAACCAAGCCGTGAAGATGTTACCGTGACACAGCGCATCGCAGAAGCAGGAAGAGTTATGGAAATTCCTGTTCTCGATCATATCATTATTGGTGATGGGACTTTTGTTAGTCTTTGTGAACGAGGATATATATAAAATTGTTAAACAGCACTCGGCTTTTTGGGTGCTGTTTTTTTAATGCAGTGCAGATTCCATCTTTTATAGAATATCAATTTTGCATTTTTTTTATATCTATTGCTATAATAGAAAAAATAAGATATTTGTTTGCAGAGGAGGCGTTAAGCATGATAAAAATCAAATTTTTACTATCTGTTTGTGTTTGCATCATGACGGTTGGCTTTGCTGCGGCCCGAGGAACTCCAGCTGATGTAATCACAGTCAATCAAAAAACGACGATGGAAACTTCCAGCGGCATAAGTGTGTATACTTTACAATATCCTATTATAAAAACGGTGGATAATGTTTTTGCAGGACAAAAAATTTCATATTATTTTTCCCGTAATGTAAATCGATATATCAAAGCATTTACAACAGGTGAAGACAGTCAAGTGAAACGTACAATGGATAGAAAATTTGAAGTTAAGCTTAATGATGGAGAATATATATCTATTCTGGAGCAAACATATGTGTACTTTGATCGGGCAGCGCATCCTTCCAGCGGATCTTTTGGTGCGACTTTTGATTTGCAAACAGGGAAAAAGCTGTATTGGCAGCAAATAGTCAGGCCGGAGGATGAAAAATATTTCACATTGGAAGCAATCAATGCTAAGCTTTTATCTAGTGAGTATGGGCAGAAACATTATTTTTATAATGATTTTAAAGGGTTGAAAAAACTTCCCAATAACTACTATTTAGATGGGGAAAGGCATATTCATTTTGTTTTTCAACAATATGAAATAGCACCGTATGCTGTGGGAATTATTGATATGAATATGGAAAAAGCAGCAAGATAAATGATAAAGCGAAAATAAAACATATAAAATAAAATTTTTTAATAAATAATAAGTATTATTAGTTGATAAATAAATTAATATGTGGCATAATAGGTACATAAGTTAAATAAGCCATAAAGGAAAGATGCAAAGGAGGTTTGAAATATGAATATTGTTGTATTAGTAAAACAGGTACCGGCTATTTCTGATATCAAAATTGATGCTAAGGATAACAATTTGGTCCGTGTCGGAGCGCCGTCTATGTTGAATCCGGTTGATATTCATGCTATTGAAGCGGCTTTAACTGTCAAAGAGGCTGTGGGTGGCACTATTACCCTTATTACAATGGGAACTGCCTTGGCAGGCGAAGGTATGCGTGATGGAATTGCCATGGGGGCAAATGCGGGTATTCTTGTATCAGATGAACGCATGGCCGGTTCAGATACATTGGCAACCGGAAAAATATTGGCAAAAGCTATTGAAAAAATTGGTAATGTAGATTTGGTTTTTACAGGCAAACATTCTACCGATGGCGATACGGGGCAAATACCACCGGCAGTTGCACAACGTCTGGGAATGTCTCTTATTACATATGCTGAATCGGTTGCTGTGGAAGGCAATGTTCTTAAAGCAACACGAAAAAATAATGATGGTCTTGAAACTGTAGAAGCACAGCTGCCGGCAGTTTGTTCTGTTACGGAAACTGCAAACACACCTCGCTCGGCGAACATCCGGGGGAAAATGATGGCTAAAAAAGCTGTTTTTGAAGTATGGAGATTGGAAGATCTGGGACTAAGTCCCGAAGAAGCGGGTACTGCCGGTTCGGCTACGGAGGTTACAGAATTGTTTGCACCAGAACCGCATGCGGCGGGGATTATGATCAGCGGGGATGACGAAGCGCAGGCAATACATAAACTTATAGCAATACTGGCTTCAGAAAAAGCAATATAAGGAGGTGTGTTCTATGGAAATGAAAAATAGCGTGTGGGTATATATTGAACTTAGTAATGGAAAACCAAGTCAGGTAAGTCAGGAGTTACTTGGAAAGGGAAGAGAACTTGCCGATAGCCGGAAAGTTCCTTTGACAGCAGTTCTTATCGGAGATGGCATTGAAAGTGCTTCAAAATGCGTTATTGGGTATGGAGCTGATGTTGCTATTATTGTAGAAAATCCATCTTTAAAGGATTTTAATGCTGATTTTTATGCCGAAGCTATGGCTGGCATCATACAAAAATATGAACCCAATGTAATTCTTATAGGAGCTTCGCATAATGGGCGCGATATAGGCGGGCGGTTGTCTGCTATGCTAAATTTAGGCCTTGTAGCGGATTGTATTGATGCCCGCTATGAAGGAGACGGAGACGCTGTCACTTGGATTCGTCCAGCTTACACAGGAAAACTTTTTGTTAAGATTCTTACAACAACGCGTCCTCAGTTGGCGACTATCAGCGATAAGATTTTTCACGGCAATTCGTTTGATGGACAACGCCCCGGAGAAATTATAAAGGAAACTGTTGATTTGTCGAATCGACAGATTATGCAAAAAGTTACCGATTTTGTGCTGACCCCTTTGGAAGAAAAAGCATTGACTCTTGAAACGGCAGATATTGTGGTAGGTGCTGGCCGGGGGGTAGGAGATGAAGCAGGTTTGAAAAAAGTGACAGAATTTGCTGCTTCTATCGGGGCTGCATTAGGTGTATCCAAACCGCTTGTTGATAACGGCTGGGCACCTTACGAATTGCAGGTTGGTATTACGGGCAAGAAAATTGCTCCTAAAATATACATCGCACTTGGTATTTCAGGTGCTATTCAACATCAGCTGGGTATTAAAGAGGCAGGTCTTATCATTGCCGTTAATAAGGATCCGGATGCACCCATTTTTAAATTTGCTCATTACGGGATTGTAGGAGATTTATTCAATGCGATGCCGATTATTAAAGAAGAGTTGGAAAAATTAAAATAAAAATGGAAAAAAGATGTCCCAGATAGTATTCTGAGACATCTTTTTTTGTTTCCTGCATCAATATCTTTATTAAAGCATAATTAGAAAATGCTTAAGACAAGCTTATAACTGCGGAGTTTGAGATTAAAGTATAATTATATTACTCACAGTAAGGCGCTTCATATGCTATGATTTGTCTTGTAGTACTGGAATATGCTTGGAGGTGACGAGATGGAGGAAGTTCATTGGCAGCTGCCCCTTTCTTCGAAAACGAATGCACAAGATATAGTGGATTCTATATTAAGTCATGCTGTTCAGGCTGGTGTAAGCGATATTCATATTGAACCTATGGATCATTGTGTACGTATTCGGTTTCGGTTTGATGGAGTATTATTTCAAGCAGGAGAACTGCCGATACATATGCTTGAAAAAATAACTGCCCGTGTAAAAATTATGAGTTCCTTGGATATCGCTAATAAACGGCTTCCGCAGGATGGCAGGATGATTTGGCAGACTAATGGCCGATCCATTGACCTGCGTGTCAGTACGATGCCTACTGTCCGCGGCGAAAAAACGGTGATCCGTCTGCTGGATGCCAATCGTGTCCATTTGGACTTGGATGCATTGGGATTAGGAGAAAGAGTAGTGCCTATGCTGCGGCAATTATCTCGTAACAGTAAAGGATTGCTGTTGATTAGTGGACCAACCAATAGTGGGAAAACAACGACTTTGTATGCTATGCTGAGAGAATTATTAAGTCCGGCAGTCAGTATTGCAACCATGGAAGATCCTGTCGAATATCAATTACAGGGAGTGAGTCAAAGTCAAATTAATCCGAAAGGAGGTCTTTTGTTTCACAATGGATTGCGTGCACTTTTGCGCCAAGATCCGGATATTCTCGTTATTGGTGAGATACGGGACCGGGAAACTGCAGAAATTGCAGTTCGGGCAGCACTGACCGGTCATCTTGTGTTTTCCACTCTGCATACTTCCAGTGCCGTAGAAGCACCGATACGCCTGGCCGATATGGGTATTGAAAAATACTTATTAAGTGAAGCCTTGGTGGGTATCATTTCACAGCGGTTGGTGCGTAAGCTTTGCCGTTACTGCCGTGTGCCTGCCGCTGAAGAACAGATGCAAGGGCGATATCGATATGTGGGATGTACCAAGTGTCTTCATACCGGGTATATTGGACGTATTTGTCTTTGTGAAGTTGTACCGGTGGGCAGGCATATGCGAAAGCAGATCCGTAATTCTGATAATGCAGATGTTCTGCGGGATGCGGCGAAGGCCGATGGTGCTTGGTTTATGAAACAGTCTATCGAAGAAGCGCTTGCAAAAGGAATGACCGATTGGGCAGAAATTCAACGTATGTATGACAAATGAGGATTTTTAATGGATATCACGGCCATTATTTCAACAGCGATTGAAAGAAAAGCTACAGATATACACTTACAAGAGCATAGATTGCCTTTATTACGTACAGGCATGGAACTTTTCCCGCTGGAAGGTGCCGTTGTAAAATCATGTGATATTTCTTCCTGGCTGCATGTATATGACTGTAAATTACCAAGGTGTGGTGAACTCTCTCTGGCCGTTGATTTGCAGGAGGGTATTCGGTGTCGTATCAATATTTTTCCTGAATATGCAGGGTATCATGCTGCACTTCGTTTGCTGTACCCTTTGCATTGGCTGCCGACTGATGAAGATGCAGTTATTCTGGAACGTCTCAGTCAGATGAAACATGGGTTGGTTCTTATTACGGGACCTACAGCGAGTGGGAAGACTACTACGTTATGGCGTATCATGGAATATTTGAACAATAGCAGACGATGTCATCTTATTACGCTGGAAGATCCTATAGAATATATTCTGCCGGGGAAGAAAGCGTTGATTTCACAGCGTGAATTGGGAAAACACTTTTCAACCTTTCAAGACGGTGTTCGGCAAGCCTTAAGGCAAGACCCGGATGTGATTCTTGTTGGAGAAATGCGAGACGGATTTACGATGGAAGCAGCTCTTACAGCGGCAGAAACAGGGCATCTTGTGTTTTCTACTCTTCATACAACCTCGGCAGCACAAACGATATCCAGAGTGGTAGGTGCGGTTCCTGCTGTCAGACAGGAAGAACTGCGATGTCGGTTGTCAATGGTGCTGCAGGCGGTATTGGCACAACAACGTTTTTGTGATGATGCGGGAACTCATGTAGCGCGGGAAGTGTTATTTCGGACAACGGCAGTTGCTCAACTTATTCGAACAGGACGTGAATACCAATTAGAATCTATTCTTCAGACAGGCGCTGCTTATGGCATGCGTACAATGGAACAAGCACTGGCCTTTTACGGTAAAAAACTATGAAAAAGTTTATTGTTAGTGTTATTGATTCATCGGGACGGCAATTAGAGAGAACTCTATATGCTGTTTCAGAACAGGAAGCACGCAGAATCGCAGCTCGTCAATCCTTGTACATTTTGGAATTTAAAGCAAAAAGCTCTGTTTTTACCCTCTTACAGAAACAAGAGCGGCTTTCGTCATCTAAATTGGCAGTATTGTTTCAACAATTATCTGTCATGACAGCAACTGGGATTACTTTTGTACAAGGATGGCGACTGATTCAGCGTGATATGCCGAAAAAACATGCAGCAAAGATGGAAATGGCTGCACAGTTAATGGAAACGGGAATGAATCCTTCCGCTGCGATGGAAAAGTCTGGATTGTTTCCTGTACTCGCATGCAATATCGTCAAAGCAGGGGAGAATTCCGGCAATTTGGATAAAATGCTGAGTCTCCTGGGGGAATATTATGAGAAGGCAGGAAAACAAAAACAAGGGTTGATCAATATTTTGGTATATCCGGTATTTCTCATTAGTTGTACAGTACTCATGCTGTTTTGTGCGATGTTTTATATTTTTCCTGTATTTGAAATGATGTTTCGGCAAATGAATGTTCCCTTGCCGGTACCGGCTCAAATCATGCTGTCATTGCAGCATCAGCTGCGCGATTATCCGGAACGATCTTTCTTAACCGTGATTGTTTTTGTGGTGGGTAGTATTGTTGGGGTACGGCAGCAGCGGTATCGTGTAATTTTAGAAGAATATATGATGCAGATCGGTATCCTTCGCCGAATTTGCATTGTGGGATGCTGGGCGCGGTTTAGCCGTATTTTAGCAATACAGCTTGCCGGAGGAATGCCGCTGTTGTCGGCACTTTATGACGCGGCTGCGGTCATACCTGTAATATGGTTTAAGAAAAAGATAAGCAGTATCATACGGTATTTGGAAAGCGGAATGTCATTCAGTCGAGCTGTACAGAACAGCAAATCAGGCACGGCATATATTGAAACGATGCTGCTTGTGGGAGAGTCGACAGGTAACTATGAAGAAGTTCTGCAAACGATTTCCGGGTATTATGAATGGCGGCTGAATATTATTTTAAAGCGTGGTAAAAAACTTTTGGAGCCCACTATTCTTTTAATTACAGGCATTGTTGTCGGTGGAATTATACTATGTCTTTTACTGCCGCTTTTGGATGCAGTTACTTTTATGGTAAAGTGAGCAACGTTTGAAGGGAGATACGCGTATGCTGGTATTAATTTCAACAAAATTCAGGCAGAAAAAACCTTTGAAAAATGGGTTTTCACTCTTAGAGCTTTTGATTTGCATATCTATTATGCTAGTGTTGGCAACCGTGGCTGTACCGAAATTTACCTCTGCAGGAAAAACAGCTAAAATTGCAAAAATTCAGACAGATATTCGTACTATCAGTAATACAGCGGCCTTATATGAAGCGGAAAACGGAAAATTTCCTGAAACAGTGGAAATACTTGCTGTCAAAACAAATGGCAAAACATATCTGCAATTTTTGCCCAAGGTTCCGGATGGTACGGCCTATTTAATAGATGAAGAAGGAGTAGTATCAGCTGTATATGAAGGAACTTCCTATGATTCAAAATCCAATGCGGAAGCTGTTAAAAGCTGATAGGTGATATGAAGTTATGTGGAGCTGCAGCATTGCTGGAATAATAGGCTGTCTGATATATATTCCTATTTATTACGTACTTATTCATTATCTGCCGGAGGAATGCCGGCAGAGCAAAATTTTTTACGGAATATTGGCGGGTATGGTTATCCTTTTTTTTATGACCACACCGCTGTGGTGTTATTCTTGGCCGTCTTTTTTAGCGGCTGCCGGTTTTTCTATCAGTGCTTCTGTTATTATTGCAACAGATTGGAGCTGTTGCTGGATTCCTGATGAACCGATTATACTGCTGCTCATTATTGATGGATTCATGCTGGCAGGGCAATATATAATCATAGACAGTATGGTTTGTACTGTCAGCTTGTTTTTCTACGTAGGGCTATATTTGCTTTTTCCGAAAGGAATAGGAAGCGGTGATATAAAATTGGCGGCCGCACTTTGCTTGGGCTGTCCAGGTCAATCGGCTTATATTATGACTGCAGCGGCTTTTTTTTCGGCTGCAGCAGGTGCCTTTATTTATCAGCGGTTTCATCGAACCAGCAAGATTCCATTTGGACCGTATCTGCTGTTGGGATGGTGGTGTGCTGCTGTGATAGGCGGAGAATGTATAGAATGGCTTCTTTTCATATAAAAAATAATGGATACCTGCTTTTAGAATTGCTTATTGCCATAAGTATTCTTATGACGTTGCTGTTTATGGGAACACCCGGTTTATCCTGGCATCGGCAATATTATGCTGTAGATGCTATGACGCGGGAAATAATTATGGATTTGCACCAACTTCGACAACAGGCGGTAGGAAATGGTTTGGGAGGAATGGATGATTGGTGCTTATCAGTACGCAATCAAGAGTATCGCATTGTGCAAAATGGATATATTGTTTATAAAAAGCGATCTTTTTCGAATATAGTAGATATTCCTATCGAAGAGTCAAGAAAGGATTTTCGATTTGATGAACAGGGGAAACCTAAAGGGAAAAATATGCGGCTCACAGTTCGGTCAACAGATGGTCGATATGAAAGACGGATTATTATTGCTGCTCAGACCGGACGAATACGTGTTGAATAAAAAAAACGGGTATATTCTTTCTGATTGTCTTATTGCGGCAGTACTGGGCATGATTTTGTTTTTACCTGCGTTGTCACTTCTTTCTGAAACGCTTACTACATACCGAACCGCACGAGGCATACAGACAATGGCTATGTATGGTCGTCTTGGCATGGAAGAAACTCGAAGTCTGAAAGACGGTGGGCACTTTTTCGAAAAAAGTTTTAAACAAAGTGGGAATATCTACGATGTAAAATGGTACTGCCGTATTATTGATAATAATTACTGTCTGCATGAAATATGGGTGAGATGTCCGAATGAACAAGAATATTGTTTCAAGAGACTGGAACGCAGGAAAAATACAAACTAATGGATTCATTATGCTGGAATTAATGATTGCTGTTCTTTTGACTTCGATCATATTGACCGTTTTTTTAACTGCGTCAGCGCAAATGTTTCGCAGCTACTATCTGCAAGCTGTTTATGAGGAATTATATCACCAAGGCAGCAGCATTGACGAAACACTCTATGTGGGACTTCGGTTTGCCAGAGATGTTACCGTTACGAATAACACTGTGCGCTTTACAAGTCCTACGGGCTTGGCGACAGGATTTACCGTACAGAACGGAATACTATTTCGTATTCTTGAAGATAATACACGACAGCCTCTTACCGGAAATAGTGGGATGGGGCAATGGCAGGATGTTTATATAGTTTCGTCACAGCAAACCCCCTTTTTTTCTTTACAGGGACAAACAGTACAAGTAGCATTGCTTTTGCGTCATCGCAAAAGTAATCAGGAATGGCCTTGTTTTATATCTGTTGTTCCTTTGACAGCACAGTATGAGAAAGGTGCAAAGAACGATGCAGAATAAAAATGGTTTTATTACATTTTTTATCCTGTGGTTAGGACTGATTGCTGTATTTCTTGCTATCACTACTTCTTATCTGTCTCATTTATATTTGCAGCAAGCTTGCCGATATCGAGATATGGTGACTGCAGCGTATTTGGCAGAGTCGGCACTTGTACAGAGCTGGGAGAAATTACAATTGATGGATTGGCAAGATATTCCTAACAGACGGGAACAAACCTGGGAGGATTCATATCATCTTACCGATGAAGGACAAGTGATCAAAGTCCGTTATGTAACAGAGAAAAGGCAAAAACCATATCGGGGAACCATTATAGCTATTGGTACGATAAAAAAAACAATGGTAAGCAGAACTTGTTCTTTAACGTATGATGTTGAAGTAATGGAAAACGATCGCCCCGTATTAACTATACGCAATATATCATATTAAGGAAGTGAGAAAATTGTGATATTGTCTCATAGAAGAAAAATTATTATTATGCCAGCTGAAAATTCGATTTATATGATATCGTATTATAAAAATTGGTATAGACGATGCAGTATGACAGAAGTACACATGTTTTCGTGCAATAATCCGGACTGGTTTAAAAGCAGTGAAAAAATTATGGTAGTAATTTCTCAATTATGTAAATCATATAAAGTACAACACTGCTGTGTTACGATTATTCTGGGAGGAGAAAAATTATTGCTGAAACGTATGCAGCTTCCTTCGAAGAAATATGCGGCAGCTTTCTCTGCCATGGAATGGGATGAAATTGTCAATGATAATGGGAAAAAGCTATTTGATGTTGCTTATATCGGGCCTGCAGCAGATGGAATGAATCATGATTGGATGGCAGCCGTTTATCCGTATGATTTAATAATGGCTTTTTGCACGGCATTTAGACAGGAAGAAAATATAGTTGATATAATAGATACACTGCCAAGTCTTTTAAGCCGATTTTATAATGATTTGTCGGGTACCCTGTATTGTCAAACTGAAACGGGTACTCATATTTGTGTATATGATCAAGGAATACTTAATGCGTATCAGTGGTGTGATGGTATTCCTAAAGAGTTTTTGCGATGGATTGAAAATAATGAAAAAAAAGATATGCTGTACCGACCTTTGATGAAAATGAAAGAAAAATGGATCTTGCCTTGTATACAAAAAGACTGTCAAAAAAAGCTATCTAATTATCATTGGCAGTATCCAGCGGCGTTTTTCTTACCATTGCTGTAGGAGAGAGTGATATGCATTTTAATTTACTTCCGCAAGAAGAACGCTGCTGTCGCTGGAAACAGATAAAATACAATGCGTTTTTTTTAATAATTAGTATGATGGCTATGTCAGCCTTTTGTTTTGCTATTGTCGGTACTATATTTTCGGCACAAGTGGATAGACAGAAAATGTATTATACAGATCAGCTGCAGCCTGTTCAAACTTGGATTATACAGAATAATCAGGTTTGTGAGCAAATTACACGGGAGGCTTCCGGCATACAAAAAAATAACGCTGCCATATCTTCTTGGCCCGCTGTACTGGTTTGCCTGGCGGATACTAAACCGAACGATGTAGAGGTCCGTTCCTTACAAATTCGCCAAAAAAAGGTTTGTGTTAATGCTGTTACGTTGCAGGTGCCGCAAGTACAAGGGTGGCAGAAAAAACTTCAGAAGACAGCATTATTTACGACTGTTTCTGTTACCAGAATAAATCATCAAGAACCTAAGTCCATTGCTTTTGATTTGGAAATGGAGATAGCTGATGCTGCACTTAAGTCTGAAAATAACAAAACCTAAATATATAACGGCCTTCTGTTTTGTTTTATTTTTAACGAATATAGTATTTATGTGGCGTTGTTTTTATTGGTATAACACAAGCTGCTTATGGAAAAAAACGATACAAAGTTTGGAGGATTCAGCCAGCATGATGTCCTATGCGGAGGTAAAAGATGCAGCGTGGACAAGTAATTATACTGTCCCCAAAGAGATGCCGCTGACCATTTTACAGAGAGAAGCCGAAAAAAATGGTCTTTATCTGGAAACTATTCATATAAAAGAAGACCGTTCATATTTTTATGATATAGTATTAGAGGGAACTTATTATAGCCTTATATATTTTTTAAATGCAGTAGAAAAAGAGGCTCCTTGTATTAGAATAGAACTTCAATCCGTAGAAACAGGACAGGAAAATTTAAAAATAAAAATGACCGCATATATTTTAAGCGGGTTATAAAGAGATAAATACATGACGCTTTTTTCTGCTTTCGTTTAACCTTATTATAGGGAAGCAGAAAAAAGCGTTTTAATGATGTAATTATAAGAGAAAATTTGCTATAATTATAATATTAAGTATAAAAGCAAGTATAGAGACAAAAGTAAATTCAAGAAAGTAACGTTAGATGTGAAGGAGGGACGGCAGTGAAACGGAATATAGTCCTTGTGGGAATGATGGGGAGCGGCAAGAGCCATATAGGCCGCAAGCTTGCAGCGCGTCTCCAGTGGCAGTTTGTAGATACGGATCGCCGTATTGAACGATTTGTCGGAAAAAGCATTGCCGAATTTTATGCAGAACAAGGTGAGGCGGCTTTTCGTGAACGCGAATTAAATGTATTGCAGCAAGTAAGCCGTTATCATGAAGCAATTATATCTTTTGGCGGTAATTTTCCTATGAGTTTGGAATTGTACCGTGTTTTGCATCGTTTTGGATATATAGTGGCTTTACAGTCCGAACCATTTCGTGTGGAAGAGCGAGTGGGGCGTCATGTTGGCAAACGCCCGACAGTAGATTATGATAATCTGCATGAATTTGTCATGAAGATGATGGGAGAATGGCGGGAAATTTATCCGTATTGCGATTTTGTAGTGGATACAACGACTTTCAGTGCAGGACAGATTGTCGATAAAATTATTGAAAAAATAGAAGCGGATGAAATTGTGTTTGCATCCCGTGCACCGAAGGAGGAATGAAGTGATGATTACTAAATTAGGAATATTGACAAGCGGTGGTGATGCCCCCGGCATGAATCCGGCGATTCGTGGGGTCACTCGGTATGCATTAGATAAAGGGATTGCTGTCGAAGGTATTCTGCGCGGGTATGAAGGGCTGCTTCGCCAAGAAAGTATTTTATTGGACCAGCGTTCTGTTGGAGAAATCATTCATCGGGGAGGTACTATGCTGCGGACTGCACGCTGTGAAGCTTTTATTCATGAAGATGCTCAGCGTCAGGCAGTTGATTTTCTCCGCTCAAAAGAAATAGAAGCTCTTATTGTCGTTGGCGGCGACGGATCTATGAAAGGTGCACAATGTTTGAGCCGGCTGGGTATGCCTACTATTACGATTCCCGGCACAATTGATAACGACATGCCTGGCACAGAATATACATTGGGATTTGATACAGCTGTAAATACGGTACTGCAGTCTGTTAATAAAATCAGAGACACTGCTTATTCTCACGAACGCGTGGCAGTCGTGGAGGTCATGGGACGTCATGCCGGATTTATTGCCCTTCATGCCGGCATGGCTTCTGGGGCAGAAGCCGTTCTTGTACCGGAACATGATGTATCGTTAGAGGAACTTTGCAATCGGCTGTATGAATCGCATCAGCATAGAAAACTCAGCAGCATTGTTATTGTTGCGGAAGGTGCTATGAGTGGTTCCGATGTGGTATCTTATATCAAGGAACACACGTATTTAGAACCGAGTTTAACCGTTCTTGGATATGTGCAGCGCGGCGGGGCTCCGACGGCATTAGATGCCATATTGGCAGGCCTTTTTGCACAAAAAGCCGTAGACTGTTTGTGCCAAGGTACAGTCAATGTAGTTATCGGACTTTTACAGAATCGGCTGGTAGCGACACCTTACACGGAAACAGACAGAATGCATTTTTCAATTGATGATAATATGTATAACTTACTGCATCAACTGGGAAAATAACTATATAAATGTGTATATCCGGCAGCGTGGACTAGTAATGTAAATATATTAATTGACATTGTATAATAATGTATTTATAATAGAAATGTTGTTTGTTGGACTTTTTCATTTATATGAGGAGTGTTGTTCATGAGCTTTGATTTTAATCTAATTGTGCAATCTCTGCCGCTTTTGCTGGAAGGTGCTCTTGTCACAATTGAGATTACGGCTATTGCCGTAAGTATCGGCTTTCTGCTTGGTTTGTTTGTTAGTATCTGCAGGTTATCAGGGGTGAAAATTGTTCAATTTATCGCTGTATCCTACGTCAATATTATTCGCGGCACACCTATGCTGGTTCAGATTTTTCTGATTTACTTTGCACTTCCTATGATTGTCGGGCAGCGTATTGATCCTTTCGTTGCTGCCGTTGCTGCTTGTTCTATCAACAGCGGGGCTTACGTTTCAGAAATTTTTCGTGCAGGTATTCAATCGGTTGATAAAGGACAAATGGAAGCTGGACGGTCTCTGGGATTATCTTGGGGACAGACGATGCAGTATGTTATTCTGCCGCAGGCTTTCAAGCACGTTATTCCACCGTTGGGAAATGAATTTATTTCTATGACGAAGGAAACCTCGCTGGTATCGGTAATTGGTTTCGAAGAATTGACGCGCCGCGGGCAGCTTATTATTGCCAAAACATACGGATCCTTTGAAATATGGATCACTGTTGCTGCAATATATCTTGTTATGACCTTTGGTATTGCCCGTTTAGTGAGTTATTTGGAACGGAGGTTTGCAACCGATGATAGAAATTAAGGATTTGAGAAAAAACTTTGGTTCTCTCCAGGTTCTCAAGGGCATCAATCTGACGATTCACGATAAAGAAGTAGTTGTTATTATTGGTCCTTCCGGGTCGGGGAAAAGTACGATACTTCGCTGTATAAATTATTTGGAACCACCGACTTCCGGAGAGATTTCTGTTGATGGTCTCAGTATGAATGATACAAAGAGTATTAATGCCATACGTATGGAAGTGGGAATGGTGTTCCAGCGGTTTAATTTGTTCCCGCATATGACGGTTCTTAATAATATTACACTGTCTCCTATCAAGACTCGCCATATTTCGCGGAAAGAAGCGGAAGAATCAGCGATTCAGCTGTTGCAGAAAGTAGGTCTTGAAGATAAAAAGGATGCATATCCTGAAATGTTGTCCGGTGGACAGCAGCAGCGTGTGGCGATTGCCAGAGCGCTGGCCATGAAACCTAAATTTATGTTGTTTGATGAACCGACATCTGCCTTGGATCCGGAAATGGTCCGTGAAGTTCTTGATGTTATTAAAGATCTGGCTAAAGAAGGCATGGCGATGGCTATTGTGACACATGAAATGGGATTTGCCAGAGAAGTGGCAGATCGTGTTTTATTTATTGATGAAGGCGTTATTATGGAAGAAGGAAAACCGGACGATTTATTCTTTCATCCACAGGAAGAACGGACAAAATTATTTTTGTCAAAAATATTGTGAGTCTATTGGCACCCTTTTGGGTGCCTTTTACATTGACACTGCTTATTGTTTTTGATACAATTTATATGTATTCAATGAATTAATACATCAACGGGGAGATGCAGGCATGAATATATGTTTATGGACTGGAGATATGCGGTTTATAAATTCATGCACTGGCAGTCTATCTAGATGAATACGTTCCCAAGGGTGATTTGTGTCACTTTTGGGTTTTTTATTTTCTAAGGAGGGATTGTTTTGAAAGTCGGATTGGTTATGGGAAGCGATTCAGATTTTCCTATTATGAAAAAAGCCTTGGATGTATTCAAGGAATTTGATGTTGCATGTGAAGTACTGTTAGCTTCGGCGCATCGTACACCGGCGGTAGTTAAAGACTTTGCAGCAGATGCAAGAGACCGCGGGCTCAGCTGTATTATAGCCGGAGCAGGTGCTGCTGCGCATTTGCCGGGAGTAATTGCCAGTTTTACGACCTTACCTGTTATTGGAGTACCTATTGATGCAACGAGCTTGAAAGGAATGGACGCATTGCTGGCTATTGTGCAAATGCCATCTGGTATGCCTGTGGCTACTATGGCTATTAACGGTGCAAAAAACGCAGCATTATTCGCTATTCAGATTGGAGCTGCCAATGATCCGGCCTTAGCTGCAAAATATAAGACATATCGTGAAGATATGGCGGCACAGGTTATTGCTAAAAATAAAAAATTACAAGAATCTTTAGAAAATAATTAATAACAGGAGGGGCACATGTTATACGATCCGATTTGGGACAAACGGCATGAAGAATGTGGTGTATTGGGGATTTTAGATAAAAGCATGGATATTCCTCGGTATGTATACTGGGGTTTATTTGCTTTACAGCATCGCGGACAGGAAAGCGGTGGTATTGCTGTTTCCACGGATGACGGCATCAAAACATTTCGCGGTATGGGATTGGTAAGTAATATTTTTGCTGATGGAGTACCCGAGGTTGAAGGACATATCGGTATCGGACATGTCCGCTATTCGACAACGGGATCTAATAATCCGGCAAATATCCAGCCGCTCACGGTCTATACCTCTAAGGGGCAAGTTGCGCTGGCGCATAATGGAAATTTGACGAATACGCGTACCTTGCGTACGGAATTAGATGATGGGGGCGCTACTTTTCAAACGACAATGGATAGTGAAATTATTGTTAATTTGATTAGCCGCAGCCGTAAGGATACAGTAGAAGAACAAATCATGGAAAGTATGAACCGTATTCAAGGTGCATATGCACTTGTTATTATGACAAAGGATAAATTATTTGGCGTTCGTGACCCTTATGGATTCCGTCCACTCTGCATAGGCCGGACAACTAACGGAGGCTGGGTGCTTTCGTCGGAAACTTGTGGTCTTGATGCCATTGGTGCTTCTTTTGTACGGGATGTGCAGCCGGGAGAAATGGTATCCATTACAGAAAGTGGTATTACCTCTACGTTTTTTGCCAAAGCGGATCGCAAACAAATTTGTTCTTTTGAATACATTTACTTTGCTCGTCCCGACAGTGTTATTGATGGACAAGATGTATATCAAGCACGTCTTGCTATGGGACGTGAAATGGCTAAAGAAACACAGTATGATGCGGATCTTGTCATTTCTGTTCCGGACAGCGGAAATACAGCAGCCATTGGATATGCCATGGAATCGGGCATTCCTTTTAATCACGGACTTATCAAAAATCGATATATGGGGCGTACCTTTATAAAACCGAATCAAAAGCAGCGGGAACTCGCGGTACGGATGAAATTAAATGTCGTTAAATCGGTTGTAAAGGGAAAACGCATCGTAATGGTGGATGATTCTATTGTTCGCGGTACGACCAGCGGCATTATCTGTAAATTGCTGCGTGAAGCAGGGGCGAAAGAAGTAAATATGTGCGTATCTGCACCGCCTATCATGTATCCCTGTTTCTATGGCATCGATACATCGGTACGCAAAGAACTTATTGCGGCGACACTTAGTGTGGAAGAAATACGTAAGTTTATAGGTGTTGACCAACTCCATTTTATTTCTATAGATGGGCTTTGCCGCGCAATTCCTAATATTCCGCGGGAGGATATGTGTCTGGCTTGCTTTAATAATGACTATCCGACGGATATTCCGGCGGCGAACGAGAAAGGAGAAAAATATGCTCTCGAAGTCAACAAATGATAAAGGTTTGACCTATGCTGATGCTGGTGTAGATATTGATGCCGGAAATAAGGCTGTAGAATTGATGAAGGACTCAGTAAAAGCAACATATCGCCCGGAGGTTCTGGGTGATCTTGGTGGATTTGGTGGACTTTTTTCTCTATGCGAATCCGGACTGCAGCATCCTATTCTCGTAAGCGGCACAGATGGTGTAGGAACTAAGCTTCGTCTGGCCATTATGATGAATAAGCATGATACGGTAGGACAGGACTGTGTAGCCATGTCTATTAACGACGTGCTTGTACAAGGTGCGGAACCTCTATTCTTTCTTGACTACATTGCTGTCGGTAAGCTTGATCCTATTCAGGTAGCGACTATTGTCAAGGGAGTTGCACATGCATGTGAGGAATCGGGCTGTGCACTTTTGGGCGGTGAAACTGCTGAAATGGCTGGCTTTTATGCCAAAGATGACTATGATTTAGCTGGGTTTGGCGTCGGTATTGTCGATCGCAGCAAACTTATTACCGGTGAAAAGCTGACAGCAGGTGATGTTCTTATCGGACTTCCTTCGACGGGTATTCATTCCAATGGATTCTCCCTGGTTCGTAAAATTGTTTTTGAACGCCAAAAATTAGATTTGCAGGAATATATGGAGGAACTTCATATGTCTCTTGGAGAATGCCTGCTTACACCTACCCGGTTATATCCGAAACCGTGTTTGCCGATTATTCGCAATTTCGATGTAAAAGGTATGGTGCATATTACTGGCGGCGGTTTTTATGAAAATATTCCCCGCGTTTTCCCTAAGGGGAAAAAATTAGGGGTGGAAATTGATGTGACCGCTTGGCCTCAGCTTCCTATTTTTGAACTGCTTCAAAAGTGGGGCGGTGTTGATGACCGTGAAATGTATCGCACCTTTAACATGGGTATCGGCATGATCATGATGGTTGCCAAGGAAGAGGCAGATGCGGTAATGGCCGATTTGGCAAAACGTAATGAAAAGGCGTATTATATCGGCACTGTTGTGGAATCCGACGTGCCGGTTACTTTGCGGGGAGGCGCTTTCGATGACTAAGCGTATGGCTATTTTTGCTTCCGGCCGCGGGTCAAATGCTGAAGCGCTTTATGATGCGATCAAAGCTGGTAAAATTAATGCTGAAATTGTTGTTCTTGTCAGTGACATTCCTGATGCACCTGTGTTGGAAAAAGCTGAAAAATGGAATATTCCTGCAATTATTGCCGATCGCAAACAATTTTCATCTAAAGAGAAATTTGAAGATTTTATACTAGACCAAATAAAGCCGTATCAGCCTGATTTGATAGCACTGGCTGGTTTTATGCGTCTTTTGAGCGGACGTTTTATTTCTCATTATGAAAGTCGCATTATTAATATTCATCCGGCACTGCTTCCGTCTTTCAAAGGACTTCATGCACAACGTCAAGCTGTAGAAGCCGGGGTGAAAGTGGCAGGATGCACGGTGCACTTTGTAGAGGCGGATATGGATGCTGGTCCCATCATTGCGCAGACCGTTGTTCCTGTTATGGAGGATGATACGGAAGATACATTGGCGGCGCGTATACTTACAGTGGAACATCCTACTTTTGTGAAGGCCGTAGCGCTGTTTTGTGAAGACAAGCTCGAAATTAACGGGCGGGTAGTACGTGGAGCATAGATAAAGGAGAGATAGGGCAATGAAGGTAAAACGCGCGCTTGTAAGCGTATCAGATAAAACAGGAGTTGTTGCATTAGGCAAAGCTTTGACCGATATGGGAATTGAAATCATTTCTACAGGGGGGACCATGCATGCTCTTAAAGAAGCAGGTATCCCAGTTATGGCGGTTCAGGACGTTACGGGGTTTCCGGAAATGATGGGTGGCCGTGTTAAAACGCTGCATCCTAAAATTCATGGCGGTATTTTGGCAATCCGTGATAATCCGGACCACGTACAGGCTATGAAGGAACATGGCATTGTTGGTATTGATCTTGTTGTTGTCAATTTATATCCCTTTCAGCAGACGATTGCTAAGCCAGGAGTTACGCTTCCTGAAGCGATTGAAAATATTGATATAGGTGGCCCCTGCATGGTTCGTGCTTCAGCCAAAAATAATAAATATGTAGCTATTGTTACGAATCCGGCAAAATATGATGAAATTATTGCCATCCTTAAAAAAGATGGAGAATTTACAGATGAATATCGGCTGGAACTGGCACAAGAAGCATTTCATCATACGGCGGTTTATGACACCGCAATCGCTGCATATCTTGCCAAGCAGATTGGCAAGAAGGAGGTCTAATATGAAGGTAGCGGTTATTGGCAGCGGGGGGCGTGAACATACACTGGTATGGAAATTGGCACAAAGTCCTAAGGTAGAAGAATTATATGTTATTCCCGGCAGTGCTGCCATGGAGGATATGGCTATTTGCGTACCTATTCAAATATCAGATTTGAATGGGATTACAGACTATTGTAAAATGCAGCATATTGATATGGTGGTGGTGGGCCCTGAAGTTCCTTTGACGCAGGGATTGACAGATATTTGTGAACAAGCGGGGATTGCTGTGTTCGGACCTAATAAGGATGCGGCCCAATTGGAAGGTTCTAAGGTATTTGCTAAAAATCTTATGAAAAAATACCATGTTCCGACAGCCTCGTATGCTTCTTTTGAACAGGGCGAAGATGCTAAGGAATATATTCGCGGGCAAGGTGCTCCGATTGTTGTTAAAGCCGATGGACTGGCTGCCGGCAAAGGAGTAGTAGTTGCATCAACCGTAAAAGAAGCAGTGGATGCTGTTAATGCGATTATGGAAGATAGAGTTTTTGGCGAAGCCGGCGGAAAAATTGTTATTGAAGAATGCATGGTAGGTGAGGAAGCCAGTCTTCTTGCCTTTGTTGACGGAAAAACGATCGTACCTATGATTGCCGCACAAGACCATAAACGTATTTTTGATAAGGACAAGGGGCCTAATACGGGTGGCATGGGAGCATATGCTCCGGCACCGGTATTGACACCGGAATTGCAAAAAGAAGTGGAGCAAAAAATCCTGAATCCCGTGGTACAGGGATTGGCGCAGGAAGGTATTACGTATAAGGGGTGCTTATATGCCGGCCTTATGATGACGGCAGAAGGGCCTAAGGTTGTTGAATTCAACTGTCGTTTTGGTGATCCGGAAACGCAGGCTGTATTGCCGCTGCTGGATAGTGATTTAGCAGATATTATGTATGCTTGCGCAAAGGGGAAACTCGAACCGTCCATGGTAAAATGGAAAAATGCATTTTCTTGCTGCGTTATCATGGCATCCAAAGGATATCCAGCCTCTTCTCATAGAGGGGATATCATTTCCGGTCTTGAAAATGTAGAAAAAGAAAATGTTGTTGTATTCCATTCCGGAACAGTAAAACGGGATGCTGCATTTCAAACAAATGGTGGTCGTGTTTTGGGGGTAACAGCAGTAGCTGAAACCTTGCCAATGGCTATTCGGAAAGCGTATGAAAATGTGGAACATATTTCTTTTCCCGGTATGCAATATAGAAAAGATATAGGGGCTAAAGGGCTGCGGCACTTAAAGTAAATACGATCATAAGCTATGAAAGCTGCCTTTTATTATATGAGGCAGCTTTTATTACAGGAGGGATATGCATGGAATATCGGATCGAAAAAGATTCAATGGGTGAAATTAAAGTACCGTCGGATAAATTGTGGGGAGCGCAGACACAGCGCAGTTTTGAAAACTTTCGTATTGGTACGGAAAAAATACCATTGGAAATGGTAGGTGTTTTCGGCTATTTAAAAAAAGCAGCAGCTATGGTTAATGAAGCATTAGGAGAGATTGATGCGGATCGGGCGAATGCCATTATTGCTGCTTGTGATG
Organism: Megasphaera paucivorans; assembly: GCF_900103535.1. Lineage (GTDB taxonomy): Bacteria > Bacillota > Negativicutes > Veillonellales > Megasphaeraceae > Megasphaera_A > Megasphaera_A paucivorans. The sequence continues at coordinate 66,539 of NZ_FNHQ01000009.1, read as the reverse complement.
AAGTACTGCGGCATAAATTAGATGATAATTTTCCGCTTTCCGTATGGATGACAGGCAGTGGAACACAATTTAATATGAATGTAAATGAAGTAGTAGCACATCGTGCGATGCAGCTGCTGCAGTCGGAAGGAAAAGAAATTAAAATTCATCCCAATGACCATGTTAATCATTCCCAAAGTTCCAATGATATTTTTCCTACAGCGCTTCATGTAGCCGGTGTATTGCTGGTCAAACAACAACTGTTTCCTGCGATGGAAGAACTGTATGCAACATTGCAGGCTAAATCGGTAGAATACAAAGATATTGTAAAAATAGGCCGCACACATCTGCAAGATGCAACTCCGCTGACATTGGGACAAGAAATTTCCGGCTGGGCCCGCATGATTTCAAGAAATAAGGAAATGATTACATTGGGAATTGATTTCCTGCGTGATCTAGGTATGGGAGGAACGGCTGTCGGGACGGGCATTAATTGTCCGGAAGGGTTCGACTGCAAAGTAGCGGAACAAATCAGTTGTCTTACAGGAGAAGAGTTTCACACGGCACCTAATAAATTTCATTCTCTTACGAGCAAAGATGAACTTGTTGTGGTACATGGGATGCTTAAAGCGTTAGCAGCAGATCTAATGAAAATTGCCAATGATATCCGATGGCTGGCCAGTGGTCCGCGCTGCGGCATTGGGGAACTCACAATTCCTGAAAATGAACCGGGAAGTTCTATTATGCCGTCCAAAGTCAATCCGACACAGTGTGAAGCTGTGACGATGGCAGCGGTCCAGGTAATGGGAAATGATGCGGCTATGGGAATTGCTGCCAGTCAAGGGAATTTCCAGCTTAATGTATTTATGCCGGTTATAGCCTATAATATGATCCAATCGATTCGGCTTTTAAGTGACTGCATGCATTCTTTTAACGATCATTGTGTAAAGGGAATACAACCGAATTATAAAAAAATTGATTATAATCTGCATCAATCGTTGATATTAGTTACGGGACTCGTTCCGCTTGTCGGATATGATAAAGCCTGCTCTATTGCAAAAAAAGCAGCAAAAGAAGGATTGACACTGCGTGAATCGGCAGTTGCCACCGGCTGGGTTACACAAGCGGAATTTGATACACATATGAATCCATCACAATTGGCAGGCATTAAAAAAGACAATCAATAAAGGAAAAAATATGTTCCTTTATTATTTTAATAGGAAGTGAACAATATGTTTTATAGTAAAAAAATGACAGTGGTTGCGGCGGCTTGTTTTATCATGAGTGTTTCCGGTACTGTTCTGGCAGCCCCGGCGGCATCTCCGGAATCGGTCAAAGGGAGTCAACGAACAGAAATACAGGCAACACAGCAGGAGATTGCCAAAGAAGAAATGATGAGTCTTCTTTGGATGCGTTCGGCAGCGGAGTACAGAGCGCTTTGCTATCAAGGCTATAATACAGCTATGGCACAGGTTGATACGGCATTGGCCGATCCCAGCCGCAAAGGAAAACCGTTAGCGATTGTCCTTGATTGTGATGAAACCGTGGTGGATAATATCGGCGGCATGAGTGAAAGTGCTTCGGCAGGAAATGGTTTGTATACCAGCGCCTGGTGGCGGGATTGGATTCATGAGGCGCGTTCCGGCGCTATGCCGGGAGCGGCAAACTTTCTTAATGAAGTACATCGGAAGGGCGTTTCTATTTTTTATGTATCGAATCGATTTGCCCATATCAATTATGCGGCAACTGTGAAAAATTTGAAAGAATTGAATTTTCCATCGGTAGATAAAGAGCATTTGTTGTTAATGACGAATACAACAGATAAACAACCACGGTTTGATTCGGTAGCGGCTAAATATGATGTGATTGTCTATATGGGAGATAATGCCGGTGATTTGCCGTTGCATACCGATGGTACATCGATGGTGCAGCGCAATAGGATTATTGATGAACATCAGGCTGATTTTGGCATAAAATATATCGTATTTCCCAATCCGGCTTACGGCAGCTGGGTCGGCGCTATGGCTAAAGGGTATTTTTCTCTGACACCGCAGGAACGGGAACAGGTGAACCGTTCTATTCTGCTTAAAAAAACAACGATAAATTAATCTGCAGCATAAAAAACAGGCCGTATTACAGGCCTGTTTTTTATGCTGTTATTTTCCTTCGTAGTAATACCGCGTCCACATAGTAACTTCTGAAAGAGAAGGGTGGGGCGTCATCGATTCTCCCATCGTTATAACCGAATGAGGGTCCAGATTTCTTGTCAATTTTTTATGACGCAGCATTTTCACGGCAGGGGAAGCGATTTCTTCATGTAACACTTCCACAGTAAGCTGTCCGCAGCTGAGAAGATTGATGAAAGGCTGGAGAAGTATAGAGGCTTGCGGCCCGATGATGTGAACTCCTAATATGTTTTTCGTTTTTTTGTCGATCACAAGCTTAACGAAGCCATCATTGGAGTCGCCTGGTTCGTAACCCATAGCGTATCCCTTGGCAGAAGCTGAAAAATGATTAATGGCAATGTCGATCTCATAATTTGCGTTACGTGCCTGTTTTTCCGTCAGTCCTACGTGAGCAGCTTCCGGGTAGGTATAGGTTACAGCCGGAACTGTTTCGTACTGAGCCCAGCGCCAGGTATCCGGTTCGTTTCCCGAAAAAATATTGTGCGCAATAATTTCTGCTTCGTAATTGGCTTTGTGACGGAAGGGGGCCAGACCGTTTACATCGCCAAGCGCCCAAATATCTTCGGCACTCGTTTCAAGGAATTCATTGGTGTTTATATATCCGCGCTTATCCAGTGAGATATCCGTATGTTCCAGGTGAAGCAGATCGGTCATAGGCACAATGCCGGGAGCAATAAGAATTTCCTGAGCCGATACTTCTTGTTCTTCTCCGGTAGTACGATTGCGGAAGGAGAGAACTTTTTTATCTTTTTCCATATGTACAGACACCGTATCTTGATTGAGAAAGACTTGAATTCCATAACGATGAAAAGCATCCAGGACATATTGCGATATAGATTCATCTTCTTTTGGCAACAGGCGGACATTGTGCTGCACGATAGTTACTTTTGTTCCGGCAGCATCAAATACATGAGCAAATTCACAGCCGATAGGGCCGCCCCCTACGATGATAAGGCTTTTATAAGGCTGCGGTGGATAGTTGGTGCCGAATAAGGATTCGGATGTAATGTAACCTGTTTCCTCTAAGCCGGGAAGAGCCGGTACGTTGGTGCGGGCACCAATGCCGAGAATGATTTTGCTGCCGCTGATTTCAGCTGCTGAACCATCATTCATTTCAATATGGAGAGACTTTTTATCAATAAAAGAAGCCGTTCCTTCATAAATATCGATGGTAGGCATAGCTGCATAATACTCTTTGACGGCATGACTTTCGTCTACCTTTTTCCATAAACGTTTGGAAACAACCTGCCAGTCCATACGGACATGCTCAGAAAGAACGCCGATTTGCGAAGCTTCGCGAAATTCTCGTATATAATTAGCCGCTGTTACCATGATTTTTGTGGGAATGCAGCCGCGGTTGAGACAGGTACCGCCGAAGCGTCCTCTTTCAATGATTGCGATTTTTAAGCCTTGGCGGGCGGCAGCATCAGCGACGATGTTGGCAGCCCCTGTGCCGATGATGATGACATCATAATTTTTCATAGTGATTCTCCTTTCCATACGATTTTAGTATACCTTAATGGGGGGAGATTTTACAAGGCATCCATAGCGATTTATTATACTCTTTTAGCAAGGAACAGGAACGATGGACCTGCTTTTTTGACATATAAAGTGAATTATATAGGGACGCAGCTGCCGGACCGGAGTGCTTTACATCAGCAGCGGGATAGTGTATAATACATATGTCGTACGGGTGCCAGGTGTGTCGAAGACTCCGACGCTCACTTAGCATTTTGCGAATACTATTTTATTGGAGGAAACAACTATGTTAAATGTAGAAGAAAAGAAAGAACTTATTGCCAAATACGGCGCAAATGAAAATGATACGGGATCTCCGGAAGTGCAGGTAGCTCTTTTGACCAGCCGCATTATCTATTTAACGGAACATCTTCGCAGCCACAAAAAGGATCATGCATCCCGCCGCGGTTTGCTGAAGCTTGTAGGTCAGCGCCGCAACTTGCTGGAATACTTGAAAAAGCATGATTTGAACCGGTATCGTGCAATTATCGAAAAACTGAACTTGCGTAAATAATCTTGCCCATTTAAGGCCGATGCGTATGCATCGGCCTTTTTCGCTGATAAAAAAAATTTTATTACCGGAGAAAAGATAAAAGGCCTATAATTTACTTTCATATAAACTTATTTAATGGTAAAATTATAATGTTAAGATTAAAATTTTGAATGGATTAGAGGAGGAATTGGAATGGAAAAAGTATTCCAAATGGATTTCGCCGGCCGCCCGCTGATTATTGAAACGGGTAAGTTGGCAAAGCAGGCCAGCGGTGCTGCATTGGTACGATATGGTGATACAGCAGTACTTGTTACGGCTACTGGCTCAAAGGATGCAAGACCGGATGCGGATTTTTTCCCGTTAACCGTTGATTATGAAGAAAAAATGTATTCCGTAGGGAAAATTCCCGGCGGTTTTATTAAACGAGAAGGGAAACCACCTGAATCGGCTACATTATTTGCTCGTCTTATTGATCGTCCGATTCGCCCGCTGTTCCCTAAAACGTATCGTCATGATGTCCATGTAGTTGCTTATGATATGTGTGTAGACCCGGACAATGCGCCGGAAGTAGCCGCCATGATCGGGGCTTCCGTATCATTGGCGATGTCCCAGTTGCCTTGGGCTGGTCCGATTGCCGGCGTCCGTGTAGGCCGTGTGGATGGTCAGTTTGTAGCCAATCCGACAGTGGCACAGAATGAAGTCAGTGATATGGATATTGTGGTAGCCGGTACAAAAGATGCTATCCTTATGGTAGAAGGGGGAGCCAAACAAGTTCCGGAAGCCGATATTCTGGATGCTATCATGTTTGCTCATGAAGAAATCAAAAAGGTTGTTGAATTCCAAAATAGTTTTCTTGATGAAATCAGCGTGCCTAAGCAGGAATTTGTGGAAGCAGAACCGGATGCAGATATTGTAGAAGCTGTCCATGCATATGGTGAAGCGGCTATGAAGGAAGCTATCTGTGATGCTGATAAAATGGCTCGTGAAGAAAAAATGAATGCTGTAGAAGCTGATATTTATGAACACTTTGCAGATATCTATCCGGATAATGAAAAGGAAGTTGCTGAAATTACCCAGAAAATGATCAAGGAAATCGTTCGTCATATGATTGCTGTAGATAAGATTCGTCCGGATGGCCGGCGTGTCGATGAAGTTCGTCCTGTCAGTTGCGAAGTGGGTCTTTTCAAACGGACTCATGGTACGGGATTGTTTACGCGCGGACAGACACAGGTATTGAGTATTGCTACGGTGGCACCGCTGTCCGAAGCACAGCACATCGATGGAGTGGGTACGGAAACAGAACGCCGTTATATGCATCATTATAATTTTCCGTCGTTCTGCGTGGGAGAAACCAAATCCTCCCGTGGACCGGGACGCCGGGAAATCGGTCATGGCAAATTAGCTGAACGGGCACTGACACAGGTTATGCCAACAGAAGAAGAATTTCCGTATGCTATCCGCGTTGTATCGGAAGTTCTTGAATCGAATGGTTCCAGTTCGATGGGCAGTGTGTGCGGCAGTACGCTGGCACTGATGGATGCAGGAGTGCCTATTCAAGCTCCCGTTGCCGGTGTAGCTATGGGGCTTGTTACCAAGGGAAATGACTTTACTATCCTGACGGATATTCAAGGGATGGAAGATGCACTGGGCGATATGGACTTTAAAGTAGCGGGGACCCTGCAAGGTGTTACCGCGATTCAGATGGATATCAAAATCAAAGGTCTCAGCCGTGAAATATTGCAGCAGGCATTAAAACAGGCTCATGAAGGCCGTATCTTTATTATGGGAAAAATGCTTGAAGCGATTCCGGAATCAAGAAAAGAAATGTCACCGTATGCACCGCGTATTATCACCATGCATATTAATCCGGATAAAATCCGCGATGTCATTGGACCTGGCGGCAAGATCATTAAAAAGATCACCGAGGAAACAGGTGCTAAGATTGACATTGATGATACGGGCGTTATATATATCGCATCAGTCGATGCAGAAGGCGGTTTAAAGGCACAGGATTGGGTGAAACGTCTGACCCAGGATGTCGAAGTAGGCAAAACATATGTAGGGAAAGTAACTCGAATCATGGCTTTTGGTGCTTTTGTTGAAGTACTGCCGGGAAAAGAAGGGTTAGTCCATATCTCCCAGCTTGCCAAAGAACGGGTAGAAAAAGTTGAAGATGTAGTAAATATCGGTGATGAAATCATGGTCAAATGTGTGGAAATTGATGGACAGGGCCGTATCAATTTGTCGCGCAAGGCATTGCTGCCGGGATGTGAAAATGAAGATACTTCTTCTTTTCACCGTGATCGCGACCGCGGTCCCCGCAGTAATCATAGTCCCCGCGGCAATCGGGAATACCGTGACAGAAAGTAAGGTGTGAGTTATGGAAGGAAGAGGCTTTGAAATTGTAACGACATATGCCGGGAAACATATTCATCTGCCTGTCCGCAAGACAGCGGCAAGTGCGGGCTACGATATAGAAGCAGCGGAGGATACGGTCCTTGCTCCGCAGGCTGTAACTATTGTGCCGACAGGATTGAAAGCCTACATGGAAGCCGATGAATATTTGGCAATTCATATCCGCTCGGGTATTTCTATTAAGAACGGACTGATGCTTGTCAACAGCGTGGGTGTCATCGACAGCGACTATTACAATAATCCCGATAATGAAGGTCATATTATGATCGCCTATTACAATACCCAGTCTGAACCCTTTTCTATTGCAAAGGGCGAACGTATTGGACAGGGAATATTTGTAAAATATTTGATTACGCGCGATGATCAGGCACAAGGCAGCCGTATTGGCGGTTTTGGCAGTACTGGATTGCGGTAAGGAGCAAATAGCATGAGTATCAGTGTTGAAAAAATGATTGACCGCAAAGAAATTATGACTGGCCGCGTCCTTCATGTAACCGTGGACACGGTCCGGATCAACGACAGTGATATTACCTCTACGCGGGAAGCGGTCTGGCATCATGGTGCCAGCGCTATCCTGCCGCTTACCGATGATGGCAGGATCATCCTTGTTCGACAGTATCGGTATGCGGCTTCGCAGCCGATGCTTGAAGTTCCGGCCGGGAAAATCGAGATGGATGGTGAAAATCCTGATATTTGTGCGTCCCGTGAATTGGAAGAAGAGGCCGGCGTCACATGCGATGAACTGATTTCTTTGGGGTTTGTATATACATCACCGGGGTTTTGTGATGAAAAGATTTATTTATATCTGGCAAGGCAATTAAAGCAAAGCAAACAGCATCTCGATGAGGATGAGTTTGTAAATCTGGAACGGTATACGCCAAAAGAAATGGAACAGCTTATTCTTGACGGCGGCATTATTGATGCTAAAACGATTGCTTGTTTTGCAAAAGCTCGGCCCTATCTGCGGGGAGTATGATTTCCAGGAGGCGATTCTGATGAACTTCAAACGGATGATTGTTATTGTTATGGACAGTGTGGGAGCAGGCCATGCTCCGGATGCGGCAGCTTTCGGCGACGAAGGAGCGAATACGTTGGAACATATCGATGCAGCCGTAGAAGGAATGCATATACCGAATCTACTTCGCCTGGGTCTGGGAAATATAGTGAAATTACAGCAACATACGGATCATGTGGTCGGTTCTTACGGTGTAATGAGGGAAATCTCTGCCGGTAAGGATACGACCAGTGGTCATTGGGAAATGATGGGGAATCCGGTCGAAAGACCATTCCCCGTTTTTTATCATGCATTTCCTGCGGAGTTGCTGCAGACTTTTACGGAAAAGACCGGACATTCTTATATCGGGAATGAAATAGCGTCAGGAACAGAAATTATTGAACGACTGGGACCGGAACATTTTCGTACCAAGGCCCCCATCGTGTATACATCAGCGGATAGTGTATTCCAAATAGCGGCACACACAGATGTCATACCGCTGGAGGAACTCTACCGTATTTGTGAAATTACTCGCAGGCAGGTGTGTGTAGGTCCGTATGAATGCGGACGAATTATTGCACGGCCTTTTATTGGCGTTCAGGGAAATTTTATTCGGACGGGAGACCGCCGCGATTACAGTCGTATGCCTGAACGAAAAATGGTGTTTTCTTATGCCTCCGAAGCGGGCCTTATGGCCGTTGGTATTGGGAAAATCGGTGATATTTATGCCCATATAGGACTTACGGAATCGTATCATACGGCTGACAACAAGGAAGGAATGCAGATTTTGAGTCAACAGCTGCAAAGACACCATAGGGATGCAGGAATCATTATGGTAAACTTGGTTGATTTTGACAGTATGTACGGACATCGACGCAATCCGGCAGGCTACGGGCGGTGTATTGAGGAATTTGACCAAGCATTAGGTGCTTTGCTGCCGCAGTTAAATGAGGAAGATGTCGTATTGATTACAGCAGATCATGGAAATGATCCTACGTGGACGGGAACGGACCATACAAGAGAACAAGTTCCGCTGCTCGTATACAGCCCGGCATTACAGCAGACGGCAGACCTGGGAGTACGTACTACGTATGCGGATTTGGGACAAACGATCATGGAAAATTTCAAATTGCAAAAATTAACCTTCGGGACAAGTTTCCTGCAGCACCTGAAATAATTGTTTCATAGTGAGGTGAATACGGTGTGGCCTATTGATTGTATTGAACATAAACGAGATGGATTAGTACTGACAGCATCAGAAATTGATCGCTTTATTCATGACTATACACAGGGAAAAATCACAGATTATCAAGCAGCAGCGTGGCTGATGGCGGTATATCTCAACGGAATGACAGCCGAAGAAACGACAGAACTTACGAAGGCGATGTCTCATTCCGGGGATGTCGTGGATTTGTCCTCTGTTTCCGGAATCAAAGTAGATAAACATAGTACCGGAGGCATTGCGGATACGACAACCCTTATTGTGGCACCTTTGGTTGCGGCAGCAGGTGTACCCGTAGCTAAAATGAGCGGGCGCGGCTTGGGCTTTACGGGAGGTACGATCGATAAACTGGAATCGATTCCCGGATTTCGCACGGAACTGACACAAACAGAGTTTCTGGAGCAAGTTCGACGGATCGGTATTTCCGTTATCGGCCAATCTGCAAAAATAGCACCGGCTGATAAACTTTTGTATGCATTGCGTGACGCAACAGGAACTGTTGCAAGTATTCCCCTTATTGCCAGTTCCATAATGAGCAAAAAAATAGCATCCGGAGCAGATGCTATCGTTCTGGATGTCAAATATGGTGATGGCGCATTCATGAAGACCTGTGAAGAAGCACGGAAACTGGCTCATACGATGGTACAGATAGGAAAACTGGCACACCGGCCTACGACCGCGGTTATTACCTCGATGGAAGCTCCTCTGGGAACTGCTATCGGCAACAGTCTTGAAGTAGATGAAGCAGTAGAAGCCTTGTCAGGACATGGCGGCAAGCGGCTCATGACAGTCGTGGAAGCGATTGGGACGCAGATGCTCGTCATGGGACAAAAAGCAAAAACAGAAGCAGAAGGACGTAAACGTATACAGCAGTTGGTAGCCTCCGGCGCCGGGCTTGCAAAATTTAAGCAGTTTGTAGGAGCACAGCACGGAAGCGTATCCTGGATCGGGAAGCGTCCACTGACAAAAGCGCCGAAGGTATTTACGGCAGTCTCCACGGAAAGCGGATATATTACGGCGATTCATGGCCGGGCACTGGGTGCTGTCGCGATGACCATGGGAGCCGGCCGTGCCCGCAAGGAGGACACCGTGGATCCCGTAGTAGGTATCCGGTTGTTCAAAGAAGTATATGATGAAATACACGCCGGAGAAGTCTTGTTTACCTTGTACGGCAATGCACGCGCCGATATGCAGACGCTGGCACAGCAATGTGCGGACCAGATTATTGTAGAAGCAACACCTTGCAGGGATCAGAAACCCGTTGTAAGTGAAATAATTACAGAGTAATGAGGATATATGTATGAAAATGAATCGTCAAGTTCCCGTAGAAAAAGGGAAAACCTATACAATAGAAATAAAAAGCCTTGGCTCTAATGGCGAAGGCATTGGAAGATATGAAGATTTTACAGTTTTTGTTCCGTTTGCTCTGCCGAAGGAAACGGTGGAAGCACGAATCGAATTTGTAAAAAAGCAATATGCCACAGGAACGCTGCTCAAAATTCTTGAACCAGCTAAGGACCGCGTTAAACCGTTATGTCCTGTCTATAATCGCTGCGGGGGCTGTCAGCTCCAGCATCTGAGCTATTCGGCAGAACTGATGGAAAAACAGCAGCAGGTCAAGGATGCATTGGAACGGATCGGGCACCTGAAGAATTTAACGGTGCTGCCGACGTTGGGGGGCGGCAGATCCATGGGCCTATCGCAATAAAATGCAATTTCCAGTATCCTCCAAAGCAAAAGGAAAGTTAGATATAGGCTGTTTTGCTGCTTCGACACATCGTGTTATCAATGTGGAAAATTGTGCCATACAAAAAGAACAAAACAATCAAATTGTCGCAGTAGTGCGGGAATGGATGAAACAATATAAAATTCCTGCCTATAATGAAGATAAAGAAACGGGTATTGTCCGTCATATTATGGGCCGCGTTGGCGTACATACGGGAGAAGTCATGGTATGCCTCGTGACAGCAGGCGATATGGTACCGCATATGAAGGAATTGGTACGCATGCTGAAAACGGCCATCCCAGGACTTGCCAGTGTCGTACAAAATATTAATAAACGTCATACGAATGTTATATTGGGCGAAAAAACAAAGAAAATTTATGGCAGTGAAACGATTCATGATTCCATTGGAACCCTGAAATTCAACATTTCTGCGCAGTCTTTCTTCCAGGTGAACAGTGAACAAGCACAAAAGCTATATGAAACAGCCTTGGAATTTGCCAACCTCTCAGGAAATGAAACCGTAGCTGATGTCTACTGTGGTACTGGTACGATCACCCTGTTTTTAGCCCAACGGGCAAAACAAGTATATGGGATAGAAATCGTAGCCCCGGCGATTCACGACGCCATAAAAAATGCCAGGGAAAATAAAATACACAATGCCGAATTCATTCTGGGGGATGCCGCCTATAAACTGCCGGAACTCATTGGAAGCGGCATCCATCCCGATGTCATTATTCTTGACCCGCCGAGAGCAGGCTGTGAAGAAAAAGTATTAGCAGCCATTGCAAGAGTAAAACCTAAACGAGTCGTCTATGTATCCTGTAATCCGGCAACCCTCGCACGAGATCTGGAATACCTGACGCAACACGGCTACACCGCAGTAAAAGCTCAACCCGTAGACCTGTTTAGTAGAACGCACCACGTCGAGTGTGTAGCGTTGATACAACGCCATACTATGTAGAAATCCTTAATTTCCGGTACTTTTACCGCCATTGCATCTTTGTAAAAAAAGATGGTTTTGAGCGCAAAAAAGTAGTTAAGGACTACATCAATGTCTCGGTAGTTATCAACCTAGTATGAGTAGACACAAGAAATTGCTTATTTCGTCAGTCAAGAGAATTTGATTCTACAATAAAATAATGAGTTTATTATTAGACGTTCAATATTCGTATTGGGCGTCTTTTTTATTTGCAAAAGGGAGGAAAAGAAATGTTGAGACAAGGCATGATTGAACGATTTAAAAAGGCTGCTCCAATCATCAGAGCGTTGGTTGATGATTTAGCATGGATTCAGAACGAATTCAATCCAGAAAAGGCAACAGAAGAAGAGAGAACCTATGTAAAGCATTTATTGGGGCTAGGTAGTAATGCATTCGATGAAAGTGACTGGCGTTTAAAGCGCATGTATGCGGCCATAAGCAGAACAGGGCGCTTAGTCCGAAATTCAGCCGGTAGGTTCGAAATGGAAGGCACAGACATTGAATTCACGTGTGGTAGTAGTTGTGAAGTTTATGCACCGTATTTCTCAGATGAAGAAGAATGGATGACCTGGCTTCCAACGTCTATCGAATATAGTGGCGACTATTATTTTACGGCACGTCCCGATATGAAGCTGGGTGGGACTTTGGTAAGGATCAAAGGAAGATGAAGTTGGGGTATGAAAAAAGCACTATCAGCGGCTAACTGATAGTGCTCCAGTGAAAATTTGCTGTAAACAAATTTCGTTTCTTAAGATTCATTATAGCAGATTTTCGCTTGATTTGTATAGAAAAGTTAAGCGAAAGGACTTGAAAATTTATGAAAACATTTTCGTTCATCAACAAAAAAGGCGGCGTTGGCAAAACAACGATTACCGTTAATATGGCGTATGCCATAGCAGAAAGCTGCGATTTAAGAGTATTGGTCATAGATAATGACGATCAGGGGAATGATTCACAGTTCTTTGATGCAGATCCAGAAAAATCATTAGCAGATATCTTGCTAGGTAAGGCAGAGATTCAGGATGTTATCCAGCCTACGCGCTATTCGAACATTGACATTGTTGCCAGCGGTGCTGCTTTACTAGATGCCAATGTGGCCGTCATAAAAGATGAGGAGATTGTGCAACAGACTATTTTAAAAGAATCATTGGAAAAGGTTGCTGCAAATTATGATGTATGTCTTATCGATAATCCTCCGACAATTAATGCCTCCGTTATCAATGCTTTGGTAGCCAGTGATGAAGTCATTATTGTGACAACACCGGATATTTATGGCATTCGCGGCGTTGCGCAGATGGCCGACTATATAGAAGCAATTAAAGAATATAATCCTGCCCTGCGGTTTCGTGGTTGCCTTCTCAATAAATTTTCTTCTACCCCGCATGGGTTCCGTTGCATTGAGCTATTAGGAAGTCAGTTTCCCTTATTTCGCACCAGAATTCGTTACACAAAAGATAAGCTGGAAGCATCGGCAGAAGAAAAAAAATCTATTTTTGAGTATTCGCCTAATTGTGGCTTTGCGCGGGATCTTGTACAGTTTTTCAAAGAACTTTTAGCGGGGGAATAAAATCATGAAAAAACAGTCAGCAAGCTTAATTGCCAAGCTTTTAAATAAAAATTCTCAGCCAGGACAGAGCAGCGGTAAGGAACTTAACACTACGGAAGAAATCATCATGCGAGACGTTCATGAATTGGTGCCGAATCCTAAAAATGAAAAGTATAGTTTGGATAATATTGAAGAACTGGCGATGATGATCCAGCTTACTCATAATATAGAGCCCATTATTTTAAAGACGATGGAGGATGGCCGATTTATGATTACCAGCGGCCATCGCCGCCGCTTGGCACAGCTGTATCGCTTGGAACAGGGACTGATAGATGATCCGATGGTTCCGACCATTACACGGGAAATCATCAATGATTTTGAGGATGCCATAACAGATGATGAAATGGAAACGTTGAATATCGTGTTTCCGAATAAAGGGCAGCGCAGAAATCTGACACCTTCGCAGGAAGCGGATGAAATTGCATTGATTAAACCCATTATCAAGAAACTTTATGATTATCAGAAAGCGGCTGGAAATATTGATGGTAAGTTTAGGCCTTATTTTGCCAATATCCTTGGCATTTCGGAGACTTCCTTGCAGCGTAAAGAAGCGATTCGGAAGGTTTCAGAGGAAGTTAAGGTGGAGATTGATTCAGGAAATATTACAGCCACGGCTGCAGCAGAACTCGCAAGCATGGATAAAGAAGAACAAAATTTAGTAATTGAGGCAATTAAGGATCGGGGCGAAGAAGTTACGGTACAGGCGGTAAAAGAGGAAAAGAAAAAAATCGTTGTGCCTAAAAATGACACTATTCCTGTTGTAAAAGAGAGCCCGACAGAATGTGAATTAGAGGATGAGGGGCAGACAAAACTGTTCGATCAAACGCGAAAAAATAATACAGATAAAAATATAAGCAATGACGGTGTTAATTCTACTGATGAGGTTGTACCACCTGTGCAAAAGCAAGAAGCGACAGATAAAGATACTGCTGCGAAAATGTGGTTTCAGAAAGAAATCGTTGAAAAATTAAAAGACGCCGAGCAACGGTTTTCCGTAGAAACTGCTGATAAAACAGAAGAAGAGTGTCAGGAGTGGCAGGCACGTATCAAGGTTATAAAAGATGTTTTGGCTTATTTAGATGAATCTCATTGCCCGGAACGATGCAAAGAATGTTGTGATGATTGTGATCGGCCCTGTGAGCATTCGAAAAACTTTCAAGTCGCAAATACCATGAAAAATTAATGATCTGCAGTTGGGAGAGCGAAGAAAATGAGTAAATTATTGATCAATGAGGTTCCTTTGATGTGCCTGCCCAGCCTTGCAGTAAAAATCGGCTTGAATGAAGCGCTTTTTATACAGCAACTGCATTATTGGGTGGACCGCAGTAAAAATATTATCGATGGTCGGCAATGGGTGTATAACACCATGGCGGACTGGTCAAAGCAATTTCCGTTTTGGTCACAGAAGACTTTATCGCGGACGATTTCCAACTTAGAGAAGCAAAAATTGGTTATTTCTGGCAACTACAATCAAAAAGGCTATGATCGCACAAAGTGGTACACGATTGATTATCTTGCGTTGGAAGGGCTAGAAAAGGAGGAGCCGGAAACGAAAAATCATGAAGAATCAGAGCCAGATGTATCAGGAGAAAATGATGCTGCCGTTAGTGACCAGTCCATAGGGACAAAATGTCCACATGAAGAAAATCAAGGGTTCGCAGGTACTATGGGCGATGCTGCTGTTAGTGACCAGTCCATAGGGACAAAATGTCCACATGAGGAAAATCAAGGGCTCGCGGATACTGTGGGAGATGCTTCCGTTGGTGACCAATCCATAGAGACAAATTGTCCTTATGAGGAAATTCAAGGCTTGTCGGGTCCTTTGGCGGAGAATGCCCAAAATGACCGTTTCATAGGGACAAGTTGTCCAAATCCATCCGGTCATTTTGTCCCTATGGAATCGAACAATCTGTCCTCACCAATACCAGAGAATAACAACAGAGAATTCTCAGAAAAAACAACAACAAACAGGAATGAGGAAACTGTTGTTGGAGATATGGTTAACATAAAAAATTCACTGGATCGCTTACTTTTTGTAATGCCAAGTTATGGTATTACGCTTGCTACTGCAAAGAAATTTATTGCTGAATACGGTCTTGAGGCAGTTGAACAGCAATGGGAACTTTTGAAAAAGGCATTGCAAAAGGGGAAGATAAATAATCCTGCAGGTTGGCTGCATATGGCGTTGCGGGAAGGATATGTTGATGCTCCAGCTGCGTTTAAACAGCTTCAGGAGGAAAAGAAAGCTGCTATGCGAGAAAAAATGGCGGAGATAGAACGGCAACAAATAGCTGCTCTGGAACGAGAAGCAGAAGAGGAAGCCAATCAATTTGAAATTCCTGAAAATAGTCCATTTCACGCTTTTCTTGCAAAATATAAAAAAGAGCAGGATGAAAAGAGTCCGGTGTGAATGTCTGGAATTTAAGGTGTCCATTATGGACACCTTGACTGACTGTAGGCAAATTTAATCTTGGGGTAGGTGGGGCCAGCATTGTCGTATAAAAACGACCGATTTTGCCCCTGCTTCTTAGGATACGTCGATTCGTTTGGGGGTCCATAATGGACACCCGATTCGGCTTGTAATAATTTTTTATGGGGAAAATCAATGTGCTGGTCAAGGATGTGGATTGAATGAGGGTGGAGTTTATTGAAAATGGGAGAAGAATTATATCGACCAATCGAGGCGTATTCAAGGATAACGAACTTATTTGGTATGATAATGCCTATGTTTTGAGTTTGAAATTTGATGAGGAAAAGGTCGAAATTGTAATAAAAAAGATACCAAAAGCAGGAGGTGAAGTGCGATGAAGGCGGAAAAATCGATGGAAGATTACGGAATGGAGCTAAATGAACAAGTGTTGACCGAGGAAGAGCAAGCAGAATTGGCGCAAGAATCCGATGAGGAAAACGCAAAACGTTAGGGGATGAGGATATGGCGTTACCAGAGCATGTGCAAGAGCAGCGGAATGCTCTTGTGGAAAAAGTAATAAAAGATATTGAGGCAGGAAAGCCATTCTTTTGGGATTCTGAACACTTTGGCAAACCAGCGCATAATATGGCCCTTGGTTCATCCTATCGAGGGCTCAATCGCATGCGCCTGATGATCGCAGCAGAGGACAAAGGTTATACAGATAGTCGCTGGTGCACGTATAAACAGGCGCAGGATAAAGGCTGGCAGGTCAAAAAAGGCGAAAAAGGGACACATATTGAATTTTGGTCGAAATCGGTCACGGTCAAAGAAGTAAATCAAGAAACCGGTGAAGAAGAGAAGAAATTGAAAGATTTAGATTGTCCCATAGTTAAATACTATACGGTATTTAATGCACAGCAAATGGAAGGGGTTCCTCCGGAATATTCTGTGACCATTGATGAGAATGAGAAGAATAAATACATGGAAAATATGCTAAAAAACAGTGAGGCAAAAATTTTATTTGACCAGAACAATCGGAATTTTTATAGTCCTACGACAGATGAAATCCATGTATTGCCGCGAGAAAAATTTAAGACACTGGATGGCTTTCATGCGACTTGTGCGCATGAAATCGCTCATAGTACAGGACATTCTACCCGGATGAACCGTGACATGTTCAATTTTGAAAAAAGTGAATATGCCAAAGAGGAATTACGGGCAGAGCTTGCTTCTACGTTTTTGCAGCAGCAATATGGGATTAAATTTGATGAAAAGCATTATGAGAATCATGCCGCATATCTACAGTCTTGGGCAAAGGTTTTAAAAGATGATCCCAATGAATTATATAGGGCAGCTTCTAAGGCACAAGAAATGGCCGATTACATTGAGAAGAACATGCTTTTGAAAGGCATTGAACAAGTAGCATCAAAAGCGGTGGAAAATGGCAAGGAAGTACTGCTTAGTAAAGAGGTCAAGAAATCGACAAAGGTATCGCCGTTTCAGGAGATTGCGGATCGGGCAATGGAGAAGAAAAAACGGCAGCAACGGAAACAAAAATTGCAAGTTTCGATAAAGGATAAATCAAAACAGGCAGAATTGGCACGATGATTAGGGGGTCCATAATGGACACCTTTTGGACTTGAAGGGAGAAAATTGTTATGGAAAAGGATTTGTGGCAGATGATTGATGAAGCTGATGCGCAGAATTATGGTAATCTTGCTACTCACCTAAAACAGGATATGGAAAAAAGCGTACAGGCTACGGTGGATAAATCCCCGGAACCCGTGCGCCGTGATATTGGTAAGGCCTCTGATACTTTGTATGAAAAGATGGATCAGTTTTCGCAGGCAGAACAGGAATATGCACCATCGCCGGAAACTTGGCTAGAATATGAGCCGAAACATGAGGTTATTAAGGAAAATCTCCAGAATTTACAGATCGTACAGGAGAAAACAAGCTCTGAGCAGGATATTATGACTGCCTCGGATAAAACAGTAGATTCCTTTCAGCAAGCCAGTATTTTTCTGCAAACGGAATATGAAAAACTCGTGGAGCGTGAGCGGCAAGTGCAGCGGGAAATGGAGCAAATCAAGCATATTATTGAGCGGATGCAGGAACAGACAAAAGGTAGTTCGCCAGAGAATCTGCGAGATTTAATGGCAAAAGGCAAAACGTTTATTTCTGATACAGAAAACCTTCGTGAAAGTATTCATTGGCAAAAGCCGGTTATCGCGGCTGCTCTGTGGAAAGAGGCACGTGAACAGGTAAAGCAGGTTTATACTGGTATTCAGGAAATGCCAGACAAAATAAAAACGGCAGTTCGGGATAAAGCCTATAGCATGATGGATCAGGCGATTCAAAAGACTTCATCCATTTTTGACAAGGGAATCCAATATCTTCAGTCGAAGAAAGAAGAAGTTTTAAATCTTTCACCATTAGAAAAGAGACGGCAGGCTGTAGAAAAGGAGCAGCAGGAAAAATTGCAGACCGCAGAACAACAGCAGTCGGCTGTTCAACGCATAAATGAGCCAGAGAAAGGAAGAACCGTGGCATCCGTCCAAGATAAGGTTTCTGATAATGAAAGTAATATTAAAAAGCCAAGGAAAGTACTTCTCCGTATTGAATCAAAGGGGAATGTGCGTAGTCAGGAACATGAACGGGAACGATCTTTGTGATGGATAGATATTTCAAATAAATGCAGAAAGAAGATCTGCCGCATATGACAGATCTTTTTATTTGCTTCAAAACTTTGGATTAAAACCTGAATCTGAGTTTTAAAAAGGTTAACCCATAACAAGCTGGCACTGCAGGTGTGGTTTAGTAATATTTTCTAAAAAATATTACTCGGCTGTTTTACCTTTGAAGGGGAAACTGTATATTTTGGTGATAGGGTATAATTTTCACCTATAAGTCTATTTTCATCGCAATGGTGAAAATAGACTTATAGGTGAAATTGTCTTGCAAAAAACAATTTCACTTGATATAATTATTTCACCGGAATGGTGAAAGGCGTGATTTGGATGAAAAATGAAATAAATAGATTAGATGGTATGCAAATTGAATTCTTAATTCAGGAAGAATTGCTCAGAGTGCTAGAGTGTGTACCTATTTTAAACGATGTACAAGTATTTACTAGCCAACATCAAGCTTATGATATTCAGGCTATTGCTAATGTTAATGACGTTAGAAGCTTAAGGATAATATGCGAAGTAAAAAGCAATGGAGAGCCTAAATATATTAGGAAGGCCGCAGCGCAATTACTTTCATTAAAGGAGCAAATGCAAGTAAATAATGAAGATGAAAAGCCTTATTATTTACTTGCAGCTCCCTATATTTCTCCAGCATCTAGTAAGATATGCGAGGAGTTTGGGATGGGCTTCATTGATCTATCTGGAAATTGTCTGATAATATATGATGGGATATATATTCGTGTAGAAGGAAAACCCAATAAATATAGAGAGAGTAAAGGGAAAAATACGTCAATTTTTGAAAGGCGAGCTGTAAAGTCGAGTGTAATTTTAAGACAGTTACTCCAGACGCCTAATAGAAGGTGGAAAATGAAGGAATTGTCAGATTATTCCAAGTCAAGTATTGGACAGGTTGCTAATATTAAAAGATATTTGGAAGAAAAAGAATATATAGCAAGCGATGAAGATGGTTTTTTTGTTGCTAAACCTAAAGAGATAATTACTGAGTGGGCACAAATTTATAATTCGAAACCTAATATGACTTATGAATACTATACTAAATACTCTGTTCAAGAATTTGAACAAAAGCTCATTCAGTTGAAAGAAAAGACGGGGATAGAGTATGCAGTTACAGGATTTTCTGGAGCGGTGAGATATTCTCCTACGGTCAGATATAATAAAGTTCATGTGTATATACCTTATCAGGATTTACAAGAAGCAGTTTTGTCATTGGATTGCAAGCAGGTCACTAGCGGTTCAAATGTTTCAATAATTGTGCCTTATGACCCATGTACAATGTTGAATGTGCGTAATATAAATCAACTTATAGTGGCATCACCAATTCAAGTTTGTTTGGATTTATTGGCCTTAAAAGGACGTGGGGAAGAAGCTGCAAATGCAATTATGGAGAGGGAGTTCTAAATTTGATTAAAGACGAAGATTTGCATTCACAAACTGATTATTCTGGTGGGCAAAGAGAGGCTGCACATAGGGTTCTTATTGAAATAATGAATATATTAAATGCCTATAAGGACGATATATTAGTTGTCGGTGGTTGGGTACCTGATTTATATTTTCCAGGGGAAGATCATATCGGAAGTATTGATGTAGATATACTTTTAAATCATTTAAATCTTGAAGAGGCTGCGTATTTTACAATCGAAAAGATTCTGATAGATAATGGCTATCGGAAAGATAAAGAAAAGTATTTTACTTTTGTTAAAAGTGTTGTAGTGGATGAGATTAAATATGACGTTGATTTAGATATTTTGGCGGGAAAGTACGGAGGTACTTCAGAACGAAAGCAGAGTCAACATATTCAAGGCCTTAAAGCACTAAAAGCTACTGGGGGTAATTTTGCGTTTGAAATACCTGCAGTAGAAATAACAATTGAAGCAAGGAGACCTGATGGGGCATTTGATACTGGACGAATAAAAGTTGTATCTATAGTTCCTTTTTTAGCTATGAAAGCTGCAGCGCTGGGACGGGGGAAAGCTAAGGATGCGTATGATATTTATTTTTGCATCAAACATTTTCCAGGCGGTGTCGAGGAATTGGTGAAAGACTTTTTACCATATAAAGATCATGGTTTAGTTAAAGAGATGATTAGGAAGCTCAAAGAAAAGTTCGCAACACCTAATCATGCAGGGCCTAAAGATGTTGCTGATTTTCAAGAGTTGGTTGATATGGAAGAAATAGAGATTGTTAAACGAGATGCATTTGAACAAATTGGCGAATTATTAGATCGATTGTTGTAAGATGTAATTGGTAAAAACTAAAAAGTCTATGATTTTTTGAAAGTTATAGGTTATAAACTCCATCCCTGATACATTTTTTCTTCAGCAATTTTTGTTTTGTCTTTAACTTCAGATTCATTATTCCAATGGGCGTCCAAATGGATGTCCTTTTCTTTTGAAATAAGCTTTTCAGCGAGTGAAGCAACATGAGATGAAATTGCCTGCTTCTGATCATTGCGGGCAGTCTGTAAAATAGGATGAGAATGCCTTACTAAATTATTTTGTAAAGTTGCATTTTGCTGCCGTGATTCATGAAGAGTATAGAGTCGGATAATTTCAGGTGTAGCATCATTTTTGATCGGAATAGAAGCACTATGGATTTTCCACTTATTGTTGTTGTTCGTCATCACCTGAATTTCATATTTTGGAACGGTGCCACGGCTTATATTATCACCAAGCTTTACGGCTGTCACTGTACAGCGATTATCTATGCTCTTATCTATATTTTCTTGAGCCCGAAGTTGTGCTAAAAGGGCATAAGAATCACCATTATAAACCAAGATTTTGAGCTTAGAAATAGGCTGGATACCGTCAATTTTACACTTGCGGTTTAGTGTTGCCGGGAGCCTATCGGTGAAAAGTACCATGTCCATGTTCTCCGTGCTTAGTTTTTTCGCAGCATCAGCATATCTATCGGTCTGTTTTTTCAAAGAAAGATATTCGGCATAAAGCCGGTTGTTCTGAAGCTGTTTTTCAGCATTTTCATGCTGTAACGTTTTAAAAATATCATTAATTTTTTCTTTGGCGTCGCCATCAATAGCGCGGCGATAAGCATTGAGTTGTTTACCAAGAACATTGCGTTCCTCGGTAAGCAGCTTTATTTTTTTGCTGCATTCGGCCAGTTCATGCGTTTTATCAGGAATGCCATAAAGGGAAGTAGCCAGCTCTTTTGTACGTTGCAATTCCTTAGCCGTTTTTGCATAGGCTTTGCGTGTTTTATCGTACTGATGATTCAAGGCCTTATCCTGTGTAGCAAGTCGCAATTGTTGATCGTTAAGAATATGTGGTTTCAAGGCTTTATAGGCAGCTAATTTATCATCAGCTAGTGTTTGGTAATTAGAGGCTTTTTCTTTGAGATAAGAATATACATCGCCAATGGTTATAATGAGCGGTTCTTCCATGATTTCTGCTGCTTCAATCTTTGCTATTTCTATATCCTGAGCCTTTTGCAGACGTAGGCGTTCTTGCTGTATTTGTCGGGCAACTTGGCGGAGCAAAGCATCATTGGCAAAAATTAAGACGTTTTGCTCTTTGGAAGAAAGAGCAGATATGTCTGTTTCTTCACTAGTTTCAGGGAAATCTGATTCGTGATCGATTTGCTCAATTTGATTCATAATTTTTTGCATCACAACTGGATTTCGGTAAGCACTGCCAAGGTGTGGGGCAGGAGTTCGGTTGAGAAGTTCTGCCTCCTCATTTCTTCCAGATAAAACCAGTTCTTCACGTTGGGTCTGTAAGGTCTTTTCACTGATAGAAGTGGAAAGGCCTTTTTCTTGAAACTTTTCATTAACCATTTCAGCCCAGCGTTTACGTAAATGAAGCGTCATTTCTTTGGTAATGAATTCTCTAGATGAGCGATAACCCTGCGTTGGTTCACCAGAGCGATTGACCGCATAATGATTGAAGAATTTGTCAGGTGGAAGTGGCCGGTCGCGTTCAATAATTTTTTCATTGAACATCAGATGGCAGTGAATGTTTCGATGCTCCTTGTCAAAGGTGGCAGTTTTATCATGGATGGCATAGGAATAGGCATGGCGATCCTTGATGCCGGTTTCTTTTAAAAGTTGCTCAATAATTTCCATGTTTTCAGCAAGGGTAAATTCTTCTTGCAGGGCAAATCGAAATTCCCGATAAGCGCGGCCATCAGGCTTGTCACGGTGGGCTTCTGCTTCTTCCCAAAACATCCCCGGATGATCGGCCCAGCTCGGCATATTCCCATAAGAAGTAAAAGCTAAATCTTCCTCGCGATTATCCATATGAGCATATTCGCTTTCGCGGAAGATATAGTCGTAATGGGTTTTGGTATTTAGTTTGGTGCCGTTTTTTCGCGTGCCATGAGGTGTATTTTCAAAATAGTAATGGGCCATAGTTCTTTCCTTTGGCAGCTCCGAATCTTTCAGGGCTGCTTTTTCTTTTTAAAATTTGTAAAAATTTTTCGGTTCGTTTTTCCGCAGGAAAACAAAGCACGGCAAAGCCGTCTGCCGGAGGCAGCAATCCGGTCCAGCTGGAGGGTGGCGCTACAAAGCTCGTTAGAGTTTTGTGTAAATGCGCATTATGGGTTTTAGCTCTCGCCGTTGATTCATTTTTCTACTTATATTATATGGTTTTTATTTGTGAATGTAAAATATATTTTATTTGAATTTAGGTTAAATTGTTACTACAAATGCTTTATTTACGACTATTTTGCACAAATATTATTATTTACTTTTTATTAAAATAATGATAATATTTCACCGTAAAGGAGGTGGAATATATGGAACCGCAAACTAAATTTTTCCCAAAAGGAGAACCAACAGAGGTATTTGACCGAAAAGCTGCAGGAACATTTCAGAGTGACTTATATAATTTGGCCTTAGATAAAGATGTGGCGAAAAAAAGGAACTTGCTGTATCTCGTGCTTTTGATCATCTGTGTGCTTTCCATTATTTTCATTGCGACAACAGCAAATTATAAGACGTATGTCGTTCGCGTGGACAATGCCACGGGGCAGGTAGAAACTGGCGGTCAATTAAAGGCAACCAACTATAAACCACAGGAGGCCGAAATCAAAACCTTTTTGGCGCAATTCATTGCTGACACAAGAACGATTCCGCTCGATCCGGTCCAATATAAAAACAATTGGAATCGCTCCCGGCATTTTATGACGCAGGAAGCGGCACAGAAAATAAATGCAATCGTATCAAAAGATAATCCGGTGGGGCTCCTTGGTCGCATGACGGTGCAGCCGCAGATCCGTTCGATTCAATTGCAGCCGGGATCAAATTCAACATATCAAGTTCGCTGGGTAGAAGAAGAATACGCCATTAGCGGCAATATAACGGGAAAAAAAGTCAGCTATGTCGCACTCTTTTCTGTTGCTATTGAACCGCAGAGCAAAGAAGAAGAATTACTCATTAATCCGTTGGGCCTGAAAATTAAGGATTTAGCCATAAGTAAAGAAAATGAAAGCAAGGAGTGATCGCTTTGAACCATCGTAAAATTTTTATCGCGGTAGCTGTAGCGGTTTCGATGTATTCATCCAGCCTGATTGCCCTTGCTGAGCAAAAAGCCTTTTACACAACAGAAGATGCCTATGTTTCTGCATCTAAACTGATGTATGACTATAACGAGGGCAGTGTGTATCAAGTATATGTACAGCTTGGACACGTGACGGATATTTCTTTGCATCCGAATGAAAAGTTAGTGGGGGTCTTAGCCGGAGATACAGAGCGCTGGAACATTGAGACGGCTAGTGTAGATAGTACCGTTCATGTTTATGTAAAACCAAAGTTTGCGGATATTGGCACAAATTTTATCATCAATACGGATAAGCGTTCTTATCGTTTAGCGGTATCATCAGCGGATACATATAATCCCGTCATTTCATGGGACTATCCAGAAGAAATGTATCGAAAACTGGCAAATGCGGAAGTTTATCAAAATCGCGAAGAAAAAGAATTTCTAGATATTTTCACAGAAAAAGTTGATGGGCGTTATGTAGCTAAAACAATGAACTATTCCTATGAAACCAAGGGCAGCAAAAAAGCGGATGCAGCTTTATTTCCACGCAAGGTTTTTGATGATGGAACACGGACCTATATTCGGATGCCAAAGTCCAATAAGTATGATCTGCCGGTCCTTTACAATATCGAAAGCACCGACAAAGAGAAACTGACCCTCGTAAATTACCGGATTCATGGGGCCTATTTCATTGCAGATCGTGTGTTTACGCATGCCAGACTGTATTATTCGGCCAATGTTTATGTAGATATTTATCCGAAAAAAGAAGAATCTAGTCTGCCAAAAATTTCAGCGGGTGGTGATGCACAGTGATTTTTGACAAGGTGAAAGGCCTGTTTCATAAAAAGCGGGATGAAGATTTTGAAGAAGAGGAAACTGAAACACTTGATGAAAAGGCAGAAAAAGAGATAGGGGAGAGTGGTGAAATAGATTTTTCGGATGACGATGATCCGGAAAGTCGGGCGAAAACCTTAAAGAAAAAAGCCATTATGGTCACGGGTGGAGCCGTCCTTCTTTGTGCGATCACGGCAGCTGCCAGCAATACGTTTTTCGGGACAAAAGAGAAAGCGGATAAACCGCTTTCTAGTCAAAGTGTTGCAACTGCCGCAACACCGGCAGAGCAGCTTCCAGATAAGTATTCAGAGATCGGTAAGTATCAGAAAAATAAAGGGAATGACCTGAATAGCAATGGGGGACAAGGTGGGCAGGTGACAAATTCACCAAATAGAGCGCAGAATTCATATCAACCAGCCAGTACAGCAACCAGTCGACCAGCCGCAGTAACATATGTTCCAACAACGCCTGTAGCAGCATCCTCGAATAGTAGTTACCGGGACAATGCAGCAGCGGAAGAGGAAAAAGCAGCAAAAGTACAACCGGCTATTAATAGCAGTGCATTGGCTTTCAAAATTGCAGCAGCTGTTTCGCAAGGGCAAACGCCAGAAGTTACACCAATTTCTACAGCAGTGGCAGGTACATCAAAAATACAAGCGATACCAACTGCGTACTCCTTTTCCGATGATGAACCGCAAGACACAGGAAGTTATGTTTTAAATGCCGGGGCAGTGATTCAGGCAACGCTTCTCACGGGTGTAACAAGTGATGTCCCAAATGGTGATGTTGTAGCGCAGGTTCGGCAAAATATTTACGACAGCCTTACTGGAACGCATTTATTGATTCCTCAGGGCAGTCGGATTATTGGGACAACGGGTGTTGCTGGCGGTCTTGGTAATCAGAGAATTAGTGTGGTTTTTAAACGTATTATTTTACCTAATGGTGCATCACTTACGCTTCCCAATCAACAGGCAATTGACGGTACCGGTTATCCGGGTTTGATGGATAAATACAATGAGCATCGAGGTAAGTTGTATCAAACTGCCTTTTTCAGTACACTCCTTAGCGCAGCAGCGCAAAGTTTAACAGGAAATACCTCCGGCAGTGATAGTCGAAGTCCTGGGCAAGAAGCTGTTTCCGGAGCGGTTGCATCTATCCTTCAAACAGGGCAAAAGCTGATGGATAAGGATGCCAATGTGAATCCGACAATTGAGATTGAACCGGGTTTTCAGTTTAGTGTTTTCGTCAATCAGGATTTAGCGATAGGAGCATACCGTGATTAGGGTATTTTTCTTTTTCATGCCAGCCTTTGCTGGTTTGTGGACAGCGACACAAAAACTGGCTGCACTGGTGCAGTATGATCCTCTACTCGGAACGCCATTTCAAATGAATGGGCAGTTTTACTATTATCCATGGAAATATTTCAGCTGGTTTCAACATTTCCATTCCTATATACCAGATTTATTCAAACAAACCTATGTATATATTTATGGGGGATTTCTTGTCGGGCTTCTATTCTTATTTGTTTTGCAGCCACCGCGACGCTTAGATTCTCATGGCAGTGCGTATTGGGGGGAGTACAAGGATATTTTAGGCATGGATCTGATTTCAGCTAGTGGCGTAGTCGTAGGGCTCTATGATAATGCACTTACGCGAAAGTTTACGGACCTTCTTCGTTCGGTAGAAAAAATTAAGCAGGAGAAAGTTTCTTTTGCTGAGATGGATTTTGATAAGCGATTAGATAAAAAGATGGATCGCATAAGCAATCAATTGGTTATCGTGCAGAGTGAATTGGAAGAAATACCGGGAGATGCAACTGTATCGAGGCAGCAGCTAGAAAAACGGCTGCGGGGCTTGCAACATAAGATCGAGCATCCACCGAAATATGAGCCACAAAAATATGACTTTTATACGGTATATCCTTGGGTATGCCTATACAAAAAACTGCTGCAGTTCTATATTTCCTGTCCGCATTTTTACCTGCGGGATAATTCCAATAAACACTTGGCGGTCATCGCGCCAACACGTTCTGGTAAGGGCGTAGGGCTGATTATTCCGACACTCCTTGGCGGTTGGAGGTCAAGTGTCATCGTCAATGACATTAAAAGTGAAAACTGGGGTGTTACAGCAGGGTATCGAAAGCGAATGGGGCATACGGTTATCAAGTTTGAACCAACAGCCCTGGACGGAAGCTCTGCCCGGTGGAATCCATTAGAGGAAATTCCGATTGGAACGGCAGCTGAAGTTCCGGCAGCACAGAACTTGGCGTATATCTTGGCAAATTACGAAGGAAAAGCAAGTCTTGATCATTGGGGAGCCAATGCTGCAACAGTGATCACAGTTGTTATTTTGCACTTGATGTATGCGCATTATGGTGATCCAGAGCATTATCCGCATGTGCCGAACCTTTATACGGTGGCCGCTTTTATGAAAGCGAATATCGTTCCAGAATTTGATCAAGACGGCAATCCGGTCATGGAAAATTTGGACGGGCAGTTGGTACAAAAAGTAAATGCAAAGGGATTTTTAGATACACTGAAAGCGCTGCAGACCTTTGATCATGTTCCGGATGAAGGCATTGAGCTGGTGGAGTGGGATAAAGGTAGTGAATCGTATGTGAAACGGCATTTTACGCCAGAAGATATGAAGGATCTTTATCCAGATGCAATGTCATTGGACTACATGCCAAACGTCCATCCAATCATTTACCAGAACTTTGTGGAGATCCTGTCAAAACCAGATAATGAGTGCGGCAGCATTGTTTCCACAGCAAATACAGCACTGAAGGAATATCTTGATCCGACACTTGCAAAGAACACATCGGTCAGCGATTTCTGTATCGATGACCTTATGAATTACAAAAATCCAGTATCCCTTTACTTGGTAACGCCACCTTCTGATCTTTTGAGGCTGGCCCCAATTTTCCGCTTGTTTTTTGAAATGATGGTAAAGCATCATGCCAAGAAAATCGGTACCTATGAAAACGGACAAGCCAAAACCTTGTATAAGCATAAATGCCTCTTTTTGATGGATGAATTCTCATCCTTGGGAAATTTGCAGTCCTTTGCCGCAACGCTTTCCTATATTGCCGGTTATGGTATGAAGGTATTTTTGATCAATCAGGGATTGCCACAGATTAACGGGATTTACGGGAAAGACAATCAGATTTTGATGAACTGTCATTTGCAGATTTTTTATGCACCAAATGATAACGATACCGGAAAATATACGGAGTCACTTCTTGGCAATAAAACTATTACCGTGGAAAGTGTTTCAAGTAGCGGCTGGTTTTCGAATAAGAATTATTCAAAGTCAGAAACGGCCAGAGCGCTTATGACGGCAGATGAAATTAAGCGTCTTGGGGATCGGGAAATCATTGTGGCAAGTGGTAGTCCGCCGGTGCTGACGGATAAGGTCAAGTATTATGAAAATGGTTTTTTCTTAAAAAAACTAGTAGCTGCTCCCGTAGCTAGTGATCTCATTAGGGATAATCCATATCCAGAGCGAGATCGTTTATTGGCAGCTACAGCCGAAGAAAAACGCCAAAAGGAAAAAGCCAAGGACTTTTCTTATGAATATCAAGAGCCATGAGCAGGAAGGAAGTGAAACATGGCAGGAACAAAAACCCTTCATCGTTTAGAGAAAAAGTTCAGTTTTCTGCAGCAAAAGCAAGAGCAGACGATGGCAAAAATTCGGCAGGAGATGAAGCGGACAAAAAAGGAGATTGAGGCACAGCGGCTGGATTTTATTGCACAGACCATCAAAAAAACAGGTTTTCCAGTAGATAAGACTGTTCTTTTGATTGGCGCTGTTTTAGATGCCAAAGACAAAATTGAAGGAACGGAAAGTACCTCTGCCATTAATCGCTATATTGAACTCTATAATGATTTTGCGACAAAGCATGGGATTCAAGAGTTTGAGGAAACCGAAGAAGAAAACACAGAGGTTATAGATGAACAGAATACGGAAGTGAATAGTTATGGTGGAGAATAAAAATCTAGATGTCATGCTAGGCGCTGCTGTGGTAGATCTGATGAAGCGGCCTGACATTACGGAAATTTATAACAATGACGATGGTTTTATTCGCTATCAGTCAAATGAGGAGGGAAAAGTAAAATCCAATATATTTTTGGAACCGGAAAAGATTCAGGCCATTATTGAACTAGTTGCCGGTCAGGTCGGCAAAATTGTCAATGAAGACATTCCCTCGATTTCTGCAGAAATTGCAGGTTATGGAGCAAGATTTCAAGGCGAAATTCCGCCAATTGTGCGCAACCCGCAGATGAATATCCGGAAAAAGGCCCTGAAAATCTTTTATCTGGAGGACTATGTTGTAAATAACGTGCTGTGCCAGAGTTATAAAAATTATATTGAAAAAGCCATCACCGGAAGAAAGAATATCTTAATTGTCGGTGGTACAGGAACCGGAAAGACAACCTTTCTTAATGCCATCTTAGCAGCCATTGCTCAAATATCCCCGTATCATCGGATTATTAGTCTGGAAGATTTACCAGAACTGCAATGCCCTGCAGACGATTATAGTCCGATGTTTACTAAACAAGATACCGGACAAGGCGGGATCAAATATAACATGACGCGCCTTTTAGCCGATTGCATGCGCCGCTCCCCAGACCGGATTGTTGTCGGAGAGGTTCGCGATGGTGCGGCCTATACCATGCTCAAAGCTTGGAATACGGGCCATGAAGGCGGTGTTTGTACTGTACATGCCAATGGTGCCGAAGAAGGGCTGACGCGCATTAAGTCATTAGCGCAGGAAGATTCGGATGCGGCAGGAGACATAAAAGAGCTCATTGGGGAAGCCATTGATGTAGTAATCTTCATTTCGCATGTGGAACTTGGTGACGGCAAGAAAAGCCGGGTAGTCCATGACATCATTGAAGTTAAGGCGTATGACAGTTTGAAAGATCAATATATTTTGCATCATGTAGAGAAGAATTGAGGAGGCGATTTCCTATGAATCTAAAGAAAAATCGTTTGTTTGAAAAAATCAGGAACAAAACATTGGAAAAGTCTATAGCTGCTACGTTATTTTTGAGCAGCCTATCCACCAAGGCCTTTGCCAGTACGGTCAGTGGTGATCGTGTCGAAGGTATTACTTGGCCTTGGATGAAATTTTTTAATTCGCTAGCGGATCAATTGACAGGACCTTTGCCGATGACTTTGGGAGCCATGGGAATTGCCGGAGCTGCTATAGCGCTTTTTTCTGGTCATGCCGGAGGCGGAACCCAGAAGTTTATTGTGCTTATTTTAGCAGTTTCTATTTGCCTGTTTGCACCAAACTTTATGACCTATCTGCAGACTTCGGCAGGTGGGCTTACTATTGCAGGAGTTACGCCATGAGTCAAAAAGAAGAATTGCCGGAAGGGTATGAAATTCCGATTCATCGCTCCTTGGTAAAGCCATTGTACTGGATGGGGGTACCCCGGAACTTGTTTATCGCAGAAATCTTGTTTGCTGTATTAGGCGGGATCTTCATGAAAACATGGACCGTACTTTTTGTGGCAGTAGCAGCCCATTATTTATTCCGCCATTTGGGGCAGCAGGACCCGCAGTTCCATCAGGTGTTTTGGCAGGGAAAAGGTCATAAATCTTATTATTATCGCTAAAGGAGGTGAAGCGTGTTGTTGTCATTTTTAAAGAAAAAAATCACAGCAAAATTTTCACAACAAGTCGGTGTTTTTCATGAAAAAGCACGGCTTCCCTATCTTTTGCCGTGGGCTTTTGTGGATGAGAAAACAGGAATCGTTCATGGAAAAGATCATTCCATGATGGCCGTTTATGAGTTTCGCGGACCAGATATGGACAGCTCTACACCGCTAGAGCTCATGCAGTATAACGCTGCTGTTAATAACGTTATCAAAACTCTGCCAACAGGCTATGTCCTATATTTTGAGGCCCAGCGTCATCTTGCCAGTAAGTATAATGCGGCAAAGATCGATATTCCCATTGTGCAAAAAATGGAGGATGAAAGAGCCGGTTATTATGCCGGTCAGAAGCACTTTGAAACCAGTTATTACTTCATCGTTTACTGTGAACCACCGCAACTTTTAAAGTCACGTATTACAGATGCGTTTATTGCCGATGCCAAAAACAAAGGACAGAATAAGGCCGATATGCGGGTGTATTGCGAAACCGTTGAAAAGTTTATCAGCAACGTAAATCTCATTGGAAATATGCTGCAGAATTGGTTCCCGGATATTAAGCCGCTCGATGCATCAGGAGCACTCAGCTATTTGCACTCTAATATTTCAGATAAACGGTTCCCGGTGAAAGTAAATCATGATAAATACATCACAGATTACATTTGTGATACGGATGTGCTTGGTGGCAGAGAAATGAAGCTTGGGGAAAAACACATTAAGCTTGTTAGCATCTTAGATTTTCCACCAATGTCTACACCGGGTGTTTTTGATGTATTCAACAACATGGACATTGAATATCGCTGGGTATCTCGCTATATTTGCTTATCCAAAATGGATGCTATGGAAGAACTGAAGAACTTCTTAATGCGCTGGAATCAGCAGATTAAGAGCTTTTGGACGCAGGTTCGGGAGGCGGTTTTAAAGGAAAAGCTCAATGATGCCATTGATGAAACAGCAGTTATGAATAAAGACGATGTCAGTGTTGCCATGCAGGAACTGGGGCAAGATGCTGTAAGTTACGGCTATTACACCATGACAATGATGGTTTCTGATACTAACAAAGATCGTTGTACAGATAAAGCAAACAGAATACTAGAAGCTGTAAATTCTCTAGGCTATTGCGGATATATCGAAACGGATAATAGCATGGAAGCATGGTGGGGCTCGATTCCGGGCTGCTACCGGGCGAATATCCGCCGTCCCATCGTCAACAGCTTAAATTTTTGTCACCTTGCCCCGGTCACATCGATATGGCCTGGAGACAGAAGGAATGAATACTTAAAGGGGCCTGTGCTGCTCTATACGGATACGAATGGATTTACACCGTTTCGGTTATCTCTTCACGTAGGCGATGTAGGGCACACGCTAATTTGTGGACCTTCCGGCAGCGGAAAGTCTGTACTGCTGAATACCTTGGAAGCGCATTTTTTGAAATATCCAGAGAGCAATGTCTTCATCTTTGATAAAGCAGCCTCCAGCCGAGCGCTGACCTTGGCCGTTGGTGGTAATTTCTATAACATTGCTGCTGAAAGCGAAGGAGAGTTATCTTTTCAGCCATTGGCACGAATCGATGATGAACAGGAAATCAAATGGGCGAAAGAGTGGATCTTGACGTATTTAAAGCAAAAAAATATAGAGATTACTCCGGCCAAAGACAATTTTGTGTGGAAAGCACTCCGCTCATTAAAAGAATTTCCAGAAGAACAGCGTTCCATCTCTACCTTTTGCGAAATGGTACAAGATCAGGAAATTCGGCAGGCATTACTTCCTCTTACTATGAAAGGAAGCTACGGTAAGCTTTTTGATAATACCAAGGATGTTTCTGGCAAAGGGCGTTGGCAGGTGTATGAAATGGAAACGCTCATGAGCACACCTGCCATAGTGCCAGCAACGCTGGATTATTTGTTTCACCGAATTGAAGCCCAGCTAAAAGAGGCAGTCGGGCCATCCATGATTCTGTTGGATGAAAGTTGGTTGTTTTTTGACAATGAAGCTTTTAAACAAAAGCTTCGGGAGTATTTCAAGGATATGCGGAAAAAGAATACCTCAATCATTTTTGCAACACAAAATCTTTCGGATTTAGCCAATAAGCCAGAGCTTTTAAATACAGTTATGGATAACTGCCCGAATAGGATTTATCTGGCAAATAAGAATGCCAGAACTGCGCAAAACAGGGAACTCTATAAGGTTTTTGACTGCAACGACAAGCAGATCGATATCATTGCCAGCATGACACCAAAGCAAGATTATTACTATTCCTCAGAAAAAGGAAATCGTATTTTTCGACTGGCGTTGCAGCCTGCAGAAATTCCGTTTGTTACAGCCACCGCCAAGCAGGATCAGCAGGCCATGAATCGGATCTTAGCAGAGCATGGCCGGGAGAACTTTATCCAAAGATGGTTCGAATATAAAGGCTATGCAGAAGAATGGCGGGATTATCGGGATTGCTATTTGCAAAAGGCGTAAAAGGTGTCCATTATGGACACCATGCTGCAGAAAAAATACAGGGGGTCCATAATGGACACCTTGTTACAGAAAACATAGGGGGTCCATTATGGACCCCCGCGGAGGAGAGGGGGATTTCAGATGGTGGATGTTCGTAAAAACTTTACGATGGGACTTGTTGGGATCTTTTTGTTGGTATTGCCCATGACAGCACATGCGTCTATTCCGGTCATTGATACGGAAAATATTCTGCAGCAGATAAAAACCTATACCGAAACACTTCAGGTGGTGACAAATACAACTCAGCAAATTACCCTGCAATTAAAAGAGCTGGAGGCACTTCCGGAAACGGTTTTAGATCGTTACAAAGATGCTTTGAATAGCAGCGTGGCCTCTATCAATACAGCCATGAAAAAGTCTGGCTTTTTTACGGAAACTGCTGCATGGAATCAATATTGGCAAAATACATTTCCTAAGATCGCAGTAGATGCCTATGCGCAAACTTCTTTGGCTGAGCAAAATGTGAAAACGACTTTGCAAGAAGTTTTATCCATGCGAAATCGGGATGACGTAACGGCATACCATCAGCTCATGACGGAGCTGGATGTATCTAAAAAGCGCCTGTCGGATCTTTTGGAGCAAAATAAAGCGCCAACAGGCAGCAAACAGGTGCAGCAGCTTGCCAACGAAATTGCGGCAGAAAAAGCACATATAGATAGTATTCATACAACACTTCAAGCATTAACGGCACAAAATCAGGTAATGAAAAATCAGGCGGAGGTGCTAGAAAAGCAGAATCATCAAGCCGTTGTAAATGCTGCGATACAAGCAGAAGATGCAGCACTTACAAAAATGAAACAGGAAGTAACGAAAACTGTACCTGCACTTGATGATCCATGGCAAACGTATGGCAATGTAAGGTGGTGAATGCATGGATTTTTCAAGCAGTGACTTTTTGACGGAATTACTGAAGTTTTTTGAGCTGCACAGCATTACGGGTTTCTTAGCTTTGCAGCCCTATGCGTGGCAGCTCGTTTCTGTTTTAGCCGTAATTGATATTTGTACGACATGGGCGCTTTATAGCGCAGAACTTCGGATGTCTGCTGTGATTAGCCGGGTGATGAAGGTAGGCTTTTTTCTTTTCCTCATTTTGCAATGGGATAAAATCAATTCAGCTATCTTAGTTTCCTTTCAGTATGCCGGATTAACGGCTGCCGGAGTGGCACCATCAGGGGATTGGATGGCACCGAGTAAAGTGTTAGAACAAGGCTTTGAGGTTGTTGGCGGTCTATTAAAAGCGTTTAATGAGACAAGCATTATGAGTAATGGTGGGCTTGGAAAATGCTTTATGTACTTACTGTCTACGGTCATTACATTAGGCGCTTTCTTTTTTATTACACTGCAGATTCTGCTAACAAAGATTGAATTTAATGTGTTTGCTTCTATTGGCGTGATTTTATTGCCTTTTGGAGCCATTCGCTATACGTCCTTTTTGTTTCAACGAGTCGTATCTGCCGTTTTCAGCTTTGGCATAAAACTGATGGTGATGTATTTTCTGCTGGGATTATTTAATTCGCTGGCTGGAGATGTAAAAGCAATTCCGGCAACGGAATCTTTTGCAACGATGCTTCGCATGTCCTTATCTTATGCCGCTATGGCTTTTCTTACTTGGCAGCTTCCCAATCTGGCAGCCAGTATGATGAATGGGCAGCCTTCTATGGATGCTGGAACTGCGATTGGTGGGGCAAGATCTGTCGGCACTGCTGCCGTTGCTGCAGTGAGTGGCGGCGTAGGCGGTGCGGTAACAAAAGCGGCGTCTACGTATGGTAACGCAAGAGCGACCATGAATGCAGCTCGAACCAGTCAGGCAGATCATGGTGGATCTCTTTCTGGCAACTTTGCCAAAACCATGATGCGGCAAAAATTCGCCAACAGCACAATTGGCAGATCTTTGATGCACGGTGCAAATAACGCTATTAACCATCATGAAGACTATAAAAACATTCGGTCCGGCAAAGCTTTTGAAGAACCACAGCGAAATCGCAATGACTATGGCAAGAAGTAAGGTGTTCTTATGAGGATAAAACGACTTTGTATGCTAATTAGTATATTGTTGTGCATCAATATAGCTTCAGTCTTTGCGGCAGCGCCGTTTAGTGGCGGCGAAGTAACGGCTCCTTTTGGTGAAGAAAATCATATGGGGCATACACATAAAGGAATCGATATCGGAACTTCGTCTGGAACACCTATCTTGGCACCGTTTAATGGCACTGTCGAACATGGCGCAGGCAATGGTTTTATTTATTGGGTACTGATTACCGGAGAAAATGGAGAATCCCTTCTTTTTGGCGATTGCAATCCAGATACCTTGATTTGTCTGGATGGAAGCACATCCGAAGGTACTGTCATTGGTTATACCGGCGGCGATGCTTATGATGGAGATCTTGGCACATCGACCGGGGCGCATTGCCATATAGAATATTGGCCGTCTGGTTATTATACGGGGCCCGTAATTGATCCATATTCCAGACTTTTAGCGCTGGGCGTCAATCTTAGCGGTGATGGAAGTGTAAATCCGGGGACCGGACAACGAGGAAGCGACAATCTTTCGCTGCCTTGGGGCGTAGAAGCCATGTATCAGCTGGGCGATTCTTTAAATCAACTGATGGAACAAATGGTGAAGGCTTTATCCAAAGGGTATAGCGGTCTGCAGACGGCAGGACTGGCTCTGTTATTTGTTTTGGCGGTCATTGATTTGACGCTACCAATCCTTGTTGCTGGGCTTGAAACTTCACTAAATCAAGTGATTACGAAAGCCTTTAAATATGGATTTTTGTTCTTGATTTTTACCAACTGGCAAAATATTATCAACAATTTTTTTCTGAGCTTTGTCAGTTCGGTATCGGGAACCTTTATCCAAGATCCAACGGTAATTGCCAATAATGTGTCACAGCCACAGCTTTTGATGCAAAAATGCGTGTATATGATTACGCCAGGACTTAATAAAATTGCATCGTTTGGTTCGATGGATTTTGTCCGGAATTTTGGAACGATCCTGCCGATTTATCTTATTACCTTTTTGACGATGGGCGTATTTTTCTTTTTGTCCTGCTATATCATGCTTGTATATATCGAATTTTATCTTTCTGCTTCCGTGGCGCTTTGCACGGGGCCCTTTGCAGCTTTAGGTTTTACGAAATTCGTGGCGGAAGGTAGTCTGGGACATCTGGTATCTACAACCATAAAGCTCATGATTTTGTCCGTGATGGTTGGGCTTTGCGTTTTTTGCATCAAGGATGCCAAGCCGCAGGATCTTTTTACCATGAAAACACCGGCAGTCACACAGACTGGATCAGGCAGCGTTTCCGGACCGGCAGACTTAGTGAGCATAGCTACAGAAAAAGCACAAAAATATAACATTCCCGTTACGCTTTTCTTGGCACAGATTCAGGCAGAAAGTAGCTGGAATCCGCAGGCTGTTAGTGAAGTTGGTGCCGAAGGGCTAGGACAGCTCATGCCTTCTACCGCAGCCGGGCTTGGTTGTTATGATCCCTTTAATCCGGAACAGAATTTAGAAGCTTCGGCAAAATATATGCAGGGACTCTATGAGCAATTTGGTGATTGGAACTATGCCTTGGCAGCCTATAACGGCGGCCCGAATAGTCTTTCAAAGAATGAACCACTTCCCGGATGGGCGCAGGATTATGTGAATCAAGTCAATCGGAACTTATCAGGAACCTATACTGTAAATAACGGAATTACGGCAGAAGCTATGTCAAAATATGTGCTGCTTTGTTTATCTTTAATTGGTTTAGCGATATTAACTTTCCGAGTGCCGAAGTCCATTATGAATGCCTTGGGAGGTCGTTATGAACTTTCTTAAAGGTAGGCAGAAAAAACTTAAAATTTTCGTGGTATGTACGTTTTTGGCAATTGGTTTTATAGCTTTGGCAAATATGCTTGTCGGAAAACTATTTTATATCAATGATACGGATTCTGCGCCAAAGGGAATTTACATGGTGTCTTTTAGCCAGAAGCTGCACTATGGAGATTATGTCATTGTATCGCTCCCGGTAGATGTGCCAAAGCTTCATGTAGAAAAAGGCTTTTTGCTGTTAAAGCAAGTTCGGGGATTTCCGGACGATGAATATACGATTTTTAATGATTCTTTAGAGATTAGAGGGGAAGAGTATAAGATTTTTCATCAGGATGGCTTGCCAGAATTAGCAGTTGGAGAACGGAAAGTGCCAGAAGATGAAATGCTATTGTTAAACGATGTGGAGCTGTCCTTTGATTCCCGGTATTTGGGCCCGATTCCCAAAACTTTGATTGTAAAGAAAGTAAATCTGGTGCTGCCCTATGAACCATTTACTTGTTTTATAAAGCAGGTGATACCAAATGAAAATTCGTAAAACCGCTGTTGTTGTTTTCACTTTGGCAGTACTTAGTGGATCTTCTATGATTGCACAGGCATGGTGGGGAGATCTTTTATATCCGGGATCGTATGTCTTTGATGCCAAGCGCTTTGCCGACAGTGTAAAGGAAACAGAACAGGCTATTGTTGCGGTGCAGAACACGTTGGAAAATCTCAATAACAGAATCTTGATGATTACGGGTCTGAATTCTGACTTGCAAAGTGCTTTCAAGGCTGTGCAGGGAGTTGGCGATATGCCAACAGGAAAAAGTGCAGCAGAGCTGGGTGCAGCTTTTCGGGAGATCAAAGAAAAAGCGGACAATAATGAAGCGTATGAAATTCTTCTCTATACCAGCTTGGAAAATGCGAATCAGGATGCGGCCAATGCTGCACAAAAAGCTTTTCAAAATCAGCAGCTTAGAAAAAATGCGCAAGAAGAGGTTTTACAAACAAAAACAGACGGTATTTTAGGAGAACAGCAAAAAAAGAATGCGACAGAAGTTTTGGGAGCTTTAGAGAGTATTGATCAGGCAGAGGTCAAGGGTTCGGAATTTATGAAGCAAGTGACTATGCAAGAAGCTGAATTTACGGCCAATCGCATAGAGAGAGAAAAAGCTAGAGCTGGGGAGTTTTATGGTTATGATCCCTATCATCCAAACGAATATGATATGCAAAAACGGGTAGCGCAGACGAAAAGCCTTGGTTTTATGCAGTATGGAGAATGAAAAAGAGCAGGGCGTTTGCCCTGCTCTAAAGGTATACATTCTATTTTTCTTTGGTAAATGATGAGACAAAGAGCTCTAAACATTGACGGCAAAGTTTGAGCTTATCATGGGAAAGGGCATTTAAGAGCTTGTTGATGCGTGTCCGTTCCCAATCTGTTGCAGTATCTTCCAAGACTTGTTTTGGCGAAGTTGGCTGATTGTTTTCTCCATAGAGTAACCATTCAAGGGAAAACCCCATTTTACCAAGCTTTTGTATGACTTCTGCAGAAGGGATTGTGCCGTGTTCAATCGAGGAAAGGGCTGATTGACTGATAGATAAATCTTTAGCGAATTCTTCTTGTGACTTGTCGTAATACACACGAATAACTTTGATGCGCTGCGCTAAGGTATCTGCTTCTGTATCTACAGTAGCATCCTTGGCAGGGGTTTTTCCAGAAAGATAATCCGTTGTCACATCAAAAATTTCCGCGACTTTTTCAAGAAGCTCTGGTGTTGGCTCATCTTTTCCAGTCTCATACAAAGAAATTTGTACTTGGGAGGTATTTAAAAGATCCGCCAGTTCGCCTTGCGTCATTTTACCTTTTCGTATTTCTTTCAGTCGTTTTGCAAATTCACTCAACCCAATCACCTACTTATATATTTACCATAAAACAAATAATATATATTATATTTTATCACAATAAAAATAAAAAGGAAGTGTTTCTTTTGAGTAAAGTTACGTATATAGCAGAAAAGCCGGATATAGGAAAGGCCTTGGCGACCTATTTATGGCCGGATGGAAATTGTCATAAGGAAAAAGGCTTTATCCAGCAGGGAGATACGACCGTGACATGGGCGTTTGGACATATTCTAGGGCTTGCTTCACCGGAAGAGTATGGCGAAGAATATAAGGCTTGGGCCAATTATCCGATACTTCCGAAAGTATGGAAACTGAAACCGGCAGCTGCTGCCGTTGCACAACTAGCCGTGATAAAAAAGCTTTTAATGGAAGCTGATATTGTTGTTCATGCGGGTGACCCTGATCGTGAGGGCCAATTGCTCATTGATGAAATCCTTCATTATTTACAGTTTAAGGGGAAAGTGCAG
The DNA here is from genome assembly GCF_900103535.1 of Megasphaera paucivorans. Taxonomy (GTDB): domain Bacteria; phylum Bacillota; class Negativicutes; order Veillonellales; family Megasphaeraceae; genus Megasphaera_A; species Megasphaera_A paucivorans. Next base: position 27,641 of record NZ_FNHQ01000009.1, on the reverse strand, counting down.
CGTATTCTTATTAATGCAAAAGACGATGAAAGCTTGAAACGGGCTTTTGCGCAGATTACGGATAATAAAAGATATGAAAATTTGTATTATGCCGGATTGGGGAGAGAACAAGCAGATTGGCTGATTGGGATGAATCTTACTCGCGCCTATACCGTAAATGCAAGAAAATATGGCTATGAAAATACCTTTCGCATTGGCCGGGTGAAAGTGCCAACATTAGCATTGGTTGTAAATCGGGAAAAAGAAATCAAGGGATTTAAATCAGCGAAATACTATGAACTAAAAGGAATCTTTGAAAAAGATGGTATTCCGTTTAAGGCAACTTTGAAACCAGCAGAAAATTTGCTGCTGGATGAAGAAAACCGTGTCAAAGACAAAAATATTCTGCAGGCCATTAAGTTGAAGCTTGAAAAAGCAGAGGTTATCATCCGGGATGTGCAGGGAAAAGATATGGTGCAACATCCGCCATTGCCGCATTCATTGGATACATTACAGGTAGAAGCAAATAAGAAATATGGCTTTTCGCCAAAAGAAGTATTGGTTGCGGTACAGGATCTTTATGAAAAGAAATATGTTTCCTATCCGCGTAGTGATTGTAACTACATTCCGGTATCTCAAAAAGCGGATGCTGTAAGAATTTTGCCTGTACTTTCAGCACTTGGAATCGCTGGTGCCAATACCGCTGATATTGAGATTACAAGTAAGGCATTCAACGATCAAAAGATAACTGCCCATCATGCCATTATTCCTACTGGTATTCAGCTGGAAAAGTTGAGTGAAATAGAGCAGAAAATCTATGAACTTATAGCGAAACGATATGTGCTCCAGTTCTTTCCTGCTCATGAATATAAAAAAATCACGTTCACTTTGGTTGTTGCCGATGAGATTTTTACGGGCAGCGGAAAAGTTATCTTGAAGCAAGGATATAAGGCGTATGAATTAGAAGGGCAGGAGCTGGAATCAGCCGAAGATAACGTGAAACTTCCGACGCTTAAGATAGGTGATATAGTAGAAAAAGCCAACTATTCTATTGCCGATAAAGTGACAGTGCCACCAAAACGCTTTACGGAAGGTACTTTATTGGCAGCCATGGCAAATATCTGGCGCTTTGTAGACGCGAAAAATCCTAATAGGGAAAAGCTAAAAGAAGTTAAGGGTATCGGCACTCCGGCAACACGGGATACGATTATCGCAGAATTACAGGCAGATACGATGAATGGAAAACCTGTAGACCCGTGTATGACGAAAATAAAAAAAGAACTGGTACCTACAGAATTCGGTACCAGCTTGATAGAAAATGTGGATCAATCTCTTACGCTACCAGATGCAACAGCAGAAATGGAATATGTCTTATCTGAAATTGCAGCAGGACAAAAAAGTTTATCGGAATATATGGATGATATGACTGCTATGGTGCATCGGAATATCCAGTTTGCTGAAAATAGGACGTTTCCGCTGCCAAAAGGCAAAGCGCTTCACGAGTGTCCAGTCTGCAGCAAAGGGGAACTTATCCGACGTTATTCGACAAAAGCAAAAAAACATTTTCATATTTGCAGTAATACGGATTGTGTTTCCCCAGTAACGGGTAGAAAGCTTTTTTATGAGGATGACAATGGAAAACCTGTTGTTGTAAAATGTCCAGACTGTGGAACAATTCTTGTTCGTATTTTGAAGAATGGAACGTTTTGGCTTTGCAGTAAATGCAATAAAACCTTTAATGATAAAGCTGGTAAGCCGGATTTTTCATTAAAGAAGAAATAACAGGAGGTCATTATGAGTAGGACAATAGATGAATTAATAGAAGATGAATATGCGGCGCAACAGGAAGGCGTATCGCATATTCAAACTATAGAAATAAATGGGGAAAATGAGAAAAAAACAGATATAGAAGTATCTGCTTTATTAATAGATATTAGTGAAATTCTGCGGCTTTTAAGTGAGCAGATGATACGCCTAAATGAAGTGACAAAGAGTTTACCGGAAACAGTAGCTGCCTTAAGAACAACAACAGAAGCAGTACAGTGTATTTCTAACGAATTGCCTACTATAGTTCGTGAGCAGTGTTTAGAGGAATATAAAAAAATCCTTGGTAATGCGGTGAAAAATTATAATCAGATGCAAAAAGCATCTGATAGGTGGCAAAAATCTTTAGATAAAAAGCAAGAGAAGCGATTTGAAATAATTACTATTTCAGCAATAGTGACGCCTGTATTACTGATTTTGTTAATAAGCCTTAAATAGAAATATACTTGTAACTTTTTAAATTGCTTATCATAAAATGTAGTGAAACCTACTAAGAATGATACTGTATTACATATTCTCTAAAATTAGCGGAGGCTTTAGATAAAGAACATTTTTGTTTTCGGATGTTTGTAGCTTTGATGGCTAATCCATCCATAGCTTTGGCTCATTCTGGTGCACTGCTTGATATAGCAGTAAATACTATTGCCGAGGCCTATTACTTTCGTTCTTCTGCAATTTTCAGATATTCCAATAGAAAATCATACGACTTTTTTGGGACGATCTAAGCACGTGGAGTGTTGCGTTTGTAATTTGGCTGAAAAATAGAGAACTTATAGAAAAACCGTTCCTTTGCTGTAATAATGTGTTGCATATTATTACAGCAAAGGAACGGTTTTTTGTTTATTCGACTTCCGGTATATTTTGCAAATATTTGTCCCGGTTTTGCTTAGTATTTCTGCATAAGGCAAGCGGTTACTTCACTCCATTACTGATTGCTACTGAAATTTCTGTAATATAGCTAGTCTCATCCTCTGTGGCGAGGTTGTTGATAATATAATTTTCATAGAGATCTCCTAACATCATTAACTGGTTTGATTTTATATATGTTAGTAGTTTATCGTAGGTATCGTCAAGCGTGTCATAAGGCCCATTATGATAAGTACACAGGTAGTTGCCGGCCGGTTTCAACCTAACATATTGATCCACTATAGCGTTGTCTAATGCAACAAACATTGACTCCTTAACATCTTCTAAAGGTTCAAGTGTTGTGATACATCCTACATTCCAATAAAACGGAATAGAATAGCTGGTCATACGCTCTGTGATTTTCAATAGGGTCAAGTAATAATCAGGAAATCCATTGACATACTGTACAGGCATTGCCAAAAGGTGCTGTTCGGCTACAGCCTTTACCCTAAACTCATAGTCTTTCATTTCTTCAATCTGCTTGATTTGAATGAGATTTTTATATAACCTGCTTTTGGCTGTTTGGAGATTCTCAATTTTGTTTTGAATTTCAGAAATTTGATTTTTCAGTATAGTACTGGTTTCATTTACCGTCCTCTGCGCCAGAAGGCTTTTAATTTTACTTAAGGGTATCCCCGTTTCCCGAAGCGAGAGAATTAAATACAACAGGTCAAATTGAGCTAACGTATAGTAACGGTATCCGTTGTTAGGGTCTTTATATTTGGGCTTCAGAATGCCGGTCTTATCGTAAAAAAGCAGCGTCTGTTTGGTAATGCCGAATATTTTGCATACCTGTCCTGAAGTAAATTGTAAATCCATAATTGTTTCTCCTAAAGTTATACTAGTGTGCTTGACTATATTCTAAGAATATAGTTTATGCTGGATTTTGTCAATATAATGTGAAGGTCGTAATCCAATTGCCTTACTCAAATCAAGAATTTACTTTTTTATTTTAGTTTTCTGCTTAATTATAGGCCAAAATCAGTAAGAATTAATTGAAATCTTAAAAAAGGAGAGAATCATGAACCTAAAAAAAACTTTACTTTTATGTGGCATAGCTCTAATGGTTTGCAGCATGCTCGGTCCAGTGTACGCATCCCAGCCTGCTCAACTGACGATAGCCGACAGTATTCGGCTGGCAATTACGCATAGCCCGGCGTTAAAAGCTGCCAAAGCGGAAACAGAAAAAGCATCCTGGTTAGTGAAGGAAAATCATTCAGCTTATCTGCCCACTCTCAGTGCAAATCATTTACAAGCATATAATAATCCGGACACAATCAATTATCCATCTAATTATCGCTCTTCTTCTCTAGAAGCAAAAACAATATTATACAGCGGCGGACTAACTGAAGGCCTTGTGGGCCAAGCTAAGAAACTTTACACTGGTGCACAGCATAACGTTGCGTATACCAAACAGCAAGTTATCACCAATACTTATTTGGCCTATTACAACGTCCTGCAAGCAGAAAAAAATGTGGCCCTTGCTGACGAAGCTGTTCAACGTCTGACACAGCACTTGTCCATCGTACAGGCGCAATATTCTGAGGGGACAGTGATTAAAAGCGATGTGCTGCGAACCGAAGTCGAACTGGCTCAGGCCAAGCAAAACCATAGCAAAGCAAAAAACACTTGCAGATTGGCCAGCAGCCAGTTCGCAACCTTGCTCGGACTTCCCGCTGATCAGAATATTGCTTTAGCCGACATCAGAGAAACGGTAGCCTATGATGGCTCGATCGATCAGGCCATTCAAACAGCATTAACCCAGCGGTCAGATTTCAAACAAATCTGTCAGGAAGAAAAAGCCGCCCAGTACGGTACGCAGATCGCGAAAAGCGGCTATTTACCAACTGTGAGCCTATCGATCAAGAAAGAATGGCAGAACCAGGATAGTGTCCCTAATCCATGGTCTACTCAATTGACAGTCGGTTTCAATCTATTTGACGGCAGCAGAACCAAATCCAAAATCAAACAAGCCGAGTGGGAAATTACGAAAACTCATGAACTGCTGGAGCAAAAGAGGGAGCAAATTACATTAGAAACCAAAGAAGCTTATTTCAATTTACAAAATGCTCGTACGGCTTTGGACATCGCCTCTCAGGTGGTTGCCAAAGCGGAAGAAGATTATGCAATTGCCCAGGTACGCTACCAGTCTGGTCTCGGCACCAACCTGGATGTCATTGATTCCCAAGGGGCACTTACTTCCGCCAAGCTCAACTACACCAATGCCCGCTATGACTATAACAAATACAGCGTGCAATTAGCACAGGCAATGGGAACTATTACGGAGGAGGATACCCATGATAAAGAATAAACCCCGCACTAGAACTGTAATGATTATACTGATTCTGGCGTTGCTTGCTGGTACTGCCACTTGGAGGATCTATAATGCTCAGCAGCAGGCCGCTCTAAGTATTCAGCCTCTGGCCGTTACTACCGCAGAAGCAAGAACAACGCAAAAGCCAAACACACTTAAATTAACCGGTACGGTCGAAGGAATGACATCGGCTATTATCAGTAGTCGTTTTGCCGGTAAAATTGATCAAATACTTGTTGAAGACGGGCAAGCTGTCCAAAAAGGAGCAACACTACTGACACTGGATACCATAGAGATGGCAAATGCTGTTCGCATTGCTCAAAACAATGTTCGTCAGACTGAGGCCAATTTGAATACCGCCCAGGCCGATTATCAGCGCTATAATACTCTGTATGCCAAAAACGCTGTGACCAAACAACAACTCGAGAGTGCAGAAGCCCGTTTAATTACCAGCCGTACCGAGGTTGATAACGCTTATGCCAATTTGAACAATTCTCAAAAACAAATTGAAGACGGCAGCATTTTAAGTCCAGTAACCGGCGTAATCGCCAATAAAGCGGCCACCATTGGACAGGTCGTTTCACCCGGTGCTGCGCTCCTTAGTGTAGAACAAATTGATCAGGTGTACGTTGTGGTAAATGTTGAGCAAAAGGATATTGCCCTAGCCAAGATGGGAGCCGCTGTAACCGTTAACGTGGATGCCTATCCTGATCAAACTTTTACCGGAACAATAGCGGTCATAAATCCAGTGGCAGGCAATGAAAGCCGTATGTTCCGAGTAAAAATCAAAGTGGATAATGCTAATCAATTGTTAAAACCAGGCATGTTTGCGCAAACAACCTTAACAGCGGGCGAACCTGTGACTACTTTGGCGATACCGCGGTCAGCGATACTGACCCAAAAGGGTTTGCACTATGTCTACGTCGCAACTAACCATCAAGCGAAAAAAACTTTGGTGGAAACCGGTGATTTAATTGATAACCTGATGGAAGTCAAAGCCGGGCTTCGGCCAGGTATGTCCGTGGTCATCGATAATCTTGATAAAATCAAAGACGGTGATGCTTTACTGATTGAAGGAGGCATAAGCCAATGAGTTTGCCGGAAATCAGCATCAAACGCCCGGTTTTTGCCACCGTTACCCTGCTTGCCCTCATATTACTGGGGATTGTCAGTTACTTGCGCATGAATGTGGACGAAATGCCGGATGTATCCTATCCATATGTAACAGTCAGCATTACCTACGAAGGCGCGCTGCCGGAACAAATTGACACGCAAGTCACAAAAAAAGTAGAAGAAGCGGTCGGCGAGGCCAAAGGAGTTAAACATATTCAGTCTACATCCCGCGAAGGTGAAGCGGAAATCGGCGTTCAGTTTAATCTGGATATCGATCCGTCCGTGGCTGCACAGGATGTCCGGGATAAAATCAGCGCTATCCGCAGTGAACTGCCGGATAACATCAAAGAGCCCGTCATCGCCCGCTACGACATGAAAGCAGCACCCGTTGTCGCTGTTGCCCTTACCAGTGAAACAGCGAATCTCCGCGAACTAAGCATTCTGGTGGAAGATGTGATTAAACCTCGCCTGCAGAAAATTGGCGGCGTTGGTCAGTTAAAAATATCCGGTTTGCAGAAACGGGAAATCCAACTGCTGCTGGACCGGGACAAAATGGCTGCCTTCGGTTTTTCTATACCGGAAATCACCCAGCGCCTGCAGCAGGAAAACATGGATATTCCCGCCGGTAAACTGACAGAGGCCAGTCAGGAATTATCGGTACGTACAGCAGGTAATTTTAAAAACCCGCAGGATTTTCTCTCTATCATCATAGGTACCAAAAATGGCGCACCGGTCTATTACCGGCAGATCGGCAGCGTGAAGGACACAATCAAAGATGTTGAGACACTTGCCCGTTACGACAATCAGCAGGCCATCGGCATCGAAGTCGGTAAACAGTCTGGCGCCAATGCTGTAAACGTAGCCAAACAAGTGAAAGCCGAACTGAAAAATATCCAACAGGGTCTGCCATCGGGCGTCACTTTGTATATGGTTCGCGATGATGCTCAGCGAATTGAAGACTCGATGCATGAAGTTTGGTTCGACCTCATAATCGGCGGTTTGTTTGCTGTAATTGTCGTGCTATGGTTTCTTGGTGACTGGCGTAGCACTCTCATCAGCGCAATAGCCATTCCCGCCTCTATTATAGCCACTTTTTTCTTTATGAAATTAGCCAATTTTTCCATAAACACCATGTCGCTCTTGGGTCTTTCGTTGTCGGTCGGCCTCCTCATCGATGATGCCATCGTAGTCATTGAAAATATTATCCGCCACCGGCAAATGGGGAAACCAGCCATGGAAGCCGCTGCGGATGGAACCAAAGAAATTGCCCTAGCGGTTATGGCCACTACCTTTACCGTAGTCGCCGTATTTATTCCTGTCGGCTTTATGTCTGGTGTAGTCGGACAATATTTTAAAGAATTTGGACTGACCATCGCTTTTGCCGTCTTGGTCTCTCTTTTCATTGCCTTTACCTTGACGCCGATGATGGCGGCCTTGTATCTGCCGGTTGGGCAGCACTATGACGCAGCAGGCCGCATGGGGCAGTGGTGGTCCAAGTGGAATCGCTGGTTTGACAAGATGGCTGATGCCTACGCTGTTATATTGAGAAAATTGCTTGGACAGCATCGCAAAAAGGTATTGGGGGCCTCAATCACCTTATTTGTTTTCAGCATGATGCTGTTTCCGTACCTGGGATCATCCTTTATTCCCACTACTGATCAGGCACAATTCACCGTAAAAGTTACAACACAGGCTGGCCAGACTGTAGAAGCATTGGACAATACTACCCAAAAAATGATCCAAGAACTCAGGTCGATTCCTGCAATTAAATATGTCTACAGCACCTCGTCTGCTAAAGAACAAACCCTATTTGTAACATTGGTGCCCAAAAAAGAACGACAGCGCAGTCAAAATGAAGTAATCATTGAAGTACGCAATAAACTCAACCGTATTCCTGGCGTCCGAATTGATATTGAACAAGGTGACGGCAAACCTGTTGCCGTTTCAATAACAGGTGATTCTGTAGAAAAATTGGGAGAAATCACTGAACAATTGCGGCAAAAAATTGAGAGCATTGCCGGTGTGCAAGATATTGTTTCCAGTTATCGTCCAGGCGCACCGAACCTGGATATTAAAATCAAAACAGAGCGTGCCAACGATTTGGCCGTTTCCACCGCCACCATTGGCAACACCCTTCAAACTCTACTAAATGGAACAGTCATCGGCAAATACAACGACAGTGACGAACGTGTCGATATCCGTACGCGCCTGACAGTTACAGACCGCAACCGCCCTGAAAGTCTGAATGCTATCTATGTACCCAGTGAAAAGACAAGATCTGATGGACAAAAAATGCTGCTCCCGCTGTCTCAGGTGACCGAGTGGCAATATACAACAAGCCCGGCGGAAATTAGCCGCTATGATCGGCAAAAAGAAATTCGTCTGACTGCCAATTTGGAAAAAACTACTCTAGGGGATTTTAATGATCAATTTTACCCCAGCCTTAAAGCTATACAAATGCCGGTAGGCTATCAGGTAAGCGCTGTCGGTCAATCAGAAGATATGGAGGAGTCTTTCTCTAGTATGGCAGTTGCCTTGAGCTTGGCAGTTGCCTTCATCTTCATGATACTGGCAGCACAGTTTGAAAGCTATACCGAACCGTTTGCCATAATGCTCTCTTTGCCATTAGCCATTATCGGTGCACTGTTTGGGCTGTTTTTAGCTGGCAGCGATCTCAGTGTGATTTCACTCATCGGCATCATGATGCTCATGGGACTTGTCACCAAAAACGCGATTCTCTTGATTGACTTTGCAAAACAGCGCATGCAGCAAGCTGTCCCTTGCAATGACGCCCTAGTGGATGCAGCTCGTACCAGGTTGCGCCCTATTTTAATGACCAGTATAGCCATGATTTTCGGTATGCTCCCCATCGCATTATCCATCGGTCCTGGTGCTGAAACACGCGCACCCATGGCGCATGCAATCATCGGCGGCCTGCTTACTTCGACATTGCTTACACTAGTAGTCGTACCTGTCGTCTATTCACTCATTCATGACTGGAAAGCGCGTAAATCTAATTTTCTCAATCGGAGTAGGTAAATATAAAAATTTAGCGTTATCTGTCCATTTGTGGTAATGGGCAGATACGCTAATGGGGGATAGTAATGTTCTTTATAAAAATTAGCAGGAAAATATATGATGATAATAACTTTAGCGCTTATCGCCGTTCCTTGGTATTTGTAGTTCGCGCCATACTTAATTATAAAAAGATGCAGAAATTGAAAGAATTCCTTGACGAAAATTCTCTGCGGCGCGATGTCACTGTAGCAGAGCCAGCGATTTTCGAACAGGTAACGCGGTGTATTTTTTATCGCGGATCTACATTTGGCAAGAGATTACAATTAATTACAGATCATCTATCTTTTTTGGAAAATAGCTTAACACAAGAGGCATTACGGCAGATATATCTTGGCAATGGTATCACTCTGTGGAATAGCAATTTTCACAATGAAACCATATCTTTGGAATTAGGCATGCATGATAATTATCATAGAGAAGGCTTGATGGGGCTTATTTTAAAAATCGAGGGAAAACCAGTTAACGCGATAATATTTTGGATTGAGCTAAATAATATAAATGAACCGATTTTAAAAATTGGTGCGCTTCAAGGCAAACGGAACGGATTAGATATTAACCGAGCTCTAACAAAATATTTCTTCGGATTTCGCCCTAAGGACTTTATTCTTTTTGGGTTACGTACATGTTCCGCTCAACTAACAATTAAACAGATTTATGCAGTGTCTAATTATGGTCATTATGCCAATAATCACATACGCATTAACAGAAAGTTAAAAACATCTTTAGACGAATTTTGGAATGAAACAGGAGGGATGGTTTGTAATGATCCACGTTTTTTTGATATTCCAATAACCTCACCGCGAAAAAACATAGAAGATGTGGTATCTCATAAACGCAATCTTTATCGAAAGCGATACACTTTACTTGATGAAATTAGGAAAACAATTGTACAGTCCCTTGAATTGTATTGTAAAAGCTAAAGCTGTCTCAATGTAGCGTACCGATCATCTACTCAATCATTTCAAATATCATTTATCTAGCAAAGCTACTGCTCAAATCTTCCTAATTGTATGGTCATGTTAATTTTAAAATCATTTGAATGCCGTATTTATTATATATGCTGGAGGTATTTCAGTTTCAATGATTAAGGAAAATATTCATAAAGCAGTTACTTTATATTCTTTTATTGGTCTTGCTGCGATCATTTTTATTGGTGTTACTTATGTCTGCTGGGTAGGTTTTATTGATCATGGGGAAGTAAATATGAGTGCCGTTTCGTGGCTGTTGGCTGAAGGAAAACCGGTATATACTGATTTAAATGCCAACGAGCGTTATAGTTTGCAGCATGGACCGATTATTTATTTAGTAACCGCGGGGATTATGAGATTTATGGAGCCGAGTCTATTAACAGCGAAAGTTCCTGGGTATGTTGCACTGGTGCTGTCCATAATAATCTCCGCAATTTGTTTTTATCGGCTTGTTGGTGTAAAAAAGGCAATTTTCTTGATTGGCCTGGAAACATGGATTTTATTAAAATGGTCATTTATTTTTATGAACCGTGATGATTCATTTATGTTATTGTGTATGGCAATGGGTCTTTTATCCGTAATGACCCGTAGTAATAAAAATTTTATTGGTATCGGTATTTCGCTGGGGATACTAGTGAATCTAAAAATTCATGGATTTATCTACTTCTTGCCGATATTAGTATTAGCCTATAAATACGATGGCTGGAAAAAGGTTGTTTGGGGAATCTTGTTGGCTTTTGCAATTGCACTTATTCCGTTTTTATTGCCGGAAATATCATTGGTAAATTATCTGCAGTGGTTGTTGCAATCTACTGCACACGGAATATCTATCAAAATTTTCGTTGGGAATTTAAGCTATACACTACTGCTTGTATTTTTAATAGTAGCGATGGGATTATTGTATGGGGTAAATTGGAATAGCTTTTATCAGGAGCACCGTACGCTTATTATTACAAGTGCTATTTCAACACTTATGATTAATATAATAGGTGCGAAATTAGGAAGCGGTAATTATCATTTGATCCCGCTTGTACCAATACTGTTATATTTTGTTGCGTTAATAATAAAAGTGAATTTGGTAAATACATCCAAAAAGAAAATGCATGCCGGCGTAGTGCTAGCTGTAATCGTTTTACTAGTTGTATCTGGAAATGCAATCAATAGCCAGAAACGGTTGCTAGAGAAAATACATAAATATTCTTATGCGGCTAATGTGATTGAAGAAATAAGAGCGGTAGAGTCTAATTATAATGGGAACACCATTGAAATTGGATATGGTGAGGACAAAAACTACAGTTTTTACCGGCAGTTTAATCCCTTGCTTGTTTTTGACGGCAATCCATATCTTGTTGATGGTGCGGCACTAATGGATATGCAATTGGCAGGTTTACCAATACCCCAAACTACTATTTCTGATCTTACTAACGGAAAAATCAAGATATGGTTAATTCCTAAAGGTGATGAACCATTTTTATTACACAGTTATTATGACTCTTCACACGCCTTATTTGAGAAATCTTTTTGTGATACTTTTAAAGAGCATTATTCCTTAGTTGAAGAGTTAATTTATTTTGACGTATGGGTCTATCGAGGGTGAATGTATTGTTTTCCCTCAGGGGGACAGTTAACGCAGATTACACATTATATAATAAATATCCGTTATATAGGTAGAGGCTCAATTTCAAAATAAAACATACAAAAAGAGGAATGGTTTAACAATGAAGAAAATACTTGTTGGTTTCTTATGTGCTATAACTATGATGTTTTCAGTAGCGCTTGCATTTGCCGCTGAGACATCCAATGCGCTCATTTCTCCGAATACCACGGTTGCTATGACGCTGAAATCTCCCGCAGTGCAGTATACTCTTAAAATCAATTGCCAGAATGTTGACCTTGGAACACTAAGAATTGTGGAAATGAAAGAACAAATCATGGTTCCGCTCAGAATCACAGCGGAGGCACTTGGATTCACCGTGACGTGGGATGGAGAGAGGCGAGCCGTCAACATGGATAATGGTACCATGAAAACCGACTTAACCCTGGGTGAAGACAACTATTTCGCATACAGCAGTAAAGCTATAGGAATGACAGCACCACAAAGACTAGGAGTGGCTCCCACTATCATAAAAGGATCTATCTATGTGCCGCTTGATTTCTTTAAAATATTAGTAACTGATCCGAATTGTGTCAGTATAAAAGATAGCGTTATAAGCATATCAACTGGTTCGACAAAACGGGATGAAATACCTAACCCTTTGATAAATTACAGTACCTTGGATGAAGCGAGAAAAGCAATAGGATTTACATTTGCAGTACCTACAATCCTGCCAGATGGTTATCAAATGAAAGATATTATTGTGATAAATAACAACCTGGTTGAAATATTCTACTTGAAAGGTGATAGCCAGATTATATATCGTACTGCCAAAGGAAATGCTGATATCAGTGGCGATTATAATGGTTATGATAAAGTCAAGACTGTTACTGTTGGAAATGCCAAAATTACCGTAAAAGGTAAAAGCGACAGTATCAAGCTTGCTACATGGAGAAAGGACGGAGCAAGCTTCTCCTTATCCTTTGACGAAGCCGTTAATGAGAAAGCATTGTCAACAATCATTAAAAGTATCAAAGAATAAGTTTGGCTTTAATGTACGTTAAGGGGAATGGCTTTATTGTTATTCACCAGGGGCTCTATACGCAATCCCGTCCAAAAAGAAAGAGCATTTTCTACAGTGATTCGTCATTGGGGAAAATGCTCTTTCTTTTGTAGCTCTATAGTAGATTCAAAATAAGTTGTCAAGATCAAATTGAGTAACTCCGTAATTGCCACTACTTCATTAGCAATGTATTGACTATATTCTAACAATATAGTTTACACTAAATGTTGTCACTATAAAGTCAATGGAGTGTTATGCAGCATGATTTATAAAATAGCGCCTTGGAAGTGGAGGCGAGACGCCATGCGTCTTACGCAAGTGAACGGCTACGGGTTAAAACGAAGGAAAGAACCCAATATGAATATAGAAATTAAAGAAGTAACTAAAGAAACTGCCAACAGTATTTTGCAATTGCAGGTAAGCACAAAGCAAAAAGCTTATATTGAATCAACCCGGCAATGTCTGACAGATGCGTTGGAGTGCAGCCACTATAAACCTGCCGGACTCTATAAGGATGGTATTTTAATTGGTTTTGCCATGTATGGATATTTCCCCAGAGAGGGAATCGGCGGTCGAGTATGGTTAGACCGGTTCTTTATTGATGAAAAATATCAGGGACACAGCTTAGGAAGCGTATTGTTAGAGGCTTTAATCCGGCATCTTACCGCTTTATATCATTGCAACAAGATATTTTTGAGTGTCTACGAAGAGAATCAACACGCCTTGTATCTGTTTCAAAAATTCGGCTTTGTTTTTAATGGGGAATTGGATATTAACAATGAAAAAGTAATGGTAAGAGAATCACATCTACATTAAATAAGAATCCCGCCGAACCGCGAGCATGAGAAACGTAGAAAGAAGTAGTGATATGCTGCATACATTATTACGCAATAAAGTGTTTATTATTGTTACTACCGCGGACTTGATTCAGCAAATGGGTATTTGGATACGCAACATGGCCCTGCTATTTTATATCATGGAGCTCACTGCGAATGATCCTGTTGCCGTTTCGTTATTGACCGTATTAGAATATCTGCCGATACTCTTATTTTCTTTGGTTGGCGGCGCTTTGGCTGACCGATGGGAACCAAAACGGACAATGATCATGGGCGATCTGTTAAGCGCCGTCTCAATTGCCTGCATTATTTTATCAATGCAGGCTGGTTATGGAAAAACGATATTTGTTGCCGTATTTATCTCCGCTGTGATTACCCAATTTTCTTGGCCTTCTTCCAGCGTTATGTTTAAGCGGCACATCCCTGAACAGCAAGTCACTACCGCGATCAGCATATCAGCAGCGTTAGCCTCCTTGTTTGTGATTATCGGTCCGATTATCGGCACGCTTATTTTTACATGGTTGGGCATTTATGCTTCACTGACTGTATTAGTCATCCTATTTCTTTGCTCGGCCGCCATGCAAACAGCTTTACCTAAGGTCAACCAACGAACCTCCTACGATGCAGTTACTCTGATCCACCAGTTCAAAAAAGGCTACTCCTATCTACTAAGCAATAAAAACCTTCGGGTTTTGGTGGTGGGGTTAACCTTGTTAGAGCTTGGTCTGGGAATAATCCAGCCATTAGAAGTCTATATTGTCATGGACCGACTGGGTTTAGAAAAAGAAGCCATCCAGTGGCTTTATGGACTGTATGGAACCGGTATGTTTGCCGGCGGCGTGCTTGCCGCCAGAATGATTCATAAATTTCAAGCAACGAACTTGACAAGTGTAGGCTTTTGTGTACTGGCGCTGCTCATTTTTAGCGAAGCATTATCAATTTGGTTTCTATTCACAGGCAGCATACGTTTTATGGCTGGAATTGTCGCCGCTTTCTTACAAGTCATGATCGAAGCATTTTTGATGCGATTTACCGCTGAACGTTACATTGGTATTATCAATGGTACCATTTCAACACTTGTAGTTACGGGAACCTTGATGGGCTCTTCGATGGCCGGAGTATTGATGAAGCATACTTCTCTGCTATTTGTATACTGCTTGGCATCTGGCATTGTATTCGCTGCCGGAATGTATTGCAGGAAATTGGAACTAAACAATAAATAGGTGGAAAATCGTATGAAAACACTTGTCGTAACGGTCTATCCGCGAACTGATTCTTTGACAGGGAGCATAACCAAAAAGGTTGTCGTGGGCTAGAGTACAGGACTACACTATCACTTACGCTTGGATTCATCATCATAATGGTCTGATGCGATTGCTATATCGCAAAATATGATGTAATGAGTTAGATGATTTATTTTCAAGGATAGGTGATGGAGAAAGTTTTAATTTGACTCATTTTCTAATGGCGCAATAAGTGTGAGTAATTCTGTTAGATAGTTTATTTTAGGCGATGGCGATTTAAGTAGAATGCTGTTAGGAAAAATTTAACGATTATTAAAAGTATGCTTTAGTATTATTTGCCCACATTGAATTCGTTGGATTGAGTGACGAATTTAGTGTGGTGTTTTTTTTTGAAAAATTTTATCAAGTTTGCCAAAAAAGAAATTCGAATTGTTTTAGTTATATGAAAGGGATTTATAAGGAGTCTTTGCAAGGGAAAATTTAATATGGGCAGCGTGAGCAGAGTCTCTTTTAAAAAAAAGGGGGCTACTGTATTGGGCTGCCAAGAGCAATTTGATAGTTTTTGCAAAAAGATCTTAAAGAATCACGTTCGTAATTATGAGAAAAAATTGCGCAGAAATCAGAGTAGGGAATGTTTTTATGAAGATGTTTATAAAGATTACAGATTACGTCAGTATTTTTCTGTTACGCCGCATCAAGAAGCTTATATTTTTAAAGTAATGAATATGGAGGTCATGGTAAATGATTTTTTTTTAGGAGCAGCTTTGGAAAAATTAGATGATGATCAACGAGACATTGTCTTATTGTCTTATTTTTTTGAAATGACAGATAAGGAAATTGCTGAGTACCTCAATTTGATTCGTCGTACAGTATCTTATCGCAGAACTTCGATATTAAAGCAGCTAAAAAAAACTTTGGAGGCACGCGCAGATGAATAAGAAAGAATATGGTGAAAAAACAACTTATAAAAAGAGATATGTACCATTGTCGAAGCAGGTAATTTTTGCTGCGGTGCGAGGCGAAGAAAAAGCTCTTCAAGAGGTAATTCGTCATTATGAGCGCTATATTGATCAATTATCTTCGCGTGAATTATATGATCGTTATGGAAATATTTATATTTTTCACGACCCCGTTTTAAAGACTGAATTACAAAATAAACTTATTGCAGGAATTTTGAAATTTCGCATTAGTAGATAATGATTTAAAATATAATTTAACATAAGTGATTTGTGAACATTTTAGTGGTTAAAAATGTAATTTAAAAATTTATCCTCTGGAGAAAAGTTCTTGAATTTGTACTTCTATGGGCGCATCAATTAATAATCGATGTGCTCATTTTTTATTTAAAATTTTTTCGATTTGCCAAAATGTTAATTTTGATTGTTTTAGTTATATGAGGGCAACAAATATATGGAGTATAAAAAGAGAATCGTAGCAGATGTGATTGGGGTAGAAAGGGGCTGGAATATATGGAATCAAGAAAGAGCGAGTATTTACAAGAATTTTATATTGGTCAGAAAACAGCAGAAATTCTAGCTATTGATTATGATGAAAATCAGCTTTTAGTAGCAGAGCTTTCTAGTAAGAAATGCCATCAAAGAAAGGAGACTATGCCAGATGTCAAATGAAAAAGTTTTTGAAAGTCGAGATATCGTCAACAAGACTATTGTTGACAATTTGCGAGAGTATGGTGATATTGAGCCACCCGCTTTATATGGAAGACATTATAATGCGGGGACACGAACGAAATATCAATTTAGTGCAGCAAATTATCTGCGTATTGCTGCAGCTCAACGTGAATATAGCTATCCGGATATTCGCTGGTTAAGTGAACAGGCAATTGCAGATAAAAAATTCACTGTAAAAGCTAATGCAAAACCTGTAAAAATCGAATATTGGGAAGGCATTGATAATGGGCAAAGTTATGAAGGTAATCTTCGAAAGTTTTATAATGCAGCAGATATTGCGGAGTTGGATGGAACGAAAAAGAATGTTTATGGAAATGAAGAAACTGATGTGGAATATGCCTTGGATATTCTGCACGCAAATGGAATAGATATGGATGAAAACTTCAATTCGAATAACGAAATTTTTTCAACTGTCAAAGAGTACGCGTCAAAAAATGGTGCAGATGAATTTGCTGCGCCGTTAACATCACAATTGTTTTTTAAGACAAGCCATCTTAGCTATGATTATGGACAGTATCCACTTTATACAGAAGAGCAAATTAATAAGCTTGCGGAAAATCCGAAGATTCTATTTCATGCCATGAAAAAAGCGCAAGAAATAGTCAAATCTATGCAGATGAGTCAAGAACGAGAACTGAAAAATATGGCAGATAAAATTCAGAATGAGTGGGATCAGCCGTTTAAAGATTTATCTATTGACTTCTTTTGGAGTGAACGTTGTTTGAAAGATCTACAAGGGAAAGAGTACCAAGATGGACAGCATCTTCAAGGAGAAACTGCTTATCAGTTTTTAGTCCAGCTTAATGCAGCGGATAAAGAGCAGTTCAATAGTAAATTACAGGGATTTGGCAATTATGATAAAACAAAACTTTCTATTAGATATGGGAATTATGATCATGGGGAAATGCGCATTGATCTTGGCGACTTAGAACTATCGAATAAGACTTTAATATCAGATGCTCTGGTAGTGCGATTTAATGAGTATCGACATTATTTGATGACGAATGATCAGGCCATGGATTCGCATATCAGTTTTCAAAAGTCCCAAGGTGAGGAAGTTACCAGAGAGCAAGTTATTGCTGAATGTGAAAAGGAAAATGCGCAGTGTGAAAAGGCCATGCAACAGTTTGCCAAAGAAGAAAAGCAGTATTTGGAAAAATATCCGGAAATAAAACGGCTTAATGAACAAAAAGCGGATGTTTTTTTGTATTACTGCAAAGAGCAAGATTTTAGCAACGTGCCGAATAATATGGTGCTAACGCGGCATAAGGCTGAAGAATATGATGGGATTGTTTTCGAACAGCAAGATCCTGGCAGAGCCTTAGTTTCTACAGAGAGCAAATTTGCTAAGCCAGAGCCTAACGATATTGTTTTTGAATCAGCAATATCGAATGATGAAATCAAAGGGAATATTCCTGTTAAAGCAGCATTTTCTATAGAAAGTCAAGTGGCTATGGAAAATTTAGAAAAATTCTCTATAAAAATAGAGAACTACGGTACTGTTATGGAACCTTTCGAATTTCCTACAACTCAAGTGTATAAAGGAAAGCAAGCTGTGCAGCGGTTTATCTATGAAAAAAATTATGAAGTTGATGCTGTACGTAGCATGAATTATGAACAAAAAATAATACGCCACCCACAACAACAGATGACATTTTTGTACGATGGCAAAGAATTTTATAAGTTGAAGTATGAAATTGGTAGTGGGACTCTTAATCAAGCAATTCCATCAGGACTACCTATATACAATGAAGAAAAAAATGCAATAAATAAAGAATTGCAGCAGGCCGTTTATACGCATATGAAATATCAAGGGATTTATAGGGAGAATGGTATCCATGATCTGAATCAAAGAAATGAAATCAGACTTCCAGATATTAATATTGTAAGAAGTAAGGTGATGGAAAATAAGCCAGATTTAAGGACGATTAACAGTAAGCAATTTGCATATTATGCTGAATTGGCTACTTTGGATTTTAAGACGGATACACCCGTTAAGGTTATGAAAGCCATGATACAGGAAATGAAACAGGATGGCCTGAGTAATCAAAAAATTGCAAATATCATTAAAACGAATAGACATTTTGATGTGACTATGCTAACAAATCAAGACAGTCTTTCTAAAGTTAAAAAGCGCAAGCTACAGGTCGATGAAAGGAAAGGAAACAGCAAAAATTGTGAAATGAGTATGTGAGTTGAGATTTGGGAGGATTTATTATGACTAAGGACTTAGTTAGGTATAGTATGCAGCTTGCTATGCTGAAGCAGATCCTGGCTCGTAAGTTGATTACGGAGTCTGAATATAATGCAATAAAAAAAAGGTTGATGAAAGATTATCAAATACTTTCTCATTTTGCGCCTTGAATTGTGTTCCTTGTGTGTATATAATATAAGATATAAAGTGGATAAAGTTAGAGGTGCACAAATATGGCCGATGTTGAAATTATTAAGGCTAAAGAGACCGCAATTGTTCACATAAGAGGAAATCGAGTCGAACAGTTGCGGGTAGCAGCCTACTGTAGGGTTAGTACAGATGGAGATGAGCAAATTGAAAGCTATAATTCTCAAGTTCAATATTATACAGACTTAATCAAATCAAAAAGAGAATGGGCTTTGGTAGATATTTATGCAGATGAAGCCATTACTGGAACAATGGTGGATAGACGTGACAATTTTATTCGTATGATTAACGATTGCATGAGTGGAAGCATAGATATGATTATCACGAAATCTATTTCAAGGTTTGCCCGAAATACATTAGATGTTTTAAAGTATGTTAGGATGTTGAAAGATAAAAACATTGCTATTCAATTTGAAGAAGAAAATATCAATACTTTGACTATGGATGGTGAATTACTCTTATCAATTCTCAGTGCAGTATATCAGCAAGAGGTGGAAAATACTTCGGCTAATGTAAAAAAAGGCTTAAAGATGAAAATGCAGCGTGGAGAACTGGTAGGATTTCAAGGGTGTATGGGATATGATTATCATGCAGATACAAAAACGATTACTGTAAATGAAGAAGAATCAAAAGTGGTTCAGTATATCTTTAAACGGTATCTTGAAGGTGCTGGTGGCAGCATGATAGGGCAAGAATTAGAAAATATGGGGGTTAAAACGAAGCGCGGTCATTCAAAATGGACAAGCAGTGCTATTTTAGGTATCATCAAAAATGAAAAATATAAAGGTGATATTTTAATGGGAAAAACCTTTACCGTTAGTCCCATTACGAAGAAAAGATTATATAATTTTGGCGAAGAAGATAAGTTTTATATTCGGGAACACCATGAGCCTATTATTAGTGCAGAAGTTTTCGCAAAAGCACAAGAAATACGACATGAAAGAAATGTTGGAAGAAATAAGGGGCCGTTTCCTGAAGGTGTTCGTCTGAGAGTTAGTCATCGATTTACTTTTAGCTGTATGATTGAATGTGGTTTTTGTGGTGGAACATTAACTCGCAGAAGTTGGCACAGTGGATCGGATTATCATAAAACTATATGGCAGTGTGTTGTATCTACCAAAAAGGGAAAAAAATATTGTCCGGACAGTAAAGGCATTACTGAAGAAGCAATAGAAAGAGCTTTTGTCGAAAGCTATCGCTTAACTTGTGGTGATAATAAGGATATATTAGATGAATTTATTGAACGAGCAAGAGATAGCTTAAATGATGATACTTTTGACAAAGAGCATGAAAAAGCACAAAAAGATGTTAAAGCTATTGAAGGGAAAATTAATAAACTAGTTGATTTGCGGCTTGAAGGGGGGATTGATAAGGCGATATATGATGAGAAATATGAAAAGCTTTCAAACCAGCTGGAAACAAAAAAAGATTACCGGGATAAGATGGCTGTTGCTGTAAGTAAAAAGAAAGATACAGAGAAACGGTTGATGAAATTTAAACAGGTCTTAGAGAAAAATAGTATTTTAGATGAGTTTGATCCAAGTGTTTTTGAAAGCATAATTGAAAAGGTTATTGTCGGTGGGATTGATGAAGAGGGCAATAAAGATCCAGCGCAGCTTACCTTTGTTTATAAAACTGGAATTTCAAATCAGTTAAATGGTAGGAATTTTAAGCCTGAAAGAAAAAATGTAAAAGATAAGAAAACAGATACGAATCGTAAGGAGCAAGGAGTTAAAGCCTTGAGCTCTGAATCGGAATCGTCTAGTATTATTTGTGTAGATGATAAATCTCTTGTTAAATTGGGAGAAGGAGAATTGTGTTCCTTTAGCCATAATGACGATAAGCAAATGTGTTCACAGAGCCGCGACATCACACGTGGAAACGGTAGTATTGATGTCTAGGACTGGGAAGTAAAAACGCTGGGAAGTGTAGTAAATAAGCTATCCTCACGATTTTGAGATTAAAAATGAGAAACTTAAAATCGAATTTTCATCACCCCATGGGAACATATCAACGCAATCCATTTTTTGATAGTTTAGACGGTGGGTTGGATAAGGGGTTCATGAGTGTATAAGTTGGATGTTTTGCGGGAAAATGGCTTGATGAGTGAGTAGATTGGATGTAGTAGCATAAAAATTATTTTTAGTTACCAAACGCATAAAGTCAAATGTAAATATGCAAATATGCATATTTACATTTGACTTTATGCGTTTGGCGGTTTATAATGTGAATATAAATTTTAGAAGGAGGGTAGTCACTATGTTTAGCTTAAAAAATTTTCGTGAAAATAATTTAAAAATGACTCAAGATGATTTTGCAAAAATGGTTGGTACTAGACAGGATGTGGTATCAAGGTGGGAAAAAAATCCGGAACAAATTTCTCTTGATAACTTAAGAATTATAGCGGAGAAATGCGGTATCACGATTGACCAATTAGTAAAGTTCAAAAAAAATGTTCCAACACCTTTAAATGTAAAAAATACTTGGAGAATTCCTGCTTTTACTAAAAACGCCATTATTGATTACATTGATCATTATCTGCTTAAGACGAATAATTCTCTTGAAGATAATTCTATTATATCCGATTTACAAAAGAGAGTTAAAAATATTTCTAAGCCTAAAATAGCAATTATAGGTAGATCGGATGTTGGGAAAAGTGCTCTAATTAATGCACTTATTGGTACTGAGAAAATGCCAACCTCTTGGACTCCAACTACATCAATTGTTGTTTATATTACTAACATTTCAGATCGACCTAAATATATCGAAGAAGATGTTTGGATATTTAAGGATTCCGTAGGAAAAGAAAAAGGTTGGGACTATCAAAGACTTGAAGATGAAGAATATTGTCGTACGTGGAAATTGGCTAGTGGAAGTGCGGATATTTTATATAGCTATGGAACACGTCAGGGAGAATGTTTTGATAAAAATGAAGCCGGTTCAGCGGTCGTTTTTGTCGAATCATCATTATTGGATGTCTGTGAAATAATCGATTTGCCTGGTTTTGGAACAGGTGATCGAATAGATGATGACTTAATGACATTGAAGGTAAAGCGTATGGCGGATATTCTTGTTTATATGTCAATTTCTAACGGGTTTATGCGGAGCGAGGATATTGAATATATAAAAGAAAGCATTCAAAATTTAACCATACTTGAGAATGATCATGATAATATAAAACCACTATCTAATTTATTTATTGTTGCTTCTCAAGCACATATAGTGAATGCTGGAAATAAACAGACACTGAATAAAATCATGGATGAAGGATGTGAAAGACTTGTTCGAACAATGCCAAATGATTTTTGGAAAAGGCGCAGTTTAATTACTAAACATGAATATACAAAATCGGATATACGTAAGAGATTTTTTACGTATACTACGGATATTGACGATTTACGTCAAAATTTTAATCAAGATTTATGTAGTATAGTGGAATCCTTGCCTTTAATAATCAATGAGCAAATGAAAACAGATATTTCTTCATTTGCAGAATCGGCTAGTGATAATTTAAAGAATAAAATAAAAGGATTTGTTCAGTTAACTAATGAAAGAGAAAAGTATATTCAGTTATTAGCCAAAATTAAAGAAAATGAACCTAAACGTACGTATGATAACCAAAACCGGCGCAAAGACTTGCAGGATAATATATCTATTTTGAAAAGGGAATCCATTACAAAATTTCAAGATAAATATAAAGAAATAATTAATATAGAGCACATTGTTTCTGTAATTGAACAATGTGATTTTAAAAATAAGAAAGACGATAGACAGGCATTGGGCAGTTATTTGAATTCCCAGCTTCAAACAGTTTTACAAGATACAATAGAAAGTAATACAAAAATTTTTAATAATAAAATTAATGAATATATTGCTGCATACAAAAAAAGTGTTGCATACTCCGAAATTCCAGGGATATCAGTTAATATGCCACCATTTGATGTTACACGTGCATTTGCTTCTGGCCTTGCTGGGTTGGCTACGTTTGGTGCGTTGACTTTTTGGGCATCAACCTTTGGTAATTTAGGGGCATATATTCTAGTTACAAAAGGGGTGAGTGTTCTTTCGGCACTAGGCATTTCCATAGGTGGTGGTACGGCAACTGCCACAGCAGCGATTGCTTCTATAGGCGGTCCCATTGTGTTGGGAATTTCTTTAGCAGTTATAGTTGGAATTTCTGTATTTGCATTTTTCTCTGGAGGATGGAAAAAATCAATTGCAAAAAAGATTGTAGCAGAATATGTTAAAAATAATGTGTTGGACAAATATTGCACAGTTATTTCGAATTATTGGCAGGATACTGAAATTGCATTCAATGCTTCTGCAGATAAACTTGAAGTTGATTGGGGTAAATATATTGACAACCTTTCAGAGTTAATAAATAATTATGACATTGAAGATATAAAACATAAACTTGAAGTTGCAAGGAGTTTAAAAAGTTTTTTCGACCATATCCCGTTGTGAAACTTTGGCTCAAGTGTTTTTACAATAGGGAGCTATAATTCAAAAATATTTTATAAAGTGAGGGAATAAAAATTATGTATGATCAGGACATGGATGTTTTAGATAAAATGAGTAATGAGGAATTAAATGTTTTGGTTCAATTGTTAATAGACAAAGGAACAATTTCTGAAATGCTGTCTATAGATGAAAGGTATAAAAGATATGCTCCGGATCACAAGCAATATTTAGATAAAATTAAGGAAGAAATTAATTTGATGGGAGGGAATACATTTGCCAATCTATTAAGGGGTGGTGAAGGCATACCTTATCATGAAATACTCAGAGATGTATGTGATAAACTAAAGGTTCCATTCAATAAAAACGCAGATTTATCGAGAATTGAGCAGTGTCTGTTGGAAAAAGTATTAGAAAAAACATGGGAAGAGATGTCTGATGTTGAAAAAGAAGAATTGATGAAAAGTTTAGGTGGAAATTTTAATGCTCAAGGTGCATTGGCTTCAGGAGTGTTAATTAGCATTTTTAGGGCAGGTGGTTTTGCTTCTTATCAGTTAGCACTTATTATTACTAACGGAATTGCAAAACTTATTGTAAATCGTGGATTATCTTTAGCGGCCAATGCTACATTAGCCAGGGCTTTGTCTATTTTTAGTGGACCGATCGGAATTGCTTTAAGTGCTATTTGGATGATTAGTGATATAGCAGGGCCTGCTTATCGCGTGACTATTCCAGCGACAATTTATATCGCGGCTTTAAGATATTCAAAGAATCAAGAAGCGCTTCAAAATTTTAGGTTATGACTTACAAACTCATAGAAAAGAAAGGAGATGATTGTCATGGAAAATGCAAAGGATACTAATGTAGCAGTTCAAGCACGTGAAGCTTATGAAGGGAAGGTCGCTATTGAAGCATTGGAGCGTGCAGGTCGATGCCCTCAGTTAAAAGGGCATGTGCATGAGATCCTTTTTAAAGATGGATTTAATCTAAGTCATATTATTAATGGTGAGCATGCTGCATTGACTAAATCTAATATTGCTACGATGAAGGATATAGTGATTACCAAAGGTGGAAAAGTTGTTGGACATATGCAGCTAAAGGATACAGTTAGCAATAGTGGTGTTAGAAAAACTGTTCAACAAATTGCTGAGGGTAAATATGGTAAGACGGCAGTGTATGGTACAACGGAGACTACTGCTAAGGTTGGTGGAAAAGTAGCTCAAAAGGTTCATGACTCAGGAATTTCTTCTAATACAACTTCTCGTATTGCTAGCAAGGCATTGGGAAAGATGCCAACTACAAGTATGCTGGGAGTTGCTGCGAAAAGTGGCGGCGCTTGGGGGGCTGCCATTGGAGCTGGTTGTGAAGCCGTTAGTTCAGTTGTGGACGTAGTGAATGGAAAAAAGGAGGTAAGCGATGCTGTGGTAGATGTTGCAGCTGCAGGTGTAAAAGGTGGTGCGATAGGCGCAGCTAGTGCAGTTGCAGGTAGTGCTGCTGCGGGTGTTGCAGGTACTGCTACTAGTGTCTTGGTTGCAACTAGTATCGGTGGTGCAGTAGCAGCTACAGGCGCCGGAGCCTTAGCGGTGGCCTTTGCTCCGGTTGCAATAGGTTTTG
Organism: Megasphaera paucivorans; assembly: GCF_900103535.1. GTDB lineage: Bacteria > Bacillota > Negativicutes > Veillonellales > Megasphaeraceae > Megasphaera_A > Megasphaera_A paucivorans. The sequence goes on along the minus strand of NZ_FNHQ01000009.1, from coordinate 2,561 downwards.
GAGCTGCGTGTCTCATTGGTAGTGCTATCTCTAGTATTTTTGACGATTGATGAAATATAATTAAGAGTATATTATATATTACTTATTTACATCCACTGTCACACCTGATTTGAATTCTACGGTACAGCTATCCTCAAACACAGTTATGGTTTCAATTAACTGCCGGACGAGGTGCTCATCGAACTGGGTGATGGCAGTGGATGTTGTTTTTAGGAATGCAGCCATATCCTCTATGCGGCAGCGGATCTCATCCTGATTGGCACTTTTCGCCAGTGCTTGTTGCTTTTGTTCGCGCAGGTGGTAGATTTCTTCGGCAACATCGTCATAACCAGCCTTGGAACTTGCCAGCTTTACAAGCTGTGTTTGCAGTTCTTCCAGTCGGGTATCGATAGCTGCCAGCGTTTCATCATTGTTATGGTTGAGAACGGTTTCAATATTATGCTGCAGCATGGTAAGAAAATCTTTCTTCTCGCATAGTACCTGGTTGATGGCCGTTAGGCAGACCTGCGCAAGTGCTGGCTCAGATATGGTACGGGCATCGCATTTGCACGTATGGTCTACTCGATTGACACAGCGCCAGACGATGGATTTCTTTCCTCGATTGTTCCAGTGTATCCGGCGGAATATCTCGCCACATTTACCACAGCGTATCCGTTGGGAAAAACAATGGTTGCTGCTGTAGGTCAACTTCCTCCCGTTTTTCAAGTGAATAGAACTTCGCCGTACCATTTCTTCCTGCACCTGCAGAAATATGTCGCGGGGGATAATGGCTTCATGGTTATCTTTTACATAATACTGTGGCATGATGCCAGTATTCTTGACGCGCTTTTTGGTAAGGAAATCCACCGTATAGGTTTTTTGCAAGAGGGCATCACCCATATATTTTTCATTTTGCAAAATCTGTCTGATATTACTGTCTCGCCATTTGGTGTGACCAGCACCGTTTTTTAACCCGTCCGCTGTTAAATTGCGGGCGATTTTTAGCATACTGGCACCTTCAAGGTATTCCCGGTAAATGCGTTTTACGATTTCTGCTTCCTCCGGAACTATGACCATGTGTTTATTTTCATCCTTGGCATAACCGAGAAAATGATTGCAGTTGATTTGTACTTCACCCCGTTGGTAGCGGTACTGCAGGCCCAGCTTCACATTCTGGCTTAGGGATTGGCTTTCTTGCTGGGCTAGGGATGCCATAATAGTAAGCAGCACCTCGCCTTTAGAGTCCATCGTATTAATATTTTCCTTCTCAAAAAAGACGGGAATGTGCTTGTCCTTTAACTGCCGGATGTATTTTAGGCAGTCCAGCGTGTTGCGGGCAAATCGACTGATGGATTTGGTAATAATCATATCAATCGTACCTGCCATGCAATCTTCGATCATGCGATTAAATTCATCCCGCTTTTTGGTATTGGTACCGGATATCCCATCATCAGCGTAGATCCCGGCTAATTTCCAGTCTGGATGATTGTGGATGTAGGTGGTGTAGTGCTCAATTTGTGTTTCATAACTGGTGGCCTGCTCGTCGCTGTCGGTAGAAACCCGGCAATAAGCAGCCACACGGCATTTTGGCTTTTCTTCAGTATGGTTTCGGTGTAGATAAGTTCGTGCCGGAATGATCGTGACATTCCGCGTCTGTAATTCCATATATGGATTCCTCACTTTCTATTAAACTGTAGGCATATTCAGCTTGCTGAAATGGATCAGTATAGGTTTGCGTTTTTTCTGCAAGGGAGAAGGTGGTGGGGTATAGAACCGGTGACGCTTTTTTAGGTTCCCGGATGCGCCCCAGTTTTTTGGCCCGGCTGGTGATTTCCTTTTGTGCCGCAGTAAACGTATCGGCATCAATAATAGCCGGATAATAATCATCACCGATATAATGCGTCGTTTGCAGGATATGGCGGATACCACTGTGGAAGGCGTGGATCGCTGCCTCTTTCGCAGCCGTAGTCAGTGCAGCCCCGGCAAGATAAGATTGGAACAGCACTCGTATTTTTTCGGCTTCCTCCATATCAACTATTGCTTTGCCATTTTTAATCCGATAACCAAAAGGTGTATGGCTCATAACTCATACCAACCTTTCCCATAGCGTAATGCCGCATTTTAGCTTAAAACCAATTTCTGCTCGAGAGTAGACCAAAATTTGTTCTACAAATTGCTGGAATATTGCCCCGTCAAAGACCGTTAGCATTTTCGCCTTACAAGTATACTGCAGTAATTTTGTACTGCCCCCCATAAGTTAGACCTAGAAATCTAGCTTATGGGGGTCAGCTTTTTATGGCAAAATATAGTTATGAATTTAAGATGAAAGTTGTTAACGAGTATTTGCAAGGGAAGTTAGGGTATAGGCTATTATCAAAGAAGTATCATATTCCTAGCGACAACGTTCTCAAAGAATGGGTTGCCGTGTATCGTGAGAACGGTTCACAAGCTCTTCAACGGTCACGCCAGAAGAAAACATACTCTTTTCAATTTAAGCAATATGCGGTAGAGTTATATCTAAGTACAGAGTCATCTTACAACGAGTTAGCTCTTTCGCTAGGTATACATACACCAAGTATTCT
>NZ_FNHQ01000060.1 GCF_900103535.1 Megasphaera paucivorans | reverse complement strand
ATTGGAGTCGGACGGGAGGGACTGCGATGGTGAAAGTGATTACGGCCATACGAAACAAGGAATTAGATCAGGCGTTTGCCGACTGGACCAAGGGGTTTACCGCTCCAGTCAGCCGCACTTTCCGTGGGACGATGAGACGAGTCATGCGGAAGATTCCCTTTCAAACGCATGTAGGGATTCATCACGGACGCATTTGCAATAATGGCCCGTCCAGCAGTGCCATAGGGAAGTTAGCTAACAGTTTCTCAACGCCTGCATTTTTATAAAAAAACGATGTCGATGAGGCTAGCTATTATCTAGGTCAATACATTCACCGAGAACTTCTTGACACATACGATAAAATATTTATTCTTGTTTTGTTTCTATATAACTCGTATACTAATAGTATTAATATAATGTATATATAGATTATTTATTAGCATAAAAATGGGAAGTGTTTTTTTGGCAATTGATACTATGGAAGCAATAGTGATCTTTGTGATCGCCTATGTGCTTATTATTTCGGAAAAAGTTCATCGTACTATCGTTGGCATATGTGGTGCGGTACTCATGGTTCTTTGTGGGATTATATCGCAGGAGGCAGCGGTAGCACATATCGATTTCAATACATTAGGACTTTTGATGGGGATGATGATTATTGTCAATATTACCAGTGAAACGGGGGTGTTTAGTTTTTTGGCTATTTGGTCGGCAAAAAAAGTTCGGGCAAACCCCATTGCATTATTAGCGGCCTTGTCCTTTTTGACGATGGTTTGTTCTGCGTTTCTTGATAATGTAACGACGGTTCTATTGACGGTACCTATCATGTTCAGTATTACATCACAGCTGAAAATCGATGTAAAACCTTTTTTAATTTCACAGATTCTGGCAGCTAATATTGGCGGTGCGGCAACTCTTATTGGAGATCCGCCTAATATTATGATCGGCAGTGCTGTCGGATTGAATTTTATGTCTTTTATTACCAATTTGTCGGCTGTTTGTGTAGGTATATTTGCTGTGACGGAAATCGTACTTATTTTTATATACCGAAAACAGCTTCATACAACCGCAATACTACAGGAACAGGTTATGCGGCTTGATGCAAAAAAACAAATTCACAAGCCGGGACTGCTGCGAAAATGTTTGCTTGTTCTATGTATAACAATTGGGTTATTTGTATTTCACAGTACGCTCCATTTGGAAACAGCGACAGCGGCACTTACCGGTGCGGGGCTGTTGTTGTTAATCAGCTGCCGCCGTGACGAAGGTACGATTACCAAGGTGTTAGGAAAAATAGAATGGACGGCTATATTCTTTTTTGCTGGATTGTTTGTTCTGGTAGGAGCGCTTGTTGATACGGGAGTTATTGCCATGATGGCTGCGGAGGCTGTGAAAATTACGCAGGGAAATTTAACAGCAACCGCCATGCTGATTCTTTGGATGAGTGCTTTTGCATCTGCTTTTATTGATAATATTCCCTTTGTAGCAACGATGATTCCTCTTATCAAAGATATGGGAATCATGGGTATGACTCATCTCGATCCTCTTTGGTGGTCATTGTCCTTAGGAGCTTGCTTGGGAGGCAATGGTACATTGATCGGAGCGAGTGCCAATGTTGTGGTCGCTTCAATGGCTGCACAGCGGGGCAGACAAATTTCTTTTATTGGTTTTATGAAGATTGCGTTTCCATTAATGGTACTTTCTGTTTTTATCAGCAGTATTTATGTATACTTTCGATATTTGTAAAAAACAAAAGACTTGTCAGATGCGGTAAAGTATCATCTGGCGGTCTTTTATTTTATGTAGGAGTAAAATTGATCGGTTATATGAATTTTGCAAAGGTGATTGCAAAATTATTAGTTGTTTTATATTGCAGAAACAGTTGAAAAGCTCATATAATAGAATTAGAAATAATTTCCCTGATATATGGCAGCATGAGATGTTTTTTAACATCTTTGTGGAAGGAGGCGTAAGGTATGGATACTTGGCAAAATGAATTAAAAAACAATATTACAACCGTTTCGGAATTAGCGGCGTTATTGCCACTGACAAAAGAAGAAATTGAAAAAATGAAAGAATTGATTCAATATTATCCTATGTCTATTTCTCGATACTATTTTTCTTTGATAGATAAGGAGGATCCAGAGGATCCTATTCGAAAAATGTCGGTTCCGGAAGTTTGTGAATTTGACAGTGACGGCCTTCTTGATACTAGCGGAGAGGCATCAAATACGGTTCTTACGGGGATGCAGCATAAATATAAGGAAACGGCATTGATCCTTTCTTCCAACCAATGTGCGATGTACTGCCGACATTGCTTCCGCAGACGTCTTGTAGGTCTTTCAGGTGAAGAAGTAGCAGATCATATGGATGAGATGACAGACTATGTGAAAGCACATCCGGAAATAAATAATGTTTTGATTTCTGGCGGAGATGCTTTGATTAATTCCAATATTCGCATAGAAGAATATTTGCGGAAATTTGTGGAACTTCCTCAGTTGGATTTTATTCGTATCGGCAGCCGGGTTCCCGTTACGTTTCCGCAGCGGATTATAGCTGATGCAGAACTTCAGGATATATTACGGAAATATAATAAGAAAAAACAAATATATGTGATTACTCATTTTAATCATCCAAAAGAATTAACAGGACAAGCGCAAGAAGCCGTGCAAATATTGCAGGAGATGAGAATTGTTGTGAAAAACCAGACAGTTCTCATGCGGGGAATCAATGATAAAGCGGAAATATTGGCAAGATTGCTGCGTGAACTTACGACATGGGGAATTGTACCCCATTATATTTTCCAGTGTCGTCCTGTTCTGGGAGTGAAGAGTCGTTTTCAAGTACCTTTGTTGGAAGGAAGCCGTATTGTTAATGAAGCGAATGCCCAGCAAAACGGACTGGGGAAAGTTGCTGATTATACCATGTCGCATGTTACGGGAAAAATACGTATTCTTGGATTAAATGATGCAGGAAACATGGTATTTCAATATAAACAAGCTAAAAATTCGCATAATATAGGGAAAATATTTACTAAAAAGCTTTCAGTTGATGAAAAATGGCTCGAAGATATATGAGGGTAGTACAAAACGGCAAGAGACTGTACAGTTACAGCCTCTTGCCGTTTTTATCGTTTTTTTCTGCTATAGCAGAAATATATTATTATAGTGCACCAGGTGTTATATACATACAAGCCAGCAGATGATTCCGGTATTTTGGCATACCTGTATGCATTGTCATATATACAGTTAGTTCCATACTTCATTTGCAATTTCTTTGACGAGTGCAATTTTTTGCCATTGTTCTTCTTCTGTCAATATATTTCCTTCCTCTGTGGATGAAAACCCGCATTGCGGACTAAGACAAAGCCGGTCTAAGGGGATAAATTGTGAAGCTTCTTTTATCCGGGAAATGATAGCGGCTTTATTTTCCAATTTTGGTTTTTTTGAGGTAATTAAGCCTAATACAACTATTTTATTATCAGAAACATCTTGCAGAGGGGTAAAGTCACCAGATCGATTATCATCAAATTCCAGATAATACCCGGTTACATTTTCTTTTCCGAATAATATTTTTCCTACAGGTCCATAACCACCGCTGGTAGCCCATGTAGAATGATAATTTCCGCGGCATACATGGGTGTTGATTATCAAATCTTTGGGGAGATCCGCAATGGAAGCATTAGTTAATCGCAGGTATAATTCTTGTAACGATTGCACGTTGGTTTCTCCACCAGATTGATTTTTCCAATACTTTATATCACATAGCATGCCCCAGGTGCAGTCATCTAATTGAAGATTGCGACAGCCTTCGTCGTATAGAGCAAGAATAAAATCATGGTAGGCTCGTATTAAATCTTGGCAGGCCTCTTTCCTGTCAGGATATACCGTATTCAAATATTTTTCGTTTTCCCCGCGTACTAATTCTGAAAAAAATTGAGCAGGTCCCGGGATGGTTTGTCGGCATAAAACGGTATCTCCGGCTAGTTGCTTTAAAAACCGGAAATGTGTTAAAAAAGGATGATTGGTAAAACGAATTTTACCGATTACTCGGGCAGAATCTGCGCGTGTTTCTTCTCCTTGGAATATATATCCGTGATCTAATACCGTGTGTTCGATTCCATTAAAGCCCCACATAAAATCAAGATGCCAGTAACTGCGGCGAAATTCACCGTCTGTTACGGAATGGAGACCGGCGGCTATTTCTTTTTTAACTAAGTCACGTATACATATATTTTCTATTTCCGTTAATTGTTCAAACGTGATTTTATTTTCGGCAAAATCGAAGCGGGCTTTTTTTAATGCGGCAGGGCGTAAAAAACTGCCGACGATATCATAACGAAAGGGTGCATGTGTTCGATTGGTTAATACGGTCATAGGGACAACTCCTTTATATAGCAAAGATTTGTTTTAATTAGTTATATGTTGCAGTACACATAATTTTTCTAATGCTGTTTTTAAAATCGTACGCGGACAAGCAATATTTAATCGTTCAAAACCTTCACCGTCAGGCCCAAACATAGCGCCGCTGTCAAGCCATAAACCCGCTTGGTTTAATAATACATCTTCACGTTGTGCTTCCGTTAATCCTAATGCACGAAAATCAAGCCAGATTAAATAGGTACCTTCAGGACAAATAAATCCGATTTGCGGAAGATTTTGCTGCAGAAAATTTTGAGTATACGTAATGTTGTCGTATAAATATATTTTAAGTTCATCAAGCCAGGGAGCCCCTTCTCGGTATGCCGCTTCGCCAGCGACGAGCCCTAATGTATTTAATTGGCTATATCCTGCTTTTGTGATTTCCTTTTTAAACTTTCGTCGTAATATAGGATTGGGAATAAAAATGTTGGATAATTGCAAACCGGCAAGATTAAAAGTTTTACTGGGAGATGTGCAAATAATAGTATTTTGTTCATACATTTCGCCAAGGGATGCAAATACGGTATGTATATGATTTGGCCAAACAAAATCTTGATGAATTTCATCTGCGGCGATACATACATGATGAGATAAGCAAATATCGCCAATTCGGATTAGTTCTTCTTTTGTCCATACACGACCGCCGGGATTATGTGGATTGCAGAGCAGAAATAATTTGACATTGTTTTCAATTATTTTTTTTTCGAAATCGTCAAAATCAATTTTGTAATTGCCATTTTTAAGAATCAGCGGACTGTTTACAACTTTTCGATCATTGTCTTGAATAACTTCGCTGAACGGATAATAAACCGGCTGCTGGATCAGTATGCTATCTCCCGGGTTCGAGTAAGCACGTACTGCCATGGCTAATGCAAAGACGATGCCCGGTGTCTGGATAATCCAATTTTTTTGAATGGTCCAATGATGACGCGTTTGGAACCATTCTTTGAGAACGTTATAAAATCGGTCGGGGTCGGCTTCACTGTAGCCGAATATGCCATGATCAATACGGGAATGTAATGCACTTAAAATGCAAGGTGCTGTAGGGAAGTCCATGTCGGCAACCCAAAATGGCAGGATGTTGGCAGGTTTGTTTCGTCGGACTGCTGCATCATATTTTAAGCAATCTGTACCTTGGCGATTTGTTACGTTATCAAAATTCATAAGAGTCACTCCTTTTTGGTTATGCCAGTGCTTGTTTTAAGTCGGCGATCAAGTCGTTTAC
>NZ_FNHQ01000067.1 GCF_900103535.1 Megasphaera paucivorans | reverse complement strand
GAAAGTGATTTAGTGAATATGTTTGATAATCCTAATCGGTAAGAACAGCCTAAAATGCTTGCAGGAACGTTTACACATTTATCTTGACACTATCTTTCAAAATGTATTAGATTTGTAGTATCGTGTTATTGTATATAATTCGTACGATATAAATAATTGAGGAGTATCAGATGATATGAAGGATCCGTGTATTTTTTCTAAATCAGAAGATATAGTAAGACTTTTACATGAAAAACAAATTCCATTTGAAATTTATCAACATCCGGCAGCATATACTATTGAGGATTTATCAAGTTTAGAAATTCCACATAAAGAATGGATTATGAAAAATCTTTTTTTGCGTGATGATAAAAAGAAAAATTATTATTTAGTGACACTGCCGGGATATAAAAAAATCGATCTAAAAATATTGAGCGAAAAGATTTCCAGTAAAAGGCTCAGTTTTGCCAGTGAGATAAAGCTGTATGAAATGATGCGGCTGGAAAAAGGGCATGTAACGCCCTTTGGTGTATTAAATAATAAAGAGAAAAATATTACAATGATATTTGATGCTTCTTTGCAAGGTCAAATAATAGGAGTACATCCCCTTGATAACACGAAAACTATGTTTCTTTATTTCGAGGATATGCTTACATTAACTAAAGAATATGCTAAAGATGTACAGGTATATGCTATATAGGAGCAAAAGCAGTCTTTGGCAATATTTTTTGTTTTTATTTCATAGAGATAAGACACATACGGATCATGCTGTCAAAATTTTCTGTTAAGATGAAACTTTTTTAGTTTTAATAAATAGGATCAAAATACCTGCTGCAACTAAGCCTATTTCCATAAGTGTAAATGCCGACTGGTATGACCCACCTGTTACTTGAATCAAATATCCGATTAACAGCGGTGCGACAAAACCTGCAATTTGGCCGCCTGTGTTAATAAATCCAGAGGCCATTCCCATTACATCGGCAGAAAGTGTTTCCATGGGAAGCGACCAAAACGGGCCAAAGCACATAAACATTCCAAAGGCGGAGGCTAATGACAAATATAAAATACACAAATTTTCATTTGTTGCATTGTAAGACAAGTACATAAAGATTGCCCCGATAATCCAGGTAGCAAGCAGGAAATGCTGTTTATTGCCATGAAAAATTCGATTGCAGATACTGTTTGATACTAACATGCCGCAAAATGCAGTAAAGAAGGGGATACTGGCGGTGATTCCCATTTTTACAATAGCAAAGTGACGAACCGTTACCAAGTAGGAAGGAAGCCATGATAAAAATCCCCAGAAAGGAATATTAAAAGCAAAATATATAATAGCCAACAATACTAAATTACGATTTTTTAATGCTTGACTGAACGTTACTTTTTCTCTTGCAGCCGTTTGCGGTTCTGCGCTTCCCGTAATTTCAATCCATTCTTCCTTTGTCATTTTCGGATCCATTTCCGGTTTGTTATATACATGTTTCCAGATAACATATGCCATAATAAAACCAGGAATAGAAAAAATGTAAAATACAGTTCTCCAATCGAAATACTGTAAGATGAGAACGACACAAAGTGGCGCAAACGCAGGCCCTAATGCAATAGAGCATAAGTTAAGAGCATTTGCTTTAACTCTTTCCTGCGGAGGAAACCAAGTTGCAATTAATTTCCAGGAAGCAGGCGGCTGCATAGATTCCCCCATGCCGAACAGTGCTCTGACGACTAATAGGGATAAAAAACCACCGGTCATTCCAGTGAAAATAGTAAAAACGGACCACCAACATAATGCCAGTGTCATTGTTTTCCTGGGTCCAAATTTATCAGCTAATATTCCGCCGAAAATTTGACACAACCCATATCCTACAAAGAAAGCACTCATAATAGCACCTACTTGTGTAGGCATTAATCCTAATTCTTTTGTAATAAATGGAACTGCAATGGAAAAATTAATACGATCCATATAAGCAACAAAGAATACAAGCCATAACACCAATAATAAAGAATTTCTTCGTTTCCAACCAAGCATAAAGACACTTCCTTTCAATATATACGGATTATAATATTAGTTGCAGGGTTCCCCGATATGTACCTGGTG
>NZ_FNHQ01000012.1 GCF_900103535.1 Megasphaera paucivorans | reverse complement strand
GGAGGGACTGCGATGGTGAAAGTGATTACGGCCATACGAAACAAGGAATTAGATCAGGCGTTTGCCGACTGGACCAAGGGGTTTACCGCTCCAGTCAGCCGCACTTTCCGTGGGACGATGAGACGAGTCATGCGGAAGATTCCCTTTCAAACGCATGTAGGGATTCATCACGGACGCATTTGCAATAATGGCCCGTCCAGCAGTGCCATAGGGAAGTTAGCTAACAGTTTCTCAACGCCTGCATTTTTATAAAAAAACGATGTCGATGAGGCTAGCTATTATCTAGGTCAATACATTCACCGAGAACTTCTTGACACATACCATTATCATGAACTTATTGACATGGCCGGACAATATGATAAAATCAAAAATTATACTGTTGCTGTGAAAGAACGAGGCCGCAGTATTAAATTCCTGCGGCGCATTATTCCCGGCGGAGCTGATCGAAGTTACGGATTGCATGTTGCACGCTTGGCAGGATTGCCGGAGGGGCTATTGAAAAGAGCAGAAGTTATTTTGTCTGAGTTAGAGGCCCAGGGAGGACCTAGCGTGTCTTCCGGATTTTCTCAGGCATCCGGTCCGGCGGCTGATGATGGATTTGGTGATTTGTTTGCCAATCCGGTTATAGATAAATTAATGGGAGTCGATGTGTCCAGTATGACGCCCATTGAAGCTATTTCTTTTTTATATTCCTTGCAGAAGGAAGCAAAGGAAGGAAGTGGTAAAAATTGAATTCGATTATTACTATTTTAGATGAAGCGACAACTAATAAAATTGCGGCAGGAGAAGTCGTAGAACGACCGGCTTCCTGTGTAAAAGAGCTGGTGGAAAATGCTATTGACGCCGGCGCATCTGCTATTGAGATTGAAATTGCCGATGGCGGACAGTCCTATATGCGTGTTACCGATAATGGCTGCGGTATGAGTGCAGATGATGCTCATAAATGCATTATTCGCCATGCTACCAGCAAGATACGTTCTGTAGAGGATATTTATGCAATCAGTTCATTGGGATTTCGCGGTGAAGCTGTGCCCAGCATTGCGGCAGTATCACATTTGCAGATAACGACCCGACAGGCTGAAGATACGTTTGCTACGCATCTTTTGCTGGATGGCGGAAAAGTTGCTGCCGATGATCAAATGGGGGCTGCTGTGGGAACCACCATGGAGGTGCGTGATTTATTTTATAATACGCCGGCTCGTAAAAAATTTCTTAAAAGTGAACGGACGGAGAGCGGCAAAATCAATGAAATGATTATAAAACTTGCATTGGCGCATCCTTCTATTGAGTTTACTTTTATCAATAATGGCCGGACGGCTGTTCATACGGGTGGAAACGGGCAGCTTCTTGATACGATCGCTAATATTTACGGTACGGCATTGGCTAAGGAAATATTTCCGGTAACATATGATGCAGATGATATACATATAGAAGGATATGTTGGAAAACCTTCTGTTTTAAAAAGTTCCCGGGCGTGGCAGACGTGTATTGTCAATCATCGCATTGTTCATAATCTGGTTCTTTTTAAAGCAATCGAAAATGCGTACCACGCTATGCTGCCAAAGTCAGGATATCCGTTTGCTATGCTGCACTTGCAAATGGATCCGGCATCCATTGATGTTAATGTGCATCCGGCTAAGACAGAAATAAAATTTTCGGAAGAACAGGCAATATACCGAGTCGTATATCATGGTATTATTCAAGCGCTGATGCAGCAGGAAAAACCGGAACAGATCGCAACGGTTCCCCATATTTCTTCGTTTCAGGCTGAAAAAATGGAGATAGCGGAATCAATAGCAGAACCTACTGAATCAACAACGGCATCGTCGTTTCCTGAAACACGTCCAGCATCTTTTACACAGGAATCACTCGATTTACCGGAGGCAAAAGGAAGGGTATCCGAAGCACATGATGTTTTCTCCTATGCCGGCGGCGTTGCGGGGCATGCGGAATGGAATCACGAGGCTGCCTCTAGAGCCACGAAGCAGGAGGAACATGTTTTCAATGAGATACTGGATCAGGGATCGGCATCCGGTGCAGCCGGTGTACCGCAAACAGATCCGGTAATTGTTTTTGAAGGCGATGATTCTGTTTTTATTCCGTTAGGGCAAGTTGCGGAGTGTTTCATTATAGCGAAAAAAGGGCAGGATTTGTACATTATTGACCAACATGCTGCACATGAACGCATTCGTTATGATACATTTTGCAATCGCGTAGAAAAGATGCCGTCACAACAATTATTAACTGCTGAATTTGTTGAAGTAGATGCGGAAGATATGACACTTCTTTTAGAGCGTCAGGAAATATTTGATGATTTAGGATATGTCTATTCGGAAGCAGGACCGAATACATTACGTATGCAGGCAATTCCCAGTGACTTGAAGACAAGTGATATTGCGGGTTCTTTGCGCGATATCTGCAAGTTTCTCCATGAAGATAAAGAGCCGGATAAAGCAGAGATGAGACATCGGTCCTTAGCATATTTATCTTGCCATGGTGCGATCAAGGCAGGAAATATTCTGAATATTCGGCAAATGAAGCAGCTTTTGGAAGACTTATTTCATACGGATAAACCTTTTGTCTGCCCTCACGGACGTCCGATTATCTTGCGTTTTACACCGGAAGAGCTGGCAAAGTTATTTAAGAGAACGTAGGGGGAAAATGGAAACGGTATATGTTACTACCTCGCTGCATGCCAGTAAATCGATTTGTGAACAAGGCCGTAAATGGGCAGTCGCTATTCATGCCTTTTTTATAGAACGCGGAGAGCAGAATATAGAACAGCTTTTGACAGCATATCATATTGAAGCAATTCTTGTATTCACGGTGCAGGGACCGGAAATACGGACATTTTTGGGTCGGCATGCTTTTCATTTAAGTATGGCGGAACTTCGTATTCAACATATCCGACAGGGAATGCCGGATCATTTTCTGGAAGCCTTGGGAGCAGAAGGTCCGGTACGATTATTAGATTGCACGTGTGGTTTTGGATCGGATACGATTGTAGCCTCTTTTGGTCTTCCGGCAGGATCGGATGTGCATGCGCTGGAAATATCACCGTATATGGCGGCTGTTACCTCTTGGGGACTAGCTCATTTTGTGCATAAACAGGCAGATGTGACGGAGGCCATGCGGCGCATACGATTGCAACATGATGATTACCGGGACTATTTGCAGCGGACGGATATAGCACCGTATGATATTATCTATTTTGATCCTATGTTTTCCCGCCCTATACAGAGCAGTCCGCAGTTTCATCCTGTAAGAAATTTGCTGGAACATGAAGCCATGTCGGATGAGTGTCTGGCCTTAGCGTTAACCAAAGCCAGACGGCGAGTTGTAATCAAAGGAAGATCTTTCCGGCGATTGAAAATGGTATATCCCCGCGTAAAATTATATGGCGGCAAATATAGCAGAATCGGATATGCCGTATTGGAGTGTGAACATGGATAAAGTTATTGCTATTATTGGACCGACCGCTGTGGGTAAGACGTCGCTGAGTTTTTTTTTAGCGGAGAAGCTTCACACCGAGCTTATATCTGGTGATGCCTATCAAATATATAAAAAAATGAATATTGGTACGGCAAAACCTACAGCAGAAGAACTGCACCGTTATACACATCATCTTATTGATATTATCGATCCGTCGGGAACCTATTCAGCGGCTGCGTTCTGCTATATGGCCGGACAAGCTATACAGCAGCTGAATGCTAAAGGAGCTATTCCGGTTCTTGTTGGCGGCACCGGTTTATATGTGCAGTCTCTTTTGGAAGGGTTTCATTTTGATGGTCCTAAATCAAGCGAAGCTATGCGGGAGCGGGCACGAGAACGTATTGCTCGTTCGACGCGAGAGGATTTAGCGGCATATATCAGAAAAAATACAGATTGGCAGCCAGTGGATTGGAACGAATTATTTTGCAATACACACCGTCTTGTCCGTCTTTTATGTGCTATCGAAGGCCAGGAAGGGGCTGCATTTGTACATACAGATAAAGAAAAAGAACCCCTATATGATGCTTATGTTATCGGTCTGCGATTACCGCGGGAAGTGTTATATAAACGAATTAATCAGCGAGTAGATGATATGCTGGCAAATGGATGGATAACCGAAGTAATTTCATTGCTCGAGAATGGAATATCGGCGGATTGTCAGTCAATGAAAGCGATTGGCTATGAAGAAATTACAGCATATCTGAATCATCGACTCACATTTGAAGAAATGGCAGAACGTATTAAAATTCGTACACGGCACTTTGCTAAACGGCAGTTAACTTGGTATAAACGCATGCCGTATATTCATTGGTATGAAAAAGAACACTATGCTTCGGAAGAAGAGTTGGCACATAGTGTTATAACGGATATAGAAACATACTGGAAGTGGAACGTATAGCAGAAAGAAAGGATCTGGAATTTTGTCATTTAATTTTGAATTAATTAGAAAAAAAGCGTTGGCTGTTTGTGCCAAGCAATTTGAACATATTGATACGATCAGTTTGCATAATACGGGAAAAGTACTGCAGGCATTTAAGGACTGCCAAGTATCGTCATACCAATTTGCCGGCACGTCAGGATATGGGTATAGTGATTTAGGACGGGAAAAATTGGATGAAGTATTTGCTCATATTTTTAAAGCAGAAAAAGCGATTGTGCGGCCGCATTTTGTTTCCGGCACGCATGCATTGGCAACTGTACTTTGTGCATTGCTGCAAAAAGATGATGTATTGATTTCACTTATAGGTGCTCCGTATGACACGATGCAAAGCGTTATTGGATATACGCATGAGACGGCACATTCTCTCAAGGAAAAGGGTATTCGATATGATGAAGTTCCGTTAAAAAATAATACATATGATTTGGATGGGATCCGCGATGCTGCCGGAAAAAATCCTAAAGTTGTTTTATTGCAGCGTTCCCGCGGGTATAGTACACGTGCATCTCTTTCACTTGAAGATATACAAACGATTATTGCTGCGGTTAAGAAAATTAGTCCTGATACAATTTGTTTTGTAGATAATTGCTACGGAGAATTTGCGGCGGAACAGGAACCATTAGAGGTGGGAGCAGATATTATAGCAGGATCTCTTATCAAAAATCCAGGCGGCGGTATCGCACCTACAGGCGGATATATTGCCGGACGAGCAGACTTAGTAGATGCAGCAGCCGATTATTTGACTGCACCGGGATTAGGGACAGAACTTGGATCCTATGCTGCCGGATATAGATTATTCTTTCAAGGTATTTTTTCCGCACCTCATGTTACGGCACAGGCGATCAAAGGCGCTGTTTTTGCGGCAGCTGTATTTTCTGAGCTGGGTTTTGATGTATCTCCTACGGCAGATACACTTCGCTGTGATTTGATACAAACTATTTATTTGAAAAACGAAAAAAACATGTGTCTTTTTTGTCAGGGAATACAATCGTTTTCCCCTGTTGATGCGCATGTTAGACCGATTCCTGACGATATGCCCGGATATGCCGATAAAATTATCATGGCAGCTGGAGATTTTGTACAGGGATCATCAATTGAACTTTCTGCGGATGGACCTATCCGCGAGCCTTATATGATTTATTTGCAGGGAGGTATTGTATTTGAACATAATGTGCTGGCTATTTTGAATGCGGCCCGTTATATTTCTGAAAATGGCGAGGAACAGAGGAATGATTAAAGAAGTCATTGTTGTTGAAGGAAAAAGCGATATAGCTCGGCTGCAGCAAAGTGTGGATGCCGACATTATTAAAACAGATGGATTTTGTCTGCGGTCCGATACATTGGAACAAATCAGGTATGCGTATGAAAAGAGAGGAATTATTATCTTAACAGACCCTGATAGTGCCGGTGAACGGATTCGTACATATTTAACACAGCGGTTCCCAAAAGCTAAACATGCATTTATTCCAAGAGAAGAAGCTATTGCCAATAATGATCTGGGAGTGGAACAAGCCTCTCCGGAAGCCATACGTTCGGCACTTTCAAAGGTTCGGTGTGTTTCTTTTGAACCGTATTGCGAATTTACGATGGAAGACTTAATGGCAGCAGGCATGAATGGAAGCGCAGCAGCGGCTGAACGACGAAATCGAGCAGGCGCGGTATTGGGAATTGGCTATGGTAATGCCAAGCAATTTTTACGACGTTTGAATCATTACGGCGTACTGCGTACCGAGTGGGAAGCAGCGATATGCCAGATAGATGAGGTATCTGAGAATGAATGAAGTGGATTTGTCAAAACCGGATGTAGTACGTTATATTGTTGATCGATTCGGGTTAAGAATGAATAAAAAATTGGGGCAGAATTTTTTGGTAAATCATGCGGTGGTTCAATCTATCGCGGATGCCGCAGTACTCAAAGAAAATGACCCAGTCTTGGAAATAGGACCTGGCATTGGCACCCTTACTCAGGCTTTAGCTGAAACCGGTGCAGCTGTTACCGCGGTTGAGCTTGATACACATTTACTTCCGGTATTGGAAAAGACGTTGGAACACTATCCCAATGTACGGGTCGTTCAGGGGGATATTTTACGGACGGATATACTTGAACTGATGGGACATAAGCCGTTTACAGTATGTGCTAATTTGCCATATTATATTACGACACCTATTATTATGAAATTATTAGAACAACGTCTTCCGGTGGAGAAATTGGTCGTTATGGTGCAGCGGGAAGTTGCTCAGCGTATGACTTCTGCGCCGGGAAGCAAAGTGTATGGTGCGTTGTCTGTATCAGTACAATATTATACGGAGCCGCACTTATTGTTTGAGATACCGCCGAAGGCTTTTATGCCGGCACCGGAGGTTACCTCCGCGGTGGTTTCTATGGATATACGCAAGGAACCGGCGGTTGAAGTTCTTGAAGAAAAACGTTTTTTTCAAGTGGTAAAAATAGCTTTTTCACAACGCCGTAAAACTTTCTCTAATACATTAAAAGCAGCAGGACTTTCGAAAGAAGCAGTGACAGATATATTGAATAACTGCGGCATTGATGGAGGCAGACGCGGTGAAACGATGTCGCTGGATGAATTTGCCTGTGTGGCAGATGCATGGACACGATATATTCGAAAGTAAGTCAAAAAGAAGGCGAAAATTATGTTTGGTATAGGGAAAAAGACAGCGGTTATTGCTGCCCCTGTTGAGGGCAGCGTGATAGATATTACAGAAGTAAATGATTCTGTTTTTTCACAGAAAATACTTGGGGATGGGTTCGCGGTCGAACCGGTAACATCTGATATTACGGCACCCTGCGATGGCAAGGTTGTTCTGCTTGCAGATACCTTGCATGCGGTTGCTGTTGAAGCGGGAAAAGTACAACTATTGATTCATGTGGGCATCGATACGGTCACGTTACAGGGGCATGGTTTTATATCTCATGTTAAACCTGGAATGACGATACGGAAAGGTGAGACATTGCTCTCTTTTGATGCGGCCTATTTGAAAAGTCAGGGAAAGGCGTCTACAGTTATGATTGTTGTTACCAATTTGGAAGATATTCATGGCTGTATAACAAAGAATTTGGAAGATAAATCGGCTGTATTGAAAATATCTTATCAATAGATGCGGCAGTCATATAGGAGGGGAATGTATGGTATTTTTTTATATTTTAGAACATACGATGGTGCCTATTTTTCTTTTAGTGTTGATCGGCTTTTATTTAGATAAAAAATTTAGTCTAGATGTAAAAACGTTATCTAAATTATTATTTTATTTAATTATACCGAGTTTTGTATTTACTAATTTGTATAAGACAGATTTTCCGGCTACCAGTGCCATCATTATTTCTTGTATTTTCTTTTTAATGTTTATTGGTTTTTTAGTAGCAACTTTTATCAGCAAAATGAGACATTATGATGCATGCATGCTGGAATCCTGCAGAAATGCCCTTATGTTTAACAATTCTGGAAATCTTGGAGTGGCGCTTGTTATTTTAGTGTTTTCACATGATCCTTTTGTTGTCAACGGACAGACGCCTTATCTGGCAGAGGCGATGGTCGTTCAGATTTTGATTTTTGTTATACAAAATATTACGTTGAACACGATTGGCTTATATCAGGCAGGACGGGGACGCCTGTCGGCAAGAGATACATTGGGAGTTGTTTTTCGGATGCCGATTATTTATGTGTTTACCGCAGCCTTAGTCGCACGTTTTTCGGGTTGGGACGCTACCCAATTTTTCTTTTGGCCCATCATGGAGATGTCGGGGGCGGCATTGCTGCCGGTAGCGATGATCAGTATAGGAATTCAGCTGCATCGGACAACGATTAAGTGGCTGGATCATGAAGTATGGCTTACGAGTATTGTTAAATTAATGCTATTTCCTTTTTTGGGATTAGCAACGATTTATGCTGCTAATTTGATTATTCCGGGGAGCTTTTCACCGGTTGCTTCTATCGTCTTTTTAATTTATTGTTCTGTGCCGGTAGCCGTAAATACGGCAATGTATGCTATCGAGTTTAATAACTGTCCGGAGTATGCTACGCAGGTCGTTATGAATACAACAGCATTAAGTGCTTTTACGATGACTTTTTTTATTTTTTTAGGACATTTGCTTTTTATATAAATCATGTTTTATGGTATGATATAAAGTAAGCCTGTTTATCAAGGAGTTAAATAATGAAACGGATATATTTGGATTACGCGGCGGCAACGCCTCTGGATCCACGAGTATTGCAGATCATGATGCCCTGGCTGACGACGGAATTCGGAAATCCTTCGAGTCTTCATTATTGGGGACAGCAGGCTCGGGCTGCAGTGCAAAAGGCACGGGAACAAGTAGCACATTGCTTGCGTGTTTCTGCAGAAGAACTGATTTTTACCAGCGGTGGAACTGAAGCTGATAATTTAGCGATACGAGGGTATTTACGAGCGAATCATCCTGAGGGTGGCCATATTATTACTACAGCAGTAGAACATCAAGCGGTACTGCATACATTTAGCGCATTGGCGCAGGAGGGATATACAGTAACGATACTTCCGGTAAATAATGCAGGCTGTGTAGATGCCGACGATGTTCGAAAGGCGCTGCGTAAAGATACGGTGTTGATTTCCTGCATGTATGCTAATAATGAAACTGGCATGATTCAGCCGATTGCAGATATTGGAAACATTGCCAGAGATCATCATATCATTTTTCATGTTGATGCTGTACAGGCATTTGGCTACTTACCTGTGTATCCTCAAACAGATCATATTGATCTACTTTCTATATGCAGCCATAAAATTTACGGTCCGAAGGGAATGGGAACGCTGTATATTCGGAAGGGAATAGAAATTTCATCGGAAGCGTATGGTGGCCCGCAGGAGCATCATTTACGGGCAGGAACAGAGAATGTAGCTGGAATTGTTGGCTTCGGAGCGGCAGCGGCTATTTTAGAAAAAGAAAGACAGCAGCGGTATGATCAGGCAAGAAGATTAAAAAAATATATGTATGAAACACTTAGTATGAATAGCGCGGTGTTTCATTTAAATGGAGAATGGGAGCATTCGCTTCCTAATATTTTAGATTTCAGTATTTCCGGCATAGATAATGCGGTACTGTTAATTGCCCTTGATATGCAGGGTGTGGGTGTTTCAGCTGGTTCTGCGTGCGAAGCCGGAGCCGTTGAACCTTCCCATGTTCTTAAAGCAATGGGACTGCCGGAAAAATGGACACATAGTAGTGTTCGGGTTTCTTTCGGAGCAGAGACGACAATGGAAGACGTAACGGAAGCTGTTGAAATTATAAATCGGACGGTTACGGATATGTTGGGAAAGGAGGAAGACCATGGATAAAAGAGTAGCGGTTGCTATGAGCGGCGGTGTAGATAGTTCTGTTACAGCGGCTTTATTGAAGCAAAAAGGGTTTGATGTTGTGGGGATTACATTGCGGCTGTGGGAAGAGGAGTCACAGTGCAAAGTTATTGATAATGTACATGCCTGCTGCTCGTTGTCAGCAGTAGATGATGCCAAAGCAGTTGCTTCTGTCTTAGGAATTCCTCATTATACATTGGACTTCAGAGATGTTTTTAAAGAGACTGTTATTGATTATTTTGTGGAAGCGTATGCTTCCGGGAATACACCCAATCCGTGCATTGCCTGTAATAAGTATATAAAATTTGGACTGCTATGGGAGAAAGCCAAGCAATTTGGTGCGGATTTCCTGGCAACAGGTCATTATGCACGCATTGCATATAATCAAGAAAGAAACATATATGAACTTTTGCGGGGTACTGACAGGCACAAAGATCAGTCATATGTATTGTATCAATTAACTCAGGGTATATTGCCCCACATTTTGTTTCCTATGGCTGATCTTGAAAAAACGCATACACGAGAATTGGCTAAAACCTTTGGATTGCCAGTATTTGACAAACCGGAAAGTCAAGATATTTGTTTTATTCCTGATAATGATTATAAACGTTTTCTGCGCAGCCGCATTCCCGCTGCTTTTTGCACGGGCGATTTTGTGGACGCTCAGGGTAACTGTCTGGGACGTCACCAAGGTATCCCCTGTTATACTATCGGGCAACGACGCGGTCTTGATTTAGGCGGGCCTGGCGGCCCGTATTATGTTACCGCTCTTGATGTACTTCATAATCGTGTTATTGTGGGAAATCAGGAATCTTTGTTTTCCCATACGGTTTTTGCGAATCAGGTATCTTGGGTCGAAGGGAAACCGGCAGCATCTTCATTCAGAGCGCAGGGGAAAATCCGCTATGCTGCTAAGGAAGCAGCATGTATGGTTCATGTAAATGAAGAACGGATACAAGTTGACTTTGATATTCCACAACGTGCCGTGACAGCAGGACAAGCGCTTGTTTTATATGATGGCGAGCGTGTTCTTGGCGGCGGTGTTATTATATAAATAGAGGAGAAAGAATAATGGCAACAAAATATATACGCAATTTTTCAATTATCGCGCATATTGATCATGGCAAATCTACGCTGGCAGACCGCTTGATTGAAAAAACAGGGGCTGTTCAAAAACGGGAAATGGAAGATCAACTTTTAGATACGATGGATTTGGAACGCGAACGTGGGATTACGATAAAGGCCCAATCTGTTCGCTTATCTTATGCTGCCAAGGATGGAAATACATATACACTTAATCTGATTGATACGCCAGGGCATGTCGATTTTAATTATGAAGTATCACGAAGTCTTGCCGCTTGTGAAGGAGCTCTTCTTGTTGTCGATGCTACTCAAGGAGTTGAGGCGCAGACGTTAGCAAATGTTTATTTGGCAATGGAACACGATTTAGAAATCGTACCGATTATCAATAAAATTGATTTACCCAGTGCAGACCCCGAACGAGTGGCCAAAGAAATCGAAGATATTATAGGGATTGATGCCTCAGAAGCGATTCTTGTCAGTGCTAAAACGGGAGTTGGCATCGAGGATGTTCTGGAAGCTATCGTGCAGCGCGTCCCAGAACCGGAGGATGCTGCTGATGCACCGCTGCGGGCACTGATTTTCGATTCTCACTTTGATTCATACAAAGGTGCTATTGCTAATATCCGTATTGTAGAAGGATGTTTAAAAACGGGAGAACGAATTAAAATGATGGCGTCCAAAAAAGTCTTTGAGATTACGGAGCTCGGTATATTTGCACCGCAAATGCGTCCGGTTGACTCATTGGAATGCGGAAGTGTCGGCTATTTGGCTGCCAGTATGAAAAATGTTCGGGATTGCCGTGTGGGAGATACCGTGACAAAAGTAGAAAAACCAGCGGCGGAACCTTTGCCTGGGTATCGTCGGGCAACACCAATGGTGTATTGCGGATTGTATCCGATAGAAACGAATGAATATGACAACCTTCGGGATGCTTTGGAAAAGCTGCATCTAAATGATGCCGCATTATTATTTGAACCGGAAACATCCACTGCCTTAGGTTTTGGATTCCGCTGCGGATTCCTTGGCTTATTACATATGGATGTCGTAAAAGAGCGATTGGAGCGGGAGTATAATTTACAACTTATTACTACGGCACCTTCTGTAATTTATCATGTGTACTTGACAGATGGGTCTATGCAGGAGGTGGATAATCCTTCGCTGCTGCCGGACATGACTAAAGTGGACCATATTGAGGAACCTTTCGTAAAAACTACGATTATTATCCCAAAAGACATGGTTGGCACGGTCATGGAGTTATCCCAGAATCGCCGCGGACAGTATATAGGCATGGATTATCTTGATGAAACACGGGTATCATTAGTCTACGATCTGCCTTTGTGTGAAATTATTTATGATTATTTTGATACATTAAAATCATCTACTCGGGGATATGCTTCATTAGATTATGAATTACATGGGTATCAACAGTCGCCGATGGTAAAATTGGATATTTTGATTAATGGGGAAAACGTTGATGCATTAAGTACGATTGTTCATCAAGACTCAGCTAAACGACGTGGACGGGCATTGGTTGAAAAACTGCGCAGCATTATTCCGCGTCAGCTTTTTGAAATACCTATCCAAGCAGCTATAGGAAATAAAATTATTGCCCGCGAAAATGTTCGCGCTATGCGTAAAGACGTATTAGCCAAATGTTATGGCGGAGATATTTCGCGTAAGAGAAAACTATTGGAAAAGCAAAAAGAAGGGAAAAAACGAATGAAGCAAGTGGGGAACGTTGAAATTCCACAAGAAGCATTTATGGCTGTGCTGCAGGTAGATAAATAATGCTTGGTGTTTACATTCATATTCCTTTTTGTCAAAAAAAATGCCGGTATTGTGATTTTCCTTCTTATGGCGGGGTGTCATACTTCTTCTCGAATTACGTAAAAGCATTGTGCCGGGAAATTGTTTATGCAGCCGGTGCTGGCGAAACGGTTGATACGATCTATTTAGGGGGAGGTACTCCGTCTTTACTGACAGCACGGCAAGTAGAGTCTATTTTATGTGCTGTAAGAAATCATTTTTCAGTGAATTCTTCTGCTGAGATTACCATAGAAGCAAATCCCAATAATATAACTGACACATATATACAAGATTTGCGTTCTATTGGGGTCAATCGCTTCAGTTTGGGAGTGCAGTCATTTTCAGATGAGCAGCTGCAGCGATTGGGCCGTATGCATACGGCAGAAGAAGGAAAACATGCTGTGATGACTATTTGGGAAGGCGGTATATCCAATATTTCCGCCGATTTGATGTTTGGACTTCCCGGACAGTCTGTGGCAGATGTATATACAGATTTAAGGATACTGACACAGCTGCCGATTACGCATGCATCGATTTATAGCCTTATAGTGGAAGATCATACGCTTCTTTGGGACGATATACGCCACCAGCGGGTGTTTCTGCCAGATGAGAGAGAGGAAGAGGCTATGGCTGCGCTTGTACATGAAAATATGGCGGCAGAAGGCTTTGAACATTATGAGATATCCAGTTATTGCCTGCCCGGATTTAGATCACGTCATAACAGCAAATACTGGCAATATTCGCCATATCTTGGTTTTGGGGTATCTGCGCATTCTTTTTATCAGAATAAGCGATTTGCCAATATTGCCAATATTCCTGAATATATACATAAAGCGGGTGTAAGCAGTGTTGTTGAGACAAGCGTTTCCATTGAATCCAGACGGGCTGCTGAAGATTATTGTATTTTAGCCTTGCGTATGTGTGACGGCATAGATTATGAAAAATTTCATATTCTTTTTTCGACAACCGTAGAAACTGAATTTGGAGATATCATAGAACGATTATTTGCGCAGCAGCTGTTGGTTCCAACACCTTCCGGATGTCGTCTCAGCAAATTAGGATTTTCATATGGAAACTATGTTTTTGAGCAATTTATACGAGATTGAAGGGAGCCTGTTTGTTTACGGTACATACCGGCAGGATTGACAAAATAGCTCTTTTTGAGTATAATTTTAATGTGTGCAATATAAAAGCACTCCCTAACAAAATTTTGGAGGGAGGGAGATCAGATGGCAGAAATCAAAGTTGGTAAAAATGAAACGTTAGATAGCGCGCTCCGCCGCTTCAAACGTTCTTGCCAAAAGGCAGGTGTTCTTTCCGAAGTACGGAAACGGGAACATTATGAAAAACCAAGCGTAAAGAGAAAAAAGAAGTCCGAAGCAGCACGGAAACGGAAGTTTAGAGCATAATCTTTTGGTAAAGACAGAAGGGTGATAGAATGTCTCTTAAAGAAATTCTGCTACAGGACATGAAAGAAGCAATGAAAGCCAAAGAATCCGGAAAAACAGCACTGTCTGTTATTCGAATGATTCGTTCTGCAATCCGTAATACAGAAATTGATAATAAAATCGAGTTAGATGATGCGGGTGTAGGTGTAATCATTGCCAAAGAAATGAAACAAAGACAAGAATCATTGGAAGAGTTTAAAAAGGCCGGTCGGGATGATTTGGTCGAACAGACAGCAGCCGAAATGGATATATTGAAAAAATATATGCCGAGACAGCTGACGTCTGATGAATTACACCAGATTGTTATGGATGCCTTAGCTGGAAAAGACATGATTTCATTGAAGATGGGAGATGTCATGAAAATCGTTATGCCCCTGGTGAAGGGGAAAGCGGATGGGCGTATGGTTTCACAAGCAGTTAAAGATGTTTTACAAAAAAATAGTTAAATTTATCAAGAGTATGTATTGACAAATTTACTAATTGATTGTAATATCTAAGCATGATTTGTAAATAGAATAAGTCATGTCACTAAGTCAAAGAAGACTTCAACCCTGCAAAGGGGGGGAGTCTTTTTCTTTTTTTCAATACCCCTTGTGTGTATTGGAAAAAGAAAGCTAAAGGCAAGCTTTAGCTATTAAAAGGAGGAGATTGTATGTCAAAGGAAGGTTTAGTTTATGTTATTCCTGCTGGTCAATATGGTAAGGAAGGTGTTCTTGCCCTTTTAGAACAACACCCTGAAATCAAGTTTGTATCTCTGGTGGGAATTGATTTGGCCGGAAACGATACGGATGAAAAAATCCCTATTTCCACATTCTTTGATGAATATGAAAAATTCTTTAATGCTACAGCTATTCAGACGGATGGTTCATCTGTCGTATTACCAGGTATCGCTACACTGGACCAAGCCCGTGTGGATATGAAGGCTGATCCGGGAGTTAACTGGTTTGTAGATTATAATGACGGAAATATCGATTGTGTTACAGGCAAGCCGGTTGGGACTCTTCGTATTCCTTGCTATTTAAAACACGCGACTGGATATATAGATTCTCGTTCGATTTTACGTAATACCGTAGATTATGTAGGCGAAGAAGTATTGTCTTTGATAAAGAAACATGGCATTAAAGGAATTGATATCAATCCGGATGATATTGCAAAAATCGTCTTCACGTCTGCTACAGAATTGGAATTCTGGGTAAAAACACCTAGTCAGGACGTAGCAACCCGGCTTTTGTCTGTTTCTCAGAAAATGCAGGAACAATACTGGCAGCGTACACATGGTTTGGTTCGGACGGCATTGGAACAGACTGTGGAACGTTTGGAACAGTATGGACTGGAACCAGAAATGGGTCATAAAGAAGTTGGCGGCATAAAGGCTCAAATTGACGATTCCGGTAAATTGATTTTTGTTTTGGAACAGTTGGAAGTAGACTGGAAATATGCAAATGATCCGGTACAGGCTGCCGATAATGAAATTCAAGCCCGTATTATTATCCGTGAAGTATTCCGTGAAAATGGTCTTGAAGTTACATTCCAGGCTAAACCGATTACTGGAGTTGCCGGCAGTGGTGAACACACGCATGTTGGTATGGGAGCCATTTTAAAGAACGGAAAATTTGTTAATTTGTTCAGCCCTGATAATATGAACGAAGATTTCTTAAGTTCTGTTGGTTATGGCGCAATTATGGGGATTTTGAAACATTATGAAGTAATCAATCCGTTTGTTTCTGCTACGACCGATTCTTTGAATCGATTAAAGCCGGGTTTTGAAGCTCCTATTTGTATCGTAACCGCGTTAGGCGGCGAAACACCGGATGTTCCGACACGTAATCGTACAGTTCTTGCCGGATTAATCCGCGATATGGATAATCCAAAAGCTACTCGATTCGAAGTACGTGCTCCGAATCCGTTCTCCAATACCTATTTGATTCTTGCTTTATTTTATTTGGCAGCGTTGGATGGTATTAAATATGCTCTCGGGGAAGAAAAAGATACAACGGAATTATTAGCTGAAATTTCGAAAAAACAGGGTGAAGAAGCCGGATATCTTGAAAAAGATCGCGAATATCGCTCTGAAGTTGATGTATTTGAAAACTTTGATGAAGAAGAATTGGTTTCTAAGTTTGGCAAAGCTCCCGCTACTGTTTGGGAAAATCTCAAAGCATTGTCCGAATATCCAGAAAAGAAAGCGGAACTTGCTTGCGAAGCGTTCCCTGCCAGATTGATGGATTCCTTTAAAATTGGGGCCTTGACACGGTGGGCATTGGAACTCCAATATCGTATTATTCCTGATAATTTAGAAAAAGTTATTGCTGCAAAAGCTCTTCATACAGATGCTGATACAAATCCGCTTGAAGTAGAACGCTGGACAAAAATCAATAACTTGCGTACTGAATTAGGCCGTGATACAGAAAAAGGATTATCTATTTTCTCAAAAATAAAGAAGGCATTAGGCGAAAAGAATTATGATGAAGCTTCCGATTTGATGATTGCTATGAATGCAAAGATGGATGAATTAGAAGCGTTGTATTATGAATATTCTCATAATGCATTTTAAGGTGTAAAAAGGAAAACCTGCTCTGTGTATTGACCCCCGTAAGTTAGACCTAGAAATCTAGCTTATGGGGGTCAGCTTTTTATATTAAGTAAGTATGATACTTTGTTTTTACATGTCTAAGGGTATATGAACAAAATAGGATAGATCTCATATGGAAGATTTAAATTTTTCATGATATAATTAAGGCATTATATTAAAATTTTGTAAATGAGGGAAGCAGATGATGAAAAGGGGAATACTGTTAGGAATCTTTATTGCCATCTTGATTATAATGACCGGCTGTTCCACGGATACAGAAAAAAGGGAGCAAGCTAAGCAGATTTCACAAGTGGAGCAAGAAACTACAGCACCGGATATTCCAGTGAAAATAGTGGGAGGCAATGGCCAACAGCTGCGCTTACGGGACATATATATAGATAAACCTGTATTTCTTAATTTTTGGGCATCATGGTGTCCACCTTGTGTAAAAGAAATGCCTCATATAGATGCACTTTACAAAAAATATGGGGATAAAATAAACTTTGTGGTAATTAATGTGGATTCAAATGAAGGGGATGTAAAGGCATTCCTGCAGAAAAATTCATTTGAAATGCCTATTTACAGAGGAGATTTGAATAGTATATCGGAAGCCTATCATGTAAATGCGATTCCTGTATCTTTTATTATTGATAGCCGAGGCAAAATAATATCACAACATGCGGGTGGTATGAGTGAAAGAGAAATGGAAAAGTTTTTAGGTCCTATTTTATAATATTTTCTCCTGTATATAAAAACACGTATTAGGAATAGTTTGTTATTTCTAATACGTGTTTTTATATACAGCGTGTCAAATTGCAAAATCTCCATTTATGAAAACGGGGATTTCCGTTCCGTCTTCTTTTTTTCCGATAATTGTCAAATCCTCGGAACCAATCATAAAATCTATGTGAATCATAGAGTCGTTTATACCTGCAGATTTCAGTTCATTTTCGTTTAATTCGGAACCGTTTACCAGGCATGTAGGATATGCTTTTCCCAAAGCTAAATGGCAAGAGGCATTTTCGTCGAATAAAGTTTCGTAGAAAAGTACATTTGAAAGTGAAATAGGGGAGTGGTAAGGAATCAGTGCCGCTTCACCCAAACGAGAAGCACCGTCATCTACTTCTATTAATTGTTTCAGTATAGATTCGCCTTTTTCTGCCTGCATGTGGGTAATACGTCCATCGCAAAAAGTGAGGCTGAAATTATCTATGATATTGCCATTATAGACCAGCGGCTTTGTATTATAGACGACACCGCTGGTTCCTATGGATAAGGGAGCCGTATATACTTCCTCAGTAGGAATGTTTGCATTGAAGGGAATATGTGAAGTTGTTTCTTCCGTACCCCCTTGCCAGATATGTTTTTTGGGCAGCACGACAGTTAAATCAGTTCCCCGGCTGTTGGTATAATGCAAACTGTTAAAATGCATGTCAGAAAGCCAATTACGGCGTTTTTCCAAAGAAGCCAGATGGTTATCCCAGTCATGCAGCGGATCTATTCCATCAGCACGAGAGGAAGATAAAATTTGTTTCCACAACATTTCATAAGCGCTATTTTCATCCATTTCAGGATATAAAATTTTTGCCCATGTGGTACTGGGGACAGAAGCAACGAGCCACGATACTTTAGATGCCATCATTCCGTCTATATATTCTTTTAAAGCTGTATGTTGTGCTTTTTGCCAAGAAAAAATTTTTTTCTGATCTACATGGCTCATTAAATATGGATTTGCTGAAATCAAACTGATAAAGGCAGCTCCTTTGTGGTAGTAATGCAGGCTGAATTCGCGGCGCCAATCGGGAACGTGATCAAATTCTTCCAGTGCTTCACATTCATACCGCAGCCGTGTTGTATCATCACAGTGCCAATTTATTATTACTTGTGAAGCACCGCAGTGGTAAGCTGTTTCTGTTAATATGGCAACAAATTGACTGGACTCTACGGGGGCACTGACAACCAGTATTTGTTTTTTTTGCAAATTAACTCCCTTTTTTAATAGTACAAGAGCATACGAGTGAAGCTTATTCTTTTCAATCATTAGGCTGATCTCCTTTTTCTTGATATATATGTGCTGTATGGCACCATAACCGTGTATTGTAAGCAATTGCGGCTATTCCCAAGCTGATAATAAAACCTACCCAGTAGCCATATGCACCAAGGGTCGTCCAATGGGATAATCCTAGACCCAAAGGAAGGCTGATGATCCAATAGGTAATAAAAGCAATCCACGTGATACTTTTTACATCTTTGTATCCTCGCAGTATTCCCTGCACCGGAGTACCCATAGCGTCGCAAAAGGCAAAAATAACTGCGAACGTTATAAAGGCTTTAATATGTATAAACGTAGTTGTATCCGAGGTGAACAGCGAGGCAATAGGGTTTATAAAAATAAAGGTTGCCGCAGATGTAAAACAGGCAATAATTAAAGCAGTAATTTGACAAAGTACGGCATATTGCCGAGCTGCTTGATAGTGTTTAGCGCCGATTTCATAACCAACAACAATTGTAGCAGCAAGACTGAGGCTCCAAGGTACAGTATATGTAAGGGTAGAGTAGCTTATAGCCGCTTGATTGGCGGCGAGAAATACAGTACCATATTCACTCATCAGCAGGCCTACGATACTGAAAAGGCTTGTTTCACAAAATATGGCAATGCAAATAGGTAATCCTAAACGTAATTGCTGTATCCATAAAATAAACATCACCGGTCTTAGGCGTGTCCAAATATGATAGGAGTTAAAGGGAGATATTTTTTGAAATAAAATAATAAAAACAAACAATGAAATCCAAGCTGCTATTGAAATGGCATACCCTGCGCCAATTCCTCCCATGGGAGGAATGCCCATGCCGCCAAAAATCAAGAAACGGAATAGCACGATAGTAGTAGCCATGTTTAGTAAGAGAATGGTCATAGATATATGGGTTTTACCGTGAGCATCGACTATATTTCGCAGCGTCGCTATCATAAATAAAGGAAATACGCCAATACCAAGCGCATGCATATATCCACTGGCAATTTCTCGTACAGATGGTTCCAGCGTCAGCCAGGATAGAAAAGGATCAATTACGAGATATCCTGCGGCGAGTATAAATAAAGAGAAAAAGGCGGCAATATAAATGCTTTGCATAATATAAAAAGGGATACGTTCCAATTTTCGAGCGCCTCTTAATTGCGCAAGGATAGGGGTTATACCAAAAAATATGCCGGAAATACCTGCGAAAATAGGATACCATATATTTACACCAACTGCGACACCTGCTAAATCTATAGTACCAGCCTGACCACTGAAAATACTACTGAAAACAGCAGTACCAACTTGGGCTATCTGTGTTAAAAAAATCGGGGGAAATAATTTCATAAAATGTTTGCATTGTTCAGGCTGCGGGAATAGCATATGACCTCCGGATAATAGATATAAAACAAGCCCCGTAGAATACGGGGCTGTGTCGGCATTCAAATTATTTTCCCATAGCATTTACTTTAGATGCTAGGCGGGATTTTTTACGAGCTGCACTGTTTTTATGGAGAACGCCCTTGGATGCAGCGCTGTCGATAACGCTGCTGGCCTTGTCAAATGCTGTTTTAACGTTATCAGCGTCACCTGCAGAGATAGCTTCTACAGTACGGCGAATAGCAGTTTTAACAGAAGATTTAACCTGAGAATTTTTTGCATGACGAACTGCGTCTTTTTCCATAGTTTTAATATTGGACTTAATTTGCGGCAATTGATTCACCTCCTCAATCTACAACACACTAAAATATTTTAACATAAATAATTAGAAAAATCAATGTCATTCAAATGCTTTTTAAATTTTATGAGAACAATTCAATACATCCCGCATTTTATGCTGAACCATGCCTTTTATAGCTGTACGCGCTGGACCTAAATATTTTCGCGGATCAAAGTTGGAGGGATCGTTGATGAGTTGTTCGCGGATAGAAGCCGTCATAGCAAGACGGAGATCTGTATCTATATTTATTTTGCAGACGCCCATTTTTCCCGCTCTGAACAGCATATCCTCAGGGACACCTTGAGCACCGGGGATTTGTCCGCCGAATTCATTGCATTTTTTTACAAATTCAGGCATGACAGTAGAAGCTCCATGTAATACAAGCGGATAGTCCGGCAGCATATTTGAAATTTTTTCAAGTCGTTCAAAGTCGAGATACGGAGTACCTTTAAATTTGTAGGCGCCGTGGCTCGTGCCTATAGCAACGGCCAAAGAATCCACTCCGGTCCGTTCTACAAATTCTACAGCCTGATCGGGGTCGGTAAAGGTCGCATCACGGACATCTACATTTACAGCATCTTCGATGCCGGCTAATTTTCCTAATTCTGCTTCTACTACGACGCCCCTGTTATGTGCATAGTCTACCACTTTTTTAGTCAATGCAATGTTTTCTTCAAAAGGATATTTGGAACCATCAATCATTACAGACGTAAATCCGCCATCAATGCAGTCTTTGCAAAGTTCATAACTGTCACCGTGATCCAAATGCAGGCAAATCGGCAAATCATCAGAATCAGCAAGGGCGGCTTCTACTAATTTTATTAAATAAATATGCTTGGCATACTTTCTTGCACCTGCAGAAACTTGTAAAATTACAGGGGACTGTTCTTCTTTTGCAGCATCTGTAATGCCCTGAATGATTTCCATGTTATTTACATTAAAAGCCCCAATGGCGTATTTACCTTCGTACGCTTTTTTGAACATTTCTTTAGTTGTTACTAATGGCATTTTTAATTCCTCCCAGCGTAGTTTTTACCATATCATCCCATCCGGCTTCCTGTATTAATTTCTGCATATCTGCCGGGACAGGAGACATAATATTAATTATTTTACCAGTTACAGGATGAGTAAACTGCACGCAATATGCATGCAGTGCCTGACGGCTGATTCGTTCTTTGGAACCGCCGTATAAATCATCACCAAGCAACGGATATCCTAAATTACTGCAGTGCACACGAATTTGATGTGTTCGGCCCGTGTGCAGGGTAACTAATATCAAACTGTATTCTGTATTGGCGGCAATGCGTTTAAAATCAGACCAAGCAGGTTTTCCGTCTTTGGAAATAATTCGTTTTACAATGCTTTCCGGACTTCTGCTGATAGGAAAATGAACGGTTGCCTGCGAAGAAGGAAAATAGCCGCTTGTAATAGCTAAGTAAAATCGATTATAGAATAGATGTTTTCGGGAGAATGCATATTGTATCTGCGGTTGTTTTGCCAGCATAACGATCCCCGAAGTATTTCTATCCAGACGATGCATCGGATGAAATGCGCAACGCTGCTTTGTTTGCTGATAATAATAGAGAACACCGTTGGCTAAGGTTCCTTCTGCATGGCCTGAGGTAGGATGCATGAGAAGACCATGTGGTTTATTGATTAATAATAAATAGTCATCTTCATACACAATATCAAGATCCATTGGTTCCGGATCAAAAAACTGTGTGATCGGTAAATCTACAGTTACCTTATCACCTTTTACGACAAAATCACGCCAGGTAGCGGGGATATCGTTAATTTTACAGATTCCGTTATGCTTTATTTTTCTGCGCATTGTTGCCGATATGCCGTTATGACGCAAGGCGCCTAATAAGGAAGTGCGTTTTGTAAGTGATCCGACTGTAAATTCAATCATAGATGTGCATCTCTTTCCCATACTTTTTCCAATACTTTTATACGTATCTATTATACAAAATGCTTTGCAATAAATCTATATGCGGAATGATAATTTCATGGCTAATAAATGTCCCGATATGATAATAGGGGGATTTATTATTTTTATTTTACCGCGATTCGTCATTAGAAAAAGATTGTTATAAAAAAAGGATATTAGAAACATTTATGGAATAAGTATATATGATGGAAATATCCTCGTTGAAATATTATAAAATGTAATATTTCAATTGCTATTTAAATACAATTAGAAAGCAGGAATTTTATATGTTATAAAGAATAATATATATTCGGCAGTAAATATATTTCTTTATCAGGTGATAGATGTGAAGTTTTCCAATGAATTTATTGAACAGGTTCGGCAGGCTAATGATATTGTCAGCGTTATATCTGATTATGTTTCGCTGAAACGACAAGGGCGTAACTTTTGGGCCTGCTGTCCTTTCCATAACGAAAAAACAGCTTCTTTCAGTGTAGCCTCCGATAAGGGATTTTTTTATTGTTTTGGTTGCCATGCTTCTGGAGACGTATTTAAATTTATAATGATGAAAGAGAATTTGACTTTTGGTGAAGCGGTGACCCGATTAGCGGAAAGAGCGCATATTCCGCTTCCGGTCATGGAAAAGTCAGCGCAAGAAATTGAACGAGACAGGCAAATAGCGCAATTATATGAAGTGAACGAAATGGCTGGAAATTTTTATCATAATTGTTTGCTAAAGACACATTATGGCAAGGCAGGGTTGGATTATTTTCATAAACGGCATTTAAGCGATGCAACTATCCTTAATTTTAAGCTGGGGTATGCACCGGATAGCTGGAATAAATTGACTGAAGCATTTATGAAAAAGGGAATTTCAGGTACTTTGCTGGTAACGCTGGGTTTAGCTAAGGAAAAAAATGGCCGCTTTTATGATGCGTTCCGCAATCGTGTTATTTTCCCCATTAAGGATGGCCGGGGCAGAATCGTCGGTTTTGGCGGCCGGGTTCTTGATGAGAGCAAGCCAAAGTATTTGAATTCTCCGGAAACGCCTATATTTAATAAGCGCCGTCTTTTATTTGCCATGGATGTTGCTCATAAATCTATTTATGAACAGCAAAATGTTATTCTGGTGGAAGGGTATATGGATGTTATTGCAGCCCATAACCGAGGAATTTCTAATGTCGTAGCTTCTTTAGGTACTTCTTTTACCATTGAGCAGGCCCGTATCCTGCAGCGACAGGCAAAAGAGCTTACTTTATCCTATGATATGGATAGTGCCGGTCGCAAGGCAACACTGCGTGCGATGGAAATCGTCCGCGGTATGGGGATGCGTATCCGCGTTGTTTCACTGCCGCAGGGGAAAGACCCTGATGAGTACATTAACAGTGCAGGACCCGATGCATTTCGGACTGCGGTTGACGAGGCTCCGAATGTACTCGATTACATGCTTCAGACGGCAATGCAGCAGCATGACAGCAGCACGCTGGAAGGAAAAGCAGCGGTAACGGCAATGATTATACCGGCTTTGGCAGCTGTAGATAATCGCATTATATTGGAAGCCTTTTTAACGAAAACAGCAAGACAACTTCAAATTGATGAAAGCGCTGTTCGCAGTGAATTCAATAAGTATATTGCACAGCACCCTGAAGCAGGCCAATTGCAGGTCCATGTATCTACGGACATTTTAGATAAAAATATGGCAGCCAGGGGAAAAGGGACAATGGCTGTAGCTGAAGAAAATATACTTCGTTTTTTGATGGAGCAGCCTAACGCCTGCGAACGCATTCAAACTAAAGTTGACGTAGAATTTTTTATGAATGAAAGACGCCGTAATATTTATCGCATACTATTGAATGTTTATGGACACCAAGGGATGTACACAAAATCGGACATCCAAGAGAAATTGACCCCTGAGGAGTCCGAGGAATTGGCTCGTATTATGGTTCTGCAGGATATTCCTATGGATGAAGCCGTATTAATGGACTATGTTAAACGGTTCCGCTTAGCAGAATTGCAGAAGCGGTATGAAGTCCACAGTAAAAAAGCGGCTGCGTTCAGCCATAGTGGTGATACGCGGTTTGTTGAAGAATTGACTGAATGCAAGCGAATAAAAGAAGAAATGAAGAAGTGGTCATGAAAGGGAGGAAGGAGCTGTACATCATGGTGAAAATGAAGAAAACAGCGGAATTGAAAGACGGAAATATAAATATTGCTGATCAAGCAGAGACTATTATAGGGAAAAAGAATACAAAATCTATGAAAAAATCAACGAAAAAAAAATCATCAAAAAAAAATAAAGTAGATATCTCACAATTAACAGAAGAAGAACGTAAGTTATTAGCGGTGTCTCATATACAGCAATTAATAACCGAAGGCCTGAAAAAAGGGAATCTGACATATACTGAAATCATGAATGTTATGGAAGAAGATGAGTTGACGCCGGACCAGATCGATAAAATGTATGAAACATTTGCAGAAAAGGGTATTGATATACTGGGGGAAGTCGATCAGGTTAACCCAAACGAGGATTTGGATGAAGAAGATAATGAAAAGTTATCGGATACGGATTTGTCAACAGTTGACTTGTCAGTTCCTGAAGGTGTCAATATAGATGATCCGGTTCGCATGTATTTAAAAGAAATCGGCAGAGTACCACTGTTGTCGGCGGATGAAGAAATCTCTCTGGCAAAAGCAATTGAAAAAGGAAATGCGCCGGAAGCGGAACAAGAGGATATTCATGCCGGTGTTATTGCTAAAAAGAAACTGACAGATGCTAACCTGCGGCTTGTTGTCAGTATTGCAAAACGATATGTAGGACGAGGAATGTTGTTTCTGGATTTGATTCAGGAAGGGAATCTGGGATTATTAAAAGCTGTAGATAAATTTGATTATAGTAAAGGGTATAAGTTCAGTACCTATGCTACATGGTGGATCAGACAGGCAATTACTCGGGCGATAGCCGATCAAGCACGAACCATTCGGATTCCGGTACATATGGTTGAAACAATCAACAAACTTATCCGAATTTCCCGTCAATTGCTGCAGGATAAAGGCCGGGAACCGCTGCCAGAAGAAATTGCCGATAAAATGGGGATTTCTGTAGAACGTGTGCGGGAAATCATGAAAATTGCACAGGAGCCGGTTTCATTGGAAACGCCTATCGGGGAGGAAGAAGATTCTCATTTGGGTGATTTTATTGAAGATCAGGAGGCGGTTGCTCCTGATGATGCAGCTTCCTTTATTTTATTGAAAGAACAAATCGAAGATGTATTTTCGTGTCTTACGGAACGTGAACGTAAAGTGCTATATCTTCGTTTTGGGTTAAAGGACGGCAGGCCGCGTACCTTAGAAGAAGTCGGACAGCATTTCAATGTTACGCGGGAACGTATTCGTCAAATTGAAGGAAAAGCTCTTAGTAAACTACGTAATTGGGGCAAGCGCGAAAAGATTAAAGATTTTTTATAATAAATTAAAGTCTTGACGGCCCGGTGTTATTAGCGTATACTATTCGAGTAAGGTTTGATGGCCTTACGGCCCGGGCCTATAGCTCAGCGGTAGAGCCACCGGCTCATAACCGGTTGGTCCCTGGTTCGATCCCAGGTGGGCCCACCATGAATAAAAGAAGCTATTTCCTCTGGAAATAGCTTTTTTGATACCAACTTTTAGACAGGATGAGTTCTATGAGGTTATCTAAGCGTTTAGCATCAGCATTATCTTTAGTGGTACCAAACACCCGTATTGCCGATATAGGGACAGATCATGGATATATTCCGGCCATTGCCTGTGCCAATGGAATTTCTCCGAAGGCTATAGCGGTAGATATAGCTCCGGGACCGCTGGCGGCGGCTAAAGAACATATTGCCCAATTAGAGTTGCTCGACCGTGTTTCTTGTCGGTTGGGGAATGGATTGCAGTGTATCCAGCCGGGTGAAGTAGACGGCATTGTTTTCTGCGGCATGGGAGGGTTGTTGATTTGCCAATTGCTGTCGGAAGCACCCGCGGTATGCAGCACATTGTCTTACTTAATTATTCAGCCGATGCGGGATATTTCTCACGTACGGCGTTATATATATGAAATGGATTGGCATATTGAGGAAGAACGGCTTGTTTTTGAGGATAAGCATTTATACGAAGTCATATATGCGGTCCCGGGACATCGAGCACCTTTGGAGGAATGGCAATATGAAATCGGCCCGGTGAATTGGGAAAAAAAAGATCCGTTATTGCCGGCGTTGATTTGTCAGTTGATTGAAAAATATGAGGTGATACGTGCAGGTCTTCAGAAACGTAAATTTGATGCAACGGAACCAATCAAAGAAGTTCAAGCACATATTGCTGTATTGGAGGGAATAAAATGGCTGTACAATTGCGAAAAATAATTCGCCTTATGGAATCCTTTGCCCCGCCGGAACTTGCAGAATCTTGGGATAATTCAGGATTGCTGCTGGGAAATCCTGATGATGAGATTCAGTCCGCGATGGTAACGCTTGATGTAACGATGGAAAATGTAGATTATGCAGCTCATCACAATATAGATCTTATTATTAGTCATCATCCGGTAATTTTTAACAAACTTGCAGCTATCCGCACGGATACATATGATGGACGGTTATTGCAAAAACTCCTGGTTCATCATATTGCGGTGTATAGTGCACATACAAATTGGGATAGTGCCGAGGGCGGTGTTAATGATATACTGGCGGAGCAAATTGGATTGAAGGATGTGGAAGGCCTTATTCCGGTAAAGCAAGAAGCGTTATATAAGTTTGTTGTATATGTTCCCAGCAGCTATGAAGATATTGTACGGCAGGCTTTGGGAGAAGCCGGTGCAGGATTTATAGGAAAATACAGTCACTGCATGTTTTCTGTTGCAGGTGAAGGACAGTTTAAACCCTTGGCAGGGACACATCCTTTTATTGGAGCAATCAACAGATTGGAGAAAACAGCAGAAATCCGTGTGGAAACCATTATTCCCGAATCGAGACTCAGTCTTGTAGTATCCGCTGTAAAAATGGTTCATCCCTATGAAGAGCCCGCTTTTGACATATATCCTATGGTCAATAAAGGAAAAACGTATGCATTGGGCCGTATTGGCAGTCTGAACGAACCGGAAGAAACCCGTATCGTATTGCGAAAAATAAAGCGTATTCTTCATATCCAAATATTGTCTTATGCCGGGAATGAAAGCTTGCCGATTAAAAAAATAGCTCTTTGCGGTGGAGCTGGAGCCTCTTTCCTTAAACAGGCCAAACAAGCCGGTGCGGATTTGTATCTTACAGGCGACGTGAAGTATCATGAAGCACAGGAAGCGGTAAAATTAGGCATGGTTATTGCTGATGGCGGTCATTTTGGCACAGAAAGGCCGTCTATGGTTGTTTTACTGCAAAGATTACAGGCTGCTTCTATAGAACGAAATTGGGAGGTTGTCTGGAAGGAAGATAGTACCAGCTGCGATATTTTTAAGCATTGCTGATACACTAAGGACGATTGTTTTTGCAGAGAGAAAGGAAGAGTATCATGAGCAGAACAAAGCAGAGGGAACAACTGAAAAATGAACCGTTGTATGCCATTTTAGGAGAGTCCCTGTCATTGGGCCGGAATAATCTTGAAACGGCAGAAGCCGTTATAAATGCAGGCGTGAAAACTATTCAATATCGTGAGAAGAATAAGACATGGCGTCAAAAGTATGCAGAAGGAACCGCTATTGCGAAAATGTGCCGCCAACACGGGGTGACGTTTATTATGAATGATTCTGTTGATCTGGCAATTGCCTGCGGTGCTGATGGTATTCATGTCGGACAAGATGATGCGCCGCTTGCCATTGCGCGTAAGATGGCAGGGCCGGATATGATAATCGGAGTATCTACTAATACGGTTGAAGAGATTCATACCGCGGTTCTCGAGGGTGCGGATTATGTGGGTTTTGGACCTATGTTTCCTACACAGTCAAAAAAAGATGCCAATCCGGTTGTGACGGCAGAGGCTGTTTCTTATGCATTACATAAATGCTCGATTCCGGTTGTTGCCATTGGCGGGATAGAAACAGAAAACATTGGCAGTTTGTATCAACAAGGTTTTCGCTTTTTTGCTATGATTAGTGCTATTGTTTCACAGCCAGACATAAAATCGGCGGTAACTCATTTACGGGAATTGATTGAAATTAGTAAAAAATCTGTTTGACCGGACCGGCATTTTATGATAATCTAATTGGGATGAGTATGAAAAGCAATCGCCAGTATGTGAATATTGGAGGAAAGTCCGAGCTCCATAGGGCAGGATGCCGGATAACGTCCGGCGAAGGCAACTTTAGGGATAGTGCCACAGAAATGTGTACCGCCACGTATGTGGTAAGGGTGGAACGGTGCGGTAAGAGCGTACCAGCGGTAAGGTAACTTGCCGGCTAGGCAAACCCCATCTGGAGCAAGACCGAATAGGGAAGGGATGAAGCGGCCCGCTGATCTTCCGGGTTGTGTCGCTTGAGCGTAACAGTAATGTTACGCCTAGACAGATGATTGCTGCTGCGCAAGCAGAACAAAACTCGGCTTACTGATTACTCATCTGCGAATGATACAGGCTTTTTACTTTAAGCAAAAAGCCTGTTTTTTCTTAATAAAAGAGAGGCTTTTCTTACTTTACATTTAGTACATACCATGCTATTATCGTAATAAGTGGGTAAAAGCACTAAAATATCAATTATGCATACGTGAAGGTGTGTGTAAAAGTGAGGGATTCAAGTTGGCATTGATAGTGAAAAAATTTGGCGGAAGCTCAGTAGCGACACCTGACAAGATGCGTGCTATCGTTAACCGTGTTTTGAAGGGGGAACAGCCGGGCGATAAGATTGTTATCGTTGTTTCGGCTATGGGGGATACTACCGATGATTTAGTGAGTCTTGCTAATGAGGTCACCAGTAAACCTATAGGACGAGAAATGGATATGCTTCTTTCTGTGGGGGAACAGATTTCTATTGCGCTGATGGCTATGGCTTTTCAAGAAGCCGGACATAAGGCGATATCCTTTACGGGAGCACAGGCTGGAATTACTACAAGCAGCGCATTCAATAAAGGCCGTATACTGGATATACAGCCAGACCGTATTTTAAATGCTTTGAACGACGGCAATATCGTTATTGTTGCCGGATTCCAAGGAATTACTGATATAGGCGATATTACAACGTTGGGCCGCGGTGGATCAGATACGACGGCAGTTGCTATTGCAGGCGCTATGAATGCTGATGTATGTGAAATATATACAGATGTAGATGGAGTGTATTCTTCGGATCCGCGTGTTGTACCTACTGCTGTTAAAATGCAAGAAATTACATATGGTGAAATGTTGGAAATGGCGAGATTGGGAGCTGGCGTTATGCAGCCACGGGCAGTAGAGATGGGCAGCCGGTTTAATGTTCCTATTCATGTACGCTCTACATTTAATGACCATCAAGGAACAATGATTCAGGAGGCATATTCCATGGAAATCAAACAATATATGATTCGCGGCGTAGCGGATGATAAAAATGTAGCAAAAGTTACAGTATTAGGCATTCCCAATAAACCGGGGTATGCATATCAAGTATTCTCTGAACTTGCAGATAAAAATATTGATGTGGATATGATTGTACAGAGTGTCCGGGTTGCTAATGAAGGAGAAACAGATATTACTTTTACTATTTCCCGTTCGGACTTGATTGCAGCTAAGGAAGTACTGGATCATCTTTGCAAGGAATTGGGAGCTAACAATGTCCTTATTGATGATAAAATGGCTAAAGTATCTATTGTAGGTGCTGGTATGGCTGGACATCCCGGAATTGCTGCCGGCGTGTTCGGTGTATTGGGAGAAAATGATATTAATATTGAAATTATCTCTACTTCAGAAATCAGTATTTCCTGTTTAATTTCCGAAGAAAATGTAGAAAAAGCTGTAAAGGCCATCCATGCACGCTTCTTTGATGAACATTGAGGCGCATATGTCTGTATTAGATAATTTTGTCGAAGAGATGTTGAAACAGGAGGTACCAAAAGCTGCGCTTATAGACAGGATGCTGCGGGGCCTGCGTAAAGAACGGATGCCGCAGTTTAATGTACCGCCTAGTAAATATACGTTTGAATCCAATTTACATGGTTTGATGTATGATTACCAGAATGGCTGCGTTACGATATCTTATAAAGTGGCAAATTCTGTTTATCCGGATTTGACGATATCTTTTAATACGTTTAGAGTGATATTAGAAGGACTTGCTGTGTGCATCCGAAAGCAAAAATGGTAAACAAAAACCGCAATCTCAATATGTATTGGGATTGCGGTTTTTTACAGGAGGAAAACATATGTATGCAGGTGTGGATATTATACAAATAAACAGGATGGAACAATTGGCTGCTCGCCGCGGAACGTCGCTGGAAAGAGTATTTACACAGCAGGAACTGGCATATTGCCAGAACCGTGGTTCATCCCGGTATGCTTCTTTGGCGGCTATGTTTGCAGCTAAAGAAGCGTTTTTTAAAGCCTTAGGTACTGGATTTCGGCAGGGGAAATGGACGGATGTTGAAATATGTCATACAGATTTAGGAAAACCTTATTTTAAATTATATGGCTATTATGCAGCGGCAGCGGCTGACCATTCTAACTATGAGCCGGCACTTTCTATTAGCCATGATGGTGAATATGCGATAGCACAAGTTGTGTGGGAGTAATAAATCACAGGGGGCTTTGACATGAAAAAATTATGTACAGCAGACCAAATGCATCATATGGATCAGACCGCAATGTATGGCAAATACAAAATTGCACCAGTGGTTTTAATGGAAAACGCCGGACATGCTGTTGTGGAAAAAGCGAAAGATCTGATTATCAGCTGGCATAACAAAAGGGTTATTGTTTTTTGCGGAAAAGGAAATAACGGAGGCGATGGGTTTGTCATTGCCCGTCATATACTAGCTGAAGGAGCGCGCGTTTTTGTGTATGTTTTAGGTAAGGACGCGTCGTATAGCACGGAAGCAAATTATCATTTGCAGACGTTATATGCCATGGCAGAGGAAGGTTCTTGTGTGATAGAAAATTATGCAGAAGGAAATGAGGATAACCAACAGCTGCATCAGCGTTTGAAAGAGACGGATATCATAGTCGATGCCATAGTGGGAACGGGATTTCATGGACAATTGCATAATCCGGCGACATTTCTTGTGCGCTGTATTAATGATGCGGCAAAGAATGGGAAAATTAAAGTTATTGCTGTTGATATTCCCACGGGTGTTAATACTGACACGGGAGAAATAAGCGGTAATGGTGAAGAACATACCGGGGAACCTATATATGCCGACATGACGGTAACTTTTGGTGCATTAAAGAGAGGAATGCAGTTTTATCCCGGGAAAAAATGCTGTGGTTCTATTGTATGGGATCCGATTGGGATGCCTGTTTCTTTGTTGCGAAATCGAGAACAGAATGCTGCATATCTTCTGGAAACAGCTGATATCGAACGTGTCCTTTGCTCCCGAGCGCCGGATAGTCATAAGGGAACGCATGGAACGATTGCTGTTGTCAGCGGAAGCCGGGATATGATAGGAGCTCCTCTAATGACTTGCCGCGGAGCCATGCGGGCAGGTGCAGGAAAAATATTTCTTCGGGTACCTGAACAAACAGCATCTTATTGCATCGGAAAATTGCCGGAAATCATGGTCAGAGGAATTGGCAGTGGCAGCGAATTTTCAGAAAATGATGTGTTCCAGATTCTAGAAGAAGCTAAAAAATGGACAGTAATCGCTATAGGTCCTGGGATGGGGAAAAACTCGAAAACGAAGACATTTATACAAGAAGTTATCAGAAACACGACGTGTCCTATTGTTATTGATGCGGATGCGTTAAATCTTATTCATTCGGAAAAAGAATTTATTTCACCATATGGGAAACGTATTATTATGACGCCTCATCTTGCTGAATTCAGCCGGTTAAGCGGTGTTTCTATTGCAGAGGTAAAAAAAGATGTTATTGAAGCCGCTAAACATTTTGTACACGAATGGAACGTGACGCTTGTTTTAAAAGGTGCACCGACCGTTATTGTTTCATCTGATGCGCAAACGGTATATGTAAATCCGACAGGGAATGCAGGAATGGCTGCAGGCGGCATGGGCGATGTTCTGACCGGTATGATTGCCGCGTTTGCGGCACATGATGGAATGCCGGATTTGTGTGCAGCGGCTTGTTCCGGTGTGTTTATACATGGTGCTGCCGGCGATTATTGTTATAATAAATATGGGCCATATGGATATTCTCCATGCGAAGTAGCGGATGCGATACCACGTGTTATAAAAGCATTAGAAATAGCCGGGGATACGGCTTCAGAAGATAGAAATTTATTTGGGATGATGGAATCTATATAATGAGTTCTACATACCGGAAGTTTCTAATGTTTTTCTTAGAAATGTGTCTTATATTGGCGGTTCTATTAATTGCAGGATGCGGCCGGGTGCATCTCGGAGATTCTTCGTTTGATGCAGCTGGTGATAAAGTTTGTATTTTTGTTTTACATGTAGGACAGGCAGATGCGGCACTTATACAATATTGCGGAAAAAATATGGTGATTGATACCGGGGATGTCGACAGTCGTGCATCTTTGATTAAACAGCTGCAGGAACGGCATGTGAAGGAAATTGATTCTATTATTATTACACATCCGCATGGTGATCATTTAGGTGGCATGTCCGCGCTGTTTAAAAATTTTAAAATTCATCAAATTTATGATAACGGAGTCAGTTCGAATAATGCCATGTATCGTAATTATTTGAAGCATATAAAGGAATATAATATTTCACGCAGTGTTTTACGTAAAGGGGATAGGGTTGCATTAGGAGATGATGTTCAATTTGAAGTGCTATCTCCGCGGAATACGCTTATTTCATCGGAAAATACAGAAAATGAGACAAAAAATGGGGTTGCGAATGATAATTCTATC
Organism: Megasphaera paucivorans; assembly: GCF_900103535.1. Classification (GTDB taxonomy): domain Bacteria; phylum Bacillota; class Negativicutes; order Veillonellales; family Megasphaeraceae; genus Megasphaera_A; species Megasphaera_A paucivorans. Next base: position 51,147 of record NZ_FNHQ01000012.1, on the reverse strand, counting down.
GTGTGTCGTTTAACCTACAAAAACTTCTCTATGCTTTTTATGGGGGATGCGCAAAAAGAAGCTGAAAAACGTCTGCTTGCTGATTATGGAGGTCATTTAAAATCTGATGTGCTGAAAGTAGGTCATCATGGCAGCAAAAGTTCCTCCTCTGTCGCTTTTATCAAAGCGGTTCGTCCTACGACAGCCGTTATTTCCTGCGGTGCCGGCAATCGTTATGATTTTCCACACACAGAAACATTACAGATATTAAAAAAAGAATCTGTACAAATTTTTCGTATAGATCGGGACGGCATTATTACTATATGCAGTGACGGTGTCAAATTTAGTGCGGAAAGGGAGCATTGATATGAAACTCATTGGCAGTATAGACAGAATTACGGAACAGGATGCATACATTATCGTTGATGATGCGGCAGAACATGAAATACGTATTCCGTTAGCCTGTCTTCCGCAGGGGGCGGATGAAGGCATGGCATATACGCTGGAAATTATAAGAAATAAAGAAGCAGAGAAAGAAATGCAGGAAGAAATTGAGTTATTACATAGGCAAGTGTAAATACGAAATAGTTTCTTAACAGGGAATTCTATGTTTCATTAATGAAGAAAAACATGGTATAATATAAAAGCTAACAAACCCAAAAAGGAGAAGATACCATTGTTTAAAAAACTATTATTAATTCCGATTTTGGCCATTATGTGCATTTGCCCGTTATTTCCGGTACATGCTGCAAATAGTACAATAACGAATGTCAAGGTTGTTACTCGAAATGATGCAGAAGTTCCTTTCGTCAGAACAGTGCTGGAAGTGACAAATACAGTAAAGCCTAAAGCTGTATTGGATAATACAGGGAAATATATTACTATTTCGCTGCCTAATACGCAGATTGCTGATGGAGTAGCTCACACGTATACGGGGGATAAAAATGTTATATCACAGATTTCGTTGGCACAACATATGTATGCTACGGATATCAATATTCGTGTGCCTCAGGTTTTAAACAAAAACGATATTAAAATTTTTTCTTTAAGCAGTGACTATAAAAATGGTCGGCCGAACCGTATTGTCATTGATATAAACGATAAATCTGGCACAGTGAAGCAATGGAGACAATGGCAATCTAAACAGCAATACCAAGGAAGCGGTGCGGCTGATGATCAAAACGTCACGGCATATGCAGTTCCTGCATATAATTTGAATAATTCGTACAGTTTAACCTCTGGCTTAAAGGGAAAGATTATTTGTATTGATCCCGGACATGGCGGCAGTGATTCCGGAGCTTTAGGCGCTTTTTCAAAAGAAAAAGATATTACATTGGCAATTTCTATGCGTCTAAAAAAACTTTTGGAACAAGCCGGGGCAAAGGTGATTATGACACGTACTACGGATGTCGATGTATATGCACCTAATGACGGCGCAGTAGAAGAACTGCAGGCTCGTTGTGATGTGGCAAATGCGGCGGGTGCCGATGTGTTTGTATGTATTCATATCGATTCGTATTCCACTCCCGATGTCGGAGGGGTAACCGCGTATTATAATAACAAAACGCCGTATGATTTAGGATTGGCAAAATATATTCATAAAGAAAACATGAAAGCCACGGCATTTCCGGATCGTGGGGTACAAACTGCCAATTTCTATGTGCTGCTGCACACGAATATGCCGGCGACATTGGTGGAATTGGGCTTTATTTCTAATCCCAGTGAAGAAAAAACATTAAACACAGACGCTCAACAGCAAAATTTTGCTGAAAGCATATGTCAAGGATTGTCGGATTATTTTCAAAATTCTGGTAAATGATGCGGTTTATATTGACAATTCCTTATTACTAAGGTAGAATAAGTAAGTCATAGCATAGCACAGTGGCTGTGGTAAGCCGCATGAAGAGGCTGATAAGTCCGTAAGGCGCCGTATTCAGCGAGTATATTGATGAGGAGGTGTCACTATGTACGCTATTATTAAAACTGGTGGTAAACAGTATCGTGTTGCTGAAGGCGATAAAATTTTTATCGAAAAGCTGGCTGTTCCCGCCGAATCAGAAGTTACATTTGATGAAGTATTGGCAGTTGTTAACGATGGAGATGTAAAGATTGGTTCTCCTGTTGTTCAAGGTGCGAAAGTAACGGCTAAAGTTTTAGAACACGGCAAAGAAAAGAAAATTTTGGTATTTAAATACAGAGCAAAATCTAATTATCGTCGTCGTCAGGGCCATCGTCAGCCGTTTACAAAAGTTGTTATTGAAAAGATTGAAGCATAATGATTTCAATTACGCTGCAGTATGATCAATTGCATGAAAATAACGGATTTTCTGTGTCAGGCCATTCTGACTATAGTGAGGCAGGCAGTGATATTGTGTGTGCTGCTATATCAGCTCTTACACAGACCGCACTGCTGGGTTTGATGGAATATCAGCAGGAGTCAGTTGAGTATGAGATATCTGATGGCTTTCTGAACGTTCATGTGGATTGTGTTACTGACGAGGCACGAGTTATTTTAAAGACTTTGGTTTTAGGATTAGAACAAATTGTACGGCAATATGATTCGTATGTCGTACTGAACAGATAAGTCAGGAGGTGGACACAATGTTTAAATTTGATTTACAGCTCTTCGCTCATAAAAAGGGACAGGGCAGTACACATAACGGCCGTGATAGTGAATCTAAGCGTCTTGGCGTTAAATGTCATGATGGTTCTACTGTAAAAGCCGGCAACATTATTGTACGCCAGCGCGGGACTCATTTCCATCCGGGTACTAACGTAGGTATTGGCAAAGATGATACGTTATTTGCTACGGCAGCTGGTAAAGTTGCTTTTGAACGTGCCGGTAAGGTTAACCGTAAGGTTAGTGTATATCCGGTTGAAGCTTAAGTATGATATAAACCCCTGCCATATATTATGGCAGGGGTTTTGTTGTACTATCTTTGTGTTTTTTTTCACAAATTTTATCTCAATACTATTGGCAAGCGTTGTTTTGTGTGATATACTACGCATAGTGCAAAAATGATTACAGTTAAATACATGATTCAGTCGGTATCATTGAGAACCGGACTAAGTTATAACTGTGAAAGTTATGCATTAATAATTAGCGACTTGTATCTCGTTGAGAACAAGAACGGAGGAATTGAATATGCAAAAAGAGTTAGGTATTAAATCTACGGCGGCGCCCGTAAGACGTCCTTTATTTACGACAAGAGAATTAACCATTGTGGGTATGCTTTCCGGTATTACGATGTTGCTTGGACTTACTGGATATGGTTTTGTTCCACTGCCGATGATGAAAGCAACGATTTTACATGTACCCGTGATAATAGGGGCATTAGTTGCCGGTCCCAGAGTAGGTGCTATGGTTGGTTTTATGTTCGGCTGCTTTAGTATTTTTCAGGCAATTACCTCTCCGGTGATTTTGTCTTTTGCTTTTTTAAATCCTGTTATTTCTATTTTGCCTCGAATTTTAATTGGTGTCGGTGCCTATTATATATATCATTTTTTGAGTAAAATCATTGCTAAACAATCTGTAAGTATGGCGATTGCAGCATTGGCCGGTTCGATGATTAATACCATAGGAGTTATGGGGGGGATTTATGCAATTTACGCAAGAGATTTTGCAGCGGCTCGCAATATTCCCTTGGATAATGTAGTTAATATCATTCTTGGTATTTGTACAGTTAATGGTATTCCGGAAGCCATTGTATCGGCGGTCATTACAGTTCCTGTAGTATTGGTTTTGAAAAAAGTGATTCATAAGAAATGAAATTATGCAAAACGGTGTTGTCGGATCTATTCGATGACGCCGTTTGTTGTTTTATTTAATGATAAAATATTTTGAAGAAAAAACTGCCTTATATATGACTGTATGTACTTAATGGAATTGAAACTGTCTTGAAAGATAGGAATACATTCGGCTGATTTTATCCCTTTTTATTATTACAAGGAAGAAATACAGTAGAGAAATATTAGAATGGCTGCAAAGGAAAAAACAGATAGTTTCATGTAATTACCGCGGCATCCTTGTATCAATTTAAATAGAGTATATTGCTTGCTTTAAAAATTTATAGCGGAAATACCTTTATATAGAATGGCTATTTGTGCAAGAAGGGATATTGCATAAAAAGATAACAGGATTATAACGAAATATTCTTATATAAATTCTTCTATAACATGATATAATAAAACATATACGGGATACGGTGTTTAAAATATCATATACTGAGGTGAAGGCATTATGATTCTCTATTTTTCCGGGACAGGAAATTCTTTAAGTGTAGCAAAGAAAACAGCTGTTTTGACCGGAGATACAGCAATACATATTTCAGATTTGATGGGAGATGGAACAAAAATTTATGATGAAAGAATTGGAATTATTTTTCCGGTTTTTTTCTTTGACATGCCAGATCCGATGCGTGTTTTTGTAGAATATACGCGGTTTAATCCATCTGCTTATATTTATGGAATTGCAACATGCGGCGGCTCAGAAGGGAATGCTATTTATAATTTAAAAAATATTCTTTTACATAAAAATTGCCGGTTATCTTACGGAAATGTCTTGAAAATGCCTTGCAGCAGTACCATTGCATCGCGGAGAAATATTAAATATAAACTTAATTATTTAGAGGAACAGGAAAAGCGAGTGCAAGATATATCTCAAGATATTTTGCAAAAACGAAAAAACTCAGACAGTATTACTTATAAGATTAAAGGATCTATTTTTAATATTGGATTTATTAATAAAAAAGCGAAAAAGTATTTTGCAGTTTCTGTTGATACAAATATTTGTGTAGAATGCGGCATTTGTGAGCAAATTTGTCCTAATAACAATATTGTATTGGATGAGGCAGGTGTTCATATAGGCGCAGATTGTTCTTATTGTATGGCATGTGTTCATTGGTGTCCACATGCTGCCATTAAGATTCATGGTAAACATGTTCAGATAAAAGATCAATATCATCATCCAGACATCGGGTTGTTGGAAATGTATCGACGCTAAATCATATCAATAAAAAAATACCTCTTAACTATTTTTAGTTAAGAGGTATTTTTTTATTGATATTAATTTTCATATTAAAGATAAAAACTAGCAGCATGTATAATATAAAATACACAATTAATATATTGAAAATAGCGTAAATTACAAATATTAAAGAGATTAAATAATTAATAATATATAAAAAAAGTATATATAAAATGATAATTAATATTAATTAACGCATTGACTTTGCGATAAAAGTCATTTATAATTTTATCTATAATGATTATCATTATTATTAAAGGAGGCAGGATCATGTTAAAAAAGAAAGGCTTTGTAATACGCGCTGCGGGGGAGTGCTTATGGGGAAAGGGTGAAACGGGAACCACATAGAATGATGATATAACTTGAAGCAACGGACTTATTTTAAATTTTATCGGTAGTGACGATCTGACTGAAAGGGAGAATGAAATGAAAAAAATTATGATGGGTACTGTTATAAGCTTAGGGATACTTTGTGCGCCTGTTTTTGCAACAGATAATGAAGCAATTGCAGCAGCTGCTGTTTTGCCGACTGATGTTGGGATAGCAGGTACGGAAGAAAAAAAGACTCCGGAAGAATTAACATGGTCAGGTGATGTTTCTATAAAATATGAACGCGATACAATGGAGAATTCTCCTGCTATAGATGGATTAATGTACAGTTTCCGCTTGAATGCTGAAAAACAGTTATCTCATGGATTTTCTCTATATGCCCGATTGGGTGCTCAATATGCTACCCAGCCAAGTTTAGGTGATTTTAATACCGATGCCTATGATGTGAATAAAAAAGGTGTTATTGCAATAGATATGTTTGGATTAACGTATAAAAAAGGAGATTTTTCTTATAAACTCGGGAGACAGGATTTGACAATTGGAGCGACTGCTTTATTATATAGCCGTTCAGATACTAATATTGGCATCCGTAATTTTGTTGATGGACTGACAGTGGAAGGAAATATGGGGAATATTGCTTTAACTGGTGTTGCTGCGCAGGAGGATAATGATGGGGCTGCCGATAATCATTTATATGCAATACATGGTACCTATGATGTAAATAAACGAATGCAGGTAGGTGCTACATTAGGACGGTACGTATATGCTGATGATTCTGGGCAAAATACAACAAATGGTGCTGTAGATGCTGCGTATAAATTCAAAAAAAGTACGTTTACAGCAGAATTAGCTAAATCAAATGCGGATAAAGATAATAAAGCATACGCCGTGACTTGGAACTATGCCTTTAATGATAAAACAGCAGTATATGTTACAGCATTCCGGGTAGAACCCTATGCAGATATGGGACAACAAAGTGATTTTGATAATAATAATCGTGGTTTTTATTACGGAATTACACATCAATTAACTAAAAATGACAGTGTTGAAGTTGTCTATAAAGATCAGAAGACGCTGCGTGATGCCGATGATACTGCCGGCGGTTCTCATAATACAAAAATTGAAGCGACTATTACACATTCTTTTTAGTATATTGGAAAAAAGCTATGCCCATTATTTTGAGCATAGCTTTTTTCCAATATACAACGTATAGTTTCCTATATATATTATGATTATAATTTTCAATTATAATCATAATATATATAGGAAATTTATAAAAAATAATTAGAAAACATGTGATTTATTTGACTATTCTTGGCATAACATGTTGCGCTTTATTAATTCTATGTGATAATTTATATCAATATTGATATTGACAATTATTATCAAATAAGATAGAATAAAAAAGTAATGGTGATGTATTTTTTAGGAGAGGTGAGGATATGAGTGTAGTCATTGTTGGCGGTAATGATTGTATGGTATGCAGATATAAAAATCTTTGCAAAGAATATGACTGTAAAGCGAAAGTATTTACCCAAGTCCCGAGTGATTTTAAATCAAAAATCGGATTTCCTGATTTGGTGGTTTTATTTACCAGTACAGTAAGCCATAGTATGGTTCGCTGCGCTGTAAAAGAAGCCCAGCGAAAAAATGCCGTTATAGTACGTTCCCATACGAGCAGTTCGGCCGCTTTAAAATCCATATTAGATGGTCATGTGGAATGCTGAAAGAAAATTTTACCGGTAATCGCGAAAGGAGCTGAATTGTTGTGCGATTGGAGCAATTATTGGTGTACCATGGTGCGCCAACCTTGGCAGGATTAAAAATTGCGAATTTGATTAGTATTCCTGAGAGGGAATATAACATTGTAAATGATACATTACTTATCAAATATAACAGTTTATGTAATAGTAAAGGGATATATTTTCAAATACTTTGTTCTTGTAAAAATCGATATCTTTTATATGTCTATAATAAAGAAAAAGTAGAAAGATATATAAAAAAGCCAGAAAGTAAACATTTTTTGTCTGATGCTGGATATGAACCGGGACTCAGATTAGAAACACAGCTGATTATTCTTTCTGCCCGATTTAAACAAAAAAAAGAATTCCCCCATGAATTAGGAATTTTTTTGGGATATCCGGTGGCAGATGTAAAAAAATTTATTCAGTTTGGCGGCAATCAGGCGAAAATTTGCGGGGAATGGAAAGTATATACCAACGTAAATGCGGCAACGGAAACGTTTCGACAATATTCTTGCTGTCGTCAGGATTATTTGCATCGATATAATTTGGGATACTCTTTATTAAGTTTAATTGTTGCATAACGCGTATATGTTAATGATAAAAATCATGACTTATATATTTTTTTAGGAGGTAATAAAAATGGTAGAAATCGTATATTGGAGTGGCACGGGAAATACAGAAGCTATGGCGTCAGTCATAGAGAAAGCAGTGAAGGATGAAGGCAAAGAGGTTGAATGCGTATGCTTTGAGAATACGGATGCAGATTCTGTTGCAGCCCATGATGTTATTATAATGGGATGCCCGGCAATGGGGGCAGAAGTTTTAGAAGAAACTGTAGTTCAGCCTTTCTTTGATGAGTTAAAAGGAAAATTATCCGGCAAAAAAGTAGGCCTTTTTGGATCGTATGGCTGGGGAACTGGGGAGTGGATGGAAAATTGGGTTGCAGCAGTGAAGGAAGCCGGGGCTGTTTTTATAGATCCCGCAGTTATCGTAAACGGTGCGCCGGAAGACATAACTGATTGTACTGCATTGGGAAAAGCGGCTGCAGCATTGGCCTAAAAAAGTATTGCGCATGATGACACTTCGCCATGTGCGGTGAAGTGTCATTTGCCTGCATAAAATGTCTGCAAATAATATCAAAATAAAAGTTAAATGATATTGTTTATCATTGACAAAACAATGCGTTGTTGTATATACTTATGATAGTAAAAATCAATATCAATGGAGGCGAAGATAATGGAAATTATGAAATTATCGGAAATGAAGAGAGGAGAAACCGGTGTAGTTGAAACATTGCATGGACATGGCAATATACAGCATCGGTTAGTGGATATGGGAGTTGTAAAAGGAACTCATATTACGGTGGTAAAAAAAGCTCCATTGGGTGATCCTGTAGAGGTTAAGGTCAAAGGATGTGCATTGTCATTACGGTTAAATGAGGCGTCTATGATTGGCGTTTCTTGCGAGAGGGGGAGACAGTAGTCATGAGTGAAGCAGGAATGATCAAGATTGCCTTGGCGGGTAATCCCAACTGCGGAAAGACGACCATTTTTAATAATATTACCGGAGCTAAACAACATGTTGGAAATTATCCCGGAGTTACGGTAGAAAAAAAAGAAGGAACTTGCGTTTTTGATAGTAGGAAGATGTTATTTGTTGATTTACCAGGTACATATAGTTTGACGGCACGTTCATTGGATGAAGTGGTAGCGAGAAACGTTATTATTAATGAAAAGCCCGATTTGATTGTTAATGTGTGTGATGCATCCAATCTTGAACGAAATTTATATTTAACAGCACAACTTATTGAACTGGGACGTCCCGTAGTGTTGGTATTAAATATGATGGATATAGCTGACCGCATGGGAATTAAAATTGATATTCAAAAATTGAGCGAGCGCTTAGGTGTTGCAGTAGTACCTGTTATAGGCAGTAAAAATTTAGGCACTAAGGACATATTGCATACGATTCTTGAGGCTTCCGGTGCGAATGCATTTCATAATCTGGAAGTTGACTACAGCAATGAATTAGAACCGTCTATTCATGTATTAACGGATGCGATCACAAAACAAGGTATTATTCATTATCCTATCCGGTGGCTGGCTATAAAATTATTAGAAAATGACAGTGAAGTAATAGATAGTGTAACTGCTTTGCAAAATACGGAACATATTTTAGCATTAGCGGCAACTTTACGTGACAATTTAAAAGAAAAAATGGATTTAGAATTTGTATTTGCCCAGTATAGACATCAATTTGCTGTTGCTGCTTATAATGATGCTGTTTTAAATATGGGCACTAGTGATTCCTTATCTGATAAAATTGATCATGTTCTTACAAATCGGGTATTAGGGCTTCCGATTTTTATGTTCATTATGTGGCTTATGTTTAATGTCGTCATGAAGGTGGGCGCTATTCCTCAAGATTGGCTGAGCAGTGGGTTTGATGCCTTGGGAAAATGGATTGGACCTATGATTGCCAATGCACAACTAAGATCGCTGGTTGTGGATGGTATTATCGGCGGTGTTGGCGCTGTTTTGAGCTTTGTACCGTTAATTATATTATTGTATTTGTTTATCAGTTTGCTGGAAGATACTGGTTATATGGCCAGAGCTGCATTTTTGATCGACCGCATTATGCGTGCTTGTGGATTGCATGGAAAATCATTTATTCCTATGATATTAGGCTTTGGGTGCAACGTTCCGGGAATTATGGCTGCCCGTACACTGGATAATCCAAAGGATAGAATGGTCACCATTTTAGCGCTTCCGTTTATGAGCTGCGGGGCCCGACTCCCAGTATATACACTTCTCATTGCAGCTTTCTTTACGGCGGGACAGTCAGGAACCGTGTTGTTTGCTATGTATATATTGGGAATTATAGTTGCCATTGTACTGGCGACGGTATTACGCTCCACTGTATTTAAAGGAGAACAGGAACCTTTTGTTATGGAAATGCCGCCATATCATATTCCCACCATAAAAGGTGTTCTGATCCACATGTGGGAACGTACTGTATTATATCTGAAAAAAGCGGGGACCATTATTTTAGGAGCATCCATTTTAGTGTGGTGCCTGACTGCATATCCTATGGACGTGGAATATTCACGTGATTATGATGCCGCTAAAGAAGAAATAGCTGCGTCTGTTGATATACAGCAAGCCCCTATTTTAAAGGACATGGGATTGGAATCCATAAAACAGGATCCCGCCTTAGCAACGATGTATGAAGCGATGACTACTGCATCTGACAAAGCAAAGGATGATAAAGAGAAGATTGAAGAAGGCGCTTATCCAGAAGCCTTCGCTGCATTGCAGGAATCGGATCCGGCTGTTTATAACAGAGCTCTTCCGCTATATGATATACAGCAAAAAGCGGATGCAGATACTGATGATTTAGAAACAGCCCAAAAATCTGAAAAATTACAACAAAGTTATGCGGCGTCCATTGGACACTTTGTTGAACCTGTTCTTCGTCCTCTGGGATTTGACTGGAAAATAGGGGTAGGTCTTGTTGCTTGCACGGCTGCTAAAGAAGTAATGATAAGTACACTGGGAACAATCTATAGTGTAGGTGCAGATGCCGATGATGATGATAATTTGATTACATTCTTATCTGAGGACCCGGATTTTAATCCGGCCGTAGCATTATCTTTAATGGTATTTTCTCTGCTATATATGCCTTGTTTGGCAACACTGGCTGTTATGAAAAGAGAAACAAACTCTTGGAAATGGCCGGCCATGTCTGCCGGTTTAGGTGTAATACTGGCGTGGGTGTTTGCTTTCGCTGTTTACCATCTTGCTTTATTAGCAGGATTGGGAGCATAATATATGATAACGGTAAGGAGGTGCGGAATTTATGGATATTTCAACTTTGATTGTTGGAAGTATCGTAATTTTAGCTGCAGTATATATGATTAGACATTTTCGTGATATTGTCCGCGGCAAAAGCGGTTGCTCCTGCGGCACTTCGTCATGCTCTGCGTGTCAGGCTAAACACGTCTCGGGGAATGCGGATACAACCACAGCATTGCCGCCATGCTGCCGTGACAAAAATTAAATTTACTGCATAGAAAGAGTATAATTTGCAATTATAGAATACCTTTTCTATATCTAGTAGACCTGGTTTGGGTTTATAATTGATATAGGAAAGGTATTTTCATTTGTAAATAAAAAGGAGGATTCTGTAATGGATTCAAGAGATACGCTGTGTGAAATCGGTAAAAAAATGTGTTGTTATAAATTGGTGGTGGCTTGTGATGGAAATATAAGCTATCGTAAGGAGAATGGTCATATTATTATTACCCCTTCGGGAGTATCTAAAGGGAGTTTGACCAGAGATATGTTGTTAGAACTTGATTTACAAGGAAATATCATAACCGGCAAAGGAAAACCTTCATCGGAAACTAATTTACATTTGGCGATATATCGTAAACGACCAGACGTCAACGCTGTTTTACATGCACATCCTATTGTCTCAACAGCGTTAACCGTAGCAGGGGCGGCATTCCCGGATAATATTGTAACGGAAGGACGGGATTATCTGGGGCATGTTGTAACGGTTCCTTATGCCGAGCCTGCTTCTATGGAGCTTGCAGAATCCTGTGCAGCTGTTTTGGCTGATGTCAATGTAATCCTTATGGCGAATCATGGAGCAGTTTCTGTTGGAAATGATTTATACCAGGCGTTATATCGAATGGAAACGCTGGAGGCGGTAGCCAGCATATATCGAGATGCTTTGATTTTATCCCACGGGACAAGCCATAGTGAAAAATTAAAATTTGTATAATGAGAATGAGAAAAAAATTGTAAAAAAAAACTTTGATTTTTTTTTATTTTAAAAATACATTAACAGCATGGTTGACGTATAAACCGTTACAAATAAGGTGCTTTTTGAAATGCTGAATAAGAAAAACTTATTTATTTTTTAAAAAAACCTATTGTACACTTATTGCAAAATGTCTATAATGAATTCAAGATATAAATTTAGGTAATGAATGATATGAGCTCGACGAAAAGCAATGAAGCAATAGTATGGCAATACGTTGTCTGACAGAAGGCTTGATTATCATTTAATACTCTATTGTCAAAAGGTGATGTTTTTTTAAAACGATAAATATATTGTGTGAGTTCATTTTAATTGGCGCCGGTTAAGAGTATCTGATCAGTGTATTTATCGGTGTTTTAATTATTTGCTGATACGTATTGATACCAATACTACTGATTTTACTATCAGTAGTATTGGGATTGATACTGTATTCATGCGCAAATATTCTGTATTTAAGGTGAATGGAGGTTTTTTTAAATGGCAAAAGGTGAAGTTTCTCAGGAATTAATTGAAAAGTTAAAATCTATTGTAGGTGAAAAGTATTGTATTACAGACAAAGAAAAATTGGAACCCTATGGTCACGATGAAGTAACGGATCCTCATTATATGAAACCAGCACAGTGTGTTGTTCTTCCGGCTAATACGCAGGAAGTAGCCGCTTGTGTAAAGGCTTGTTATGAAGCTGATACAATTATGGTTCCCCGTGCAGCTGGTACAGGTCTTGCTGCTGGTGCGGTAGCAATTTTTGGCGGCGTTATCATTTCTATTGAACGAATGAACAAAATTCTTGAAATAGATAAAGAAAATATGATTGTTACAACAGAACCGGGCGTAACAACAGCAGTTTTACAGAATACTGTTAAAGATGCCGGCCTTTTCTACGGCGGAGATCCCTGCAGTGGGGATTCTTGCTTTATCGGCGGCAACGTTGCAACGAATGCCGGTGGTAACCGCGCTGTAAAATATGGTGTAACCCGTGATCAAGTCCTTGGTATGGAAGTTGTTACTCCAGCAGGTGACATTGTTGAATTAGGCGGGAAAGTACGTAAAAATGCTACAGGTTACAGCTTAATGCATCTGTTTATTGGTTCTGAAGGAACCTTGGGAATCATTACCAAAATATACCTTAAATTAGTTGCTTTGCCGAAATTCTCGATGGATCTCTTGGCAGTATTCGATAATTTGGATGATGCTATTGCTTTGACACCAAAAGTAATGAATGCGGGTATTACACCTGTATGTGTTGAATTTATGGACAATGCTTCTATTAAGCAGGTTGAAGTATTCTTGAATGAAAAATTGCAGCATTCTGATATAGGTAACTACATTATTGTTCAGATTGCCGGAGATAATGAAGATCTTCTTGATGAACAATGCGAAAAAATTGATGAATTGGCTAGAGAAGGCAATGCACTGGACGTATTGGTTGCTAATCCGACGGTTATCTGGAAATCCCGTAAGGCATATTTGGAAGCCGACCGTGCCCGCAGCTTAGTATTCTCCATGGAAGATATTGTTGTTCCGATGACTGAAATTCCGGGTGCTGTCAGCCAAATTTCTCGTTTGGGCGAAAAATATAATGTAGCAATGCATTGTGCAGGTCATTGTGGTGATGGCAATGTACATATTGATATTCTGAAAGATGATCGCACACAGGAAGAATGGGAAGATATGCTTCCGAAGATTCAGCAGGAAATATACAAACTTGTATATTCTCTTAAAGGCCGTGTATCCGGCGAACATGGCATTGGATTCAAACGTGCTGCTTTAATGGCAAAATACACGAATCCTGTTGAAATTGAAATGATGAAAGCGGTCAAGAAAGGCTTGGATCCTAAGAACATTATGAATCCTGGAAAAGTGGTTGACGTAACCAAATAAGATCAAGTCAAGAAAGTATCTTATATGCGGAAAACAAGGCATTTCTTTATGAAATGCCTTGTTTTGTTATAAATACGACAGATTTTTTCGTAACTTTTTTATATAATTATATAATACATTATATATGTGATATAAGGAGGAATTTTAATGATATTACAATATGGATCCAATCGTATCTGGGCAGAAAATGAAAAAAAAGAATTGCTGGCAGAAGTCCTTTTCCCGTTTGAAGGAGAGGCAATAGTAAATATTACGCATACTTTTGTAGATGATTCACTGCGGGGACAAGGAGCAGCAGGAAAATTGATGCAGGCTGCTGCAAATGTGATTCGACAAAATCACTGGAAAGCAAAAATCACTTGTTCTTATGCTGTGGTTTGGTTCAAAAAGCATCCCGAATATAACGATATTTTAGATTAAAAAGACCTGTTGAACCTAATTTGCTGTTTTGGACCAATCTCTTGGTTCTACAACATACGTTGTTTGTTTTTCAAATATAACAAAACCAGGGGCTGCATGTGCTGGTTTTTTGACATGCCGGCACAATGTGCAATCTACATCAACTTTAGAAGAAGTTCTTGCTTTACTATGATATGCGGCTAATTGGGCAGCAACTAAAATTTGATGTTCTGTCGGTACTACTCGATGGCAGGCTAAGATAACATGTGATCCGGGTGTATCTTTTGCATGAAACCATAAGTCATAGGGATGTGCTTTTTTGAAGGTTAAGAAATCATTTTGACGATTATTGTGACCAATCCAGATTTCGAGACCATCTGTTTTTATGGTTACTATATTTTGTGAGAATTCTTTACGCAATTTGTTCTTTGATGTTGCTTTTATAAGGCCCATTTTCAGCATTTCGGCTTTTATGTCGACTAGTTCATGTTTATCGGTTGTGTTATCAAGTGCATAGTCCAGCGAAGATAAATAATCCAGATATTCTTTATTCTCTGCATGAAGTTTTTGCGATATTTGTACACGGTTACGCATTTTTGTGTATCGTTTATAGTAACGATTTGCATTGTCCGTCATAGAGTAGGCTGGATTTAAAGAAATGGTTATGGGTTCTTGGGTCTCTGATAATAAATTTGTTATAGTAATAGATGATTCATGATCTCGTTTCATATAAGCGTATATCATAAGAAGATCTCCATATAACTTATATGTATCCATTTTGTCGGTTTCTTTCATTTCTAAAGCAATGCGTTTTATTTTTCGTTTTTGTTTCTCAATTAATTTTAAAACCTTTTTTTTAAGTTCGTCCTGTTCACTGTTTAAACTGCGATGAGTATGTTCATATTCGCTTAGATATTCTTCGATGGATTCATAATATCGGTGAGGATACTTTACTAAACTTTTTAACAGCAGGGGAAAAAGAATGTCCCGATTGTCACGGACATACACATAGGCTCCTTTGACATCGTTAAGTTCATACCCAAATGTTTCAATAGATCGGCACCATGTAAAAATATCAGCGGGAGACATTTCTGAAACATTTTTTTCCAAGCTGCAGCCCGCGCGAAGTGACAGTTCGTCAAGAACGATGGTGCTCATTCCGTTAAAACGTTTCAACATCCATTTGCCTAAAGGAATATGAGTATCGACAGTCATGATATCTGCTAATTCCTGTGCGGAAAAATCAAATGGGTTCATACGCATGAAATTTGGTGGGAAGTCGTACGGTTCTTTAGGATAAATGGTACGTACGGCTTGTTTTCCTTTTGTTGTCTTGATCAACGCTTCCAGAATAATTCCATTTTCAGTAAAGATTACATTGCTGTATTTTCCCATGAGTTCTATATGTATTTTTCGTGTAACTACTTGTCCCCGTGTATCCAGAACATCAACAGAAATTTCAATTAAGCGATCTAAATGAAGTTGTTGAATCGCTGCAACACGTCCGTTTTCATAATACTTGCGCAGAAACATACATAATCCAGTAGGAATGTCCGGAGTTGCAGGCATATGATTTGTTATGTATACCCGGGGAGCATCATCCAGTGTGATAACTAAATGATGACTTCCCGTATCATTAAAAATGCGAAAATATAAGCTGCGGTGATTTAGTTGATATATTTTTGAAATCTGGCCGCCAGTTAAAATTTGCTGTAATTCTTTTGTTATACTATGTAAAGTAATTCCGTCTACATTCATGTGGGTACTCCTTTTTTTATCATCTCCTCTATTGTAGTATATTTTCAATTAAAAACCTATAGTAAAAAAGTATTTTCCTTTTAATAGTGGACATAGATGACTGATTTGGGCTATACTATCATACAGAATGGCGTATAAGGAGGTCATCATCTTGCGAAGTATGACTGGATTTGGTTCAGGAACCTATAGCAACGGGAAACTACAAGTTACGATAGAAATTAAAGCAGTAAATCAACGCTTTTTAGAGGTATCGATACGCATGCCGCATGCATATTTGTCATTGGAGGATCGCATACGAAATGGATTGAAAGCGGTTCTGCATCGTGGAAAAGTAGACGTATATGTCACGGTAACAGAATTACTATGCAAAGAACCGCAGATTCGCATCGATTTTGCCAATTTAACTGCCTGTAAATATGCATTGGATAAAGTGAATGAGGAATTGTTTCATGAAAAGACCACGTTATCTCAAATTATTTCGCTGACCAAGGACTGGTTTGTTCAAGAACCGCCAACCGTTGATGCAGATGCCTGCTGGCCGGTTTTTTCCATTGCTTTGCAAGCTTCTTTGGATCGTATCGTGCAGATGCGTGAAGCGGAGGGGCTGAATATTAAAAAAGATTTATTGCTGCGTGCTGATAAAATAGAAGATACTGTTCATGCTATTGCAGAGCGAAAAGATGATATTGCGGCACATTATGAAAGCAGATTGCGTAAGCGAATAATAAATATGTTTGATGAGATAAAAGCCGTTCCTGATGAAGAACGTCTTTTGCAGGAAGTTGCCACATATGCGGATAAGGTTGATTTTACGGAAGAAGTTGTGCGATTTCACAGTCATGTGATACAATTAAGGAGAATTTTAGAAGAAAATGGCGATATAGGCCGGCAATTAGATTTTCTTATTCAGGAATTGAATAGAGAAACTAATACCATTGGTTCGAAGGCCGCCGATTTGGATGTTACAGAATATGTCTTGCAATTGAAAAATGAAATTGAAAAAATCAGAGAACAAATTCAAAATATTGAATGATGGTGATAATATGAATTTCAATCTTTTAAATATCGGGTTTGGAAATATGGTTATGGCGAATAAGGTAGTTGCTATTATTAGTCCCGAATCGGCACCGATAAAACGAATGGTGCAGGAAGCGAGAGAACATAATATGCTGATAGATGCAACCTTTGGCCGCAAAACCCGTTCCGTCCTGATGATGGATAATGGGCAAATTATTTTATCAGCTATTCAGCCGGAAACAATTTCGCATCGTATTCTTACCGTTGGGAATGAAAATGAAGCACTATACAATGATGATGAAGAAAGGAAGTAATGGCATGAACGATCCCGGATTACTCATCGTTGTCTCAGGGCCTTCGGGAGCCGGAAAAGGAACAATTTGCAATGCGTTGAGAAAACGTTTTCCGAACATTTATTATTCTATTTCCATGACGACCAGAGAGCCGCGTAATGGTGAAGTAGATGGAATTAATTATTTTTTTACGGACAATTTACATTTTGAAGAATTGATCCGTATCGATTCTTTTTTAGAATATGCTCAGGTATATGAGCACTATTACGGAACACCGAAAGAATACGTGTTTAATATGTTGCAGCAGGGAAAGAATGTTATGCTGGAAATTGACATTCAAGGTGCAATGCAGATAAAAAATAAATATCCTAAGGCAGTGTTTATTTATGTTATCCCACCGTCCCTGGATGTGTTGACTAACCGTCTGAAGAGCCGTCATACCGATTCGGCAAATGTTATTGCTCGGCGATTGGCAAAAGTGAAAGATGAATTAGAATGGTTATCGGAGTATGAATATGTAGTTATTAATGATGAATTGGAATTGGCAGTTGAACGTGCGGCGGCAATTATCGTGGCGGAACAGTGCAAGGTTTCCCGCAATCATCATTTGATAACTTCCATTCATGCACAATTTAAAGATTAGGAGTGATATGTTATGTTAATAAAACCGACCTT
Organism: Megasphaera paucivorans; assembly: GCF_900103535.1. GTDB lineage: Bacteria > Bacillota > Negativicutes > Veillonellales > Megasphaeraceae > Megasphaera_A > Megasphaera_A paucivorans. The sequence goes on along the minus strand of NZ_FNHQ01000012.1, from coordinate 33,217 downwards.
GGAATCTCTAATGAAAAAAGTGGACAGTAAATATACATTGGTGACATTGGCAGCTAAACGAGCTCGTGAGTTAAATGAAGGAGATGCACCGCTCGTAGATACAAAATCTGAAAAGGTCGTATCTATTGCCATGGAAGAAATTGACGAAGGTAAAATTACGTATGAAGCCCCGAAAAGCGGCATTAAATAAAAGCTGGTGATTCCGATGTTATTAAATAATAAGAAGGTTATTCTCGCTGTTTGTGGTGGTATTGCTGCATTTAAGGCTGCTGAAATTGCCAGTTTATTATGTAAACGTGGTGCGGAAGTCAAGTGTATCATGACCGAAAATGCGGCAAAATTTATTACTCCGTTGACTTTACGTGAAATAACGGGTAATCCTGTTACTGTTTCTATGTGGAACGAAGTAACTAATTGGCATGTGGAACATATAGCACTGGCGTCTTGGGCCGATGTATTTGTCATCGCACCGGCTACGGCTAATTGCATAGGAAAAATTGCCGGAGGTATTGCTGACGACATGCTTACTACTACGGTGATGGCTACCAAGGCGCCTGTTGTTATTGCGCCGGCTATGAATACAAATATGTATTTGAATCCGATTGTTCAAAACAATATGGAAAAGTTAAAACAATACGATTATTCTATTATGACACCTGATGCAGGACTTTTAGCTTGTGGTGTTACCGGTATAGGACGCCTTCCTCAACCTAGTGCTATTGTTGATTATATTGAAATGAAGGCTTGCTGTACTGCCCAGTTAAAAGGGAAAAAAGTAATTGTAACTGCTGGTGGAACGCGGGAAGCAATCGATCCGGTACGATTTATTGGAAACCATTCCAGCGGACGCATGGGATTTGCTATTGCCAAAGCCGCGGTATTGGCAGGCGCTGATGTAACATTAATAAGCGGAGTTACAAATTTGGAAACACCGTTAGGGGTAAAGCGCATTGATGTTGTCAGTACAAGAGACATGAAACAAGCTGTAGATTCATTATATGATGATGCAGATGTTGTTATAAAAGCGGCAGCTGTCGCCGATTACCGGGTTCAAACCCCGGCCAAAGATAAAATAAAAAAATCAGAAGATACGTTGATCTTATCAATGGAGAAAAATCCGGATATATTGTATGGGTTGGGACAGCGTAAAAAAAATCAGATACTTGTCGGGTTTGCTGCGGAAACGACACATGTGATTCAATATGGAACAGAGAAATTAAAGAAAAAAAATCTGGATATGCTTGTTGCGAATGATGTAAGTGCGGCAGGTGCCGGTTTCAAGGTAAACACAAATGTTGCAACATTGCTGTTTCCTGATGGAACAAACGAAAAGTTTGATATAATGGATAAATTTGACCTAGCTGCTATTATTATTGATCGAGTTACAAAAATAATCAATAAATCTTAAGAAAAGGGCTTGCAATATTAGCTTATATCATTTAAAATAATTAATTGAAACGAATATTGCCATCAAGAGACGACGGAGGGATTGGCCCGATGATGCCGCAGCAACCTTTCAGATAATGAAGACGGTGCTAAATCCAACAGTGCAAACTGGAAGATGGGTATGAAAATAACCCCTCTTTTACAGAGGGATTTTTTTTTAGGAGGAAAATAATAATGACAAAAAATCACGAATTTTTTACATCTGAATCTGTCACAGAAGGTCATCCTGATAAAATGGCCGACCAAATTTCAGATAGCATTCTTGATGCTATTTTGGAAAAAGATAAAAATGCCCGCGTTGCTTGTGAAACTTTGGTAACAACAGGAATGGTACATGTTGTTGGGGAAATTTCAACTACTTGCTATGTCGACATTCCACATATTGTAAGAGAAACAGTTCGCAGTATTGGGTATACACGAGCTAAATACGGTTTTGATTGTGATACCTGCGGCGTATTGGTTTCACTTGATGAACAGTCACCGGATATTGCTATGGGTGTCGATGAAGCAAAAGAAGTAAAAGATGGTGACAGCGATGCATTTGATGCCATTGGAGCCGGCGATCAAGGGATGATGTTTGGATATGCTACTAATGAAACAGATGACTATATGCCGCTGCCGATTTCTCTGGCACATCGTTTAGCCCGCCGGCTGGCCAAAGTCCGCAAAGATGGTACGCTGCCGTATCTTCGTCCCGACGGTAAAACGCAAGTCACTGTCGAATATGATAATGGCCGGCCTGTGCGCATTGATACGATTGTAATTTCTGCACAGCATAGTCCTGAAGTTACACGGGAACAAATTGAAAAAGATTTATTGGAATATGTTATAAAACCGGAATTATCAGAGGGTTTGTTTGATGATAAAACAAAATTGTTTATTAATCCGACGGGCCGGTTTGTTATCGGTGGGCCGCAAGGGGATTCAGGACTTACAGGACGTAAGATTATTGTCGATACGTATGGCGGTATGGCTCGACATGGCGGCGGTGCGTTTTCGGGTAAAGATCCTACGAAAGTGGACCGTTCAGCGGCCTATGCAGCTCGTTATGTAGCCAAAAATGTTGTTGCGGCCGGATTAGCTGATAAATGTGAAATCCAGCTTGCGTATGCTATTGGTGTTGCTAATCCCGTATCTATTCATGTGGAAACGTTTGATACAGGCAAAGTTGAAAATGATGTGATCGAAACTCTTATAAAAAAATATTTTGATCTTCGTCCAGCCGGTATTATTGAAATGCTCGATTTACAGCGTCCCATATACAAACAAACAGCTGCATACGGCCATTTTGGCCGTAATGACTTGGATCTTCCGTGGGAAAAAACGGATAAGGCAGAAATACTTCGGAAAGAAGCAGGTTTACACTAGTATAAAGTTTGTTTATTTTGCGTTATAATATAGGTGCGCATAAATTATCAAAGGGAGACATTTATGTCTCTCTTTTTCTTTGATAGGAGTATATAATTATGATTGCAGAAGTAATCATCAATATAACCGCTAAAAGGCTGCAAAAGACATTTTCCTATATTGTTCCTGAAGAGCTTTTTGTCCGTGTGGGTACACGTGTATTAGTTCCTTTTGGCCATCGCAGGGAAGAAGGAGTTATCGTAGCTCTTCATCCAGCCGATTCTGTACAACATGATTATGTATTAAAACCGATTAGTTCTGTCTTGTCAGTGCAGACCGGATTTCAAGAAGAAATGATTGCTACTGCTTTGTGGATCAGTGACTATTATTTATGCAGCATGTCCGATTCGCTGCGGTTATTTATGATTGAAAAAAAGGGAATTGTTGCCCATACATACGTTACTGTGGAAAATAGAGATATGCTTTTGCAGCTGAATGGAAAAAACATATGGGAATATCTTGAAAATAAAAAGAATGAAGAGAAAAAAATATTATGCAATCAGTTTGGACAAGCGTTTATTGAAAAACTTATTGAAAAGCATGCTTTGAAAGAAGAAAAACAGTTACAAAATAAAATTGCCGATAAAACAGAAAAGTGGTTGTATTTTGTAGATGATGACTGCCAATCCATATTAAAAAACCGTAAGAAGCAAATGCACTTGTTAGCAGAATTAAAGGAAAACGGACCGGCTCCCCTTTCCTTTTGGATCCAAAAGGGTTATAGCCGTGATATTATACAGCATTTGGTTCAGACGAAACTGGCTGCTATTGATATTAGATTAAAGCAGACTGTAGATTTAACAGAAAAAGAGGCGGCCGATAAACCGTGGCAGCTTACACCCGAACAGGAACATGCGGTTACTGTAATTAAAAATGATACAAAGGGAAGCACCTATGTCCTGCATGGCGTTACAGGCAGTGGGAAAACTGAAATATATATGGACTTAGCCGAACAAGTCATTGCACGCGGCAGGCAAGTCATTGTTCTTGTACCTGAAATAGCACTGACGGGACAAATTGTACGAAGATTTATACGTCGTTTTGGGAATGATATCGTTGTTATGCATAGCCAATTATCTAAGGGAGAACGTCAAAACAATTGGCTTCGTATGCAAAAAGAGGAAAGTCACATTTGCATTGGTGCCAGATCTGCAGTGTTTACCGCTGTCTCCAATCTTGGCCTTGTTATCGTAGATGAAGCACATGACAGTTCTTATAAACAAGATGAGACTCCACGCTATCACGCTGTTGCTGTTGCTCGCAAGAGAGCTTCGTATTACCGGTGTCCTGTCATTTTGGGAAGTGCCACTCCCTCGTTGGATTCTTATTACAGAGCCCAGAAAGGGGAGTATGTACTTTTGGAATTAAGCCGGAGAGTTCAAAACAAACCACTTCCTGATGTCAGGGTTGTAGATATGCGGGAAGAATTAGCCCGAGGGAATAGAAGTGTTATTTCCGATGCACTGGCCACGCTGTTGGATCAAACTCTGGCATGCAGGCAGCAGGCCATTATTTTATTGAATAGACGTGGATTTTCTACTTTCGTAATGTGCCGTAAATGTGGATATGTTGTAAAATGTAAGACCTGTGATGTTGCCATGGTATATCATAAAAGCCAGCATAATCTGCGGTGTCACTATTGTGATACGGAGATACCGGTTCCTGTTGTTTGTCCTTCTTGCGGCAGCAAATATATTAAGTTTTTTGGCACCGGAACGGAAAAAGTAGAAGAGCAGCTGCATGACAGGTATCCGCAAGCCCGTATTATCCGCCTTGATCAAGATACAACGGGCAGAAAGAACAGCGGCGATAAAATTATTGAAGCATTTCGACGACATGAGTATGATATCCTTTTAGGTACACAAATGGTTGCTAAAGGACATGATTTTCCAGAAGTGAGTGCTGTAGGTATTTTATCTGCTGATAGTTTGTTAAACCTGCCGGTGTATTGGGCGGGGGAACGTACCTTTCAGCTTTTAACTCAAGCAGCCGGCCGGTCGGGAAGAGGGAATGTGCCCGGACATGTCGTTATGCAAACGTACGCGCCGGAACATTATGTGATACAATGCAGTAAATATCAAGATTATAAGTCTTTTTACGAAAAAGAAATTTCATATCGACAGGAGTTATTATATCCGCCATTTCATCAAATCGTTAAAATTACTGTCACCTATGAGGACGAATCGTTTATGTGGAAGGCCGGGAATCGGATATTTGATTTGCTGGCCGCGTGGAGATTGCGGTATGATCAGAACATTGAAATTATCGGTCCGTATGTTGATACGATAAAAAAAATTCGTAATAAATTCCGTATTATCGTCCTGATCAAAGGGGCTGATTTAGTAAAAATAAAAAAATACATAAAAGAAGAGGCAGAATTTCATAAAACTGGTATAATAATAGATGTAGATCCAAGCATTTAATATGAGGTGAATTTTTAATGGCTATACTTAAAATTGTAAAGGCGGGAGCTCCTATTTTAAAAGGAACAGCTCAGCCGGTTGAAACGATTACGAAACAAACTAAAAAGTTATTGGATGACATGGCGGAAACAATGTATGCTGCCGAAGGTGTAGGCCTTGCTGCTCCCCAGGTAAATGTACCGCAGCAGCTGATTGTATTAGATGGCGGCAATGGTTTGATCGAACTTATCAATCCCGAAATAATTGAAACATCCAAAGAAATGGAAATTGGCAGTGAAGGATGTTTAAGTGTTCCCGGATATTATGGTGAAGTGGAACGATACAGTAAAATCAAAGTAAAATCTCTGAATCGCCGGGGAAAAGTCGTATATTTTAATCCGGAAGGTTTTCTAGCACGTATATTTCAACATGAAATTGATCATTTAACGGGTGTTTTATTTATTGAAAAAGCAGATAATTTACGATTAGTGGAGGAATAAGTGAAAAATATGAGAATCGTTTTCATGGGAACTCCGGCATTTGCAGTACCTTCTTTAAAGGCTGTTTATGATCAAGGCTATGATATCGCGGCTGTTGTAACACAGCCGGACAAAGAGAGAGGAAGAGGAAAACGAATTTCCTTTTCTCCAGTTAAAGAATGTGCGGAAGCGTTGAAAATTCCGGTATTGCAGCCAAGTACGATGCATGACGAAACAATACTTGCACAATTGCGGAATTTACGGCCGGAGGTTATTATTGTTATTGCGTATGGTAAGATACTTCCCAAGAAGGTGTTGGATATTCCACCATTTGGCTGTCTCAATATACATGGCTCGTTATTGCCTAAATATAGAGGAGCGGCTCCTATCCAACGAGCTATATACGAGGGTGCTCAAACCAGCGGCATTACGATTATGATGCTCGATGAAGGCATGGATACGGGAAAAATATTGAAAAAATGCGAAATTTCCTTGGATGTAAAAGAAACAACAGGAACATTATTTGAAAAATTATCTAAAATTGGGTCACAAGCATTAGTTGAAGTTTTACATGATTTGAAAAATTATGAAGCGCATGCCGTAGCACAATGTCATGCAGAGGCGACGTATGCTGACAAAATTACCAAGGAAATGGCAGAAATAAATTGGGCGGATGAAGCAGCACATATTGAATGCCTGATTCGTGCATTCGATCCGCAGCCCGGAGCGTATTGCATGTATCAAGGAAAGCGCTTGAAGATATGGAAGGCTGATGTTGTATCTGGAGGAGACGGGATACCAGGAACCATCCTTGAAGTAACAAAGCAATATTTCACTGTACAAACAGGAAGTAACGCATTACAGATATATGAAGTACAGCCAGAAAGCCGTAAACGGTTAGCAGCGGCCCAATTTTTACAAGGGTGTGTATTGATTCCAGGACAAGTATTGCAGAGGTAAAATTTGTGAATTCATATCGATCTTACGCTATATTTTTATATACGGCCGGGACAGCTACGGCATGCATCGCAGCTGTCCTGTTTTTATGCTGGAAAGTTCTTGAACCAGGATTATATATATACATCCCTATATTGCAGCCTGTTATAGGAATTATATTGTTCTTTGCGGCAACTTGCTGCATTGTTTTGTATGGATTGCTTTGGATAGCGGCATATACCCATTTTTTGCAAGGCAAAAGATTAAATCATGTGTTTAATCTATATTTGCGTATCGTTTATCCATTAGCTAAATTGCTTGCGTCGAATAAAAAAAATGTAAACGAAGCGTATATTTCATTTCTTAATCATTTAGTCCTTCGCTGCCATTTTTCCATACCGCCTCATCATGTACTTATATTAGCACCTCACTGCCTGCAGTGGGATCAATGTCCGCATAAAATAACAAGAAATATCAATAACTGTCATATGTGCGGCAAGTGTTCCATTGGAAAAATTCGAGAATTGGCAGAAAAAAGAAATATGCATTTTTCTGTAGCTACAGGAGGGACTCTTGCTCGGCAAATAGTACGTGAATATCGCCCGCAGGCAATTGTTGCCATTGCCTGTGAACGAGATTTGATCAGCGGCATGCAGGACGTCTCACCATTGCCTGTATTAGGCTTATTAAATGAACGTCCCTATGGTCCTTGCTTCAATACAACTGTCGACGTAGAAAAGTTAGATAAATTATTAGATATCATTACAGGGAGAAAATCATGAATGTACGCGAATTAGCCTGCCAAAGTTTATTTACTGTTTGTCAGGACAAAGGATATAGTAATATTATTGTATCACAAACGTTGCAGAAATATAAATTAGTTGATCGGGATCGCCGATTTTACACAGAACTTGTCTATGGTACACTACGTCATTTGAATTATTTGGATTGGATTATTACGGCAGTAAGCACACGTAAAATAATAAAATTAGATCCTATTTGCCTGGTCATTTTGCGGATGGGATTATATCAAATTTTTTGTCTTACAAAAGTTCCTGAATCGGCAGCTTGTAATGAGTCTGTAAAATTGGCAACTCGCTTTGGCAATAAAGGAATGGCAAAATTCGTTAACGGAATTTTGCGAAATGGTATTCGCCGCCGTATGGAGTTTAATATTCCGACATTGGAGGAAAATACGATTTTACATCTTTCTTTGACATATCATCAGCAGCAATGGCTGATAAAAAAATGGATTGCTGATTATGGTACAGAGGAAACAGTTGCATTATGCCGTTATTTTGAAACGATTCCTCGTCTTTGTATTCGGGCAAATACTACGAAAATCTCCCGAGACGAATTATTGCATAATCTGCAGCAGCGGGATATGGATGCTGAGATTGCACCATATGCACCGGAGGGCATTTATTTAAACACGATTCCTTCTATACACGATATTCCCGAATTACAGCAAGGGCTGGCTTTTATTCAAGATGAATCATCTATGTTGGTGGCCCATGTCCTAGATCCTAAGCCTAACGAGGTAATATTTGATGTTTGCGCTGCTCCCGGCGGTAAGACCACGCATATTGCTTCACTGGCAGGAGATACGTCCATTGTATATGGATGCGATATTTATGATCATAAATTGCAGCTTATAGAAAAGAATGCCCAACATCTGGGCCTTTCCAATGTTCGTGTGTTACTCCAAGATGCCGCAACAATTGGTGAAATATATGCTGATCGTGCAGATCGCGTATTAGTAGATGCTCCTTGTTCTGGATTAGGTGTTTTGAAGCGGAAGCTGGATTTGCGGTGGCGTAAAAAACCGATGGATTTAAAAAGACTGCCCGAACTGCAGCTAACTATGTTAGAAAGTGCTTCAAAGTGTGTAAAACCGGGAGGTATTCTTGTTTACAGCACCTGTACGATGAATGATGATGAAAATGTTCATGTTGTAGAAGCTTTTTTAAAACGGCATCCTGAATTTAAGCCGGAAAAGGCTTCTGATTATTGCAGTATTTACAAAGAAGGATCATATATACAATTACTGCCGCAAATTGATAATTTGGATGGATTTTTTATTGCACGATTACGAAGAGGAGAATAAATATGGTCAATGTTTTTGATATGACAAAGCTTCAGTTGGAAGAATTTTTAGAAACGTATAATATTAAGAAATTCAGGGCTTCACAAATATTTCAATATATTTATAAACAAGGAATTACGGATTGGGACGATATGATTCTCCTGCCAAAAAAAGACAGGGAATTACTTCAGGAGAAAGCTCCTATATATTTTCCTGAAGTAATGGATAGATTGGAATCCAGTGATGGAAGAACTGTAAAATTATTGCTGCGTATGGCCGATGGCAATACGGTAGAATCTGTAATGATGAAGCATGATTACGGAAATTCCATCTGTGTTTCCACACAAGTGGGTTGTTCTGTAAAGTGTGTATTTTGTGCATCTGCTAAAAATGGATTTATACGAAATTTAACTGCCGGAGAAATGATAGTTCAACTTTTAGCATTTAAAAAGCAGGTAACTCCGGAGCTCCATTCATTGGTTCTCATGGGAACAGGGGAACCTTTATTGAATTATGAAAATGTTCTTCGGTTTTTGCACATGATTCATGAAAAAGAAACATTTTATATGGGATATCGAAACATTACCCTGTCAACTGCGGGTATTGTTCCTCGCATGTATGATTTAGCCGAAGAAGGAATCCCGATTACATTGGCAGTTTCACTGCATGCACCTACAACAGACATACGGAAAGAACTGATGCCCATTGCCAACACCTATCCGCTGGAAGAAGTAATAATGGCTGCCGATAATTATTTTGTGAAAACGGGACGTAAAGTTACGTATGAATACATTCTTGTGAAAAATGTAAACTGTAGTATTGCGTGTGCTGAAATGCTCACACGTATCATGAAAGGAAAAAATATTCTTATCAATATCATTCCCATCAACGATAATTATGATGTCGGATTACGCAAACCGAGCCAGATGGAGATAAATCGTTTCTTTTCTTATTTACAAAAGCAGGGATTAAATGTTACACTACGGAAAGAGATGGGAAGTCAAATACAAGCCGCCTGTGGTCAATTGCGCATAAAGCGTGAAAATATTTGACATATGCAGATGAATATGATTGAATTGTGTATGTAAAGCAGTGCCGCGAAAGGACGTGGGGATTTGGGCATATACGGTGAATCCAAAATTGGATTGGTGCGAAAAGTAAATGAAGATTCGTTTTATATCAGCCAAGAGCAGGATGTTTTTGTCGTTGCCGATGGTATGGGTGGATATGTCGGTGGAGAAATTGCCAGCAGCACGGCTGTAGAAGCTATTGCTTACTATTTTCAGAATTATACGCATGTCTCACCAGTTCAGTTGGAAAAAGCTGTTCAATATGCAAATTCCTGTATATTAAGCAAGGCGATGATAGAACCTTCTTTAAAAGGAATGGGAACAACTGTATCTTTGCTTACTATTGCAGACCATAAAGCGAACTGGGCTCACGTAGGAGATAGCCGTATTTACGTTTTGCGGAACAATCAACTGACTCAAATCACTGTTGATCATTCAATTGTAGAAGTGTTATTGGATGAAGGAAAAATAACTAAAGAAGAAGCAGAACATCATCCCAAAAAGAATATTTTGACCCGGGCCGTTGGAGTAGATCGTAATCTTAAAGTTGACACGGGTTCTTTTGATATTTTCCCTGGGGATCGTATATTACTATGCACGGATGGATTAAATTCGTTTGTTAGTAAAGATGACTTACAAAAAGCATTGCAAGAGTATTCCCGCAAAGAACGAGATATTATAAATGATTTGTTTGAACGCGTTTATGTAAATGGCGCGAATGATAATGTAACAGCTATTTTGGTTACTATTTGATATAATTTTCAGAACATATACATGGTGGAGAATCCAAATGATTGGTCATATATTAGATAATCGATATAAAATATTGGAAAAAGTCGGTTCTGGCGGTATGGCATGTGTTTACAAAGCACAAGATATTTTATTGGATCGGATAGTCGCGGTCAAAATCCTTCATGAAAAACTTGGGAATGATCATGATTTTCTGGTTCGTTTTCGTCAGGAGGCACAGGCAGCTGCCAAATTATCGCATCCTAATATAGTAAATATATATGATGTCGGATATGATGAAAATGTTCATTACATAGTGATGGAATATATTCGCGGAGAGACTCTGAAGGAATTTATTGAAAAACACGGACATCTTCCTATCAATAACGCCATACAAATCACGTTTGATATTGGTGAGGCTTTAGAACATGCACATAGTAATGGCATTATTCATTGTGATATAAAACCGCATAATATATTAGTTACTGAATCAGGCCATATTAAAGTTGCTGATTTTGGAATTGCCAGAGCTGTTAATTCTACAACCGCGAATGCCAAAGATGGCTCTATTCTTGGCTCAGTTCATTACTTTTCACCGGAACAGGCCAGCGGCGGAAAAATTGATGAGCGTACAGATATCTATTCCTTAGGCGTCGTCATGTATGAAATGATGACAGGTGTCGTACCTTTTCATGGGGATACAGCCATTACTGTTGCCCTTCAACATGTACAAGATGAAATACCGCTTCCCAGTAAATATAATCGCCGTATTCCGCAATTGGTGGAGCGGTGTATTTTAAAGGCAATGGCTAAAAACCCAGACGACCGTTTTCAATCTGTAAGTGAAATGATGGCGGAAATGCGATTGGCTCAGGGATTTGTCAATCCTAATAAAGGTGCTTTGCCGATTATTAAAAACAATTTCAATACACAGAAAATTCAACCTGTAAAAATAAAAGAACCAAATAAAGCTAACGTTTTTACCCGCATCATGGATAACATTAGCAATCATTCCAAAAAGTCTATTATTATGGCCATGCTTGGGGTTTTTGTCGTCGCTTTTCTATGGGCATTTTTTTCTTTTGGCAATTTTTGGAGTACGGAGGAAATAACCGTTCCTGATGTAACTGGAAAACAGGTGGAAATCGCTAAACAAATATTGACAAAGAAAAATTTAAATGTCTCTATTAAAGAAATGGATAATTCTGATGTTCCTATTGGACAGGTCATCACACAAACCCCGACTGGAGGGAGCGTTGTAAAAGCCAAACGGACTATTTATCTTACAGTCAGTAAGGGACATGATGGTTCGGAGGTGCTTATTCCTGATTTACGGGGATTAACTTTGGATGAGGCAAAGTTGAAATTAAAAGACATAGGATTATCCATTGGACATGTTGTTCACTCAAGCAGCAGCAAATATAAAGAAGGAACAATTATGAGCCAGAGTCCCTCTTCGCCTAAAAAAGTACCTAAGGATACATCTATCGATGTTGTTGTATGTGAAAATTCTGAGACAAAAGATCAGCAGTCATCGGCACCCAATGTTATTGGCATGCCGTTGGATGCTGCCGTAAAAGCATTGGAAAGCGCCGGGTATTCTGCTGGTACAATTGCTAATATCGACAATAGCAAAGATACCAATCAAGCACAAGTTACGATGCAGTCGGCAGATGGCAGTAATCCCAATGTAATCAATTTGAACGTAGAATATAACAAAACTACGGCAGATGATAAGAATAATAATCAAGAGGCTCCCGGAACGACTCATACAGGGACCGTTAATATCAGTGTGCCTGCTGGAGCCTCCAGCCAGCATGTACAAATTATCGTAAGCGATGATAATGGATCACATGTTGTTTATGATCGTAATCAATCAGGTGGCGACAGTATCACTAAAAATATCAGTGGTACCGGTAAAACACGAGTACGTGTTTATATAAACAATTCTTTGGTTCAGGACAAATATATTTAGGAGGATTATGATCAAAGGAAAGGTAATCAAAAATTACAACGGCTATTATTATATCGATTTAGACTTGCCGGAATCTTTAGTAGAATGCCGGCGCCGTGGTAAATTGAAACAAAAAATACTTGTTGGTGATGAAGTAGAAATAACAGTACTGGATAATCATACCGGTGTTATCGAGCAATTACTGCCGCGACGCAACGAAATTCGTCGTCCGGGACTTGCAAACATTGATCAAATGGTTGTTATCATGGCAGCACAATCACCGGCACCTAACCGCTTTTTAGTGGATAAAATGCTGATGACCTGTGAGTATGCAGGAATTCACCCGCATTTATGCTTGAATAAGTGCGATTTAGATAGAACCATAGCAGTAGCATATCGAGATTTTTACGAATCCTGTGGGTATAAAACATTGATCGTATCTGCTCAAACGGGTGAAGGAATGGATGAACTATTATCACTTTTACCACATAAGATGACGGCATTTGCCGGTCCCTCTGGAGTGGGAAAATCCAGCCTTTTATCTCGTATTTTGGGACGAAACGACTTGACTATCGGATGTGTGAGCAGTAAAATACAACGCGGCAGACATACGACAAGACATTCAGAAATAATGAAGCTTGATTATAAAACCTATGTAGTGGATACACCTGGTTTTAGCTCATTGGAATTTGAGCATTTAGACCCTAAGGAATTATTTTGTCTCTTTCCGGATATGATTCCTTATTTCGGTAATTGCCGATTCTCCTCTTGTCTGCACCGCACCGAGCCGGATTGTTCGGTTACACGTGCTGTTGCTGAAGGAAAGATAAAAAAGGAACGATATGAAACCTATTGCAAAGTTCTGACAACGATATTGGAAAGGAAGCGATAATACGTATGATTAAGATTGGTCCTTCCCTTTTGTCCGCAGATTTTTCAAAACTATCTGAGGAAATAAAGGATATAGAACAAAGTGGGGCAGATTTTCTGCATTTAGATTTGATGGATGGGCATTTTGTCCCTAATTTAACGTTTGGAATCCCTGTTATTGAAAAATTGCGCAAGTGTTCAGATTTACCTTTTGATGCCCATTTAATGGTAGAACATCCGGAAAACTATATTGAAGGTTTGGCAAAAGCAGGTGTTTCTTATGTTACTGTACATCAGGAAGCATGCATACATTTAGACCGCGTACTGCATCAAATTAAAGAAGCGGGAATGAAATGCGGAGTGGCTCTGAATCCAGCTACCCCCGTATCTTCTTTGAAAAACATAGCATCATTTCTCGATATGGTATTAATCATGAGTGTAAATCCGGGTTTTGGCGGACAGAAATTTATTTCTTATACAACCGATAAGATAAAAGAGGCCTGTCATATGCTGGCGAGTGCAGAAAATACACATGCCGTTGTTGAAGTGGATGGCGGAATAAATTCGGAAACGGCAAAATTGGCAGTTGGAGCGGGCGCCGTGTTTCTAGTAGCCGGCAGTGCAGTTTTTGGCGCGGACGACAGAAAAACAGCAATAGCTGCACTGCGGTGAAGAGTATATGACTGATTTATGTATAAATATTGCATTTGGTTTCTTTTTATGATACCATAATAAAGGAATTACAAGAGAATATAGATATAGTCTTTGAGGCAAGGTGCGAAAGTGTTACTTTCAATTCCTGACCGGCGGTAAAAGTCCGCTAACCTCGTCATGAGGTTGAATCGATGCAATTTCGATACCGACAGTATAGTCTGGATGGGAAAAGACAGCAGATATCTTTTTTTGTTGCGCTGAAAAGGCTATTGGTGTTTTTACCGATAGTCTTTTACTATTTATAAATGGAAAGGAATGAATCGATTGGAACCCATAGAGTATATGCAAAAAGCCCTTTCCCTGGCAAAATTGGCAGCCGGATATACATCACCCAACCCGGCCGTTGGTTGTGTTATCGTTAAAAACGGGCATATAATCGGCACGGGATATCATCATAAAGCAGGGACTCCTCATGCCGAAGTATGGGCTTTGAAAGAAGCAGGAGAAGAAGCCAAGGGAAGTACCGTATATGTTACACTTGAACCATGTGCGCACTATGGACGCACTCCGCCGTGTGCTAAAACATTAGTAGAAAAAGGCGTAGCCAAAGTTGTCATTGCCATGTTGGATCCGAATCCACTGGTAGCCGGCAAGGGAGCCGCTATTTTGCGTACTGCGGGAATACAAGTGGAAGTTGGTCTTTTGTCTAAAGAAGCAGCTAAGATTAACGAAGCATTTATTAAATGGATGCTTGTGGAAAAACCATTTATTGCCGCTAAATTAGCCGAAAGCTTGGATGGAAAAATTGCTACACGTACGGGAAATTCTCAATGGATTACAAACCATTGGGCACGCAGCTACGGACATTATCTCCGTTCTGTGTACGACGGCATTTTAGTAGGTATTGGGACGATTCTAGCCGATAATCCTATGTTGACATGCCGTATTGATCGGGAGGCGCAGGAACGGCCGCATCAACCTGCACGAATTATTCTTGATTCCCAGGGACGTATCCCCTTGCAGGCTCGTGTTGTTACTGACCAGACGACCTCAACTATTGTTGTAACGACAGCAGCTTGCTTGCCGGCAAAACGTATTTCTTTAGAGAACGCGGGAGTTACTGTACTTGAAGTTCCTATGAATAAAGAGAAACAAGTTGATTTATCGGCAGCGATGGAAAGTTTGGGAGAACACGGAATACATAGTATTCTGATTGAAGGAGGCGCTGCTGTACAAGGAAGTTTTTTTGACGCTCGTCTGATTGATAAAATTTATGCATTTATTGGAAATAAGGTGTTAGGTGGGATGCAGTCTCTGCCAGCGGTAGCCGGTGTTGGGGTTGCTTCTCTTGATCAATGCATGTCTCTGGTTTTTGAATCGGTACAGGTAAGAGAAAATAATATACTGATTGAGGCCTATAATGCAGAAAGGAAGGGCGCCTATGTTCACTGGCATCATTGAAGAAATTGGAACGATTGGCTCTTTAGATCGCAGGGCTGATTCTATTCGTTTGACCATCCAGGCAAAAAAAGTTCTTGAAGGGACGCAAATAGGGGACAGCATAGCAGTCAATGGAGTTTGTTTAACGGTTACTATGCTGACTAACAGCGGATTTACGGCAGATGTTATGCATGAAACTATGATGCGTTCGTCTTTGCGGGACAGCAAGAGCGGTTCAAAAGTAAATTTAGAGCGTGCACTCCAAGTAGGCAGCCGGTTAGGCGGGCATATTGTGAGCGGCCATATTGATGGGATAGGACATATTAACCGTATTACAGCTGATGGGATTGCTCGTATTATTGCTGTTGCGATTCCAGTAGATATGGTACCTTTTATTGTTGAGAAGGGTTCTATTGCAATAGACGGTATTAGTTTAACCGTGGCTTCTGTTTATTCAGACTACTTTACCGTTTCTGTCATTCCTCATACAATGGAAAACACAATATTGCTTACGAAACGCGTGGGGACTGTTGTTAACCTCGAGACTGACATGATTGGCAAATACGTTTATAACTTTACTGCAGATTATACATCTTCAAGTACAAAAAAATTAACACTGCAGCATTTATTGGAAAATGGTTTTTGATTTATTTATTAGAGGAGAGTGCTATGATGGAAATGTTAAAAGAAGGTAATTTATTAGGTTCTGGCTTAAAATTCGGTATTGTTGCAGCTCGTTTCAACGAATTTATAACAAGCAAGCTTTTAGGCGGTGCATATGATGCACTATCTCGACATGGCGTAGATAAAGAAAATATTACAACTGCATGGGTGCCCGGCGCGTTTGAAATTCCACTGATTGCACAGAAAATGGCGGAATCAGAAAAATTTGATGCAGTTATTTGTCTGGGTGCTGTTATTCGTGGAGCTACCACTCATTATGATTTGGTTTGTGGAGAAGCAGCCAAGGGAATTGCTCAAGTTTCATTAAAGACAGGAGTTCCGGTTATGTTTGGCGTCATTACGACCGAAAATATTGAACAAGCTGTCGAACGCGCGGGTACTAAAGCTGGAAATAAAGGTTTTGATGTTGCGGTCAGCGCTATTGAAATGGTCAATCTTATAAAAGAATTAGAAAAATAATGTATAATAGATAAAAAGAGACCGGGAACTTCGTAGTGCCCCATAAAGTTAGACCGAAACGAAGCAGCATGTTTACTTGCTGCTTCGTTTTTTATTTTGCGGCATGATATAACCGGTAAGTAATCGGACTCAGACAACCCAGTTTTGCCGTGATTCTGTGAGGAGTATTGTCTAAGCAAATTTCTTTTCGAGACATACTTTGAAATATTCGATTATCTTTTAGTTTGAATGATCCTCAGAGATGGTTGACGATCCTTGCCTGTGTTTCTCGCTTCTTGCGCAAAACACAATCTCCTCCGCTCTTTAGGATGACTGTCTTTCCGTTGCGATTTGTGAGACCCTCTACGTTGATAGTAACAATACCTCAGAACCCATTGTGCCCAAAGAGACGGATTATTTATGCCGAGAGCCAATGCGAATTCTTGATAGGAAATCTCGGAACTTTGATACAAGTCTACGGAATGGAACTTAAATTGAAGAGAATAAGTTTTCTTTTGACGAGAACGAGCAATATTGTTGCTGATAAATTTTTAGGCAGCAGTCCAACGCAGGCTCGTTGTGTGGCTGACAATGTTGTATTTTTTTTGCAAGGCCATGATAATGTATGTTCCCCTTGTAGATATGCTGGAACTACTTTTTGCTTAAATTCAGTACTATATTTTGCCGTAAAGATACTCCCATAAGTTAGATGACAGGTCTAACTTATGGATGGGCAGTACAGTCAGTACATTTTTCAGTTTCTTTTTTTTTATCATACATAAATTAATAAATAAAATTTAAAGTTGCGAAATTAGAATCATTTCTAATTACTGTTGCAATAATTGTATAGAATGAATCATTGTATAGAATGTTTCATTATTTCATAATCCCGGAAAGGAGCGTAACTGTACACTAAACAACGGTTAATATGCAAAATGAGATATCTGTTTGTCACTCTCTCGTAATAGTCTATTTATAAATAAAATAAGTAAAAGTTATTAAGAAAAACAAAAACGCTCTTGATTACTAATGACGTTTTGCCTATAATGAAATTAAATTATTAGTTTCTGTAATACGTATGATAATAAACACGGTATAGCTTACATCCCTTTACATCGGGCGGCGCAATGTAACGCTATGCCGGTTGTGTATTATGTAGTATAATAATTTATTTTATAAGGCAGGTGATAGATTTAGAGGTAACATATAGTGTAGAGTGTTTTTATAACAAAAATAAGTATTCGGAAATGATAAGAGAAATACACGCTTTACCCTATATGACCGAAATGAAACAACTAAAAGGTGGAGTTTTTGTTTTAAGTTCGTATGAAAGGGTGTGTTTAAGGATGATGGTTATTTTAGCATTATTGCCGATTTTATGGCTGGTTGTAGGCCTGGCAATTTTGAAAGTTCCTGCGTGGAAGGCTTGTACGATTGCTGTAATTATTTCGTTTATTATTGCTATTGCAGCGTATGGACAAGGTACTATTGTGATGGGATCTGCTGCATTGGAAGGTGTAGCACTGGCAATTTGGCCTATCCTATTAGTTATTACAGCGGCTATTTTTACGTATAATTTGGTATTATATACGAAGGCTATGGATATTATCAAACAAATGCTTACTAGTGTAAGTAATGACCGCCGTATTATTGCCTTGCTGCTTGCTTGGGGCTTCGGTGCATTTATGGAAGGGATGGCTGGATTTGGTACCGCTGTGGCTATTCCTGCCAGCATGATGTTTGCTTTGGGATTTGATCCGATTAAATCCATATTAGCCTGCCTTATTGCCAATACAGTGCCTACACCATTCGGATCTATCGCGATTCCTACGACTACGATGGCGTCTCTTACTGGATTGGATTTATCCCAGTTAGGGATTTATACGGCAATGATGAATGCTATTTTAGATATTACTTGTCCGTTCCTGGTAGTTATGGTTATTGCCGGCGGTCCTAAAGCTTTGAAAGGTGTTTTTGGGGTCACTTTAATTTCTGGACTGGCACTTCTTATTCCGGAATATTTGATTTGTATTGCCATTGGTCCTGAATTAGCTGTTATTGCTCCGTCTATTATAATCATGGGTGCCATTGTTATTTGTGCAAAAATATTTAAAAATGACAATCCTGAATATGCAATGGATACGAAAGTCGAACCCGTTGATTTTAATACAGGCGTTAAGGCTGCTATGCCGTTTATTTTGATTTTTGTATTTTTACTTATTACCTCTAAGTTGGTTCCGTTTATCAATACTCCGCTGGCAGCTATTCAAACAGCTGTTCCTATTTATATCGGAGCAGGAGCCAAGCCGTATACGTTTGTTTGGATTGCAACTCCTGGTATCATGATTTTCTTGGCTGCATTTATTGGCGGCAAAGTGCAAGGTGCATCCTGGAGTGAATTGTTTAACGTATTCGGATCAACGCTGAAAGGTCTCCGTTTTACATATATTACAATCATTGCTGTTGTTGTAACTGCAAAGCTTATGACATACAGCGGTATGACGGCTGACATTGCCAAAGCTCTTGTATATGCTACAGGCACAGGATATCCGGCATTTGCTCCTGTTGTAGGTGCTCTTGGTGCCTTTATCACTGGTTCTGCGACAAACACGAATGTTCTTTTTGGACCTTTGCAAACGGCGGCTGCTGCAGGTATTCCAGGGTCTAGCCCTGCTTGGCTTGCTGCTGCAAACTCTGCCGGTGCAGGTATCGGCAAGATGCTTTCTCCTCAAAGTATTGCCTTGTCTATCGGTGCCGTTGGTACGGTTGTTCAAGGTAAAGAAAGTGTTATTATGAAAGGAATTTTTGGATATTTTATTCTGTATCTGGTTATTGCAGGCGCATGGTGTTTCTTTGGTCAAGCGTTGCTTTAATTAGTCTATAAAAAGATAGTATAAAAAATGAACTCGATGATACATCGGGTTCATTTTTTGCTTTTATTATCTCTATTCTTTTTCTTCTTCTTCCTATGATTCCATATCAGAAGTATCTTTTGTGTTGAAACCGATAATACGCCGCGGAGCAGAAATATCATCATTTCGAGGCACGGCAACCAGCAGCAGATTCAGTTGTGATAGGTGCTGTACCAGTTCAACTTTAGAATTATCTGAAAGTTCTCCATAAAATACAATCATATTAGGATCCCAGTAGCCAACATCTTGTATGCTGAACGTGATATTTCCTGAAGATACTAACCGACCTCCGGCCTGCATAGTATCAGGAAGATCTGATTCAAAATGATTAATTAAGGTGACAATCCGCTTATACATATCTGATGCTAAATAAGGCGTTTCAGGGTCATTTTCTTCATAATTTTCCGAATCGGCTGGAGGTATTATCGTGATATCTTTTGTTTTCTTCTTCTTTTTTGCCATGCATATCACATCCCAAATAGTTTATTTTAATCATTCATATATATATTCACCAAATTAGTACGCTTTTCCTGCCAGCATATGTAAATTGCATCCGTTTTGATGTATAATATGTAGTGTCAATACTGAAGAAGGGACGATTTATTATGTTGTATACGGATAAAATTATACATTACACATCAGAAGAACGTATTCGTGTTTCTGTTGCGTTAACAAAAAATATTACTGAAGCTGTGCGCAAGTGTCATAAACTATCTCCCGTAGCTGCTGCGGCGTTAGGAAGAACGATGACAGGTGCCTTGCTCTTGGCGGGAGATTATAAGAATCATGAAGGTGTTTCTATCCGTATTAAGGGGGATGGACCTCTGGGTGCTATTTATGCAGATGCCTTTGATACTAATAAAGTTCGTGGTTATGTTGATAATCCAATTATTGATATTCCTTTAAAAGAAAATGGCAAGCTCGATGTAGGGAAGGCTGTGGGACAAGGACAAGTTACGGTAACTCGTTTCACACCTGAAAAAACGACGTATACCAGTCAATCAAATCTCGTTACAGGAGAAATCGCTGAGGATTTAGCTTACTATTTATATACTTCCGAACAAATTCCTTCAACAATCAGCTTGGGAGTATTGGTAGACAGAGATTATTCTATTGCTGCCTCAGGAGGTTTTCTAGTTCAGGCACTGCCAGGCGCTGATGATGAAAAACTGGCACAGGTTGAAGCAAATATATCAAATATAGGCGCTATTACCACATATTTATCAAACCATATAGATGGAGAAGGATTGATCGAGTGTATTTTGGAAGGGTTGCATTACAAGGAACTTTACAGACAAAATCTGCATTGGCAATGTACTTGTTCACAGCAGCGGATTGAAAGCGTTCTTTTATCTTTAAGTGATGCCGATAAGCAAGAATTATTGAAGGATCCGCAAGTTGAGATGACATGCCATTATTGTGGAAAAAAATATGTGATCAGTCAAAAAGAATTGCAACATTTATATAATTGCTAAAAGGGGAGATGACTGTTATGGGACGTATTGCTATTATTGGCGGTACCGGTGTATGTGATGCTGCTATGCTGAATCAGGTTAAAGAAGGTACCATGGATAATTTCTACGGCACAATTAAATATATGAAGGGTACTTATAAAGGGAAAGATATTGTTTTTTTACCGCGGCACGGGAAAAATCATCAAATTCCTCCGCATCTTATTAATTACCGAGCCAATATTCTTGGATTAAAACAACTTGGAGTAACAACGATTATCGCTACGACAGCAGTAGGATCACTGAATCCAGCATATAAACCGGATGATTTTGTACTTCAGGATCAGTTTCTTGACTTTACAAAAATGCGCCATGCTACTTTTTTTGATGGCGGTAAGAATGGTGTTGTCCACGTAGATATGACAAGTCCGTATTGTCCGCATTTACGGCAGACTATCGTTGAAGCCGGGACGGAACTTGGGTATACCGTACACCCCCAAGGAACCTATGTATGTACAGAAGGCCCGCGTTTTGAAACGCCGGCTGAAATTAAAATGTTTGAAAAATTAGGTGGAGATCTTGTCGGCATGACAAATGTTCCGGAAGTATGTTTAGCACGAGAAGCTGAAATGTGTTATTCTACCATTTCTATGATTACCAATTTTGCCGCCGGGATTTCACCGACTCCGTTGACGCATTCCGAAGTAGTGGAATGTATGGCAAAAAATTCGGAACGATTGAAACAATTGATTTTAAAATCAATTGAAATATATATAGATGATGAAACTTGCGAATGCCGCCATACATTAAAAGACTATGGAGGATTTACAATATAATTATGGATACAATGCGTTGGAAGGATGGCAGCTTGATCCTTCTGGATCAGACAAAACTGCCGGTTAAAATGATGTATATTACCTGTACTCGGTGGAACGAAGTACGGGATGCCATCCGTATTCTTGCTGTACGAGGAGCTCCGGCAATTGGCGTAGCCGCTGCTTATGGCATGGTGTTGGCTGCATATGAATTATTGAAAAATAATCATACCATCACGACGTCTGATTATATTGCGGATTTGCAGCGTATCAGCAAAAAAATGGATGCAGCAAGACCGACAGCTGTTAATTTACATTGGGCACTGTCACAAGTGATGACAACTGTTAATCATATGACCGCAGCAACTGCTTGGGAAATAACTAAGGTTCTTGAAAAACAAGCCATAGCCATGCAGCATGAAGATGTATCTATTAATACAGCACTATCCACCTACGGGGCAGACGAATTATTAAAATATACGAATAAACCACTTACTATTTTAACTCATTGTAATGCCGGTGCATTAGCAACAGCAGGCGTAGGAACTGCATTAGGCGTGATTCGGGCATTACATAAAAAAAATCGAATTCGCATGGTATATGCAGATGAAACCCGCCCATTACTGCAGGGAGCTCGACTTACCGCAACAGAATTAATGAGTGATGGTATTCCCGTGACCCTTATTACAGACAACATGGCTGCCTGGGTTATGAAAACAAAAGGTGTTGATGCTGTCATTGTTGGAGCGGATCGCATTACGGGAAATGGAGATACAGCTAACAAGATAGGAACATATGGCGTTTCTTTATTGGCAAGAGCGCATCATATTCCTTTTTATGTAGCTGCTCCTGTGTCTACTTTTGATTTAACCTTGAAGACAGGAACCGAAATTCCTATTGAAGAAAGAAATCCTGATGAAGTCCGATGTATTGGAGAGGTAGCAATTTCTTTGAAAAATGCATCGGTTTTTAATCCTGCGTTTGATGTTACACCTCATGAAAATATTAAAGCTATATTTACAGAGCTGGGTGTACTTCAAAACCCCGATTCATATACTATATCCAAATTTTTTAAACAGAAAGAGGTCTTGTAATGATGGAATCAATGATTCGTGATTTTTCACTTGCTTCTAAGGGGCACGAAAAGATTAGCTGGGTAGATCATTATATGCCCACATTAAATGCAATCGGCAGCATGTTAAAGGAAAAACAAACCTTTAAAGGAAAAACCATTGCAATAAGTGTTCATTTAGAAGCTAAAACAGCATACCTGGCCAAAGTATTGCATCGCGCTGGTGCGCATGTTGTTGTTACCGGCAGCAATCCGTTGTCGACGCAGGATGATGTAGCAGCCGCATTGGTAGATGATGGATTGACTGTATATTCATGGTATAATGCAACAAATGATGAATATTTCACATTTCTAAATAAAGCATTGGATCATCATCCTGATATTATTATTGATGATGGGGGAGATCTTGTCCATTTATTACATACGACACGGGCGGATGCACGGGAAAATATAATAGGAGGTACCGAAGAAACCACAACCGGAGTAAATAGACTGCGCGGCTTGGATAAAGGGGGCGCGTTACAATTTCCTATGATTGCAGCCAACGATTCCTATTGTAAATATCTTTTTGATAACAGATATGGTACCGGGCAATCTACTTGGGACGGGATTATGCGGACGACCAATCTTACGGTTGTCGGAAAACGCGTGGTTGTTGCAGGATATGGTTGGTGTGGACGCGGGTGTGCTATGCGGGCCAAAGGCTTGGGAGCACATGTTATTGTAACCGAGGTGGATCCTATTAAAGCCATTGAAGCCGTATTCGATGGCTTTGAAGTGATGACGATGGAAGAAGCTGCAAAAATAGGCGACATTTTTGTAACCTTGACTGGATGTGAAAATGTTATCCGTGGTGAACATATGAAGAATATGAAAGATGGAGCGGTTATGGCTAATGCCGGTCATTTTGATGTAGAAATCAATAAAAAAGAGTTGGAACAGATGACTGTCGGTCATTTTGAAGCTCGACACAATATTGAAGGATATACGCTGCCGAACGGACATATTATTAATTTGATTGCGGAAGGCAGGTTGGTTAATTTGGCAGCAGGGGATGGTCATCCGGCTGAAATTATGGATTTATCTTTTGCTGTACAAGCTATGGCAGCAAAATATTTGCTGGAACACTATCAGAAATTAGAAAACCATGTATATGTGCTGCCGCATACCATTGATACGGAGATTGCCAATATAAAATTAGCATCCATGGGTTATCAGATAGATAGCCTTACTGATAAACAACGTGCATATCTTAATCTGGATTAAGGAGACGGTTACATATCTATGAAAACATTGCTAAAGAATGTAGGTATCTATAAGGATCATGTCATATCAGAACATCAAAATATCGCTATTGAAGATACCCGAATCAGCGGATTTCCTGACGTTATACATACTGAGGAATATGATACAATAATAGAAGGGAAGGGGATGCTGGCAACTCCGGGGTTTGTTAATACACACAATCATATTGCCATGACTGTATTTCGCAGTTATGCCGATGATATGCAGTTAATGGACTGGCTGGAAAAAAAAATTTGGCCGGCAGAAGATAAACTGGACAGCGATATCGTGTATGCACAGACTATGTTAGGCATTGCTGAAATGATTCGCTGTGGAACAACAAGCTTTGCTGATATGTATTTTTTTATGAATGATGTAGCTAAAGCAGTGTCTGAAACAGGTATTCGAGCTGCTTTATGTCGCGGAATGACGGGATGTACTCCCAGTGGGATGCAGGCTCTAGAAGAAAGTAAAACGTTTTACCAAAATTGGAATGGTAAAGCGGACGGACGTATTACTGTTATGCTGGGACCACATGCGCCTTATACCTGTGCTCCTGATTATCTGCGTAAAGTAGTAGCGTTAGCACATGAATTACATGCAGAAATACATATTCATTTGTGCGAAACCAAAGGTGAAGTTGAAAATATAAAGAAACAGTACGGAAAATCACCGATTTTATTGATGGATGATTTGGGTATTTTTGATTGCGGATGTTTGGCAGCACATTGTGTATGGGTGGACGATGCAGATTTAGAGATAATGGCCAGAAAACATGTCCGTGTCGCTCATAACCCGGGAAGTAATTTAAAATTAGCGAGTGGAATCGCACCGATTCATGCTATGCTGCAAAAAGGCATTACCGTAGGATTAGGTACGGATGGCGCTTCCAGTAATAATAATCTGGATATAGTAGAAGAAATGCGATTGGCTGCATTGATCCATAAAGCGAATACACTGGATCCTTTGGTTATTCCTGCAGAAACAGCTGTTAATTTATTAACAGAAGGCGGTGCTAAGGCTCTTGGCTATACCGATGTTGGAAAACTGCAAGAAGGCTATAAAGCAGATATTACACTAATTGATCGTGAAGGTTTGCATTGGTATCCTAAAAATGACACGATGTCACTGCTGGCATATTCAGCCAATAGTTTGGATGTAGATACCGTTCTTGTAGATGGAAAAGTTTTACTGCGCAATAAAGAATTTACTTCGTTAGATATTGATAAGATTCGTTTTGAAGCAGAACGTACTAAAGATAAGCTGTTTAGTTCATTATGATAAGATATTTTTATTAGTTGAATTCAAAGACAAAGCAAGATACAATTACTTCCGATAACGTTAAATTATCGGAAGTAATTGTAAAGGCCATAATCTATTGCTCAAAAAATAAAACTGTCAATGTTTATAATAAAATATTTACATCACACTAAAACTTCCCGCTTCTTAGCGGGAAGTTTTACGTATAGCATATTTTTTATAAACATTGAAATAGAAATAAAGATAACACCATGTTATTACTTATTCCGATATCGATACATCTCAAAATAACTGCCTCATAAGCTTACCATTTTATAATGACTCCGCCATGTGTTAACCCGCCCCCAAATCCATAAAGCAATAAAAAATCCCCTTTTTTTAATTGTTTTTTTTCACTTGCCATCCATAATGCCAATGGAATGGAAACCGATGAGGTATTACCATAGAATTCATTGCTAATTAAGGTTTTCTGCAACATAATATGTAATCGTTTACATAAAGCTTCAATCATTCTGTAATTTGCACTATGGGGAACGAACCAGTCAATATCATCTTTTTTCAAGTTTGCACGCTTTAATAATGCTTGAATTCCTATTGGTACGTTTTTTAAAACATATTCATAAAGTTTTCGGCCGTCTTGTTCAAACTGTTTGTTTTTCAGAACCATTTCATTATATTGTTGTGATAAATTACTGCAAGTAGCCAGTCCCGCTTTTTTTCCATCACTAAAAAAATCAGAAGCTATACATAATCCTTCCCCTTGAGATTCTTCCAACAGCATTGCAACAGCAGCATCTCCCAATAATATACAAGTATTTCGATCTGCATAATCTAATATCTTAGACAAGCTTTCTGTTGCAATTAATAATATTTTTTTATTTTGACCTGTGGTAATCAACGCATCCGCTACACAAAGCCCGTACGTAAAACCAGTGCAAGCAGCATTCAAATCCATCGTTCCTGCATGAGAAATATCAAAATATCCTTGAACCAAAGCTGCTACTGACGGCGTTAAATAATCTGGAGTAAACGTTGTAACTATAATCATATCTACATCGTCAATGTTTGTATGATACGTTTTTTTTAAATTTTTAACAGCATTAATTGCCATCGTACTGGAAAATTCATTTTCTCCTGCAATACGGCGTTCTCGTATCCCCGTACGACGTATAACCCATTCATCATCAATATCAATTTTTTTAAAATCATTGTTTGTACATATTTTTTTTGGTAAATATGCGGCTATTGCCGATATTTTTGAACTGCTTTTCATATATCTCCTTTGTATAATATCATAAACTAATATTTTCATTACTATCACATCGTGAATTTATAATGAAAAAGCTAATCAAAAAAGTTTGAAATAAACATTTCTCCTAATTTTTATTGCAGTTTTTTTTTATACCACTTAAAAAACATTACTGGTGCGGGTGTCGATAATACTTTAAGTGCTTTACAATATCCATTCCGGTTTAGCTGAACCCATTGGACTAAGAA
Source organism: Megasphaera paucivorans (assembly GCF_900103535.1). GTDB lineage: Bacteria > Bacillota > Negativicutes > Veillonellales > Megasphaeraceae > Megasphaera_A > Megasphaera_A paucivorans. The sequence goes on along the minus strand of NZ_FNHQ01000012.1, from coordinate 6,331 downwards.
TTGGATCATTCCAATAAGCAGGTGTTGCTGAATAGGTTACTGCTGGTGCAAGTCTTCTTACTTCTCCCAAAGGCGTATCCCGGATTATGGCATCAGGTATAGATAGCCGTTTTCCTAAACTTGAAGCAATTTTGATTAATTCAAGTGGAGATAATTCATAAATTTTCTGAAAGGGATTGATAGCAAATTCAATATCTTTTTTTGGAATTAATCCCAAACTTTGGTACCACATAGCATTTCTAGCTAGGCTAACCGTTACATGATAACTTCCACCTTCTTTTGCGCGTTTGAGAAGTGCGGCAGTCGCACCTGCTGCTCCCATATACCCTGTAACATAATCATTTATCAAACCTGTTGGAGGCATTGCAGGCATCCCATTTTCTCCCTCTAACATTGCCAACCCTGATGCAGCAGTTCCAAGCATATCAAAACCGCCTCTTTCTGCCCACGGGCCACCATAGCCGTAGCAACGAACGCTTACCACAATAATACCGGGTCTGATTTTTGCAAGCTCTTTAGGAGAAAACCCAAATTCAGCAATCTTGCGGCTTCGATAACTATCTACAAATATATCTGCATTTTGAATCAATGTTTTAGCCTTAGCATTGTCTTCTGAATTTTTTAGGTTTAAGTGTGTAGTACGATGCCCTACATTTGCATCATCATAAACCCAATTATGTTCAAAATCGTTAAAATGGTTAAATTGAAGTACCTGCGCTCCCTGTTCTGCTAAAGTTCGGCCTACAACTGGTCCCGCTACTGCATGAGTCGCTTGCAGTACATGTATATTGCCAAGCGGTCTTTCCGAAGTTTTAAAATCTTCAGGTATACTATCACCAATTTTTTGGATAGCAATTACTGGCTCATTAGATAAATATTGTCCTTGCGGATGATTAAGCCATTCTTCTGGTGTACGTGCTATACAAGCGGTAAGACCTTGATTGTTAGCCGTATCTTCGAGTTCTTGAGCATTCCATTTTGCGATACTGGCTGCTATTTTTTTATGGTCGGGTCCACAATTAAAGAAATTTAACCATTTTGACTGTTGGTGTGGATAAACTGCTGAGGTATATATCCACCGTCCATCTTTTGTTTTATATGGAAATACACCAAATGGATGAGTTTGTCCCATCCAGTTTGGATAGGGGTTATCGTTAATTGTAGGATGAAATGTTAAATCAGGATTTATACCATGTGCCGCTTGGCGAATATCAATAGATAAATCTTGTCCTGTACCAGTACGCTCTCGCCAAATAGCGGCTACTCCGACGGCGGCTGCCATTGCCGAAAGAGAAAAAGCAGCAGCAAGTCGAACCGTACTGGGAAACAATGGATATTCACCTATAATATTTATTTTTCCACCAGTATCGTTTATAGAAAGTCCTATTGGGTTTATTAATTTCTCAAGATGTTCTAATGGATTAAAATTTTTACTAACTTTTGATTTTTTATATGTCATTTTTTTCCTCTAATCTAGTTCATATAACCTTTAATTAACTTAAATTCAGTGATAGTTTACTGAACTATTCCATATTTCAGACTTTTTTCTCATTTAAAAAGTATAAAATTTCATTTCGCACTCTTTTATTGAACATGTTCAACTATATGCTAAAAAATAAATCCACTTATCATGACAGTTGATTTTTTTTACATGTATATCGTTAAGGGAAATCAAATTTTTTGAATGGGCTCTTCTACCAGTTGCTGGGCGATTTTTTCCCATAAGGATTCTTGAGCTATAATTCTTTTATTTATATTTTCAATTTGTATTGCATCGACTCCAATTAATGATAAAGCCATTGATATCAATGCCAAACGACTGGCTGCTGGTGATATATTTCTTTTAAAGTACAATTCAGCAACACAAGCCCGCATAGCACCTTTAATAAATAAAGATTTTTGATAATACTCAGTATCTTTCATTTCATACATGGTACCGTCAAATAAGTGGTGCGCCAGCAATGTGAGCTGTTCTACCATATTTTCAAAAATCAATTTTGAGTTATATCCTGCAAAATATGCATCTCGAATAATTTCGTCATCCTCCATTTTTTTCAGAGAAATAAAGAAAAATGCGGCATATTTAAAAGCGGGTGATTCATTTTTACAATAATAATTAATATGAGAAACACAGTTCTTAATAATCGATAAATATAATGATTGAAAGATATCTTCTTTATTCTTAAACAAATAGTAGATACTTCCCGTCAGTATGCCCGAATGTTCAACAATCATGCGAATGGTTGTTTTATTATAACCATACTGCAATAATAAATTTTTTGCAGTATCTAGTATCCGTCTGCGTACTTCCTGCGTATGTTCAATAGATATATTTTTCATACTAAAAAGTACCTCCTTATAATACAATTGAACATATTCAATTGTATTATAAGGATTGACCTGTGATTTGTCAATTATAAAATGCAGTATTTGATTGTATTTCATTACTATAATTAATTAATGTTTTTCCAAGATAAAAGATATGAAATAAAAAGGTTTATAAAAGTATAACGTATTATGTCATTTTTTTAAATTCGAGCCTATTCAAGTTCCCTGCTTATATGATTAAATCCTTATTTTTATATTATTATATTGACTTACCCCATTTTATTTGATACTCTGTGTGTAAAGAAGGTGATTTCGTTGAAAGAAACAATGGGTGATAGAATTTTTCATATTATTAAGATGCGTGGTTTAAAAAAAGTTGAATTTGCCCGTATTCTCAATATTGATCAATCATACGTAACTCAACTTATTAAAGGACGCAATATGCCTAGTAATAGATTGATTGAAGATATATGTCAAAAATTTAATATCAATACATCGTGGTTATGTGATGGGATCGGTTACATGTATAGAACACAACATTGCGAAGCAGAAATACTTTCTTGGGCTGCAAAGCTTGCGTATGATACTCGTGATACCTTTCCAAGGAAACTTGCACTGGCTCTTTCTCGGTTAGATGAAAAGGAATGGACAGTTCTTGAACATCTTGCGTATAATATTTTTCCTGAATTAACAAATCATACATATACCCATTGTCAAATTTCAATAAATAATTCAGCTGATCAGGATAACATCAATGCAAAAAAATGTAAGGAAAGTCTTTAAAATGCTGCCGTCTCGGATAATGGCGTGTGCACTGAAAAAGGAGTGATTGTTTTGGATCATCCACCCAAATATTTTTATTTACATAATTCCGACATCATAGCGGCCAATACAAAATTAACAGACAAGAGCCGGCAAAGTATATATATTTCCCGGGCCGAAAATACAATTAATGCGTATGAGTCAGATTGGAATGATTTTTATGATTGGTGTGCCCACCATCATGTACAAGCATTTCCTGCCGAACCGGAAACTATTATAAATTATATTAACGATTTGGCTGATAATGCTAAAGCGAATACGGTAGCTCGCAGAATCAGTGCGTTAACAGAAAATTTTGACGCTGCCGGAATAAAAGATAATCCCTGCCGCCTCCCTATCGTAAAAAATGCCTTAAAAGGAATAAAACGAATGAAAGGGACGATGCAGCGTGGAAAACTGCCTATATTATTCGATGATATACGAGAAATGCTGCATTGCATTGAAGGCGATGAATTGCAGCAAGCCAGAGATAAATCAATCCTGCTTATTGGTTTTTACGGAGCTATGCGGCGTTCGGAAATAGCAGGACTTGACATGGAAGACTTACGATTTACTCGATTAGGGTTGCTTATTACGCTTCGTAAGTCTAAAACGGATCAAATGGATCAAGGACAAATGATTGCAATTCCCTATGTTGAGGATAAAGAAATCTGTGCTGTACAGGCATTAAAAGATTGGATAGCACGCAGTGGTATTACAACAGGACCTGTCTTCCGCGGATTTACAAGAGGTCATGGAATTCGCAAAAATCGCATATCGGACAAATCGATTGCGCTCCTTGTAAAACGATATGTGGGACTTGTTGGCATGGATCCGAAGGATTATGGAGCGCACAGTTTACGACACGGCTTTGCAACATCAGCGGCACAACATCATGTAGAAGAACGACAAATCATGAGACAGACACGTCATAAATCACAAACGATCGTTAGACGGTATATAGATGAAGCAGATAAACTTATCGATAATCCTATATTTAAAATTACGGGTGATAAAAAATAAACATAGCATACAAAAGAAATGCACCTCAAAATTAAATTTTAAGGTGCATTTCTTTTGTATGCTGTATGTGTGTATTATATGAAGTTGTCTTATAAATATGGTGGTATATATTCCCTATCAAAGTTGTACATCAAAATGAGATTTTACTTTTTCAATGCTGCTGTCATGCACCGGTATTTGTAATATCTGCCCGGGATAAATATCATCATTATTAGATAAATGATTTACTTTTAAAATGCCGTCTACGACGTCACGTATATCGGTTCTGCTGTCAGCAGCAGCTGATGCCATATTCCATACAGTATCTCCTGTATGTACTCGGACAGGAACATATTGTGAATTATCATGAAATATCCAGCCTAATTGAGTAATGGATACGACCAAGGCAGCCAGAATAAAAAAATATTTTAAATTTGCCAAAGGTTGTTTATTTGTTTTCTTCATGTGGATCACTCCTGTTTAGAACAAATGTTTGACTATGTACTTATTATATCGCCAAACAAATGTTCTTGTCAAGCATAATATGAACAAATGTTTGATTTATTCCTTTATATCATATATAATGAGATAAAAGAATAAGGAGTGATGCGTAATGATGATGACTAGTGAAAAAAACTTAACCACCCGTCAACGCCAGATCTTAGAATATATACGTGAGTCTGTTCATAAATATGGATATCCCCCATCAGTTCGTGAAATTTGCAAAGAAGTGGGCTTGAGTTCTACTTCTACAGTTCATGGTTACTTACATCGGTTGGAAACGTTAGGTTTTATCCGACGCGATCCGACCAAAAACCGTACGATTGAATTACTGGATGAAGGATCGTGGCGTTCAAAAAAAATTGTTCCCCTCCCCTTAGTGGGACAAGTCCATGCTGGTTCGCCAGCCTTGGCGGAGGAATATGTAGAAGATGTATATCCCTTTTCTGCTGAATTTATTGGTGAAGATGATTGCTTTATGTTAACTGTAAAAGGTGACAGTATGATACAAGCAGGTATATATGAAGGAGATTATCTGGTAATACGCCGTCAGGACACGGCAAATAATGGTGAAATCGTAGTGGCTTTAATCGATGATGAGGCTACGGTGAAGCGATACTATAAAGAAGATGATCATATCCGGTTGCAGCCGGAAAATGATAATTATGAACCGATTATTACCAGAAATTGTTCTATTTTGGGTAAAGTCGTTGGTCTTTTTCGAAAATATTGATTCATTTTATCCGAGAAATGGCTATTCCGTCTTTTGTTTGAAACTAAGCGTATTTGCAGTCCGTATATGTTTTACTTTTTTACAAAGATTATTTATTGGTAAAAGTTTTCAGTTCGTACTGTTTGACAATTAGAGTCCAGTTGATATAATAAAATTATATAACGATATATTGAATTGAGTAGGATGTTTGTCTTTAATTTATTAGTACATCGAAAGTTTGAGAGAATTAAATTTACAGACGTGAGTATGGTATATTGATAGGAGGCATCTAATATGAATAATTTGTCGAGTGATGAAAAAAAAGAACAAATGGAATTAATTGCTTCTCAATTAAAAGAATTGAGAGATATGCATAAGTTAAATATTATTTCTGATGATGAATATGAAAAACGAACTTTTTATCTGCTTCATCCTAATATGGTAAAATCTCCGGAAATGCAGGAAGATAAACCAGCTGTCAGCGAAGAATTATTGGATCAGCTCAAAGAAATCAGAGATATGCATAAGCTGAGTGTTATTTCTGATGTAGAGTTTGAAAAGAAACTGTACGAACTGCTGCATAAACAAAAAAAATAGTTTAAAACAAATAAAGATATGCCAGTACAAGGCATATCTTTATTTGTTTGGGAGTGTAAAATGAAGTGTGTAAGTTACCGGTAACCAATTTACTAACTTACGCACTTCATTTTTTTGTCGAGGTGCGGTACACTATCAGAAAGCAGGTTGAAAGGAATTGAGTACAGCACTGATGAAGAAACGTAGAAACCCGAGTGAGAAAGGCCAGGCAATCGCCAAGCTCATCATGGAACAATACCAGCCGAAGACGCAGGAAGACATGCAGATAGCGCTGAAGGACGTGTTCGGTCCTATCTTCGAAGCTATGCTGCAGGGCGAGATAGATAACCATCTCGGGTATAGCTCCAATGATCATAGCAAGAAGGAAACCTCCAACCGTCGGAATGGCTA
>NZ_FNHQ01000043.1 GCF_900103535.1 Megasphaera paucivorans | reverse complement strand
GGATCGCGTGCTCTGCGCTGGGGACACGGACGGCGTCAGGAAATTATCTGATCGATCTGCTGCTGGCGAATGTGTGCAAGCAAAACGTTACGCGGTTCCCGTATGAAATCGTACGGCTGGCGGAAGACATAGCGGGCGGATTGGTAGTTACGGCACCCTCGGAAAAAGACATGAGAGATCCGAAGCTGGGAAAATATATAGATAAATACTTGTGCGGCGTAAGCGGGGTATCGACGGAAGACCGGCTGAAGGTACTGCGTCTGATAGAAAATCTTTGTCTGGGAACGGCGGCAGTGGGATACCGGACGGAATCAATGCATGGAGCCGGCTCGCCGCAGGCACAGCGGATCATGATTGCACGCCAGGGCAATTTGGAAATGAAGAAGAAATTAGCCAAGGCGATTGCTCATATTGATCAGTAAGATGAGTAAAAATATGATTTTATGAAATTGCACTATTTAGTATAAAAACATTGACGTTCTATTACAGAGCCTTTATAATATAAATGTATTTGTATATACGCTAGGCTTCGTATATACGAAAATATATTTATTTGTCATTGTTTATTAAATAAGGTAGTTCTTGCATAGGTTTAATATATTATTATGAATTACAACTCAAAAAAAGAAAGGGAAGGGTAATATGAAAAAAAATTACGTCGTGATGGATGGTAATACTGCTGCTGCGTATGCTTCGTACGCGTTTACTGAAGTTGCTGCCATTTTTCCGATTACACCGTCTTCTGTCATGGCGGAAAAAGTTGATGAATGGGCTGCAAAAGGAAAGAAAAATATTTTTGATAATACCGTGGATGTTATTCAAATGCAATCTGAAGCGGGTGCGGCCGGCACTTGTCACGGTTCTTTGCAAGCAGGAGCCTTAACTACTACGTACACCGCGTCACAGGGTTTGTTATTAATGATTCCTCCTATGTTTAAAATTGGTGGAGAGTTTTTGCCGGGGGTATTCCATATAGCTGCTCGTACAGTTAGTGTACATGCACTTTCTATTTTTGGAGATCACTCTGATGTTATGGCATGCCGTACGACGGGTTTTGGTATGATTATGTCTTCTTCTCCTCAGGAAGTTATGGATCTTGGAAGCGTTGCACATTTATCAGCAATCGGTGGCAGATATGCATTTATGCATGTATTTGATGGATTTAGAACATCTCATGAAATGCAGCGTATTGAAGCACTGGATTATAATGATCTTAAAAAGCTTGTTGATTACAAACAGCTTAATGCATTTCGTAAAAATGCATTAAATCCAGAACATCCGCATGAACGTGGTACTACAGTTAATCCAGATGCCTTTTTCCAGTGCAAAGAAGGTGCGAACGAAAAAATTTCAACAATTCCTGATGTTGTACAACATTATATGGATGAAATTAATAAAATTACAGGCCGGGATTATAAATTATTTAATTACTACGGTGCACCTGATGCAGAAGAAGTTATTGTTATTATGTGTTCAGGAGCTGAAACTTGTCGCGATGCTATTGATTATCTTAATGCACATGGTAAAAAGGTAGGTATGGTACAAGTTCATTTATATCGTCCTTTCTCTACGAAGCATTTTGTTGATGCCATTCCGGCTACTTGTAAAAAAGTGGCAGTTCTTGATCGGACTAAAGAATCCGGAAGTGTAGGAGAACCACTATATCTTGATGTCCAAATGGCTTTAGTACAGGAGGGCAGAGGCAATATTCAAGTTGTCGGCGGTCGGTATGGATTATCCTCAAAAGACACGACTCCGGGACAATTTGCAGCTGTTTATGCTAACCTTGAAAAAGAACAACCGAAAAATAACTTTACCATTGGCATTGTTGACGATGTTACGTTTACTTCTTTACCGGCTGAAGCTCTTAAACTTGAATATCCAGGTCAAACTGCTGCAAAAATTTGGGGTCTAGGCGGAGATGGTACTGTCGGTGCCAATAAAAATGCAATCACGATTATCGGTCTCGATGCTGACAAATATGCACAGGCGTATTTCTCCTATGATTCGATGAAAACGGGAGGATTGACACAATCGCATCTGCGTTTCGGTGATCAGCCGATTCATGCGACATATCTTGTTAATGCGGCAGATTTTGTTGGATGTCATGCACCTACATATGTTCATAAATATGATACAACTGCAGACCTTAAAGATGGCAGTGTATATCTGTTGAACTGTCCATGGAATGAAGAAGAATTGGAAACACAGTTGCCGGCTAAGATGAAACGTGATTTGTGTAATAAACATGTACAATTTTACACGATTGATGCTACAAAACTTGCCAATGAAATTGGATTGGGTAATCGTGTTAACACAATTCTTCAGGCTGCATTCTTCGAATTAACAAAAGTTATTCCTCTCGATGTAGCAGTTGATGCTATGAAGAAGGGAAATTATAATAGTTACTTCAAAAAAGGCGGTCAGGAAATCGTCGATAAAAACAATAAGGCTGTTGATGTAGGCATTACTGGTCTGGTTAAAATTGATATTCCTGCGTCGTGGGCAAGTGCTGTTGATGCGCCGAAAGTTGAAGAAAATGTTCCTGGATTTATTAAGGATATTGTTATTCCGATGGATCGGCAGCATGGGGACGAATTACCTGTATCCATTTTCAAAAAATATAATTGCTTTGATGGTACATGGCCGCTTGGCACTACTGAATATAGTAAACGTGGTGTAGCTATTAACGTCCCGCATTGGAATCCGGATGCGTGTGTACAGTGTAATAGCTGTTCTATGGCGTGTCCGCATGCGGCGATTCGCCCCGTTCTTGTAACTGATGAAGAAATGGCGGATGCTCCACAATCTTTTGTTACTGCTAAAGCCAAAGGAAGCAATATGGATAAGTATAATTTCCGTATGCAGCTTTCGCCGTATGATTGTCTTGGCTGCGGTGTTTGTGCTACTGTTTGCCCGGCTAAAGAAAAAGGCGCCTTGACAATGGTTCCTATGCAGGAAGAAGTAGAACAACAGGAAAACTTTAATCGGTTTGCTATGGAAGAAAAATATCTTAAAAAAGATGTTATTAGCGATAAAAACGTTAAAACCTCGCAGTTTGCTAAACCGTACTTCCAGTTCTCACCTGCATGTGGTGGTTGTGCTGAAACAACATATATTAAAACGGTAACACAGCTTTTTGGTGATCGTATGTATATTGCCAATGCATCTGGTTGTTCTTCGGCGTACGGCGGTTCATTGCCGACGACACCATATTGTACCGATGATCGCGGATTTGGTCCATGTTGGGAACAATCTTTGTTTGAAGATAATGCTGAATTTGCATATGGGTATTTCCATGCACAGGATTCTATTCAAAAAGAAATTCATATTCGGTTAGAATCTTTGAAAGCTCAAAATGTAGCGGAAGCAGCTATTGATAATTATTTGGCTAATTATAGTAACAGTACTATGTCCCGTCAAGTATCGGATGAATTGATCAGTGCTTTGGAAAATGTACCACAGTCTGAAGAAATTGCTTTTGTACTTGATAATAAGGAATTTCTTGCGAAGAAGTCCGTATGGGCTATAGGCGGCGATGGCTGGGCATATGATATCGGATTTGGTGGTATTGATCATGTTGTTGCTCAACATCGTGATATAAATATACTTGTTATGGATACGGAAGTGTATTCCAATACAGGTGGCCAGGCATCCAAAGCCACACCGACAGCAGCAGTTGCTAAATTTGCTGCAGGCGGCAAGCAGATTAAGAAAAAAGATTTGGGTGCTATTGCTATGACTTATGGTTATGTTTATGTCGCACAAGTTGCAATGGGATATAATCAGGCACAGACATTAAAAGCTATTCGTGAAGCAGAAGCATATCCAGGTCCTTCCATTGTTATTGCGTATTGCCCATGCCTTGAACATGGTATTAAAGCCGGTATGAGTACAACGCAGTTGGAAATGAAAAAAGCAGTAGAATGTGGATACTGGCATTTATACCGGTATGATCCGCGCCTTGCTGCAGAAGGAAAAAATCCGTTCCAGCTTGATTCACCGGAACCAGATTCCAGTAAAATGGTAGAATATTTAAAAGGCGAAAACAGATATAACCGTTTGAAGATTAATTTCCCGGATCGTGCACAAGTACTTTATGAAAAAACTATCCGTGAAGCAAAAGAACGGTATGCTAAATATGCTAAATTAGCAGGAAAATAAGTTGTTTAGTAAAATATAAATTATTTTTTTGTAATGCAGATGAAAAGCTGTTGTATTCTTTTTAGAATACAACAGCTTTTTTGCAAGCAGGGAACGCATCATTGAAAATTATTATTTGACTAATATAGGAAAAATATGGGAAAATATATTGTAATAGGTATACATAGTATGTAAAGAAGGCATTGATATGGCTGATATTTCCCTTAAACTTCAATTAAAACCTAAAATGACGCAGATTCAAAGCTTGACGATCAAGATGCTCGGCCTGCAAGCACAGGATTTGACGGAATTTCTCTATGAGCAGATTACAGATAATCCGCTGTTAGATATACGCTATCCTGATGTGAGACGAAGCAATACCCCTATAGCAGAAAAACCTATTGACAATATTCACAGTCGTGAAGATTCACTGGAAGAAATGCTTATGAAACAGTTGCGTGTTCTTACTATCTCTAAAAAAATACGTATGGCAGCGGGATTAGTTATTCGTTCGCTCGATGAAAAAGGTTTTTTTACAGACGATTTAGATAGTATTGGAATAGATTACGGCATTACGTTAACTGAGATGGAACAAGGACTGGCTGTTGTGAAAACGCTGGATCCTCCGGGAATTGGAGCATCCGGAATTAATGAAGCATTGCTGATTCAGACACGTCGCTGTGAAAAAGTTCCGGATCATACGCTGGAATTGCTGCAGTACCATTATGAAGACTTCTTGAAAGGAAAATGGCAGCGGCTGCGGACGGAGATGGAGATTTCTGACACAGAATTAAAATGTATACGCGATTTTTTAAAAAAACTATCATTACAGCCCGCACAGCAGATTGTGCAAAAAGAAGAGTTCATTCGAGCTGATATGGAAATATATACGAACGAAAAAGGAGATTTGGCGATACGGATGCTGGAAGAAATTCCGGATGTATTTTTTCGGGAGGATCTATATGCTTCATACGAAAAACAAGGGGATCGTAAAACAAAGAAATATATTCATAAAGCACGGCGGGCTTTTCTGGATTTACAGGCAGCATTGGCATACCGCAGACAATCTATTTTTGCTGTTGTAACGGCGATGATACAGCAGCAGAAAAATTTTTTTCTGCAAGGAGAAGCGCTTTGTCCGTTAAATCAAAAAGAATTAGCCGAAAAAACGGGGCTCAGCACTTCTACGGTCAGTCGTGTTTGTCGTGACCGTTATGTTTTGTTTAACCGGAGAATATATGCGATACAGGATTTTTTTGCTCAATCGTATAGCCGAATTAGTGATAAAAACGAAACGGACTATATTTCAAGCCGGGCTATTATGGAAAAAATTGCCTGTTTTATTAAAGACGAAGACGTGAAACATCCGTATTCGGATCAGCAAATTGCTGCTTATCTACAAGGACAGGATATATTGATTGCTCGGCGGACTGTTGCTAAATTCAGATTAATTTTAGGAATTGCCAATAGTAATATGCGGCGTCATATGCATGAATGATTCAGTATCGTAGACCCTCGATGTGCGTGTAAATACAAATACCCTCCGGATTTTTCCGGAGGGTATTTGTATTTACGTGAAATTGCAATAAAATATAGTTTGCTATACCCACGTGCTATTTACTTTCAAAAAACGCTTTATAAGCCAAATAACCACAATAGGCATCCGTTTTGGCTACAATTTCCAGAGGAGCATGCATGCTCAGCATGGCTACGCCGCAATCGACAACTTCACAGCCCCAATCAGCCATAATATAAGCAATTGTGCCGCCGCCGCCTTGGTCTACTTTACCGAGTTCACCCGTTTGCCAGGGAACATTGGCAGTATTGAATATCTGTCGGATCTTTGACACAAATTCGGCATTGGCATCATTGCTCCCTGATTTTCCGCGAGCTCCGGTATATTTGCAAATACATATGCCATAGCCAAGCTTGGCTGAATTTGCTTCTTCATACGCATCTGCAAATATAGGATCAAGAGCAGCGCTGACATCAGCGGAAAGAACTTCACTATGTCTCAAGGTACGGCGCAATGAAAGATCCTCGGTATGGCCTTGCAGCGCGAGCATTTCTGCTAAAAAATCTTGGAAAAATGAAGATTGAACGCCGGTATTTCCAACAGAACCGATTTCTTCTTTGTCGGCAAAAAGCGATACCTGTGTGTGTGATCCTTTTGCTGCATTAAGAATCGCAGCAAGGCTGGCGTATGAGCAGACACGGTCATCATGGCCGTAAGACATAATCATTGATTGATCAAGTCCGGCATCACGGCTTTTTTGAGTAGGAACAACTTCTAATTCCGCGCTGGCAAAATCTTCCTCTTCAATTCCGTATTTTTCTTTTAATAAAGTCAGGATAGCCGGCTTTGTTTTTTCTTCTGTGCTGTTGCAGCCAAGCATGGGCATAAGCATTTCGCCCTGAATTGCTTCACTGAGTTTTTTTTCGCTTTGATCTTTCGCCAAATGAGGAAGCAAATCATTAATAAATAAAACAGGATCGTTTGGATTTTCACCCAGTGCTATATCGATTTTTTCTCCTGCAGTTGTATAAACAACACCAATAAGACTCAGAGGCATGCAGACCCATTGATATTTCCGAAGACCGCCGTAATAATGGGTTTTTAAATATACTATTTTTTTATTTTCGACGACAGGGGCCGCTTTTAAATCAAGGCGGGGAGAATCAATATGTGACCCGACAATTTTTAAGCCGGCAGTTAACGGATTTTCACCGATAACTGCAAGAATAGCGGATTTTCCTTTTTGATTCCAATAAATTTTGTCGCCAGGGACAAGCGAGGTAACATCTTCTATAGAGCGAAAGCCGGCGGCTTCCGCTTGACGTATGATTTCCTTTACTGCAAGGCGTTCCGTTCTGGCGGTATCGAGAAATTCCTTGTAGGTTTTGTTATATTCTTCTACCTCTATACGCTCTTCTTCAGAAAATCGTGCCCAAGCACTGTTTTCCATGTCATATGCTTTCATTGATAACACTCCCTATGATATAATGAGAAACAACATTAAATTGATATTTACATGTTTATAATAGTATTATAATCTGTTTTAGTAAAAATGGAAGGGGACAACGAGGGAAAATGGCAGGAGAAGATAAATTGAGGGATCTTGTAAGGACATATACAGACTGCGTAAGAACATGGCGGCGAAAGATTCATGAGATACCGGAGCTGTCAGGAGAAGAAGTCGAAACGGCAGCATTAGTAGTGTCTGCATTGCAGGGACTGCATGTGGAAGTGACTTCTCAGGCAGCTGGCGGCAATGGTGTTCTCGTTGTGTTGCATGGCCGCAATCCGGGACGGACGATAGCGTTGCGAGCCGACATGGATGCGTTGTCGATCGAAGAAAAAACAGGACTTTCTTTTGCGTCACAGCATCCGGGGAAGATGCATGCATGTGGACATGATGCACATGTGGCGATGTTGTTAGGTGCAGTTCATGTTCTGCATGATATGCGGAATCAGTTTGATGGCACAATAAAGTTTATTTTTCAGCCGGCTGAAGAAAAATCTCCAGAAGGCGGTGCTAAAAATATCGTTGCATCAGGTTTTTTAGATGATGTGGATGCTATTTACGGGCTTCATGTCTGGCCGACATTGCGTACGGGTGAAGTAGGTGTTCGTACGGGTCCGGTGATGGCGGCATCAGATCACGTCAGCATACAGATCGTGGGAAAACCGAGTCATGCCGCCATGCCACATAGAGGAATTGATGCTATTGCTGCAGCTGGCCAATGTATTACGGCAGCACAGAATATTATAAGTAGACAAATTAATCCGCTGCATCCGGCGGTTCTTACGTTTGGAAAAATTTCCGGCGGCAGTCGGTACAATATTGTTGCTGATACGGTAGATATTGAAGGAACTTGCCGTACGTATCACAAAGAGACACAAGATGCAGTTGAAATGCATTTAAAGCAAATATTGAAAGGCATCGATGCTGCATTTGGAACAACCAGCCGTCTTCAGTATGACCGCGGATATGATGCTGTTTTCAACAGTACTGCGCAGGCTGCATTAGCGGCCGCTGTAGTAACAGAAAGATTTGGACACATAGCATTGGCAGATGTACCGGAACCGGCCATGACGGCGGAAGATTTTTCTGGATATTTAAAGGTTTGTGCCGGGGCCTTTCTTTGGCTGGGAGTCACCGCCGAAGAGGCTGAAATCTATCCTCTTCATAATGCGTGTTTTTCTGTGGACGAAAACAGTCTGCCTATAGGGGTAGAATTGTTATCAGCATTGGCATTATCGGCACTTAAACAAAAGTAGCGTATATATGCATATTTTAAATAGTTAAGAGTAAGAATCTCCTACTGCTATCGTGTTGCAGTAGGAGATTTTTAAAAAGCATTGACTTATATTGTAAGTATACATATAATATAAACACGTATAATATAAAAGGAGGAAAATTCAATGACAGAATTAACATTTCAAACAAAAGTACATGCAACTGCAAAAGAAATTTGGGAAATGTATGTTGATTTTAATAAACGCCGTCAATGGGAAACTGATTTGGAATATATGATACTGCAAGGAAATTTTTCAACAGGAACTTCCGGCAGGATGAAATTGCAGGGACAGCCGGAGATGCCGTATACTCTTACGACGGTTATACCTTATAAGGAATATTGGGATAAAAGTGAAATTCCCGGAATGGGGATCGCGATTTGCTTTGGACACGAATTTAATGAAATAAATAATGAGACAACCGTGAAAATCAGCGTAAGACTTGAGAAGGAACACGGTGAAATGACAGACGAAGATATTTAATTTCTGGTTCAAGTATTTTCAGATACGCCACAGGCGGTATTAACTATAAAGAAAGCTGTTGAAAAATAAATGTTTAACTCTCAATTTGAAAACGATTCTTTTGAAAGTCCCGGGTTTCTATTTATCAGAGCATATAATAATTGGCATACTCAAATACAAAAAAAGCTGCGTCTTATTAATCTGACACATCCTCAATTTGTTATATTAACAGTTGCTGCGTATTTACAACACGAGGGGCGCAATCCAACGCAGAAAATGGTGGCGGATTATGCTTCTATTGATGTAATGACGACATCCCAGATAATAAGATTGCTTGAGAAGAAAAAATATATACAACGGAAGCAGCATCCCCAAGATACGCGGGCAAAAATGATTTTCATATTAGAGGCCGGTTTGAAAAAAGTGAATCAAGGACTGCCGCTGATCGAAGCTATTGATGCAGCATATTTTGGTTCTCTTCGTTCGGATATGCCTTGTTTTATGGATTCATTACGCCGGCTTAGTTCTTTTGATTTTCTCTCAGATATCAATACAGAACATAATATTACTAACTATCATAGATAAAATTATAAAAACTCACTTATAAAAAAGGATTATCCTCATAACATCGCGAATATGTTTAATTAACGTGATTCATAGGAGGCGATTGTTTATGAAAGAGTATGCTAGTGATAAGATTCGCAACGTAGCTGTGCTTAGCCACGACGGTGCCGGAAAAACTGCCGTCGTGGAATCCTTGTTATTCATTTGCGGCGCAGTTGATGCCGTTGGTACAGGGCAAGATAATAAGCATATTATGGATTTTGAACCGGAAGAAATTAAACGTAATGTTACTATTCAACTCGGAATTGCACCTTGTGAATGGGAAGGTTACAAATTGAATTTTCTTGATACTCCCGGATATTCGGAATTTTGTGGAGAAGTTCGAGCGGCTTTGCGTGCCAGTGACGGGATACTGCTGGTTGTGTCTGCCGAATCAGGCGTAGAAATGGATACGGAACGTGCATGGGATTATGGGGTAGAGTTACAATTGCCGCGGATGGTTTATATCAATAAAATGGATGCGGAAAAAGCCAATTTTTTTGATACCTTGGAAAAAATGCGGGCAGCGTTCGGTAAATCTATTATGCCGCTGCAGATTCCTATAGGAGAAGGGGCAGATTTTCGTGGAATCATCGATGTTTGTAAAATGATTGCGTGGGAATGGAAAAACGGTAAGCAGGAAGAAACTAAAGTTCCACCCGAATATATGTCTAAAGCGCGGGAAGTTCGTGAAATGTGCATGGAAGCCGCTGCTGAAGGGGACGATAGTTTATTGGAAAAATATCTTGAAGGGGAAGAATTGACGCTGGAAGAATTGCGGCATGGACTGCGGCAGGGAATGTTGACTGGTCGTGTCTGTCCGGTTATGTGCGGCAGTGCGATACATCATATTGGTACAGTGGAACTGCTGGGACGCCTCGTACGATATATGCCGGATGCTTCACAAAAAATTATGATGGGGACCGATAAAAAGAGCGAAGAACCTGTCATGGTATATCCTAATAAACCGTTTACGGGATTTGTTTTTAAAACTCTTATTGATCCTTTTTCTGGAAAATTAAGTTATATTCGTATTTTCTCCGGAGAACTCAAGGATGGAGATAAACTATATAATGTAACACAGGACAAGGAAGAAAAGTTTGGCAAGATGTTTACGCTGATTGGTAAAAAACAGTTGCCTTTAGCGAAAGCAGTTGCTGGTGATATTATTGTTATTCCTAAGTTATCTAATGCTAGAACGGGAGATACGTTTGCGACTGCTGAATTTCCTGTCGAATACGATTCTGTTCGGTTTCCTGCACCGCTTCACACGATTGCCATGGTTCCGGAAAAGAAAGGGGAAGATGAAAAACTGATGTCGGCCCTATCTCGTATAAGCGAAGAGGATCCAACTTGTCAAGTGGAAAAAGATCCCGAAGGACGGCAGCTCCTTGTGCGTTGTATGGGAGACGTGCATCTCGATCACATCATTAATAAAATGGAACGAAAATATGGTGTCACAGCCATTTTACAGGATGTATATATTCCGTATCGTGAAACGATTCGGGGAAGTATTACCATGGAAGGGAAACATAAAAAACAGAGCGGCGGACATGGTCAGTTCGGACATGTATTCCTAAAAATCGAACCACTTGCAGACGGTAACGAATTTGAATTTGTCGATGCTGTTTTTGGTGGGGCTGTTCCTAAACAATACATTCCGGCTGTTGAAAAAGGAGTCAAAGAAACACTGCAGAAAGGGCTTATTGCAGGGTACCCGATGATTAATGTTAAAGTTACTCTTACTGACGGTTCGTATCATCCGGTGGATTCATCAGAAATGGCGTTTAAAGTAGCAGCTTCTATTGCTTTGAAAAAAGCGGTTCCTGAAGCGAAACCCGTTCTTTTAGAACCTATATATAATGTTGATGTCGTTATTCCGGAAGAGTATATGGGGGACGTTATGGGAGATTTCAGCGGCAGAAGAGGTCGAATTCTCGGAATGGAACATCATCGTAATCGGGAAGGTATTATCGTTGTCAAAGCCCAAGTTCCGCTTTCAGAAATGAAAGGATATGTAACTGCACTGCGTTCCATGACACAAGGAAAAGGAACCTTTAATATGGCGTTTTTTGATTATGAAGAAGTTCCAAAGAAAACAACAGATGAAATTATTGCTAACTATGCAGCAAGTAAAGAAGAATAATTCCTCCTCACGTTGCTCCCGTCACGAAAAATGACGGGAGCATTTTTGCATATAGAGGCATAGTTTCTATAAACAGTGCCATTCTGGCATATAAATTTATACCACGTAGTTACTTGTATATTACGTGTAAAAGTTTTATAATAATAATTGTGAAATACGGAACATAATTATTACAGTAGTGAAAGGATTGGTGGAAACAATGTCTGAATGGACGGATATGTATCGTCAAAAGTTAACAACTCCGGAAGAAGCTGTAAAAGTAGTAAAGTCGGGTGATTGGGTAGAGTATGGTATGGCAACAACGCAGCCGATCTTGTTGGATGAAGCATTGGCTAACCGTAAAAGTGAATTGAAAGATGTGAAAGTACGTACATCTTTTTCTTTTTCACCTCGCCAGGTAGTCGAAAAAGATCCAAATCGTGAAACTTTTACTGTGTCTAACTGGCATATGAGTGGGTATGATCGTAAAAAATGTGCACTTGGACAGATGAATTTCTCGCCATTTTGTTATCGTAATGAACCTTCCTTGTACCGGAATATTCTTGATGTGGATGTTGCTATGATTCAAGTTGCACCGATGGATAAGCATGGTTTTTTTAATTTTGGATTAAATGTTTCAGCAACGGAAGCTATTACCAAAAAAGCGAAAAAAGTCATTGTTGAAGTAAATGAATCTATGCCTCGGGTATTGGGCGGCCGTGGCGAATGTATCCATATTAGCGATATTGACGCTATTGTAGAAGCAGGGAATACACCACAGCCTACGATTCCTTTCAGTACAGGTGATGAAATCGATACAAAAATTGCTGAAATGATTGTTAAGGAAATTCCTAATGGGGCTACATTACAGCTTGGTGTTGGCGGATTGCCAAATACAATTGGGGCTATGATTGCCGATTCGGATTTAAAAGATCTCGGCATGCATACGGAAATGCTTGTAGATGCATTTTATCTCATGTATAAAAAGGGACGTCTAACCAATAAGGTAAAGGAATTGGATACAGATAAAGCTGTTTGGTCTTTTGCTCTAGGATCGAAAGAAATGTATGATTGGGTCGATAATAATCCATTTTTGGCAGCATATCCGGTGGAATATGTTAATGATCCGTTTGTGATTTCCCAAATGGATAATTTTATTTCTATTAACAACTGTATTGATGTAGATTTGTTTGGTCAAGTATCTTCTGAATCAGCGGGTACAAAACAAATCAGCGGCAGCGGTGGACAATTAGACTTTGCGGATGGTGCGTATCGATCTAAAGGTGGCAAGAGTTTTATTGCTTTCCGCTCTACCTTTACGAATAAAAAGACGGGTAAAACAGAATCCCGCATCTTGCCGACATTGACTCCCGGTACAACGGTAACGGATCCTCGTTCTCAAGTCCATTGGCTTGTTACGGAATATGGAATGGTTAATATGATGGGAAAATCCACTTGGGAACGTGCCGAAGGGTTAATCAGCCTGGCTCATCCTGATTTTCGTGAAGAATTAATTAAAGCAGCGGAAGATATGAAAATCTGGCGGTATAGTAATAAGAGATAATAATAAACATGGAATATCCTCCTCATTAACGAGGAGGATATTTTTATAATAATGTCACATTTGTCTAGGAAAAAAAATAGTATAGTAGTACAATAAAATTATTGATTTAGTTGACGGCAGTCCGTTTTTACTTATAAAAAGACACCAATTATACAAAAGAAAGAAGGTATTTATTCATGGAGTTTACATTCATACAGGATATTGGCTTTATTGTGATGGGATATTTTATTGCGGCTTTTGGTACATTGGTAGGTGCTGGCGGCGGCATTTTTTTTGTTCCGATTTTCCTGTATGTTTTTGGCTGGGAACCGACATTAGTTATTGGCACATCACTAACCGTTGTCATGTTTAATGCAATGTCTGGCTCTTACGCATATATAAAGCAAAAGAAAGTTTTATATCGAGCGGCACTTGCTTTCAGTGTTGCCACACTTCCCGGAGCCGTTCTCGGAGCTGTCTGGTCTAATTATTTTACAGGAGTAACGTTTCGATTTTCTTTTGGTATGTTGCTTTTGTTTATTTCATTAGTTATTGGTTTTAAAAATTGGAATAAAGGAAAAGCCGCACCGGAAATAGAAGTAAATAAAGAGACGTTTCGCTTTAATATGGCAGGAGGAATTGCTGTTAGTTTTGTCGTAGGCTTTATTTCCAGTATTTTTGGAATTGGCGGCGGCATTATTCATGTTCCAGCAATGGTATATCTGCTGGGGTTTCCAACACATATTGCAACGGCAACCAGTCATTTTGTCTTGGCAGTTAGTAGCTTAGTCGGCGTTTTATCTCACTTTTTGCAGCATCATATACTCTATGAACCGGCTTTTTTTGCGGGGATCGGAGCTGTTTTTGGTGCTCAGCTGGGGGCTAAGTTGTCTAAAAAAGTCAAAGCCCGATTTATTTTGATGCTGCTTTCTTTTGCACTCCTTTTGCTGGCTGTAAGACTTATCATTACCTCTGGCTTCATAACCTTTTAAAATGCGTCTATTTATCCCGCTCAGCGCTTTTTGAGCGGGATTTTGACTTTTTTATCTAAAAACAGTCAAAAAACTCGAAATTCGCTTGATGTTTTGGTATAATATATAAGATAGTTATTAATATATAGTATTAGTATATACTTTATTATTTATATTGTTATATGAGGTGACATTGTGGACGAATTTCAATCTGATAAAGTTTTACCGGTTTGTCTGGAAAACGAAATGCAGACATCGTATATTGATTACGCGATGAGCGTTATCATTACACGAGCACTGCCGGATGTGCGTGACGGGATGAAACCTGTACATCGCCGCATTCTCTATGCTATGCACGAAGCGGGTATGACTTCGAATAAACCGTATAAAAAATCGGCGCGTATCGTTGGGGAGGTTTTGGGGAAGTATCATCCTCATGGTGATAGTTCAGTATACGATGCAACCGTCCGTTTGGCACAAAATTTTTCCACGCGCTATCTTCTTGTTGATGGACACGGCAACTTTGGTTCTGTCGATGGCGATTCGGCGGCAGCTATGCGTTATACCGAAGTCCGTATGTCTAAGATTGCCGGTGAAATGCTGGAAGATATTGATAAAGAAACGGTGGATTTCATGCCAAACTATGATGGTTCTTTACAAGAACCCGTGGTTCTTCCTTCAAAAATTCCTAATTTATTGGTTAACGGTTCGGCAGGAATTGCTGTAGGAATGGCAACAAATATTCCACCGCATAATTTAGGTGAAGTCATAGATGGATGCGTGCTTCTGATTGATAATCCGGAGGCACCACTGGAAGAAATAATGACTAAAATCAAAGGCCCGGACTTTCCAACAGGAGCGCAGATCATGGGGCGGGATGGCATTATTAAAGCATATTCTACTGGCCGTGGCAGTATTAAGATGCGTTCTTGTGCTGAAGTGGAACCGATGGGAAAAGGAAAAAATCGTATCGTTGTAACCGAAATCCCCTATCAAGTTAATAAGGCACGTGTTATTGAAAACATAGCGGAATTATCTCGTAACAAAGAAATTGATGGTATTACGGCCTTACGAGATGAATCAGATCGTAAGGGAATGCGTATTGTTATTGAGCTTCGTGCGGATGTTAATCCTGATATTACGCTGAATAAACTGTATAAGCATACACAGCTCCAAGAAACTTTTGGCGTTATTATGCTGGCACTGGTGGATGGACATCCTCGGGTCCTTACGCTGAAAGAAGTTCTTACTTATTATCTGGCACATCAAAAGACTGTTATTACAAGACGCAGTAAATTTGAATTAGACAAAGCGTTGGCCCGTGCACATATTTTAGAAGGCCTGCTTATTGCATTGGATCATATTGACGAAGTCATCAAGACAATTCGGGCTTCTCAAACAGATGAAATAGCTAAAACAGCACTGATGGGCAACTTTGGCTTAAGTGAAAAGCAATCTATCGCAATTCTTGATATGCGGTTACGTCGACTGACAGGGTTAGAACGTGAAAAGATTGAAGCGGAGTATAAAGAATTGGAAGAACGGATTGCTTATTTGCGCAGTGTGTTAGCAGATGAACAGAAGGTTATGGAAATTGTAAAAGAAGAATTGCTGGATGCCAAGAAACGTTTTGCTGATAAACGGCGGACGCAAATAGTGGGAGCGATCTCGGATTTTGAAATTGAAGATATGATTCCCGACGAAAGGATGGTTCTGACACTTACTCGCCGTGGATATATCAAGCGTATGAATGCCAATGTCTATCGTACTCAGAATAAAGGCGGCCGAGGAATTAAAGGTATGAGTACAAAGGATGAAGATGCAGTTAATCATTTATTATATACGTCTGCATTACACACCGTTTTGTTCTTTACCAATTTGGGGCGTGTATACCGTTTGAAAACCTATGAAATTCCGGAGGCCAATACCCGCAACTCTAAAGGAGTTGCAGCGGTAAATCTCTTGCCTCTTGGCCATCATGAAAAGGTAAATGCACTGATTGATATAGATCAGGTGGATCCTACTATGAATCTGTTTATGGTGACGGAAAAGGGACTTGTTAAGAGGACGGTGCTTCATGAATTCCGTAATGTACGCCGCAATGGGCTGATTGCGATTTCCTTAATGGATGGAGATAAACTTGCCAAAGTTTTGCTGACTAAGGGAGATCAAAATATTATTCTGGCGACAAAATTGGGTATGGCAATCTGCTTCAAAGAAGAAGATGTTCGACTTATGGGACGAAACACGCGAGGCGTCCGCGGTATTACTTTGGCTAAATCGGATATGGTTATCGGTGCCGATGTACTGGAACCGGGATGTCAGGCGTTAACCATCAGTGAAGAAGGATTTGGCAAACGCAATAATATTGATGCTTATAAAGTACAACTTCGCGGCGGAAAAGGGGTAAAGAACTTTAAAATTACCCATAAAACAGGGGATATTGTAGGCGTTGAAGTAGTACGGGCAGATCAGGAATTAATACTTATCACAACGAATGGAATTGTTATTCGTACAGACATTGAAAGTATAGGAATCAAAAAGGGCCGTAATACATCAGGTGTAAAGATTCAAAAACTGGAAGAAAATGATAAAGTAGCAGCCTTGGATACGATTACTGTCGATGGGGCAGAAGACGATACACAACCGGAAAATTTATTTAAGGGATAAATAAATATATATAGACAACCTTTTAAGTAAAAGGTTGTCTATTTTATATCAGTATACACAATCAGGAAAGAAGGGATAGTATATGCAGAATTTTGAATATTACACACCGACAAAAGTTTATTTTGGAAAGGGAGAAGAGAACCGGGCAGGAGAAATACTAACAGCATATGGAGCTACAAAAGTACTTGTTCTATATGGCGGACAAAGTGCTAAAAAGTCAGGCGTGCTGGATCGGGTTGAAACATCGCTTAGTGAAGCCCGGATTCCATATGTTCTGCAGGGCGGGGTACATCCGAATCCCCTGTTGTCTCACG
This sequence comes from Megasphaera paucivorans, assembly GCF_900103535.1. Classification (GTDB taxonomy): domain Bacteria; phylum Bacillota; class Negativicutes; order Veillonellales; family Megasphaeraceae; genus Megasphaera_A; species Megasphaera_A paucivorans. Next base: position 1,593 of record NZ_FNHQ01000043.1, on the reverse strand, counting down.
CACGGGCTGTAATTGAGTTATGCAAAAAAGAACACGTTGATTTTCTTTTGCCTGTCGGTGGCGGCAGTGTGATCGATGAAGCTAAATGTATCGGCATGGGATTGTGTTATGAAGGTGATGTATGGGATATTTACACGCGCAAGGAGCCTGACCATGGCTGTATTCCACTTGGAACGATTTTGACTATTGCGGCAGCAGGCAGCGAAATGAGCTGGGCCAGCGTTATGACAAATGAGGATGGATGGTTTAAACTGGGGTATCAAAATGATGTACTGCGTCCGGTGTTTACTATTATGAATCCAGAATTGACCTATACGCTGCCGCCCTATCAAACGGCGTGCGGCGTAGTCGATATGATTATGCACATTCTGGAACGTTTTTTTAGTCCGCATGCAGAAGATGATTTGACTGACGAGATTGCCGCGGCTATTATTCGCAATGTCATCAAAAATGGTGAAATTGTTAAAAGGACTCCTTGCGATTATAATGCCCGGTTTCAAATTATGTGGGCAGGTAGTTTGGCCCATAATGGGATTTTAGAGGGCGGAAATGGCAAGGGAGATTGGGGAGCGCATCATATTGAGATGGAAATCAGTGCTATTTTTGATGTTGCTCATGGGGCCGGACTAGCAGCTATTTGGCCAAGCTGGGCTCGGTATGTTTGTAAAAAAGATGTTGCACGGTTTGCTAAGTTAGCACGCAGCGTTTTTTCTGTTAACGAAGTGGAAGATGAAAAAGCGGCGTTAGAAGGAATAAACAGAATGGAACAATTTTTCCATTCGATTGATATGCCTACTTCATTAACGGAATTGGGTGTCGTTCCAACGGAAGAGCAGTATTGGGAAATGGCTGGGAAATGTACGCACAATGATACAAAACGTGAAGGCGCATTTGGACAGCTCACTGCAAAGGACATATATAAGATATATAAAATGGCACAATAAAAATCAGAAAGCAAGGATTTGATCTTTAAGAGATAAAATCCTTGCTTTTACTATTATAGTGCGTTGACAAGGTGTTTGAATTATGATATTATATACAAGCTGTCCCGTGCGGGGTACAATGCTAAACTGTTAGTTTTAAACATTTCGAAAAAATCCTCTTGACGGGATAAACGACTTGTGATAAACTAATCAAGTCGTCGCGATGAGGGCAAAGAAACGAGGCTCCATCAAGGCTGACGAAAAAAAGTCTCTTGACAAACGAAAGAGATTTTGATATACTAATTAAGCTGTCGGACGACAGCGATGACCTTTGAAAACTGAACAATGTAACGAACAAACAAACGCCAGAGTGCGAGGTCTTGGAAACAAGACGTCAAAACGAGTAAGAAAACGAACCAAAAACAATAGCAAGAATGAGCCGAATGGCTCTTCATATATCATGGAGAGTTTGATCCTGGCTCAGGACGAACGCTGGCGGCGTGCTTAACACATGCAAGTCGAACGAGGCTTTTCAAGAAGCTTGCTTCTTGAAAGACCGAGTGGCAAACGGGTGAGTAACGCGTAAACAACCTGCCCTCAGGATGGGGACAACAGCTGGAAACGGCTGCTAATACCGAATACGATCAATCGGCCGCATGGCCGGATGATG
>NZ_FNHQ01000022.1 GCF_900103535.1 Megasphaera paucivorans | reverse complement strand
GTGATGGATCGTGTATATCCCCGTTTTCTTAGCTTGATCCAAAACACGACCAGCCCGGCATGCGGATTTCGTCGTCGCATATTCTGAATAAACGTTATCTCTTGAGACGTGTGTTGATTGGGATGATGGTGAGGGCGTCTGGATCGGGGCTGTAACGATGCCGGGGTCCCATCATAGCGCCATTGCAAGCGATAGATAAACTGGCGATTCGTACGATATTTTATAGCAGCAATAGTCACACCATATTTTCTGGCGTAAGAAAGAATAGATAGACGATACTTTACATCTTGTGTTATGCTGTTCATGAGAGAGCACCCTTTCTGTTGTGGTTTGGTATAGACAACTTAAGCATAACACAAAATGGTGCTCTCTCTTTTCTGTTTTTGTAACATATCTATGGTAAACCTACAGAATTTATGATACCACCTTAATATTTCCCTTGACTTTATGTCCGCATATGGATACAATAGATAAAGAAAATATGAAGACGGTTCAGTGAAACCGTTTTGTTTTTGGATAGAAGATGGTACCTTTAATATAGTCCAGAGAGGCTAAGAAGGGACATGTTTTTTGTATGTTCTTTATGACCTTTGCCTTTCGGCAGGGGTCTTTTTTGTTGGTGCCAGTTCTGAGTTCAATTTTTTGAAGGAGGATAACTGATGGTCAGTTTAAAAGGACAAAGCCTTTTGGGATTACAAGGAATGCCGAAAGAAAAAATTGATTTGATTTTGCGGGTAGCAAAAAAAATGAAAGAGGTTGTTAACCGAGATGACAAAAAACTTCCATTTCTTCATGGACGATCTATAGTGAATCTTTTTTGGGAACCAAGCACAAGAACTCGCGGATCATTTGAAATGGCGGCTAAATATTTAGGAGCAGATACTGTTATTTTTATTCCGAAAGGAAGTTCTATTGAAAAAGGTGAAAGTTTCCGTGATACGTTGTTGACGATTGAGGCTATGGGTGTTGACGCTGTGGTTATGCGGCATAAACAAGAAGGATGCCATGCGTTTGCGTCACAATTTGTTACTCCTCCCATTATTAATGCCGGCGATGGAGCGCATGAACATCCAACGCAGGGATTGCTGGATTTATTTACTATACATGAAGCTAAAGGACACATTAATGGATTAAAGGTGGTTATTGTTGGGGATATTAATCATAGCCGGGTAGCACGTTCTGATATATATGGCCTTAGAACTATGGGAGCAGATGTACATCTTGTCGGGCCGAGAACCCTTCTTTCTCCAGAATTAGCACACATGGGAGTCACTGTTCATTATGACTTGGATGAAGCCTTAGAAGGGGCTGATGTAGTTAATGTGCTGCGTATCCAGAGAGAACGCCAGGGGGTAGGATTTTTTCCAAGTGTTGGAGAATATGCATCTTTTTATGGTATTAATCATAAACGGCTGCAGCAAGCTAAGAAAAATGTACTTATTATGCATCCTGGTCCGATGAATCGCGGTCTGGAGATAGAACCGGATGTGTGCTATTGGAGTCAATCAGCTATACAAGAACAGGTTAAGAACGGAGTTTCTGTACGCATGGCGGTTCTTTACTTAACAATTATAGGAGGCGATGATGTTGACATTACTCATTAAGGGAGGTCGGGTAATAAATCCGGCATTACAACAAGATGAAGTTTGCGATATCCTGATTGAAAATGATAAAATAAAAGAAATTGGTAGAGATATTCAAGCGCCGGAAGCTCAAATATATGATGCAGAAGGATTGATTGTCGCACCGGGATTTATAGATATGCATGTCCATTTACGCCAGCCCGGGCAATCGGACAAAGAAGATATGAAATCAGGAACAAGGGCGGCAGCAGCCGGCGGCATTACGTGCATTGCAACAATGCCTAATACTTCTCCCGTTATTGATAAAGCGATTATTGTAGAGGGTGTGAAATATAAAGCAGAAAAAGAAGGGGTTGTTAAAGTTGAAGTGATCGGGTCCATTTCCAAAGATTTAAATGGAAAGGAACTATCTGGTATGGGGGGGATGGCAAAGGCAGGTGCCGTTGCTTTTTCTGATGATGGGCGATATGTTGAAAATTCAGATTTTATGCGGAAAGCGCTGGAATATGGCAATATGTTTGATAAGGTGTTGATTGATCATTGTGAAGAAGCAACTCTTGTCAAAGAAGGAAATATGAATGAAGGTATTGTATCTAATGAGCTGGGAATAAAAGGACGTCCCGTTGTTGCGGAGGACATTGCTGTCGCACGAGATATTCTTTTGTCAGAAGCCACAGGAGCGGCAGTACATATTGCTCATATCAGTACAAAAAAAGCAGTTGACATGGTGCGCAGGGCAAAAATTGCCGGAATTCGTGTTACGGCGGAAGCGACACCGCAGCATATGATATTGACGGACGAAGCGCTTAGGACATTTGATCCGCGCTTTAAAGTCAATCCGCCATTACGTTCGAATGATCACAGGAAAGCTGTTGTAGCAGGCCTTAAAGACGGTACTATTGATGTTATTGCAACGGACCATGCACCCCATACATGGGAAGAGAAAGATCAGGAATTTAATTCGGCACTTAGTGGTTTTGTGGGATTAGAAACCAGTATAGGTGCAGTATTAACTTTTTTATACCATCAAGAGAAAGTGGAATTGAAGACGATTATACAGGCTATGTCTACTGCACCAGCACATATTTTACATCTTGATGCCGGAGTCATTGCAATTGGTAAATCTGCAGATTTTACAATACTTGATTTAAATAAAGAATGGGCGGTGAATGCAGAGGAATTTTATTCAAAAAGCCATGCCTCACCGTTTGATGAAATGATATTTAAAGGAAAAGCTGTCGCAACCATTGTTAATGGGAAATTTGTTATGAAGGATGGAGTGGTATTAAAATGAAAGGTGTCCTAATATTGGAAAATGGCCGGAAATTTTATGGCCATATGCTGGCACATGAAGCTGCAGTGGGAGAAGTTGTATTTAATACAGGCATGACAGGATATCAAGAAACTTTCACAGATCCTTCTTATGCTGGACAGATTATTACCATGACATATCCGCTTATTGGTAATTATGGATTATTTCATGAAATTGAACAGGCAAATAAACCATATGCTAATGGGTTTATCGTCAGCGAGCTTTGTGATATGCCGAGTAATTGGCAGAATGAGGGGACTCTTTCTACTTTTATTATGACGCATCACATTCCATGCTTATATGGGGTTGACACGCGGGCGATTACTCGTTCGATTCGTCAACAAGGTGTCATGAAGGGCGTTATTGTTCCGGCTGATATGGAAGAAAACGCTGTAAAAGAATTATTTGATACACCCTTGGAAACACAACTTGTTCAGCAAGTTACGACAAGAACTATTAGACACCAAGGCAGCGGACGTTTCCATGTGGCCGTCATGGATTATGGAGCGAAAACTAATATTTTAAAAGACCTTGTAAAAAATGATTGCCGATTGACTGTTTTTCCTGCGGCAACTAAAGCCGAAGATGTATTGGCAATTAATCCTGATGGCATTTTCTTATCTAATGGTCCGGGAGATCCTAAGGATGTTCCTCATATTGTAAACGAAGTAAAGAAAATGATTGGGCAAAAACCCATCTTCGGTATTTGTCTGGGACTGCAAATGCTGGGATTGGCACTGGGAGGAACAAGTCGTAAGTTGACATTTGGACATCGCGGAGCAAACCATCCGGTAAAGGATGTTTGCACGGGCCGGGTATATATTACTTCGCAAAATCATGGATATGTCATTGATGAAGATTCATTGCCAAACAATGTTGTTGTAACGCACCGCAATCTTCATGATAATACATTGGAAGGATTTAAATGTCCGGAAATGAATATTATGTGTGTTCAGTATCATCCGGAAGCATCGCCAGGACCTACTGATAATTTGTATCTGTTTGAACAATTTATCAAAATGATGGAGGGGAAATAATATGGTTGAAGGATTGAAAAAAGTACTTGTTATCGGGTCCGGTCCTATTATTATCGGTCAGGCTGCAGAATTTGATTATGCTGGTACTCAGGCTTGCCGAGCTTTGAAAGAAGAAGGGCTGGAAGTTGTTCTTATCAATAGTAATCCGGCTACAATTATGACAGATGAAGATATAGCTGATCGTGTATATATTGAACCGATTACACTTGATTTTGTAACTGAAGTTATTTCCAAGGAACGTCCGGAAGGATTACTGGCTACATTGGGCGGACAGGTAGGCCTTAATATGGCCGTGGAATTAGCTAAAGCCGGCGTTCTCGATAAATATAATGTACAACTTTTGGGGACTAGGCTGAGTGCTATCCAAGAAGCAGAGGATAGAGAGCTTTTTAAAAAGGCTATGAATGAAATTAGTCAGCCAGTTCCGGAAAGCGATATTTTTGAAGATGTTGATGCAGCAATTAATTTTGCGGATCGTATTGGATATCCAATTATTGTTCGACCGGCATATACGTTGGGCGGTACCGGCGGAGGAATTGCTCATGATGAAGATGAACTGTTCATGATTGCCACACGTGGAATCAAACTAAGTCCCATTAATCAAATTTTGGTAGAACGCTCTGTGGCCGGCTGGAAGGAAATTGAATATGAAGTTATGCGTGACAAAGCGGATAATTGTATTATTGTATGTAATATGGAAAATGTTGATCCGGTGGGTATCCACACGGGAGATTCTATTGTTGTAGCACCTAGTCAAACCTTGAATGATTTACAATATCAGATGCTTCGGACGGCCTCACTGGCAATTATTCGCCATCTTAAAATTGAAGGGGGCTGTAATGTACAGTATGCATTGGATCCTAATTCGAACAATTATTATGTTATCGAAGTGAACCCACGGGTAAGCCGCTCATCTGCATTAGCTTCAAAAGCGACAGGGTATCCTATTGCCAAGGTAGCGGCTAAAGTTGCTACCGGACTGACCTTAGATCAGATAACCAATGCAGTTACAGGAAAAACAACAGCCTGCTTTGAACCAACATTGGATTACGTAGTCGTCAAATTTCCTCGCTGGCCTTTTGAAAAATTTGCACTTGCCGATCGTATCTTAGGGACACAGATGAAGGCAACTGGTGAAGTCATGGCATTAGATCGTACATTTGAAGGTGCGCTGTTGAAGGCTGTGCGTTCTTTAGAAATTGGTGTCAATTATTTAAGCTTGAAAAAATTGGAATCTCGGTCCCTTGTCGATATAGCCGAAGCCTTGAAAAAAGCAGACGATGAACGAATTTTTGTTGTTGCACAAGCGCTGCGGTTAGGTATCAGTGCTGAAAAGATTCACTATATCACCGGGTATGATATGTGGTTTATTCATAAACTGAAAAATATTATTGATTTAGAACATCAGCTGCAGCTAAAAGGGCTTACGGAAGAAAACATCAAATTAGCAAAACGATATAGCATGCCAGATGTTGTTGTGGCGCAATTTGTCAATGTAACGGAGGATGAAATACGAGCATTCCGTGATGCTATGGACATTCATCCTACGTTTAAAATGGTAGATACCTGTGCGGCTGAATTTGAAGCAGCCACTCCTTATTATTATTCCTGCTATGCAGATGAAGATGAGGTTAAAACGCTTGGTAAGAAAAGTGTCGTTGTCATTGGTTCGGGACCTATACGCATTGGACAGGGAATTGAATTCGATTATTGTTCCGTTCATTCTGCATGGGCTTTACGCAAGGCGGGGATGAACAGTATTATTATAAATAATAACCCAGAAACTGTGAGCACGGATTTTGATACATCTGACAGTCTTTACTTTGAACCACTCACGGTGGAAGATGTAATGGCAGTTATTGAAAAAGAAAAACCGGTTGGGGTTATCTGTCAGTTTGGTGGACAAACAGCAATTAATTTAGCAGCTCCGTTGGCAAAACGAGGTGTAAAAGTTTTAGGGACTTCCGTGAATGGCATGGATATGGCTGAGGATAGAGAACGATTTGATGAATTATTAGCCAGTCTTGACATTCCACGTCCGGCAGGATGTATTGCCACCAGCGATGAGGAAGCTATGGCGGTGTCCAAGAAACTGGCTTTTCCGCTTATTGTTCGTCCTTCCTATGTATTAGGCGGCCGAGCGATGGAAATTGTATATAATGAAAAAGAGTTAGAAAGATATTTGAAGGAAGCTGTTATTGCTTCTCCAGACCATCCTATTTTGATTGACCGGTATATGGTTGGACGCGAAGTAGAAGTTGATGCAATTGCAGATGGTACAGATGTATTCATTCCGGGAATTATGGAACAAATTGAACGAGCCGGGGTGCATTCGGGTGATAGTATTGCGGTTTATCCGCCACAACATCTAAGTCAGCATATTATGGATCAGATCGTTGATTATACAATTCGTATTTCGTTGGCGCTTCAGGTAAAGGGGAGTGTCAATATTCAGTTTGTTGTATCTAATAATGAATTATATATTATTGAAGTGAACCCTCGTTCCAGTCGTACCGTTCCCTTCTTAAGCAAGGTAACACATGTGCCCATGGTAGAATTGGCGACACGTGTAACCCTGGGTGAATGTTTAAAAGACATGGGATTTACGACCGGATTAATGCCAAATAAAAAGCATGTAGCCGCCAAAGCACCGGTATTTTCTTTTAGTAAAATCGGTCTTGCAGAAATTGCTTTGGGACCGGAAATGAAGTCTACCGGAGAAGTCATGGGAATTGGAAAAACATATTCTGAAGCCCTTTACAAGGCTGTAAACGGTGCCAATATGAGAATTCCTGCCGGCGGTACGATTTTAATGACTGTAGCCGATAGAGATAAGGAAGAGTCTGCAGCATTGGCAAAAGGATTTATGGACTTAGGATATCATATTATGGCAACAGAAGGGACGGGTAAATTTTTCCAAGAAAAAGGAATTAATGTTGAAATTGTTAATAAACTTCATGAACAGGGAAAAAACTGTGCTACGGTTATTCGGGGCGGCAAGGTGGATTTAGTTGTCAATACCTTGACGGCGGGCAAACGTCCTGAAAGAGATGGTTTTAATCTGCGGCGCATGGCGGTGGAACTAGCAGTTCCTTGTCTGACTTCATTGGATACAGCAAGGGAAGTGCTGCGGGTATTTGCCAATAGAGGCAAAGAAGGGTATCATCATGTGGCGGCACTGCAGGACTACGATATGGAGGCATGAAAAATGACAGGCATAAAGCAAATTGGGACTATTATTTATAATGAACCCGTTGCACAGTCTGTATATAAAATGGTAGTAAATGCACCGGACATTGCCAAAGCGGCAGTGCCCGGTACGTTTGTACATTTTGGACTGATGCAGGATTCATCACATATATTGCGGCGGCCTATTTCGTTAGCGGAGACTGATATCGAAAAGGGTACGATTACTATTATATACCGTTTGGCTGGTGAAGGAACAACATGTATGAGTCAACTATCGGCAGGGCAAGTTATCGACTGTCTGGGGCCTTTGGGAAGAGGTTTTACCCCTTCCGATAAGCCGGTTATTCTGATTGGCGGAGGTGTCGGAGTGGCTCCGCTGCTTTTCTTGGCATCAAAACTTAAAAAAGAAAATGTGACAGTGATTATTGGCGGTAAAACAGCTTCCGAATTGTTTTGGACAGATATGTTTGATGTGCAGAAAATAGTGACAACTACGGATGATGGATCAGCTGGGAAAAAAGGGGTTGCTGCAGATGTTTTGGCAGAGCTTATTCAATCTACTGGAGCAGCTATAGTCTATACCTGCGGTCCGACTCCGATGGTGAAGAAGGTCGCGGAAATTGCCAAAGCTTGCCGTATTTCTTGTGAAGTATCGCTTGAAGCTTATATGGGATGTGGTACAGGCGGTTGTTTAGGCTGTGTTATTGATGGTCGGGGCGGCAAACGCTATAAAGTCTGTCATGATGGTCCGGTTTTTGATGCAGAGGAGGTGTTCTTTCGTGCTTGAAACAGTTTTGTGCGGGGTAACAATGAAAAGTCCGGTTATCGCGGCATCGGGAACCTTCGGATTTGGTCTTGAATATGCTAACTATTTGGATTTAAATACAGTTGGAGCTATTTCCGTAAAAGGATTGTCCTTAAAACCGCGGCGCGGTAATGATGGAAGACGTATTTGCGAAACTCCTTCTGGCATGTTGAACTGCATTGGACTGGAAAATCCAGGAGTGGAATCTTTTATTAATGATATATTGCCACAATTATCCACATACGATGTTCCTATTATGGCCAATATATCTGGAAGTGATATTGAGGAATACGGAAAAATGGCGGCTCTTCTCGATATCGAGGGAATTGATTTTTTGGAAGTTAATATTTCCTGCCCTAATGTTAAAAATGGCTGTTTAGCTTTTGGAGTAGACCCAGTAAGTGCGGCACAAGTTACAAGAATAGTGAAGAAAAATACGCACAAGCCGGTAATTGTCAAATTGACGCCGAATGTTACCGATATTGTATCGGTAGCCGTAGCGGTTGAAGCCGCGGGGGCTGATGGTATATCACTGATTAATACACTTCTTGGCATGGCTATTGATGTTGATACATGGCAGCCATTCATGGGGAATCGTTTTGGCGGCTTATCTGGCCCTGCGGTTAAACCGGTGGCGGTACGTATGGTTTATCAGGCAGCGCAGGCCGTGCATATTCCGGTTATTGGCATGGGCGGCATTATGAGTGGTCGTGATGCTGCAGAATTTATGCTTGCTGGAGCTAGTGCGGTATCTGTTGGCACGGCCACACTTTGCAGCCCGACGGCTATCGTCGATATTACCAAAGAATTAGAACAGTATGGTCAAGGTAAAGGACTGGTTAATATTGGTGAAATTGTAGGACAATGTAAATAATAAGGAACAATATATGTTGAAAGACCCTTTCCATTCTTCACATTCTATATCCTAATAAAAGAAAATAAGTGCATTTATAAACAAGGAGAACTTCGATTGTTTAATTTGTCCGGGATATATGAATTGTTGTTGATTTGAGAGGGTTTTTATTATGACATATATTCTTTCTTATATTAAAAAATATGTAAAATTTTTGCATAAATTCAACATAAATCTTGACAAAGGATTAAAATGCATATATAATGTATAAAAATTCAAATAATATTTGAATTTATTTTTCAGACACAAAGGAGTGTTGAATGTGAAGACAAAGGTGTTTATTGACGGCCATGAAGGTACAACTGGCTTGCGGATACATGAACGGTTGAGCAAGCGCAGCGATATTGAATTAATTTCAATTCATGAAGAACTGCGCAAGGATACAGCCGAGATTAAGGAATGTCTGGCTGCTGCCGATATCGCTTTCCTTTGTCTTCCGGATGCAGCTGCCATAGAAGCTGTATCTCTTGCAGAAGGCAGTAAGGTTCGTATTATTGATACTTCAACAGCCCATCGTACAGCGACTGGGTGGACTTATGGATTTCCTGAACTTTCGAAAGAACAGTATATACAGATTGCAGAAAGCAGTCGTGTTGGCAATCCGGGATGTCATGCCAGCGGTGTTATTTCTGTGATTCAGCCGCTTCGAGATATTGATCTTATGCCGGCGGATTATCCTGTAACTGCATTTTCTCTAACTGGATACAGCGGCGGCGGGAAAAAAATGATTAAACAATATGAAAAAGGCGAAAAAACGGAGGAGCTTTTAGCTCCGCGTCAATATGGTCTCGGACAAAAGCATAAACACTTAAAAGAAATCGTTGATATATGCGGACTTTCGCAGGCTCCCATATTTTCTCCTATTGTTGATGATTACTACAGTGGGATGGAAGTGACGATTCCTATATTTACAAAATATCTTAAAGGAACACCGTCTTTTAAAGATGTATGGGAAGTATATGCAGCGCATTATGAAAATTGCCCATTTGTTCATGTTTTGCCATTTGGTGAAGATAAAGGCGGCTTTCTTGCAGGTAACGGCAAGTCTGGGTACGACGATATGGAAATTATCGTGACAGGTAATGACGATCGTCTGGTTATTCATTCTATTTTTGATAATTTGGGCAAAGGTGCTTCAGGAGCAGCCATTCAAAATATGAATATCATGATGGGCATTGATCCGGCAACGGGATTAAAATTAAGTAAATAATAAAGTTGATGACGTACAGGAGATGAGAGTATGGAACAAGAAAATGGCAGTATATGTGCCCCGGTAGGATTTTTTGCAGCTGGAACATACAGTGGTGTTTGCAATTGCCGCATACAGTTAGATCTGGCAATGATTCTTAGCCAAAACGATTGTTCCATCGTAATGGAAAGTTCTTTTGGAAATTGGCAGCACACAGGGCGGGTTTTGTTATATCATAACGGCTTAGCTCTGCCACCAAGCGGCAGGGGAAATGAAATTACTGCAGAAGTGTGTAAAGCTGCTGCAGAACACACGAATATTCCGGCCCAAGCGGTGTCGCTTGCTGCAACAGGTATAAGCAACCAATACTTCCGCCCCTCTCTCTTGATTAACAGCATTAGTACGTTAACGGCATCCCTTTCACCTGAACATGATCATCTGGTAGAACGTGTAATGCAAAATGGCGGTGATATTGTAAGCGGTGCAGTATCTTTATCTGCGTCAGGCAGTAGCTATACGTTAGGCGGCATCATGACTGAAGAGGTACAGGGCAATCCGGGTATGTGCCTGATGACGACTGATATGGCAGTTACACCGCAGCAAATTCAGCAAGCTATTCGCAGCAGCAAGGACTGCTTTGATCTGCAAGGATATACCATTATTGTTATGGCGAATGGAATGGCGGCAGCAGGAGGCAGCAATAGCGAGCTCCTTGTTCAGGCTATGCGCTGTTTTATGGCAAAAAACGGCATTCATGCTGCACTTAAAGAGTGTAGTTGATTTATGAATGCAATTTCATTTAAGGTATCATTACAATTTCATATATATGTAAGGTCATATTTTCTATCCAAATTCAAACAGATGTGGTACAATAAATCAGTTTTTCATATAGGTTGATTTGTTGTACCACATCGCATTCAACCACAAACTAGGGAGGAGATACAAGGTAATGAACAAAAAGGAACAAGTACAGGAAGTCATCGCACAGGCAGGAAAAGCTGTGACTAATGCGCAGAAAGCGCAGATTCTGATGAATGCGCTGCCGTACATCAAGCAGTACAGCGGCAAGACTATTGTTGTCAAATATGGCGGTAACGCGATGTTGAATGAGAACTTGAAGAAAGCTGTTATGGGGGATATTGTTCTTTTGTCACTCATTGGAGTTAAGGTAGTTCTTGTCCATGGTGGAGGTCCGCATATTGCAGAGGTCTTATCCTGGGTAGGGAAAGAGTCGAAATTTATAAACGGTTTGCGAGTGACTGATGAAGATACCATGAAGATTGTTCAAATGGTGTTGGCCGGTCAAGTTAACAAGGATCTGGTTAATTTAATTGGCATGATAGGCGGCAAGGCTATTGGACTATGTGGATTGGACAGTCAGATGATAAAAGTGAAGCAACTGGACAAGGAATTGGGACTTGTAGGCGATATTACGGACGTTGATGTATCTTTAATCGAGGATGTTCTTTCTAAAGGATATATACCTGTTATTTCTACGATTGGAACAGATGCAGAAGGACAAGCTTACAATATCAATGCCGATACGGCAGCGGCTGAAATTGCAGGAAAATTGAATGCCGAGTGTATGTTGTCCATGACAAATATAGATGGTGTTCTGCGTGATAAGGATGATCATACTACATTGATCAGGAAAATATCACTGGAACAAGCCGATGAATTGGAGCGGCAGGGAATTATAGCCGGTGGAATGATACCGAAAGTACACTGCTGTACAGAGGCAATTCGGGCTGGTGTTAAAAAAGTATTTATTATTAATGGAACAGTACCTCATGCGATTTTAATTGAGATGCTTACAGAAGAAGGGTTAGGGACTATGTTTGTCAGCCCCCAGTATGAACAGGAAAAATTATAGGAGGTGCGTTGGGATGGATTACAAGGCGTTAGATAAGGAATATATCGTTAATGTTTACAATCGGCTTGATGCAGTAATCGACCATGGCAAAGGGGCTGTATTGTATGATGTAAATGGCAAAGAATATATTGATTTAAGTGCCGGTATTGCTGTTAATATTTTTGGTGTTTGTGATGATGTTTGGAAAAATGCAGTTATTTCCCAACTTAATACATTAAGCCATATTTCTAATGTATTCTATACAGAACCGCAAATAATTTTAGCTGAAAAGCTTTGTAAAAAGACGGGAATGAAAAAAGTGTTTTTTTCAAATTCCGGAGCTGAAGCCAACGAATGTGCTATCAAGGCAGCTCGAAAGTATTCTCATGATAAATATGGTAATGGACGCTATACCATTATTACATTGAAGAATAGTTTCCATGGAAGAACGATGGCAACATTAACTGCTTGTGGACAAGACTCTCTGCATGAAGATTTTGGGCCATTTCTGGATGGTTTTGTGTATGCTGATGCTAATGATTTTGATTCTGTTGTGAAACTCGCTGAGGAAAATTCGGTTTGTGCTATTATGATGGAGGTAGTGCAAGGCGAAGGGGGAGTAAAGCCATTGGATCCGATGTTTGTTCACCAGGTCAGCGAGTATGCCAAAGCACATGATATTCTCGTCATTATTGATGAAGTGCAAAGCGGCAATGGCCGGACCGGAGCGTTATATGCCTATATGAATTATGGCATTCATCCTGATATCGTATCAACGGCAAAAGCGATTGGCGGAGGACTTCCTATGGGTGCGACATTGTTTGCTGATACGACGCAGTACGCCTTGACAGATCATACGCATGGATCTACTTTTGGCGGGAATCCCATTTGTGCAGCCGGTGCTATTACTATTATTGATCGTCTTGATGATGCTTTTTTAACTGAAGTCAAAGAAAAAGGGTTATATATTAAAAAGGAACTGGAATCCTGCAAAAATGTAGAATATGTTTCAGGTATGGGACTAATGATTGGGGTAAAGTTGAAAAAAGACCTCATGGATGTTGTTAACGAGTGTATTGATAAGGGCGTTCTCGTTCTTACGGCAAATGGACTTCTGCGTCTTTTACCGCCGCTTAACATACCTATGGACGTATTGAAAAAAGGGATTGCCATTATTAAAGAGGTTATTGAAGCCTAACTTTTTATTGTATTATAAATACATAGCAGTTAAGCAGATCGGCACAATTTTTGAAGTATGGTTACTTCAGCAATTGTGCCGTTTTTCAGTTAGTAAAGATATAAAGACGGTAATTGTATGCGATGCTGATGCGGATAAAGTATGGTACATGTCAAGATATGTGCAGCGATAGCTAATCATAGGGACTATTTGACACATTGCGTGTATTATGACATGTATGTTTATATTTTTCTTGCTATTAGAGATATTTTTGCTTACAATTAGTTTGAGTTAAAAATTCAAAGGAAAAGGTCGCGGATAGATAGGAGTATAGCCAATGAAACATTTGAAAATAGCGTATAGTTTTGATGTACAATATTATTTTGTAGACAGTGATCGGGAAATAGTCCCCATTGAACAGACTGATTTCACCGATGTTGCCGTTGCCGTAGTATCGGATCAAGACTTTGATTATATTGATAAGATTGACGCTGCCGGTTTTGGAGTACCTATTATGGTGATTATGCCGGGAGGAGAAAAAATGCCTTCTCAGTATGTAGATAAGGTAGATTGTGTAATTACAGAAGAGATGGTTAATAAGAGCCGATGCATTGAGACGGCGGAACGCTTGGCAAGCAATTATGAACAACATGTACTGCCTCCTTTTTTTGCAGATCTTGTGGATTATGTCAGTGAAAAAAATAATCCGTTTGATTGTCCAGGACACCAAGACGGAGAATTTTTTAAAAAACATCCGGCAGGGCGATATTTATATGATTTTTATGGTCCCCATATTTTCCAATCGGATATTTGCAATGCTGATGTTACATTAGGAGATTTGCTGATTCACGAAGGTCCGGCATTGGAAGCACAAGATTTTGCGGCAGAAGTATTTCATGCTGATAAGACATATTTTGTTCTGAACGGAACATCTTCCTCGAACAAAGTTGTGACTAATGCACTTTTGACTCCGGGAGATCTTGTGCTTTATGACCGAAATAATCACAAATCAGTAGCTTTGGGAGCGTTGGTACAGGCGGGAGCGACACCGGTATATTTAGAAACGGCGCGTAATCCTTACGGATTTATTGGAGGTATTGACGACCATTGCTTTAACGAGATGTATCTCAGAAAACTGGCAGCTGAAAGGAATCCAGAAAAGGCAAAGCAAAAACGTCCTTTCCGTTTAGCTGTTATTCAGTTGGGAACATATGACGGAACACTGTATAATGCACGGTATGTGGTGGATAAAATCGGGCCTCTTTGCGATTATATTCTCTTTGATTCTGCATGGGTAGGATATGAACAATTTATTCCCATGCTGCGGGACTGCAGCCCTTTATTGCTGCATTTGACACCGGAGGACCCAGGTATTATGGTGACGCAGTCCGTTCACAAGCAGCAAGCCGGCTTTTCACAGGCTTCTCAGATTCACAAAAAGGATAGTCATATTAGTGATCAAGAACGATATTGCAATCATAAGCGTTTTAATAATTCTTTTATGGCGAATGCTTCAACTAGTCCATTTTATCCGATGTTTGCAACGATTGCTGTCAATGCAAAAATCCATTCGGGCGATGCGGGACGTAAAATGTGGAGAGATTGTGTCAAGATGGGTATAAAAGTCCGTAAAGATATTTTGCGGCGTTGTGAATACATTAAACCTTTCATAGCCCCTAGTGTGCATGGAAAGCGCTGGCAGGATGGGGATACAGAGGCAATGGTTGATGATTTGGCTTATTTTTCTTTTGAGCCAGGAGCTAAATGGCATGCTTTTGAGGGATATGGACCCGGTCAATATCTAGTGGATCCTTGTAAGCTTTTACTTACTACTCCGGGAATCAATCCGGAAACAGGACAGTATGAGGAATTTGGCATTCATGCTAATATTTTAGCAACTTATTTGCGTGGGAATGGCGTTATTCCAGAGAAATGCGATCTTAATTCTATTTTATTTTTGTTGACGCCGGCAGAAAATAAAAATAAACTACGTTTCCTCACATCACAACTTGTACGTTTTGAACGATTTATTGAAAAGGATGTTCCTATGGAGGAAGTACTCCTCGGTGTATATAATTCGCATCCGGCACGCTATGCAGGATATCATATACGGCAGCTTTGTCAGGAAATGCATGATTTTTATCGGGAACGAAATGTTAAAGACTTGCAAAAGAAGTTGTTCCGCCGAGAATGTTTTCCGGAATATGTCATGAATCCACAAGCGGCACAATATGCTTTTATTCGCGGACAAAGCGAACTGGTACCATTATCTGAGATAGAGGGACGTATTGCACTAGAAGGAGCTCTCCCGTATCCACCAGGAGTTCTCTGTGTTGTACCCGGAGAACGTTGGTCAAAAACTGCTGTGCAGTATTTTCAAACACTGGAAGAAAGTATTAATATTCTTCCGGGATTTGCTTCGGAAATTCAAGGCGTATACCTTGAAAAAGAAGGTACTAAAACAAAAGCTTACGGATATGTATTGACAGAAAAAGCAGAAAAATATTTTTTGAATAAATAAAAGCCGATTGTTGTATACAATGAACACCTCCTTGTCAAGTAGACAGCGGAAAAAATAACACCAATCAAATGCTTATGATTGGTGTTATTTTTTATGCTATTGAACGCAGAAATTTCCTATATTCCATAAGTAATATTCTTAGATACGTTAAGCAAACCTTGCGAACCTAATGATTGATATGTTTGAAGCCATTGTTTAACAACTGCAAAAGTACCATTGAACAAAGACGCTAAATGGGTAAGTGAATCTTCCTCTCAAAAGTACTTTTCAATGGTTGCTATCCTTCCGGCTCCTTATATTTTGGCTCTATGTGACATAAAAAAACTCCTCCTTGTAATAAACAGTTTTATTATTTAAACTGTCTACTACAAGGGGAGCATATCACATACTAATGAACGGCTTTTATTTAGACCAACAAAAGAACTATCATTTTATAAAATTGCTGGCATGGAATAATATTGCAATCACTATATATTAGAAACTCGGAAGAATAGCTCCTTTATATTTTTCTTCAATGAATTTTTTGACTTCCGGTGATTGCAGTGCCTTTATCAGTTTTTGAATTTCGGGACGATTGATGTCGCCTTCACGGACCACGAGAATGTTGGCATATGGAGAATCTTTCGATTCCAGATATAATGCATCTTTTAAAGGATTAAGATTTGCTTCCATGGCGAAGTTTGTATTAATGACGGCAATATCTACATCACTTAAGGAACGGGGAATTTGTGCAGCGTCTAGCTCAACAAACTGAAGCTGTTTTGGGTTATTTGCAATATCTTGTACTGTTGAAGTAATGTTATCTTTGTCTTTTAACGTAATAAGGCCGGCTGATTGAAGTATGAGCAATGCCCGGCCGCCATTGGTTGGATCATTTGGAATAGCTACTTTGGCATTGTTGGGAAGGTTCTTTAAATCCGTGATTTTCTTTGAATATACACCCATCGGTTCCAAATGAACTTTGCAGGCTTCTTGAAGTTTTAGACCATGTTCGGCATCGAATTTGTCCAAGTATGGTTTATGTTGAAAAAAGTTAGCATCTAGTTCTTTGTCGGCAAGAGCCAAGTTGGGTTTTACATAGTCCGTGAATTCAACGATTTTTAGATTTACTCCTTCTTTTGCAAGTAATGGTTTGATTTCATTGAGAATTTCACTGTGAGGTACCGGTGTAGCACCAACGGTGATGGTGACACTTTTGGAACCGTCTTTGTTGTTCTCGGGAGTGCTGCTGCCGCAGCCACTGGCAAGGAGAGCTAGTGACAAAAGAGTTGTGGCAGCTAGAAAAGTGAGTTTTTTAAATTGTTTCATGAATGATTCCTCCTAGGGGGATAGATTTGACACCGAGCTTTTTCCATAAAAATAACCTCTTTCCCAAAAGAGAAAGAGGCATGTAAAACGTATCTTTATCTCTCGGAATTTCTTCCGCAGGAATTGGCACCGTATTATCGGTTGCCGGGCTTCATAGGGCCAGTCCCTCCGCCTCTCTGGATAAAAGCATCTGTAGTTGTCTTATAAGTGAGTATATCATGAAAAAATAAATTGTCAAGAAAAAGAAAATTTTGACATGCTTACTGTTTACAGGTACAATACGTAAGTATGGAAGACTGCGGATGCTCTTGAAAGGAGCTTCGCTATATGTTAAAAAAAGGTATGCAGATTGGATTATTATTATTCGGCATTTTCTTTGGTGCCGGAAATCTTATATTTCCCCCGTCCCTCGGTTTTCAAGCGGGAAATCAGTTTATGCCGGCCATTATTGGTTTTATTGTAACCGGAGTTGGCATGCCTGTTATTGCACTTATTGTGGGAACTTTTAATCCCGGTGGTTTCCGTGCGGAAATGAATCGTAAAATTTCACCATTATTTTCTTTACTTATACTTTCTCTTATTTATTTATCTATTGGGCCGCTAATGGCGATACCTCGTACAGCAGCGACATCATTTTCTGTTGGCATTCTCCCTATTGTTGGTAATGGAACTTGGCAGCTGGCTGCTTATACTATTCTGTATTTTGGATTGGCGTGGTGGCTGGCTATTACACCCTCTAAATTATTATCGCGCGTTGGTAAGGTGTTAACCCCTATTTTTGCAATTATGATTATTTTGCTTTTTACTTTGGGGTTGACTGTTTTTACAATGCCGGAATTGGCGATGCCCATCGGTAAATATGCCGGAGCAGCTTTTGGCAGTGGTTTTATCGAAGGATATAATACAGTAGATACTTTGGCATCTTTTGCTTTTTGTATTATTGCATTGAACACGTTGAAGCAATTGGGCTTTAATTCAATGAAAGAATATTATACCAGCGTGTGGGCTGCCGGTATATCAGTGGCAGTACTTATGTCCGTTTTATATATGGGACTGGGTTTATTAGGAAATCATTTTCCTATTCCAGCAGCAGTGTACCATGATCCGGCGATCAATATCGGTGCATATGTATTGACGCAGGCTTCGTATGAACTGTTTGGCAGCATAGGTGTATGGTTTTTGGCAGTTATGGTAGTTATTACTTGTTTTACAACCTCGGTTGGACTTATTACATCTGTTGCAGAATTTTTTTCTCAGGAATTTCCCATTATATCATATAAGCAGTATGTTACTATATGCTCTTTGGTAAGCTTGGCAGTGGCAAATTTGGGACTGAACCAAATTATTAAAGTGTCTTTGCCGATGCTGCTGTTCTTGTATCCTATTGCTATTTCTGTTGTCGTATTGATTATTGTCAATAAATTTCTATTGTTGTCTCGTATAGGTATGAGAATAACCGTAGCCGTAGCGGCAAGTATTGCGGTAATTGATATATTGAATCAATTTGCTCACGTTGCGTGGGCACACTCTTTTATATCCATGCTGCCTTTGGGTACAAGCGGACAGGGATGGATTATTCCGGTTATTGTTTGTGTTTTCTTTTCGCTTATACTACCGCATAAAATCAGCGGTGACGTAGAAAAAGTCATAGATATTTAAAATTAAAGTGAGAGAGCTCCGTAGGTTTTCCAGTTGAAACTATTGACATACTTTAAAAATCAGGTATAATTACAAGTAACTTAAAATAAATCGATGAACGAAACGAGTACATACAGAACGACAGTTGCAGCGAGCCGATGATAGTGAGAGTTCGGTACAGGTCAATGAATGGAATGGATTCGGGAGATGCGGCCTGAACGAGAACAAGTAGGGCACGACGGTGTATTTCCACCGCTATCAAAGAAACGTGTATCGCCTAGGCCGTACATGTAAAGCCGGACTAATCATAGTCAATTGGGGTGGCACCGCGGAAGAATTATAAGCCTTTCGTCCCTTGCTTAATAAGCAAAGGATGAAGGGCTTTTTTGTATAAATAATTAGGGGGCTGAGATAATGGAACGTATTGCAGATATTTCAATATTAGAATTTCATCACAGACAAGGCGGTCAATATAGATGGATTACGGTGAGTACATTGCTTTTGGCGATTGCAACTATTCTTCGTCTGGTATCTCCGAGTGTGGCGGGCTTTACTCCTAATTGGGCTATTGCGATGTATTGTATCGCAATTCATCTGACTAAGCCTACATATAAGCAATCCTTCGGTATTGGCATGGTATATGCCTTTGTGGGAGTTCTTACGTCTAAGGCGGCATTTCCCTACGGAGATTTTATTAGTGAGCCGGTTGCGGCATTACTTTGTTGCTTTGCAGTAAAACACCTGGATATCATTAAGTGGAAAGGGCATACGGTTCTTCCCGCTTTTACGGGGTTGATCTGTACCATCATTTCTGGAACCATATTTTTAACAACTTTTAAATTAGCGTTAAATATTCCAGATTCAGTTTTTTTTAATGTGATGCTCCCGGCAGTATGTATTATCGGTCTTATTAACGGAGTGACAACACCGGTACTATATTATCCGGCAGAAAAATTGTTTGCCATGAGAGGAATCATTGATGTCAAATCAGAAGAAATGGAAGTATCCGATCATAGCCGATTTAAGTTAAATCCATCGCGTGAAGGGCTTATTTCTATGGAACATTTATCTTATACCTATAATAAGAAAAGTAAACCGGCATTAGATAATATTAGTCTTTCTATTCATCAAGGCGATTTCCTTGTTATTACAGGTGAAAGCGGAAGCGGAAAAAGTGCTTTATGTATGGCGATGTCCGGCGCTATTCCTCATTATTTCGGAGGTGTTATGAAAGGAATGGCCTTTGTAGATAATAAAGCGACAACGCAAATCAGTATTGCGGAACTTGCTTGTCATGTAGGTATGATGCTGGATGATTATGATAGTCAGTTGGTAGCAATGACGGTAGAGGAAGAAATCGCATTTAGTCTGCAGAACCAGGGGATTGATCCGAATAAGATAGAAGAAGCCATTGAACATGCGTTAACAAAGGTCAAACTTACAGAGTATCGAAAACGTGAAATCAGTAAACTATCGGGAGGACAAAGACAGCGTTTGGTTATTGCGGGGGTTTTGGCTGCGAATCCGGATATTTTGGTATTTGATCAGCCGACATCTGCACTTGATCCGGAAGGAACACGTGATTTTTATCAATTATTGCATGATTTGAATGTTAAATACAAACATACTATAATTGTGGTAGAACATACATTGGAGGCTGTTTTGCCGTATGCTAACCGGTTGATTCTTATACAGAAGGGACGTATTGCCTGTGATGGGGATGTAGCGACAACGCTGCGTTTTATGTATGAAAACAATATATATGCAACGGCGGTTCCACAAGTATTTGCTTGTCAGATGACTCTTGAGAAAGCGGGCTGTAATATGGGAGATATAGCATGGCTTGATTTGGATATCGCTATAAATAGTTTAAAGCAGTGTTGCCCAAATGGAGGTAGAGTAGCATGTTAGAAATGAAAAATGTTAATTTCGACTATGGAAATGGTGTTCCTATATTGAAAGAGGTAAACTTAATTATTGGTGAAGGTGAATTTATTGGATTGGGCGGGCGCAACGGTTGTGGAAAAACAACAGTTACACGGCTGCTGATGGGATTAGAAAAACCTGTGCAGGGAGATATTCTAAAAGATGGGAAAAGTATTATTAAACAAGATGCTTCTGTACGCAGCCGGTTTATTGGCTATGTGTTTCAACGCCCGGAACGGCAAATGTTTCGTCCTACCGTAGCACAGGAAATTGCCTACGGACCACAGCAATTAGGGATGACAAAAAGGGAGACAGAAGAGGCCGTTGCAGAGGCTATGGAGGCAACCGGACTGCAGAAACTGGCGGATGCATATCCGCCGAATTTGAACCGCGGCGAAAAACAAAGAGTAGCAATCGCTTCAGCATTAGCTATGCATACGCAATATCTGATTCTTGATGAACCAACCAGCGGTCAGGATAGTGCTGAAAAAACAAAACTTATGCGGTTGCTTACAAAACTTAATGACGCCGGATTGACAATATTACTTATTACACATGATATGGATATTTTGGCGCAATATTGTAAACGTGTTATTGTTATGGGGCATCAAACAAAATATTTTGATGGGACTCCCCAGAAATTATTTACCGAATGCGATGAATTAGTGGATTTAGGATTGACTAGGCCGCAGTCTGTTACCCTATCAATGGCTGTTGCGGGAATGAAATATTGCAAATCCATGGCTGAATTTCAAGATGAAATGGTAAAAAGATTGAGGGGGAATGCATGATGATTAAAAACATGGTACCTGTAACAAAATTAATCGCGACATTTGCATTTTCTTTTTGGGCACTTGTCATGCATACTACGATACCACTGATTATTTTGGTTGTTGCGGAATTGTTGATACTTACGGTTTGCGGTAATTTACAGCGTAACAGCAAAGCCGTAGGCAGCCTTGCTGTTTTTGCTGTTTTTCTTGGGATTGTCCAGCTTTTAGGCGGTGGTTCCGTGGAATCGGCTTATGTTACGGGATTGCGCATGATGGCGATGACCGTTGTTTTTATTATTCTTTTGACTACAACGCGTTTACAAGATTTGACAGCGGCGATGGTTACACAAATTAAGGTTCCTTATGAATATGCGTTCATGTTTACAGCAGCACTTCGCTTTGTTCCTGATTTTATTGCTGAAAGTAAAGCTGTGCAAGAAGCACAAGCTTGCAGGGGACTTTCTGTGAAGGGAAATGTGTTTAAACGCATGATTAATTATATGAGTGTTATCCAGCCGCTTATGTTGAAATCATTAAGTAGGTCAGAAACAATGGCTCTTAGTTTAGAATTGCGTGGTTTTGGCAGTCAGCAGCGTCACAGTTTTATGAGCAATGTACAACCTAACGTGATGGATTATGCCCTAATAGGGGGTATGATACTTATCAGTGCCGTTGTTATATATTTGCGTATTCATGGTATCGTATAAGGAGCCGACGGATGATACAAATACATGATATTTCTAAATTGGAATTTCATCATAGGCAAGGTGGGCAATTTCGTTGGATTACAATTAGTACATTGATGCTGGCAATCGGCACCATTCTCCATCTTGTCTCTCCGAGTGTGGCAGGAATTACTCCTAACTGGACAATTGCTACGTATTGCGTAGCAATTTGTTTGACAAAGCCTACTTACAGACAGGCGTTGGGAATTGGTCTGGTAGCTGCACTTGTGAATGTTCTTACCTCTAAATCGGGATTCCCATATGGGAATCTTATCAGTGAACCTATTGGAGCGCTATCCTGTGCTTTTATAGTTCATTATTTTTCGTTTCTTCGTTTTAGGGGACATTCGTTGCTTCCTGTAATAACGGGAATTGTTTCAACGTGTCTCAGTGGAGGCGTATTTGTTACCATTTTGAAGTTTGTCATGGACTTGCCCATGGTTGTATATACTGCCGGGATGCTTCCGCTGGTAGGTATTATTGGTTTGCTTAATGGAATTGTTACGCCGGTTATGTATTATCCAGCTTTGCGGCTTTTTGTATCCCGCGGAGTGTTGGATTCCTTGGAAGAACAGATGGTAATTTCTGATCATAGCATATTTGATTTAAAACCAGTACGGGAAGGACTCATTTCGCTTGAACATATATCTTACATATATAATAAGCAGAAGACACCCGTTTTGAATGATATTAATCTTAATATTCATAAAGGTGATTTTTTGGTTATTGCCGGAGAAAGCGGCAGTGGCAAAAGTTCTTTATGCATGACATTGACGGGAGCGATTCCGCATTATTTTGGCGGGGTTATGAAGGGCATGGTATATGTAGACGGAAAGGCAACAACGCAGACGACAATTTCTGATTTAGCATGTCATGTAGGGATGATGCTTGATGATTATGATAGCCAGCTTGTAGCTATGACCGTAGAAGAAGAAATCGCGTTTAGCTTGGAAAATCAAGGAGTGAATCCGAAAATAATCAAAGAGGCAATTACCTCAGCGTTGGATAAAGTGGGTCTTACAGAATACCGTACGCGAGAATTGAGCAAACTTTCCGGCGGTCAGCGGCAACGTCTGGTAATTGCAGGTGTTTTAGCTACTAATCCAGATATTTTGGTATTTGACGAGCCGACTTCAGCATTGGATCCAGAAGGAACGAATGCTTTCTATCAACTGATTCATAATCTCAATACACGGTATGGTCATACGGTTGTGATTGTAGAACATACTTTGGAAGCGGCACTTCCTTACGCTAATCGAATGGTACTTATTGATCATGGCCGTATTTTGTGTGATAGTGGTGTGGAAACCGTATTACGTTATATGTATGATACGCATATTTATGTTTCGGCAATTCCTCATGTTTTTGCGTGTCAGTTAAAATTGGAAGAGATGGGATATAATATCGGAAAAGCTTGGCTTTCAACGGAACTAGCTGTGCAAGAGCTTCAAAAACTGCAGTAAGGAAACAGTAATCAGGAAATAAAAGAATTATTACACCACGTAATTTGGGGCTCCCCACAACAGACTGATTTTCGGTCTAATTTATGGTGGGGAGTTTTTTGCTATTATTTTGATTATATTTTATATAAAATAACAACTAGAATTGTACTGTATGTGAATGTGAGTTTTTTTTAGAGGGTTAGTAATGGAGCAATTTAGATAAAATATATTTAAAAATATTTTTATTGATAGTATAATCGGAGAAGATAAATTAAAGAGGAAAAGACTTAATTTCGTTTTTTTCAATGGCGGGAAGGAGTTTTTTTATGAACTGTTTAGACCAGTTTTCCTTGAGGGGAAAAGTAGCGTTGATAACCGGAGGTTCTTATGGTATTGGTTTTGCTATTGCCAGTGCGTATGCCAGAGCTGGTGCAAAAATTGCATTTAATTGCCGCAGCCAAATACACTTGAATCGAGCAATGAAGGAGTATAAAAAAGCAGGCATTGAAGCTCACGGCTATATTGCAGATGTTACTGATGAAAATTGCGTTGTAAAACTTATCGCCGAAATTAAAAATACATTGGGTTCTATCGATATATTAGTCAATAATGCTGGTATTATTAAACGTATTCCTATGTGTGATATGACGGTAGAAGAATTTCGGAACGTTGTTGATATAGATTTAGTGGCGCCCTATATTGTAGCTAAGGCCGTTATTCCTGATATGATTGCAAAAGGCCATGGCAAGATCATCAATATTTGCTCGATGATGAGCGAATTGGGGCGTGAGACTGTTTCAGCATATGCAGCAGCTAAGGGGGGATTGAAAATGTTGACACGTAATATTTGTTCTGAATTTGGTGGTCAGAATATTCAGTGTAATGGATTAGGGCCTGGTTATATTGCTACCCCTCAGACAGCTCCTCTGCGAGAAAAACAAGCGGATGGGTCGAGGCATCCTTTTGACAGTTTTATAGTATCAAAAACTCCGGCAGGACGTTGGGGAGTTACGGCCGATTTAGAAGGACCTGCTATTTTCTTGGCATCTGAAGCGTCGAATTTTGTAAATGGACAAATACTATATGTTGATGGAGGTATTTTGGCATATATAGGCAAACAACCGTAAAAAGAGTATAATGATGTACAAGTTAGGAAGGACTGCCGGTCAGGGAACCTAACTTGTACATCAGTAGAAAGGATGATACACTTATGAAATCAGGATTGATTCTTGCCGGAGAACCGATGGGACTGCTAATTGCCCAGAGTGAAGGTTCTTTGGACAATGTGAGCGGGTATGATTTGGCTGTGGCAGGTGCAGAGTTTAATGTTGCTGTTGGGGTTTCCAGATTAGGACATCGTGTTACTTATATGACCAAGCTGGGTAATGACCCTTTTGGCAAACGGATTATCCACGCCCTGAATGACAATAAAATTGGGAATGAATTTGTAGCATGGAGCGACACAAAAAAAACTGGTTTTATGTTAAAAGGGCGTGTTAGTAAAGGGGATCCGGATATTTTTTATTTTCGTTCCGGGTCGGCGGCATCTACGCTTTCTGTACAAGATGTAGAAAAAATTAATTTTGAAAATTATTCCCATGTTCATTTAACGGGTATTTTACCCGCACTTTCTGATAATACACGTGCAGCGGTCAATCTAATGTTTGATAAGGCTCGTAAGGCAGGGCTGTTTATCAGCTTTGATCCTAATTTGCGTCCGGCACTGTGGCCGTCGAAAGAAATAATGATTCGTACTATTAATGAATTGGCAGCTAAGGCAGATATGGTTTTGCCGGGAGTTGCTGAAGGAAAAATCCTGATGGGCAGTGATGATCCTCATAAAATAAATTCATTTTACCACAAAAATGGAGCTAAGATTGTTGTTACAAAATGCGGGTCAGATGGTGCGCTCGTGTTTGATGGAGAAAATGAATTTATGGTTCCTGGTTTTAAAGTTGAAAAAGTTGTTGATACAGTGGGGGCTGGTGATGGATTTGCAGCAGGTATTATTACGGCACTGATGGAAAATTTATCATTACAGGAAGCTGTGCGCCGCGGAAATGCAGTGGGAGCAATTCAGGTTATGAGCCGCGGCGATAATGAAGGGTTGCCGTATCCACAGGCATTGAAAGAATTTATGGAACAACAATTGTAATTGGGAGGTTTTTATGATTAGCGAAAACATGAAAACGATTTTTGATATTGGTCTGGTACCGCTTATTGTGCTGGATGATGCGGCCGATGCCGTGGATTTTGGCAATGCTCTTGTAAAAGGCGGCATACCGATTGCTGAGGTTACCTTTCGCACGGCGGCCTGTCTTGATAGCATTCGGGCTATGGCGCAGCAAGTGCAGGGAATTATTGTCGGAGCAGGTACGGTACATACGGTGCAGCAGGCTAAAGATGCGGTAGAAGCAGGTGCACAATTTATCGTGACGCCGGCCTTTAATCCGGCAGTAACGGAATGGTGCGTTATGAATCATATTGATATTCTTCCAGGTACGGTTTCGCCGGCAGATATTGAAGCAGCGTCGGCTTTTGGACTTGAAATTTGTAAATTTTTTCCAGCCGCAGCATATGGTGGTATCACCACATTAAAGGCTTTGTCGGGTCCCTTTGCACATATTAAATTTATGCCTACGGGTGGCGTTAATTTTGATAATATGAATGATTATCTTGATCTTCCCAATGTAGCAGCCGTTGGTGGCAGTTTTATGACGCCGTCTGATATGGTAAAGAACAAAGATTGGGATGGCATTGCGGCAACTTGCCAAAAAGTATTCAAGCATCTTCTCGGATTTGAACTGGGACATGTGGGACTTCATGCACAGAATCGCAAGGAAGCAGAAGACATTACCGATGATCTTTGTGAATTGATGTTGCAGGACAAAGTCGTAGGCGGAGATAACTTCTTTGCGGGTCCGGTAGCAGAAATTTGTGATCATCCTATGCCGGGCTCTAAGGGACATATCTGTATCGATACGCGCGACATGGAGCGGGCTATCGCCTATTATAAGCGGCAAGGCGTGTTATTTAATAAGAATTTGTGCTTTAAAGATAATAAAGGAAATATCAAAGTGGCCTTTCTTGAGAAAGAAATTGGTGGATTCACAATTCATC
This sequence comes from Megasphaera paucivorans, assembly GCF_900103535.1. Classification (GTDB taxonomy): domain Bacteria; phylum Bacillota; class Negativicutes; order Veillonellales; family Megasphaeraceae; genus Megasphaera_A; species Megasphaera_A paucivorans. Next base: position 16,983 of record NZ_FNHQ01000022.1, on the reverse strand, counting down.
TGCGCCGTAAGGAAAAATAAAAAGCATGTTTTATGCAGACACTTGACTGGCTATGTCAGTGGTGTCTGCTTTTTATATTTATATATAGTATATTTATGAATTGTATTTGTTTTACAAATATATAAGCAATGAGTATGATATAAGAAACATATGGGAGGATAAATATGAAACTGGTATGTGTGGGAGATAGTCTTACTTATGGATATGGAGTTCCGTCTCCGTGTTCATGGATTTCCCTATTGCGGGAATGGTCCGGCTGGCATATTATTAATAGTGGCAGCTGTGGTGAAACAACTGCAGAAATGCGGCGGCGTTTTTCTCGAAACATAGTAATGATGCCGGATTTGATTTTTATTATGGGCGGATCTAATGATATTTTATTAAATGTTTCGCTTCATGAGATAGAAGAAAATATTTTAGCAATGATTATAAGTGCCCATATGGCCAATATGAGAGTCATTTTAGGAACTCCTCCGCGCACCAAAATGGAAAGCTCAGTTTTTGGCTGGCAGAAGAGGGATGATGTAGGACGACACAATGAAATGCTGACTATGTATCGGCAGTGGATTATTACCCAGAGTGAAAAAGCCGGTATTCCATATGTTGATTTTTATGAAGCTTTGCAAGCAGCAGATGAGCAGGACATACAGGTATATGTGGACGGGATTCACCCGAATATAGCCGGATATAAGATTTTGGCACAGACGGCATGGAATATTTTAAAGGATACGGACAAATGAATAAAAGAAGAATATTGACAATGGAACAAATACGTGAGTTAGATCGGGAATTAGAAGCACTTATCGGCAATACTGGCGTAGGTGTTCCTGGATTAGCTGTCGTTATTTATAAAAATGGAGAGCAAGTATATGAAAAATTTTTAGGACGGCGCTACATTGACAGCGTAAAGCCGCAATTTGATCTACCGATTACGAAAGATTCACGTTTTCGCGTTGCTTCTGTTTCCAAACAATTTACGGCCTTGACGATATTACAATTGGCAGAGGCAGGCAAGCTTTCTTTGGATGAGGACATATGCGAGTATCTTGGTTTTAATCTGAGGCATCCCCGATATCCGGAACAACCGATTACGATCCGCATGCTTTTATCACATATGTCATCGCTATGTGATGGAGGCATCTATTCTATTCCTCCGGAAGAGGATATTATCGAGTTTTTTATGCCAGAAGGATTATATTATCGCGGAGGCGAACATTTTTCTGCTATCGGCAGACCTGGAACTTATTTTCATTACTGTAATCTTAATTATGGTCTTTTGGGGACGATTATCGAGGTAGTTACAGGAGTGCGCTTTGATATTTATCAACGTACACATATTTTAAAAGAATTGGATATTTTCGGTAGTTACAATATTGGTGATTTTGATACGGAAGATATGAAGAAGCTGGGTACTATATATCAAAAACAAAAAGAAGGAAAATGGGATGAGAATGGTCCGTGGTATCCTCAGATTGATGATTATAGGGGGATTGTTCAGCCGGAGCATATCGTGCGTATATGCAATCCGGATCAAAGGCAAAATGATGATTTTTACAATATAGCCGGATATGTGCCGGGAACGAACGGGACCGTATTCTCACCGCAAGGCGGGCTGCGTATTTCGGCCCAGGAATTGACGAATTTATTAGATATGTATTTACATGGCGGTGTATATCAAGGGAACCGGATTGTGACAGAAACAATGCTGGAGGAAATGTTTAGTTGTCAATGGTACTATGATCGGCAGTGTTTTAATGGCGATACTTGTGGAGGAACATTGGAAACGTATGGATTGGGTGTGTACCATATGCTGAGTAACAGCACATCGCGTCCCGTCTCAGATAGATGTATTGATTTGGCAGGACATACTGGGGAGGCATATGGTCTTTTATCTGCTATTATGATGTTTCCGGGAACAGGAAATGGCTTTTTGTATATTATGAATGGGGAAGCTATTGATGAAGAAGATATACGGGCAAAGGGAATATACAGCGGAAATTATCGATGGGAAGAACGAATGATGACGGCAATTATACGCAATGCTTTTTAAATAGATTCTTTTTATAATATGCAGAAAAACTGTTTTGTTATTAATTTATTTTACGTATTCTATTTGACGCGGAACAAGGCATTTTATATAATAAAATCAATTGTGAATATCTGTTGTGAAAAGGGGAGAATCCGAGATTATGAATATTATTGATGAATTAACTTGGCGTGGAGCGGTAAACCAAGTCAGTGATGAAGAAGGATTGAGAAAATTGACGGAGGAAAAAAGTGTCTCTTTGTATTGTGGAGTCGATCCCACGGGAGATAGTATGCACATAGGACACTTAATTCCTTTCATGATGCTGAAACGATTTCAATTGGCAGGCCATCATCCTTATATCGTCATCGGCGGTGGTACCGGCGTTATCGGAGATCCCAGCGGACGTAAAACTGAACGCCAGTTACAAACGATTGAAGCTATCCATGATAATGCTGATAAATTAAAAGCACAGTTTATTCATCTTTTTGGTGAAGATTCCAATATTACGATTGTTAACAATTATGATTGGTTGTCAAAATTAGATTTACTTGGTTTTTTGCGTGATTATGGCAAGCTTTTCAGTGTTAACGTCATGTTGGCTAAGGAAGTGGTAGCAAGCCGTCTGGAAGCAGGGATTTCTTTTACGGAGTTTACGTATCAGATTCTGCAATCTATTGATTTTGAGCATCTTTTTGCACATAATGATATACAACTTCAGATTGGGGGAGCAGATCAGTGGGGAAATATTACCGCCGGTATTGATATGATTCGAAAAATACACGGGTCTGAAGCGCAGGCCTATTGCCTGACAATACCGCTCATGCTGAAATCAGATGGAACGAAGTTTGGAAAAACGGCAGGAGGAGCCATTTGGCTTGATCCGGAAAAAACCTCTCCTTTTGAATTTTATCAATTTTGGCTGAATCAGGATGATGCAGATGTTATTAAATATTTAAAGTATTTTACTTTTTTGAATCAAGAAGAAATTAATGATTTGGAACAGACCGTCCAGACAGAGCCTGAAAAAAGAATTGCCCAGCGCCGTTTAGCTGAAGAGGTAACTACATTTGTCCATGGTAAAAAAGCACTTCGGGAAGCACAAAATATCACGATAGCATTATATCAAGGCAGTATAGCCAATCTTACGGAACATGAACTGGAACAAGCTTTTGGAAAAATGCCGACGGTAACGGTAGGACCGGAAGAAAAAGATGTAGTTAACTGGCTGATTGATTCAACCATTTATACTTCTAAGCGGCAGGCTCGTGAAGATATTACAAATGGGGCAGTTACTATAAACGGAATTAAAATAACATCTCTTGATGAAGTAGTAACTCCTCATAAGAATTCTAACGGCCGTTTTGTTATTGTGCGTAAGGGGAAGAAAAAGTATACTTTGGCTCGGGTGCAGAACTAATTGATCGAGGCAGCAGCATGAAAATTAAAGAAATACGGATAGGACTGGTGCATATTCCGTTGAAAAAACCGTTTATTACTGCGTTGCGCCGTGTGGAGGTTGCCGAAGATATTATTGTGCAAATACTTTCGGATAGTGGTGAAAGCGGATTTGGCAATGCGCCGCCAACATATAAAATTACTGGGGATGGACATGGATCTGTGGCAGGTGCTATACAGGATATATTGACACCTGCGCTTATCGGTCGGGATATAGATGATCTGGAAGATATTTGGCATGTGTTAGATACTTCCATGCAGGGAAATACTTCGGCAAAAGCGGCTGTAGATATAGCTGTATATGACTTGTTTGGTAAACAATACGGAATCCCTTTATATCGGTTATTCGGCGGCAGGACGAGCTCATTAACTTCAGATTTGACAATTAGTCTGAATAAACCAGAAGAGATGATGCAGGATGCCATAGAAGCAGTACATCGCGGATATACCGCGTTGAAGATTAAAGTAGGCGAAGATATTTTGCTTGATAAAAAACGTGTTCGGGCAGTGCGAGAAGCAGTGGGTCCGAATATTACTCTGCGTCTTGATGCTAATCAAGCATGGAAGCCCAAAGAGGCAGTTCGGATTATCCGCGAATGGGAAGATGCCGGCATGGATATTGAGCTGGTAGAACAACCGGTCCGGGCGGATGATTTTGATGGATTGAAGTTTGTTACAGATCATGTTATGACAGATATTATGGCAGATGAAGCGGCATATACAGTACGGGATGTATGGCGGTTGTTGTCTATGCGGGCTTGCGATATGATCAATATCAAATTAATGAAAGCAGGGGGGCTTCATAATGCACTGGATATGGCGGCTATGGCGAAGGCTGCAGGAGTATCCTGCATGGCTGGATGTATGTTAGAGAGTAAGGTGGGAATTACGGCGGCTGCGTCGTTGATGGCGGGCAAACGCTGTATGCAATTGGCTGATTTGGATGCAGCAGATTTATTGGCAGCAGATCCGGTCCGAGGCGGCGTTTCCTATAATCATAGTAAACTTATATTGCCTGAAGCACCAGGATTAGGCATTACAGGGGTTGAAGGAGTATGTTGTCTTGAAAAATGACAACTGGGTAAAAAAATATTTAACAAAAAATATAAATAATGGTTGACTTTGAAAAACTTGTATGCTATAATAACTCATTGCAAATGCTAATGATTATATAAATACATGGAGGAGCAGCTTCCGTTAAACAAAAAAGTTAAGCAAGGTTCGGTGAGAAGGTTGAGCCTTGCTTTTTTGTCGCCTAATGGGACTGCTTTTTTGCCTTCCAGTAATAGCTTTCATTTTTTATAAGGGGTGAAGTAAAAGCATGTTCAAACCTGTACAAGTAGGGAAAAGGACTCGATACACATATGCAAAGATCAACGAAGTCTTGAAGATGCCGCATTTATTGGATTTACAAATTAAATCTTATGAATGGTTTCTGGAAAAAGGATTAAAGGACATATTCAAAGATATTTCGCCGATCGAAGATGCATCGGGAAATCTGTCTTTATCCTTTGAAGATTTCAAATTGGGTGAGCCCAAGTATGATATTCGTGAATGTAAAGAACGGGATACGACGTATGCCGCTCCTCTTCGCGTCCAGATTCGTTTGGTCAACCATGAAACAGGTGAAATCAAAGATCAGGAAGTATTCATGGGGGATTTTCCACTGATTACGGATACAGGTACATTCATTATTAATGGGGCGGAACGTGTTATTGTTAGTCAGCTCGTACGTTCTCCGGGTGTATATTATGGCCGTGAAATTGATCCAATGGGCATTCGGTTGTATAATTCGACAGTTATTCCTAACCGAGGAGCTTGGATTGAACTGGAAACGGATGCCAATGATGTCGTGTATGCTCGTATTGACCGCAATCGTAAAATTCCGGCTACTGTTTTGATTCGTGCATTGGGATGGTCCTCAAATGCTGATATTTTGGATTTGTTCTATGACGATAAGCGGCTGCAGAATACATTTGAAAAAGATACGACAGAATCACAGGATGAAGCGTTGGTAGAGATTTATAAAAAACTTCGGCCGGGTGAACCGCCGACCGTGGAAAGTGCACGTAATCTTTTTGAAGGATTGTTTTTTGATCCCCGCCGGTATGATATGGCTCGTGTCGGCCGATATAAAGCCGGAAAGAAATTAGGATGGCAGCGCCGATTATTTGGACAGATTTTACATGAACCTGTCGTTAACGCTGAAACCGGTGAAGTCGTCGTCGATGCGCATACGGAAATTGGATCTGCTGAAATCAAGAGAATTGAAGACAGCGGTGTATTCAGCGGAGAGGGTCTCGTCGAACTATTTGTTGAAAAACAAGACGGTTCTGCATATAAGATGATTTGCAATAATAGTAATCTCCCCTATGAACATCGGACGATTACAAGAGAAGACATCATTGCCAATATCGATTATCTTCTCAACCTTATGGATGGATTTGGCAATGTTGATGATATTGACCATTTAGGAAACCGTCGTCTGCGTTGCGTAGGTGAATTGCTGCAGAATCAGTTCCGCATTGGTCTGACACGTATGGAACGTGTTGTTAAGGAACGTATGACTATTCAGGATATGGAAGCTATTACGCCGCAAGCGTTGATCAATATTCGCCCTGTTGTAGCCTCTATTAAGGAATTCTTTGGTTCCAGCCAGTTATCACAGTTTATGGATCAGACGAATCCGTTGGCTGAATTAACACATAAACGTCGTCTTAGTGCATTGGGACCTGGCGGGTTGTCTCGCGAACGAGCTGGTTTTGAAGTTCGAGATGTACATCATTCTCATTATGGGCGCATGTGTCCGGTAGAAACACCGGAAGGACCGAATATAGGGTTGATTTCTTCATTGGCTTGCTTTGGCAAGGTCAACGAGTTTGGCTTTATTGAAGCGCCATATCGCCGGGTAGATAAGGAAACACATATCGTTACTAACGATGTACATTATATTACCGCGGACGAAGAAGAACAATATATTATTGCACAGGCAAATGAACCTTTATCGGAAGACGGCCATTTTGTAAATGAACGCGTTGCCTGCCGCCACGGCGAAGATACTCGTGAATTTCAGCGTAATCGTGTTGATTTTATGGACGTTTCGCCAAAAGAAGTGGTATCTGTAGGGACGTCTATGATTCCGTTTTTGGAAAATGATGATGCGAACCGGGCTCTCATGGGAGCAAACATGCAGCGTCAAGCCGTTCCGCTGCTCCGCACACAGGCACCTCTTGTCGGCACAGGTATGGAATATAAGGCTGCATGTGACTCGGGTGTTTGCATTTTAGCAAAACATGCCGGCATCGTCAGCCGTGTAACCGGGGATGAAATCGTTGTTACAACGACCGCTGGTTCGGAAGATTCATATCGTTTGATTAAGTTTATGCGCTCTAACCAAAGTACTTGCATCAATCAACGACCGCTGGTTTACAAAGGGGAAAAAGTAGTTGAAGGACAAGTATTGGCTGATGGTATGGCTACAGACGGTGGTGAACTGGCTCTCGGTTATAATATTCTTGTTGCATATATGCCGTGGGAAGGATACAACTACGAAGATGCGGTGCTTCTTAGTGAAGATTTGCCTAAGAAAGATTTATATACTTCTATTCATATTGAAGAATATGAATGTGATGCCCGTGATACAAAGCTGGGCTCTGAAGAAATAACTCGCGAAATTCCGAATGTCAGTGAAGACAGCACAAAGAATTTAGATGAAAGCGGCATTATTATGATTGGTGCTGACGTATATCCAGGCGATGTTTTGGTTGGCAAGGTTACGCCGAAAGGTGAAACTGAGCTTACTCCGGAAGAACGACTGCTGCGTGCTATTTTTGGGGATAAAGAACGGGAAGTTCGTGATACATCATTACGTGTACCTCATGGGGAATCGGGGAAAATTGTTGATGTACGTGTCTTTTCTCGAGAAAATAATGATGAACTCCCGCCGGGTGTAAATCGTTTAGTCCGTGTATATATTGCTCAAAAACGTAAAATCCATGAAGGGGATAAAATGTCTGGGCGTCATGGCAACAAGGGGGTTGTTTCCCGTGTAATGCGTCAGGAAGATATGCCGTTCTTGCCAGATGGCACGCCGGTGCAAATTGTTCTTAATCCCCTGGGGGTTCCTTCACGTATGAATATCGGGCAGATTTTAGAAACTCACTTGGGTTGGGCTATGCATGAAATGGGCCTGCAAATTAAAGGCATGGATTCAACGCTGGAAGGTAAATTGCGCGAAGCTGGTTATGATGTAGATTCCTATGGTATGCCTAAGCCGGATGCTGCCGGTATTCATATTGCAACACCTGTATTTGACGGTGCACATGCAGAAGATGTCTTTGAAGCATTAAAAATGACAGGACTGCCGGAAGACGGCAAAACAGTTCTCTATGATGGACGAACAGGAGAACCTATGGATCGCCGAGTTACGGTAGGGTATGTATATATGCTGAAGCTGCATCATTTGGTTGATGACAAAATCCATGCTCGTTCTACAGGACCGTACTCATTGGTTACACAACAGCCTCTGGGCGGCAAGGCGCAGTTTGGTGGCCAGCGTTTCGGGGAAATGGAAGTTTGGGCCTTGGAAGCATATGGCGCTGCGTATACATTGCAGGAAATGCTTACGGTTAAGTCTGATGATGTCGTTGGTCGTGTCAAAGCTTATGAAAAAATCGTCAAGGGCGAAAATATTCCAGAACCGGGTGTTCCGGAATCGTTTAAGGTATTGCTCAAAGAATTGCAGGCGATTGGTCTTGATGTCCAGATTTTGAATGAAGACGGCGAAGAGGTTGTAGTTCGTGAATTGGACGATGAAGATGAAGTGGAAACGGAACAGGATCAAACGGATGAAATTCGTCAAGTTATGGAAGGCGAAACCGCAGTGGATGATGAAACAACTATGATTGAAAAAAATACCGTGCCGGATGATTATGTAAACAACGGTGGCGAAGATGATGTAATCGGTGAGTTGGGTGGATATACAAATACCGATGATACAGATGATAGTGATGAATAATCAGTACATGAATAGAAGGGAGCGGTATTTGTGCTAGATGTGAACGAATTTGATTCTATGCGAATAGGCTTGGCCTCGCCGGAAAAAATCCTTGAATGGTCTCATGGAGAAGTTAAAAAACCGGAAACAATCAATTACCGTACATTGAAACCGGAACGTGACGGATTGTTCTGTGAACGTATTTTTGGACCTACAAAGGACTGGGAATGTCATTGCGGTAAGTATAAGCGCATTCGTTATAAAGGCGTTGTTTGTGATCGCTGTGGCGTAGAAGTCACACGGGCTAAAGTTCGTAGAGAACGTATGGGCCATATTCAGTTGGCTACTCCTGTTTCTCATATTTGGTATTTTAAAGGTATTCCCAGCAGGATGGGATTGATTTTGGATATTTCTCCGCGTTCGCTGGAAAAAGTTTTATATTTTGCATCATATGTTGTTTTGGATCCAGGAGATACACCTCTTATAAAAAAACAACTTCTGACGGAAACAGAATATCGTCAATATTTAGATATGTATGGTGAAAAATTCCGTGTTGGCATGGGGGCTGAAGCGGTTAAAGAGTTGCTGCAGGATTTGAATCTGGACAAGCTGGACGGCGAATTGCGTGCTGAATTAAAGGATGCTTCCGGACAGCGCCGCGTACGGGCTATCCGCCGGTTGGAAGTGGTTGAAGCCTTTCGTCATTCCGGCAATAAACCGGAATGGATGATTATGGATGTCGTGCCGGTTATTCCTCCGGAACTTCGTCCTATGGTACAACTTGATGGTGGTCGTTTTGCAACCTCTGATTTGAATGATTTATATCGTCGTGTCATTAACCGTAATAATCGCTTGAGCCGATTACTTGAACTGGGAGCTCCTGATATCATCGTCCGCAATGAAAAGCGTATGTTGCAGGAAGCTGTTGATTCCTTGATTGATAATGGCCGCCGGGGACGTCCTGTTACAGGCCCTGGTAATCGTCCCTTGAAATCTCTTTCTGATATGCTTAAGGGAAAACAAGGCCGTTTCCGTCAGAATTTGCTCGGTAAACGTGTTGATTATTCCGGTCGTTCCGTTATTGTTGTCGGACCGGAATTGAAAATGCATCAGTGTGGCTTGCCAAAGGAAATGGCATTGGAATTATTTAAACCCTTTGTCATGAAAAAACTTGTTGAAAAAGGCATTGCTACTAATATAAAAAATGCAAAAAAGAAGGTAGAACGTGTAAGCAATGAAGTATGGGACGTTTTAGAAGATGTTATCAAAGAACATCCTGTTTTATTAAATCGTGCACCTACGCTGCATCGACTAGGTATTCAAGCCTTTGAACCGATTCTTTGGGAAGGTCGGGCAATTAAGCTGCATCCTCTGGTGTGTACAGCTTACAATGCCGACTTTGATGGGGACCAAATGGCTTGCCATTTGCCTTTATCTGTGGAAGCACAATCTGAAGCTCGTACGCTTATGCTTTCCTCGCATAATATTTTGGCGCCGAAAGATGGCAAACCTGTTGCTGTACCAACCCAAGATATGGTTCTTGGTGCATATTATTTGACATTGGTTAAGCCGGGGGCTAACGGAGAAGGGAAAATTTTCTCCAATTATGATGAGGTTATGCTGGCTTATGATGCGCATGTTCTTGATATAGAAGCGTTGATTAAAGTCCGTATTCCAGGACGGGGATTGATTGAAACAACAGCTGGAAAGTTGTTATATAATCAAGCTTTGTACGAAGAATTACGGATGTATCATACGGATAAAATCATGGTATTTACCGATCCCCAGGATGCGGTATTTGCTTATACCAATGGTTTGATCGACCCGGTGCATTTGATAAAAATCCAAGATAAAGAAGGCCGTATCCTCGATTATGGGTTTACTGCGCTGAAAGAACGTTTTGGCGTAGATCTTCTTTCGATACGTCCGCTTCCTTCCCACAAAGTAGATAAGGAAGCAGCAGCAGCTTTCAAAAAGGATAAAACATATGTTGATGTTGAATGCCTTGGCGTTTTGATGAACAAAAAGCAAATTGGAAAACTTGTTGATGCTTGTTTCCATCTGGTAGGAAATACTAAGACCGCAGAATTATTGGACCGCATTAAGTCATTAGGATATCATTATGCTCGACAGGCCGGAATGTCTATTGCTATTTCCGACATTCAAGTACCAAGTGAAAAGAAGGCCATTCTTGATGTCACGGAAGAACAGGTTATTAATGTTACTAAGATGTTCCAACGTGGGCTGATTACTGAGGATGAACGATACCGCAAAACGATTTCCTTATGGGAAAAAGCAACAGACGATGTAACGGATGCTATGATGGATAATATGGATCCTTTTAACTCCATCTTTATGATGGCCGATTCCGGTGCTCGTGGTAATAAACAGCAGATTCGTCAGGTTGCGGGTATGCGTGGATTGATGGCGGATCCTTCTGGCCGTATCATTGATTTGCCGATTAAGGCTAATTTCCGGGAAGGCTTGTCTGTATTGGATTACTTTACATCCAGCCATGGTGCTCGTAAGGGTTTGGCAGATACAGCTTTACGTACAGCTGACTCTGGCTATTTGACCCGGCGTCTTGTCGATGTATCTCAAGATGTGATTGTCCGTGAAGATGATTGTGATGTGTTTGGAATTGATCTTGTGCGCGAACGGGCTCGTTTGGCCGGTTCCTGCAAGGCGGCCGTAGCACTATTGAAAGATAAACTCATTGGACGTGTCTTGGTTCATCCCATATTAGATCCGGTAACGGAAAAAGTTCTTTTTCCTGAAGAACATTTACTGACAACTGATGATATGGACGTTATAGTTGAACATAATATTCCGCGGTTGTCACTGCGGGGCAGCCAAATGGACATTAATGATGACTTAAACCATACTAATGTTATTGAAAGCGTATTTTTGGGCGAACCAGAAGAAAAAATTCGGGCGGCACTGCGCCAGGCTATGATTGACAATATGCTTGGCAAAACGATTGAAAATGTTGTGGTAGAAGCGAATGGTTTTGAAATTTGCCCAGCAGGTACACCGCTGACCGAAGACGCTATTGATAAAATCTTGGCCAGTGATGTAAAGGAAGTAAAAGTTCGCAATAATGATATTAGAGGAATTGAAGTCGGCGCTATTGTTGAAGGTAATGGCGTGATTGAATCATTAAAAGATCGTATTGTTGGCCGTACAGCGGCACAAAAATTGGTCAATTCCGATACAGGTGAAGTTATTGTTCCGCTCAATCAAGAAATTACAGAAGACAAAGCAGATGAAGTTGTAAAATATTATAAAACAGTCCGTATCCGATCTGTTCTTACCTGCCGTTCCCGGTATGGTGTTTGCGCGAAATGTTATGGACGTGATTTAGGTACAGGCGGTAAAGTAAACGTCGGAGAATCGGTGGGTATTATAGCGGCACAGTCTATCGGTGAACCGGGCACACAGTTGACAATGCGTACATTCCATACAGGCGGTGTTGCATCGGCCGGTGATATTACACAAGGTCTGCCACGTGTTGAAGAATTATTTGAAGCACGTAAACCTAAAGGAAATGCTATTGTAACTGAAATTACTGGTAAAATTGAAATTACGGAAAAGGAAGATCATCACGATATCCATACTGTACGGGTTTTGGCCGAGGACGGTGAAGAGCAATCCTATGTTGTTCCATATGGAGCCCATATCGTTGTACATGAAGGGGATGTCATTGAAAAGGGAAGTCGTATTACAGCAGGATCTATTAATCCTCACGACATTCTCCATATTCTCGGCGTTGAAGCGACACAGCGGTATCTTGTTTATGAAGTTCAAAAGGTGTATAAGTCCCAAGGTGTTGAAATTAATGATAAACATATAGAAGTTATCGTACGCCAAATGCTTCGCAAGATCAAATTGGAAAACCCTGGTGATACAGGCTTGCTTCCAGGAGATTACGTAGATGTAAATGTATTTGAAGATTCGAACCACCGCATTCAGGCAGTAGGCGGCAACGTAGCTTCCGGGAAAAATATACTCTTAGGGATTACGAAAGCGGCACTTGCTACGGATTCATTCTTGTCAGCAGCCTCTTTCCAAGAAACGACCCGTGTTCTTACTGATGCGGCGATAAAAGGAAAGATAGATCCGTTGCTGGGATTAAAAGAAAACGTTATTATAGGTAAGTTGATTCCGGCTGGTACCGGAATGGGCCGATATCGTAAGGTCAAGGTACTTAAGACGATTCCTGCTGTGGCATATGAAGATGAAAATGGAGAACCTTTAGATGCAAAAACTTTTGATGAATCCAATACTGTAATATCTGAATAAACTTAAAACATCCCCCTTGAAAGAATAAATAAGACAATCTTTCAAGGGGGATACTACATAAAAAGAAACGCCCGGGATAGTGTAATAAAAAATCTATTGTTTGTGCAGTTTTTCAGAAAAATACATTGACATACAAATAGGGTGATGATAAAATAACTAAGTGTCACAGTACCATATCTGTGTCTTATTTAGTATATATTAGTATGTTAGGAGAGAGTTTCCGTGAGCTTGGATGCATTAGCAGGGGTGCGTAAGACCGTAGGTGCGAAGCAAACCTTAAAAGCAATGAAACGAAACGAAATAACGAAATTGTTTATCGCCAATGATAGTGATAAACAAGTTACTACCCCACTGGAGATATTTGCTTCAGGAGCGGGTATTCCTGTAGATAAGTCGTACAGCATGGCTGATCTTGGTGTGGCATGCCGCATCAAAGTAAAAGCAGCAGCTGTGGGCTTGTTGAAATAACTTTGGTAGTCTCATCTTATAGGCAATGCCTTTTGATGATTCATTATAAATCTAATTGTTTGGAGAGGAGGTGCCCATATGCCAACAATCAGCCAATTGGTTCGTAAAGGACGTCAGGCTTCGGAACACAAATCCACAGCCCCGGCTCTGAAAAACTGCCCGCAAAAGCGCGGTGTTTGCACTCGTGTGTATACAGCTACACCGAAAAAGCCTAACTCTGCTTTGCGTAAAGTTGCTCGTGTCCGTTTGACCAACTCTATCGAAGTAACTGCGTATATCCCTGGCATTGGCCACAATTTGCAGGAACATAGTGTTGTATTAATCAGAGGCGGTCGTGTAAAAGACCTTCCTGGTGTACGTTATCACATCGTTCGCGGCGCATTGGATACAGCCGGCGTGCAAGATCGCCAGCAGGCCCGTTCTAAATACGGTGCTAAGAAGCCTAAAAAATAATCGCTGTAAGAACAGAAACGCAATTGATAACCTACATATATAAGGAGGAATTAGACATGCCAAGAAAAGGCCCAGTGCCAAAGCGCGATGTACTTCCGGATCCGGTGTACCATTCCAAATTGGTTACGCGCTTCATTAATAAAGTAATGCTGGACGGCAAAAAAGGCGTCGCGGAAACGATTGTTTACGATGCTTTTGATATTATCCGTTCTAAGACAAATAAAGATCCTTTGGAAGTATTTGAACAGGCATTAAACAATGTTATGCCTGTATTGGAAGTTCGTGCCCGCCGTGTTGGCGGTGCCAACTATCAAGTACCTGTCGAAGTACGTGCTGACCGCCGGTTGTCCTTGGGCATCCGCTGGACTGTTGGATATGCCCGTAAACGCGGTGAACGTACAATGAAGGAAAAACTTGCTGCCGAATTAATGGATGCATTTAATAATACGGGTGCGGCTATTAAGAAAAAAGAAGATACGCATAAGATGGCGGAAGCTAATAAGGCTTTTGCACATTATCGCTGGTAAGAAGATATTAAAATTTGAGGAGTGGAAGAAATCGTGGCAAGAGAATTTTCCTTGGAAAAAACGAGAAACATCGGTATTATGGCTCACATAGATGCCGGTAAAACCACGACAACCGAACGTATCCTTTTTTATACCGGCCGAGTTCATAAAATCGGTGAAGTCCATGATGGCGCTGCTACCATGGACTGGATGGCCCAGGAACAGGAACGTGGTATTACTATCACGTCTGCTGCAACGACGGCACATTGGAAAGGATATCGTATTAATATCATTGATACCCCGGGGCACGTTGACTTTACTGTAGAAGTTGAACGGTCTCTGCGCGTACTTGATGGTTCGGTTGCGGTTTTCTCTGCAAAAGGCGGTGTAGAACCGCAGTCTGAAACTGTATGGCGCCAGGCTGAACATTACCAGGTTCCCCGTATTGCCTTCATTAATAAGATGGATACGACCGGTGCAGATTTTCTGAACTGTGTTGAAATGATGAAGGATCGGCTGCAGGCTAACGCTGTTGCTATTCAGCTTCCCATAGGAGCTGAAACGGAATTCAAAGGTATTATTGATTTGATTACTATGCAAGCAGAAGTGTATGGTGATGATCTCGGTAAAGATATCGAAATTGTGGAAATTCCGGATGATATGAAAGAAGAAGCCGAAAAATATCATCAAGTTATGATTGAAGCTGTTGCAGAAACAGATGATGAATTGATGATGAAATATTTGGAAGGCGAAGAACTTACCGTTGATGAAATCAAAGGTGCTATCCGTAAGTCCGTTGTAACAAATAAAATGTTCCCCGTACTTTGCGGTTCTGCGTATAAAAACAAGGGTGTACAGATGTTGCTCGATGCTATTGTTGACTACATGCCGTCGCCGCTTGATATCCCGGCTATTAAAGGAACGAATCCTGATACAGGTGAAGAAGATCACCGCGAATCTGATGACAGTGAACCTTTTTCCGCACTTGCTTTCAAGATTATGGCCGATCCTTTTGTAGGTAAGCTTGCTTTCTTCCGGGTGTATTCCGGTACTATGGCAGCGGGCTCTTATGTATATAATTCTACTAAGGGTAAAAAAGAACGTATTGGCCGTATTCTTCGTATGCATGCTAATCATCGTGAAGAAGTGGATATGGCTTATAGCGGCGATATTGGTGCTGCCGTAGGTTTGAAAGATACTACAACAGGGGATACTCTTTGTGATGAAAAACATCCAATCATTCTTGAAAAAATGGAATTTCCAGAACCGGTTATTTCTGTTGCTGTTGAACCAAAGACAAAGGCTGATCAGGAAAAAATGGGCGTTGCGTTGTCTCGTTTAGCAGAAGAAGATCCGACTTTCCGTGTCAAGACAGATGCGGAAACAGGACAGACTATCATTTCAGGTATGGGTGAACTTCATTTGGATATTATCGTCGACCGTATGTCACGTGAATTCAAAGTAGACTGCAACGTAGGCAAACCTCAGGTTGCGTATCGTGAAACGATTCGCAAGACTGTTAAGCAGGAAGGACGTTTTGTTCGTCAGTCCGGCGGCCGCGGTCAGTACGGGGATTGCTGGTTGGAATTAGTTCCACAGGAACCGGGTGCTGGTTTTGAATTTGAAAATAAAATTGTTGGCGGTGCTATTCCTAAGGAATATATCGGACCTATTGAATCTGGTGTTAAAGAAGCTATGGAAACAGGCGTTCTTGCCGGATTCCCAATGGTTGACATCAAAGTTATTGTGTATGATGGCTCATATCATGATGTTGACTCTTCGGAAATGGCGTTTAAGATTGCAGGTTCTATAGGTTTTAAAGAAGGCGCTAGAAAAGCAAATCCTGTTCTTTTGGAACCATATGTTAAGGTTGAAGTTGTTGTTCCCGAAGACTACATGGGTGATGTAATCGGTGATTTGAACTCTCGCCGTGGACGGGTGGAAGGTATGGAAGCACGCAGTGGTGCACAACATATCAATGCATTCGTTCCGTTGGCAGAAATGTTTGGTTATGCAACGGATTTGCGTTCTAAAACGCAGGGCCGTGGTAACTATTCGATGACTTTTGACCACTACGAAGAAGTACCGAAAAACGTAGCAGAAAAAGTTATCAGTGCTAAAGGTTAATATATCATTATTATTGGCGTTGGAGGAAATGTAAAATGGCTAAAGAAAAATACGAAAGAACCAAACCGCATGTCAATATTGGAACCATCGGACACGTAGACCATGGCAAAACGACATTGACAGCAGCTATTACGAAAGTATTGTCGAAAAAGGGCTATGCCAAGTTTGAAGCGTATGCTGACATTGATAAAGCACCAGAAGAACGTGAACGCGGTATTACGATCAATACAGCACACGTAGAATACGAAACAGATAAGCGTCATTATGCGCATGTAGACTGCCCGGGGCATGCCGATTATGTAAAGAACATGATCACCGGTGCTGCACAGATGGATGGAGCAATATTGGTAGTAAGCGCAGCAGACGGCCCAATGCCGCAGACGCGTGAACATATCCTTCTGGCCCGCCAGGTAGGAGTACCGGCAATGGTAGTATATCTGAACAAAGCCGATCAGGTAGATGATCCGGAATTGATTGAATTAGTAGAAATGGAAGTTCGCGAACTTCTTTCCAGCTATGATTTCCCAGGCGATGAAATTCCTATTATCGTAGGATCTGCGCTAAAGGCATTGGAAGAAGATCCGGAAGCAGAAGCCAGCATTTTGAAATTGATGGATGCGGTAGATGAATATATCCCGACACCGGAT
>NZ_FNHQ01000055.1 GCF_900103535.1 Megasphaera paucivorans | reverse complement strand
ACTTAGGTGGAATACTCACTAACATATGTATATGATCCCTACACGCATTAGCTTCCAGTATTTCTACATCTTTCCGGCTACATAATTCCCGTAAAATTTTTCCAATATCTTTTTTTAATTTCCCGTAAATCAATTGTCTACGGTACTTGGGTGCAAACACAAGATGATATTTACATCTCCATTTTGTATGTGCTAAACTTAAAGTGTCCATGGATAGCATTTTCCTCCTTTGCTCTAAGTACGGTTGGCGAACCTGTGCTTAGTATAGCAAAGGAGGTTTTGCTTTTTCTACCTATAGCTATAAGCTTTTAGAACCATACGCACAGCGTATGGTTTTCAATACGACAATAACAGCACGACGGGAAACTATCCCGCCGTGCCATAGTAAAAATAAATTAACGTTTCACTTCAATATTATTCATTTTTTCATAAAAACGAACAATACTGCTATGATCGCATGCTTCTAAGCCATCATGTTTTAGTACCTGCATTTCTTCCATTACTTGCGTAACAAGAGGAAGCGCAAGGCCTAAATTATGAGAAGTTTCAATAACATTATTCAAATCTTTTATATGCAGATTGATCCGGAATCCAGGGTTGAAATTACGATCCATCATCATAGGACCTTTCGCATCAAGTACCGTACTTCCTGCCAATCCTCCTCGAATCGCTTCATAAACAAGATTAGGTTCTACACCTGCAGCCTGTGCTAAGGTAAATGCTTCTGATACGGCAGCAATATTAATGGCAACAATAATCTGATTTGCCAGTTTAGTAATGTTTCCCGCGCCTATTTCCCCACATCGTACAACAGAACCAGCCATAGACTTCATAACATCATAATATGAATCAAAGATTTCCTGCTTGCCGCCTACCATAACTGACATCGTACCATCAATAGCTTTGGGTTCTCCGCCCGATACAGGTGCATCCAGCATTTCAACCCCGATTTTATCCAGTTCAGCCGCCACTTCACGACTAACTAATGGTGCAATCGAACTCATATCAATAAGGACTTTACCTGTCGATAATCCTTCAATCAACCCGCCTTTTCCCAATACAACGGTTTTAACCTGCGGTGAATTTGGCAGCATAGTAATAATGACATCACACTGCTGCGCAATTTCTTTTGCAGAAGCCGCGGATGTAGCTCCTAGCGCTGTTACTTCATCAACCGCAGCTTTGTTCAAATCATTAACAGTTACATCATAACCGGCTTTTAATAAATTTTTACTCATGGGCTTACCCATAATACCTAAACCAATAAAACCAATTTTCATGTTCATTAGCTCCTTTTTACTGTAAACTTTAATAAAAAATATATATAACACATTGCTTACAAAAGATATGCAAACAATATATTATCGAACCAAACAGGGCTTTTTATTATCAAATGTCCACCCTGGAATAAGAAATTGCATCGCAGCAGAATCATCTCGATTACCGCAGCATTTTTCCTTATATAACTGATGTGCCTTCTGTATTCTGTCTAAATCCGGCTCAATTCCCAATCCCGGCTTATCTGGAATTTTTATATAACCGTCAACAATTTCAAACGGATTTTTAGTCAGATGTTCGATTCCTTCCTGCCATATCCAATGTGTATCGATTGCAGTTACACGTCCCGGTACAGCTGCAGCTACATGAGAAAAAATAGCTAAAGAAATATCAAAATGGTTATTAGAATGTGATCCCCACGTGAGTCCGTACATATTGCAAAGCTGTCCTACACGTACGCTTCCCTGCATTGTCCAAAAATGCGGATCTGCTAAAGGAATATCAACCGATTGCAATAAGATAGAGTTGGCCATCTGGCGCCAATCGGTAGCAATCATATTAGTTGCTGTCGGGAGACCGGTCGCCCTGCGAAATTCTGACATAATTTCACGACCGGAAAAACCCGCTTCAGCTCCGCAAGGATCTTCACAGTATGTTAGTATTCCTTTCATTGCATTACCGATTTCAACAGCTTCTTTTAAAGACCATGCTCCATTCGGATCGAGCGTGATACGTGCCTCCGGAAAATGTTCCTTCAGTGCCTTTATCGCCTTTATTTCTTCTTTGCCCGGTAATACGCCGCCTTTGAGTTTGAAATCACGAAAACCATATTTTTCATATGCCGCTTTTCCTAACTCCAATACTGCCTCCGGCGTAAGCGCTTCTTCATGGCGCAGCCGGTACCAATCACAATCTGAATCTGATTCACTAGCATATTCCAATGTTGTCTTTTTACGATCTCCAACATAAAATAAATATCCCAAAACATCCACTTTATCCCGCTGCTGCCCTTCTCCCAAGAGACGAGCAACGGGCAATTCCATGTATTGTCCTAATAAATCAAGCATTGGGGCCTCAACAGCCGTTTGCACATGGATTCCGGTACGTGTATCAAAAGTCTGGTTACCTCGTTCTTCTTCTCCAATATTTAAATGGTTGGAAATCTGTAATAGTACATTGCGATAATCACCAACCTGTGCGCCTATAACATATTTTTTTACTTGTTCCAATGCGGCCGTAATTTTACCAACACCCGGAACTTCACCAACGCCTATATGTCCTGTTTCATCCGTGAGAATAACCACGTTACGAGTAAAGTACGGCCCATGAGCCCCGCTCAAATTAAGAAGCATTGAATCGTGTCCCGCTACTGGATATACATCCATTTGTACAACTTTAGGTGTCTTATTTGCCATTTTTACACATCCTTTACAAAATAATACGTTATATTATCTGAGCAATTCCATCTCACTCAATACGTTCCGCAATGCTGCCCGTTCTTCCGGTTTCAAAGGACCGCAAGGTTCCATGCAAGGTCCGGCATCAATTCCCAGCAACGTTAAGGATTCTTTAATAACAGCCGGGAATGTTCCATATTTAAAAGCGATCCGCAGCGGGGCCAGCTGATATTGTGCTTTTAATGCTCCTTCTAAATCTCCCTGCTGGTATTTATCATAAATATCAGCACAAAGACGCGGTGCCACATTAGCACAAGATGCTATTGCTCCCGATGCACCATACACCAAAGAAGAATAAATCATCGTATCTCGGCCTACCAATACAGAAAAATCTTTCCCCTGCGTCAAACGAATATATTCACCAACAAGTGTCATATCTCCAGAAGATTCTTTAGCCGCTACAATGTTAGAAATATCAGCAAGCTTAGCAATCGTTTCCGCGTTCACGTTAACACCTGTTTTCGGCGGATTATTATAAATAATAATCGGTAATGATGTATTATCTGCAACTGTTTTATAATGCATATATAATTCTTTTTGACTAGGTTTGATAAACATCGGCGTCAAAATAGACACACAGTCCACGTTGCATTCCTCGGCCATCTGTGTTAACGCTACTGTCTCTTTTGTCGTAATAGCGTTAGTTCCCGCATAGATAGGAACACGCCCATTGGCCTGATCCATTGCAACTTGAAAAATATAACGTTTTTCTTCTAAACTAAATCCGTAAAATTCGCCGGTAGTGCCTACTACAAATAGCCCATGAACACCATTGTCGATTAAATAGTCAATTAACTTTCTGGTTGCCGACTCATTAAATGTGCCGTCCTTGGTAAGCGGTGTAATCATAGCCGGTATTACCCCATGCGGCTTAAATACTTCTTTTATCATTCTATTCCCTCCATTGCCATAAAATATAATTATAATAACTTATATTTCATATTTAGCATATTTTATTCAATATATGAAATGTATTAATCTATATTTAAAATAATATACCATTATTATGAAATTTTCAATGTTTTTTTACTTATTTTTCATAATAAGGATATAATCATACAAATTCACAAATCAACTGCTCGTTATAAAAATTACGTGATAGGTGCTGGGTTGAATAAGCATAAGTCATTATAAATTTTCCATTTTTCCGCCCAGCTTTGCTTCTTTCCGCTGGCAACAGAAAGAATCATATCAAAAATTTCTTTTCCTACAGATTCTATCGTTGCTTCTCCTTCAGCAATTCGTCCTGCATTGATATCAATAATATCAGGCCATTTTTTTGCAAGAATGCTTCTACTGCAAACTTTAATTACAGGTGCCATGGCTAATCCATAGGGTGTACCGCGGCCCGTTGTAAATACTTGTACATGGATACCCGAAGCAAGCTGACATGTACCGCAAACAAAATCACTGGCTGGCGTTGCTGCATAAATCAAACCTTTTTTTGTTGGCCGTTCGCCAGGAGAAATAACTTCAGTGATTGGACTGGTCCCTGATTTGACAATAGATCCCATCGCTTTTTCGACAATATTCGACAATCCACCTTTTTTATTTCCAGGTGTTGTATTAGCACTGCGGTCAACCTCTCCTAAACTTAAATAACGATCATACCATTTCATTTCTGCCAGGAGACGATCAGCGACGTCAGCATCTACAGCCCGCGGCAATAACCGGTCAATTCCATCACGAACTTCTGTAACTTCGGAAAGCATCACAGTAGCCCCCGCACGTACTAAAAGATCAGCCGCATAGCCAACCGCAGGATTGGACGTTACTCCGGAAAAAGCATCACTGCCACCGCATTGTAACCCCACTATTAAATCAGAAACAGAACAAACTTCGCGGCGACGTTGATTCAATCGCTGTAAAATTTTTTCAGCATTTTTCATGATTGTATGAACAGATGCAGCAAAACCATTTTCATCCTGAAGTTGTATATGAACCGCATGCACATCGCCATCAATCACTACTTCCGGGCGAAGCTTTTCACATCCCAAACTAACAATCAACATTTCTCCACCAAAATTTGGATGTTTCGCTAAATTTTTAATTGAACGAATCGGAATTACCGCTGCCGGAGCATTGATTGCCACACCGCAACCATAATTATGTTTCATTGCAACTACATCATCTACATGAGGATATCGAGGCAGCAGTTCTTCTTTAATTTTCTTTACTGCAATATCTACAACTCCGGCTACACATTGCACACTGGTTTGGATTCCCAAAATATTTTTGGTAGCCGCTGTCCCATCTGCATTTCGATATCCCATAAAAGTCATTCCCTTTAAAGGTTCTAACTGCTTCATTTCTTGACGACTGTAGACCATCTGATTTACATCGGGCGGTTCAGGCATGCCAACCAAGGATTCCTCGATCCAACTTCCTTTGGGAATGAATTTTAGTGCATACCCTATCGTCTGTCCGTACCGAATAATTTCCCCGCCTTGTGGTATATCCTCCAATGCTGCTTTATGTGCTTGCGGAACATCAGTAGTTAACGTAAAACCATCTTCAAACCGAGTTCCTTTCGTAAGACCGCCCTCATTGGCAATAATGGCTACATTATCTTTTAAGTATAATTTTATTCGTAATGGTTTTTGTAATGCCATGGTCGTCATCTTCCTTTGTTTATATAAATTCTGTATTGTATTTTTTACAATTTAGGTCCATATTCACCATAGCTATTTTTTTTAGGATTATATTCAAAATCTTCTACCAAGTATCGCATCGCTTTCGCATCATCTCGGGCGCCGGAACCAATCTTTTTATATAACATATGAGCCTGTTCTACACGTTCCATATCAATATCAACGCCAAGACCTGGTTTATCTGAAATTTGAATAACTCCATTTTCAATCTGCATAGGCTCCTTGGTTAATCGTTCACGACCTTCTTGCCAAATCCAATGTGTATCTATCGCTGTAATATTTCCCGGAGCAGCCGCTGCTGTCTGCGCATAAATAGCTAATGAAATATCAAAATGATTATTTGAATGCGATCCCCATGTTAATCCCCATTCTGCACATAATTGCGCCAGACGGACAGAACCGCGCATCGTCCAAAAATGCGGATCTGCTAATGGAATTGATACAGCATCCAATTTAACAGAGTGAATCATTTGCCGCCAGTCTGTAGCAATCATATTGGTGGCAGTCGGAAGCCCTGTGGCTCGTCGGAATTCTGCCATAATCTCCCGCCCGGAATATCCCCCCTCCGGCCCGCAGGGATCTTCTGCATAGGTTAAAACATGTGTTTTATTTTTACATACTTCAATTGCTGTTTTTAAAGACCATGACCCATTCGGATCCAAGGTAATGCGGGCATCAGGGAAGGTTTTCTTCAGCGCCGTAACCGCTTCTATTTCATCTTCCGGCTTCATAACCCCGCCTTTTAATTTGAAATCAGAAAAGCCATAATGTTCCTTGGCCGCCGCAGCTTGTTCAACAATATCTGCCGGAGTAAGCGCTTCTTCATTTCGCATGCGATACCAATTATCCTGATTATGTTCATCACTTAAATAGCCAAGGGATTCTGCTTTATGCCGATTCCCTATATAAAATAAATATCCTAACGCGCGTACTTCCTTACGCTGCTGTCCATCTCCCAGCAGGACGCAAGCCGGTACGCCCAAATATTTACCTAATAAATCCAATAATGCCGCTTCAATTGCTGTAATGACATTATCAGCCCGTAAATTAATTTCGTGTGGTTGGAGAAGTACTTTCCTTTCCGCTTCTGTTTTAGCTTTATGAACAGTCGCCTGCGGGCCTTTATATTTTCCCCCCAATACTTTATCATAAATAGTCATAAGAATATTATTATATTCTCCAATGGATCTTCCTATGACCAACTCGGGAGTACGTTGCAATACGCCTAAGATAGTAGCTCCTCCGGGAACTTCACCAATACCGGTATGCCCGGAACTATCTTTTAATATAACTAAATTGCGGGTAAATATCGGCTCGTGAGCACCACAAAGATTTAATAACATGGAGTCATGTCCTGCTACAGGAATGACGTGCATTTCAGTAACTATCGGTGTTAAACTCATTACAAAACCTCCCTATCTTACGCTGCTTTAATTTCAACGCGATGAATATCTCCTACGATTACAAGATAACTAAAAGCTGCCACTACCCCATGCGCCACGGTAAAGACGAGTGCCCATTCAAATGAGCCCGTCGTAGCTACAATATAACCAATGGCAATCGGTGTCGTAATACTAGAAAGGTTTCCACACATGTTGAATAATCCACCTGCAAGACCGGCAACTTCTTTAGGAAATGTATCTGAACCAACAGCCCAGCCAAGAGCACCAAACGCTTTGCCAAAGAAGGACATTGCCATGAACAATATAACCAAGGGGATAGAATCAACATAATTACAAAGTACCATAGCCATACTCAACATCATCCCTAATACAATCGGTGTTTTCCGAGCAAAAGACAAGGAATATCCTTTACGAATCAAAAAATCAGAAAAGACGCCACCAAGGATTCCACCACCAAACCCGCAAAGTGCAGGAATTGCTGCTGCAAAACCGGCATGAAGAATATCCATTCCTCTAGCTTGTACTAAATAGACCGGGAACCAGCTAATAAAGAAAAAAGTTAACGCATTAATGCAATATTGTGCTAAATAGATACCAATAAACATCCGATTCGTAATAAGTTGTTTAATAACTTTAAGATTAGGGCCTGATTTCTTTTCCCCGTCTTTTTTTTCATCCATACTAACTAAGCCGCCGCCTTCTGCTATATACTGAACTTCAGCTTCATTGCACATAGGATGTTCCTTAGGATCATGCATAAACTTGAGCCAAACAAATGCCATTACCAATCCGATAGACCCCATTACAATAAAAACATGATGCCAGCCAAATACCGTAACAATCCAGGCCATTAACGGGGCAAATATAACCGTCGCAAAATACTGTGCCGCATTAAAAATAGCAGAAGCAGTACCACGTTCTTTTCCCGGAAACCAAGCTGCTACGACACGTGCATTGGCAGGAAAGGAAGGAGCTTCAAATGTTGCCATTAAATAACGGAATACAAAAAGAACCCCGGCAGCAGTAATACCCACAAATAAGGCAGATAAACTTTGCAACATCACACTGACAGACCATAGTAGCAATCCTATAAAATATACTTTTTTTGAACCAAATCGGTCCAGCAGCCAGCCGCCAGGCAGCTGCGCAATTACATACGCCCACCCGAACGCTGAAAAAATATATCCCATATGAATACTAGTCAAGCCTAAATCCTTTTGAATAACCGGACCTGCGATGGAAATAGTAGCGCGATCAGCATAGTTGACAGCAGTTAATGTAAATAAGAGAGCAACAACCATCCAGCGCACATTGGTACGTTTCATTACATTTACAGTAGCTTCTTGAACAGACATTAAATAATGTCTACTGCGCAAAAACCACTTTTTGACACGGCAGCCATTTTAAGGCCCGTTTTACTTTCCACAGTAGTAATTGTAGGTAAAATAAAATTGGCGTACACTGAATAGCCTGGAGTTTTCCCAGGTTCAGTGCCAAAATAGAAAGCGCTATCACACTCTGTGTCGTTTCTTTCAGATATGTTCTGATTTGGCTAAGGCCAAACCGACGTTTCGCTAAACTGAAAGCTCGTTCTACTTCCACGCGATCGCAATTGTCTTTGTATTCTAATCGTTTGTCTCTAACAGCATCTTTCTTGGGCCGTCCTAAGGCAGGTCCCGACAACCGAATGCCTCTTTCTTTACAATATGCCAGGTTGAGACGGTTGCGGTAAATCTTATCGGCCAACACCCGTTCTGGATAATGACCATACCGTTCATGGTAC
>NZ_FNHQ01000003.1 GCF_900103535.1 Megasphaera paucivorans | reverse complement strand
CCTTCTGTCAGATAGATCATGCTGATATTAGCCATGGTTGCCACCGCCGCATCGATCAGGGCAATGTCGACCTTTTGTCCCTGCCCGGTTACGCTGCGCCCTTGAATAGCTCCCAGAATACCGATGGTCAGCCACAGTCCGCCCAGAACGTCGCCTAATGGGGTACCGGTTCTTGTCGGTCCCGTCTGCGGCCAGCCGGTAGTACTCATGATGCCGCTCATGGCCTGTGCGATGATATCATATCCCGGACGCCGGCTGTATCGGCCGACATGGCCGAAACCGGATACGCTGCCATATATGATGCGGGGATTCGTCTGTTTCAGCACGTCATATCCCAGCCCTAATTTTTCCATGGTACCGGGCCGATAATTTTCCATAACGACATCCGCTTTTTTTACCATTTCCAGGAAGATCTGCTTGCCTTCCGGTGCTTTAAGGTTTAAGGTAACCCCTTTTTTATTGCGGTTATTGGTAATATAATAGATACTTTCTTCATTCTGGAACGGTCCCATATGTCTGGCATCGTCTCCCTTGACGGGCTGTTCGATCTTGATTACATGAGCCCCCATATCCGCCAAAATCTGGCCGCTGAACGGTCCGGCCAGTACTCTTGTCAAATCCAATACTACAATACCCTCTAAACTGCCTTTACTCATTCTTTCACCTTTCCCTTTCTGAAATACCTGTCTTGTGCATCCGGGCACATGGCCTGAATGCATTACCTTTGAACTTAGGATATTATATTTCAAGATAGGGGAACAAAGCAAATTACGTAGTATTTTTACATAGTATTCTTTTGTATTTATTTGTTTATTATTGTATTTTATATAAAATTTATGTATATATTGATATCATTACAATATATCGTATTTGTACTTTAAAAGTGTAGATAATTTAAAATACTGTACAATTATGTTTGTTTGTGTTTTTATATTTTTTGTATATATTTGTACACTTGATTTTTTATGCAAAAAAAGTTTTGCAAGACAAAAAAACACAGTAAAAGCATATAAAGGTGCTCGATTATAATAAAAATACATAAAGCGACAATACGGTATGATAAAACGCCTTTTAACTAAAGTCAGCATCAGTTAAAAGGCGTTATACCATGAATGGAGAAATACAATTAGAGGGAAAACTAATATCTTAGATTAGGGATTGACTGTATGTGTCTGAACGGCAAGACTCACTCCCAGATCAAATGCTTTTTGACAGTCTTTTGGAAATTCCTCCTTTTTTCTTTTTGCTTTCTTTTCTTCGTTAAAGCTTGTTACAACATAGTGGGAATAATTGGCAAATTGGTATGTGTCGGTAATGTATAATGATTTTGATGGGCCTAAAATTCTTTCAAATATTTGCTCCATACGTGTTACCTGTTGTTTGTATCCAACTGCTTCTAATTTTTCTTGCGTTACATTCATTGTATATATCAAACCAACAGGTAATTTTTTGGGGAAAAGAGTAGAATACATATTGTCATATACTAAATATGGAAATAACAATCGTTCCATAAACGCTCGCACGGCTCCTGTTACATCGCCGAAATATATAGGAGAGCCAATAACTATGGCGTCGGCCGTTTCGATTTTGTTGAGAATAGCAGTCAAATCATCTTTTATTGCACATCGGCCATAGCTTTTTCCGTCTTTTAGTTTGCATGCAAAACAACTTCGACATCCTTTATAATCATAGTCGTATAAATGAATAAGCTCGGTATGGAACCCCTGCGATGCAGCACCTTCCATTGAGTATTTCAATACTGTTTCTGTATTCCAGCCTTTTCTTGGGCTGCCGTTAAAAGCTAGATAATTCATGTCTATTCCTCCTCGTATAATATATTTTGTAAGCAAGATTTCCGCCTTTCTTACAAGGTAAAACTTCTAATATGGAACTCCTGATGCTACAATTACTTTTAGAGATTTGTGGTCAAGGTTACGTCTTTTCCTCCTTGCGGCACCTATCGGTGACTGCTCAAGAAGCTTGACGCCTGCCTTAGTTGTCAAATACCGCTTACACAGATGTTGCGTCCCTGGGCGAGAGTGGTTTCCAGCAACGTTGCCTCTCACGGGTGAATGCTTATTAGCGAGGGTGCGGTCAGCAATTAAGATCAGGATTATTCCTTATTCACTTTTCCAACTCTTGCCGAAAAGGAGGTGATTTCCTTTGAAGAAGGCGGATCTTCTTTCTACTCTTTTTGTCGGGATCGATATCAGCTCTCGCAGCAATGTCGTCGCGCTCCTGGATTTTGAATCCCAGAAGCCGCTACAAAGCTTTGCAGTTGGTAATAATCAATCCGGTGCGGTGGAACTTGCCAAACGACTCGCAGCGTATCTGCGTTCCCGTAAGAATCTTGCACACCTTGTGGTAGCTCTTGAATCTACGTCATTTTACGGCGTACATGTCGCGAACTATCTCTCATCCTGTGAAGTTCTTGCTCCGTTCCACACGGCAGTATACTGCTTGAATCCGAAGGCCATTAGAAACTACAAGAAATCTTTTATTGACCTCGGCAAGAACGACTATGTCGATGCGTTTGTCATCGCCGATTTCGCTCGTGCCAACCGAATTACTACCAAGCCTTGGCGTGGTAGTCAGTTCCTTGCTCTGCAAAGACTGACCCGGCATCGCCTGCATCTGGCCAAAGCGCTCACACGCGAAAAGGCCTACATGCTTTCTAATATTTTCCTCAAGTTCAGCGAGTTTTCGCTGCTCGATGCGCAAGAACAGCCCTTTTCCAATAGCTTCGGGGCTGCGGCTTCCTCGGTACTGACCGACTTTCTCTCTACGGAAGAGATCATTGAAATGCCTACAAAAGACCTCATCCGCTATATCTGCGAAAAGGGACACAATCGGTTCCCTGACCCAGAAAAAACAGCCTCTCTGCTTCAACAGGCGGCCCGCAATTCCTATCGCCTGGATAAATGTTTGTATGAGCCGTTAACGGTCTCCATCGCCTCATCCTTCACACTGCTCTCGACCTATGAAACTGAGATCAAGGCTGTGAATAAGGCCATCGAGAAGACGCTCAAGGGGATTGATCCCTCTGCGTATCAAAGCCTTTTATCCATCCCTGGAATCGGGCCCGTCATGGCTGCCGGTATCCTTTCAGAAATCGGTGATATCCATGCATTCAACTCCCAAGAGGCACTTGCAAAATACGCTGGCCTCGTCTGGAGAGAGAACCAGTCTGGAAATTTCCAAGCGGACGATACACCCTTGTCCAAAGCTGGAAATACGTACCTTAGATACTACCTGATTGAAGCTACCAGTCATGTGAAGAATCACTGTAGTGAATTCGCTGCATTTTACCAGAAAAAATATGATGAAGTTAAAATTCATCAGCATAAACGGGCACTCGCTCTTACCGCTCGAAAATTTGTCCGACTGATTTTTGGATTGCTGGCCAATCATCAGCTCTACTCTTCTAGTAGAGTAGTCCAAGCTTAATATTTTCGAACATACTTTTCTTTTTTGAAATTTGAAGGAAAAGTCTTATTAAGTGTACTCATTTTTTGGGAATCCTTTTGAAACCTTTTCTTTTATAGAGTTGACATATTACCAGATTGCTTCTGAGATTAAAATTTTCAATATACCAAACTGTATGATAACGATACAGACATGTTATCATTGACAATAGTTTATTTTTTTATCATTATATAATTATTATTATTAAAATAAAAGTATGTACTTTTTAGGTAGATACTATATAAAAGGAGAGTCATTATGAAATGGAATCCAGATGAATGTGATTGTTCCGTAGCGTATACATTAGCCATTGTGGGTGGTAAGTGGAAATGGCTGATTATTTACAAATTATGGAATAACGGAATTCAGCGTTATGGAGAATTAAAGAGGAATATTCCTCATATTACGCATAAAATGTTGAGTCAGCAGCTTAAAGAATTAGAATTAGAAAAATTAATTTCACGTAATGAATATCACCAGATTCCTCCTAAAGTAGAGTATGCACTGACTGAAAAAGGGGTCTCACTTATTCCTATTTTGCAACTTATGTCGCAGTGGGGAGATGATAATAAACCAGATATAGAGAGTAAGTGAAGATATGGGGTATAATGGTATGGGTAGGGAATAATTACGGAGAGTATATTGATCATACGGAAATAAAAAATATAACTTTAATTATATAGAAATGAGGAGGATTTAAATGAATATACAGCAAGATATTCGTACACAAATGATGGAAACAGTAAAAACAGTAAAAAAAATCAAACCGATGGCGGGTTCTATTACAAATACAGTAACTATTAATTTTGTTGCTAATGCACAATTGGCTGTCGGAGGATCGGCTGCTATGGTGTATTTACCTGATGAAGGGGCTGCCATAGCTAAAGCAGGCAGTGCCATGTATATTAATGTGGGGACTATGTTCCCGTTATATGAAGAAAGTTTGCCGCTGACAGCCAAGACGCTATATGAAAATAAAAAACCATGGGTATTGGATCCGGCGGCAATTGGTATAGGTGAAATGCGCACGAATATGCTGATGCGGTTCAAAGAGTATAAACCTTCAATCATACGCGGAAATGCGTCGGAGATTATTGCATTGGCAGGTCTGTGGAGTTTGGAGGGTGGTACTGGCAAGTCTAAAGTACGCGGCGTAGATTCAACTGATAGGGTATGTGATGCTGAGGAAGCTGCAGCAGCGTTGGCGCGCTGGACGTCTGGGGCGGTAGCAGTGTCTGGAGAAGTTGATTTTATCACAGATGGCAGCATGAGTGCATATTCTTATGGAGGTTCCGTATTTATGGAAAAAATAACAGGAGCAGGATGCTCTCTTGGTGGTGTTATGGCAGTGTATTCAGCGGTGGCATCTCCCTTTATTGCAGCGCTTACGGGGGCGGCTATATACAATGTTGCAGGCAAGCGTGCTGCGAAAAAAGCAGAGGGGCCGGGATATTTTCAGATAATTTTTTTAGATGAATTATATAAAGCATCAGCAGCAGATATTGCGGGACACGAATTTATTCTTAAGGATATGCAATGAGCTAGTATGTGAGGAAAGGAAGACACGAATATGAAAATATTGCTTTTATTAGCTAAAGGGTTTGAAACAATGGAGTTTAGTGTTTTTGTGGATGTATTTGGCTGGGCCAGAAATGATTATGGAATTCCCATAGAGGTCGAGACTTGTGGATTTACTAAAACCGTGATCAGTACCTTTAATGTGCCGATTATCGTTGATAAAACAATTGATGAAATTTCAACGGAACAGTACGATGCATTAGCCGTTCCGGGAGGATTTGAAGAGTTTCATTTTTATGAAGAAGCTTTTGACGATACATTTTTGAATGTGATTCGAGAATTTAATTCTCAAAGAAAACCGATTGCAAGTATTTGTGTGGCAGCGCTTTCTTTGGGAAAAAGCGGTGTTCTTTTAGGACGTAAGGCAACAACGTATCATTTGAAGAATGGATATAGGCAAAAGGAATTAGCGGAATTTGGCGTGCATGTTATCAATCAGCCGATTGTTATTGATGATAATATTATTACTTCCTATTGCCCGGAAACAGCGGCCGGAGTAGCCTTTTCTTTGCTTGAGAAACTTGCTGGTCCTGAAAAAGCGAAAATTGTTAAAACAGCTATGGGATATTGATATAACCAAACTTATTTTAGGGTTCAATAAAAGAGTACACGTTTTGCTGAAATTGTTTAAATAATAAAGAGGGTAACATTCGTTTTTGTTAAAAATAAAAACAAACTTATTGATGGATATTGAGTTAATTTTATTGGTATATGCCAAAAGAAGACATTGAATCTGCTATCCTGTGATAGGATTCAATGTCTTCTTTGCTTGATAGATTTTACTAACGGGTCCGCTTTTCAAGAAAAAAGAGGGTAATAAATTGAAACTTTTTTGTGATCATATAGCCGTGAGTCCTTTATGTTTTTTTATATTATTTCATCCAATTCTCTGACTCCGTAAGCCATTCGTTTGATATTAACTAAATTCAGCGGGCCTACATTGTCAGAAGTAGAACTACCGCCAATAGCTCCACACCCTAGCGTTAATGCTGGAATGAGATTAGTTGAGGCTCCTATACCGCCTAAAGATCCGGGTGTATTAATCAGAAGTCTTGATACTGTTTTTTTTTAAAAGCGAACTCTTTAATAATTGATTCGTTATTGGAATGGAGAACCAACGTATGTCCTTAGGGAATTTTTTGTTAACATTCAAACAAACTACGGGAATTAGTCCTAATAAATATTTAACTAGTTTGAAATTGGCATATGCAGAAAATCAAATTCAGTTACAAAATAGAAATATTTCTGAAATTGCATGGGAATTAGGATATCAAAATATATCTCACTTTATAAGTTTATTTAAAGAACGATTTGGTGTTACACCGAAACAATATATTAAACAAACGTGTAGGTAGCAGGCATTCTTTTGAACTTTGATGTTTTTCTGTATCATAGTGGCTGCTGATTGTAGTTTTTCTTTTGCGAATTATTTGAGGAAATAAAGGGAAAATTATGTATTGACAAAATGGCATATTAGTGATACGTTATAGGCATAGATAAGGACGATGGTGAAAAAGAAAAGTAATTTTGCAATGTTATTTGGTATACCAAATGGTATACCAAATATGCTCGATATGATGATGTTAAGAAAACAAATTTGCATACAAGTAAATAGAATATAATGACTTTAATCATTGGAAACGAGTATCTTGATAGGAGGCTGCATGAAATGGAACGTGAATTTTCACCTATAAATTTTGATAATACGTATTGTATTAAAGATTCAATATTTTCTATTTTACGCACAACCATCCTTGATGGAAAATTAGAGCCGGGACATCATCTTGTAGAACGTGATATTGCTAGACAACTTAGAGTAAGCAGGACGCCCGTGCGGGAGGCCATTCAAAAACTGGAAAATGAAAAATTGGTAACACATGTGCCGCGTAAAGGTGTTTTTGTTTCGGGTTTTACTCCGGATGATGTAAAAGAAGTTCAATTGATCCGAATGGTACTAGAATCCTTGTGTTGCAGCATTGCCGCTTCAAAAATAGGTGAAAGTGATTTAAAAAATTTAGAATCTGTTAATTTTAAGTTATTGGAAGAATCAAAAAAAGGAAATACAGCAAAGTCTGTTTTGTTAAATAAAAAATTCCATGAAAGTATTTATAAAGCAGCACAAAGTCCTCATTTATATTATTTTGTCAGTACGCTTCGAGAATATATAAATAAATTTACAAAGGTATCGTATACTAAGTCTGGCCGTATTGAAGAAGTGTTTGTGGAACATAATGAAATTGTTGAAAATTTACGACACCATAATTGTGAAAAATCGTATATTTCGGCTAAGGAACATATTAGAAAATCGAGTGAAGTATTTTTGGAAATGGCATATTAGATTTTTTCAGATAACAAGTACATGAAGTTATGCTTCATAAAATGGAAATTTACAGCCATTTTTGGTATACCATTTGGTATACCAAAAAATAAATTTATTTATCATACAAAAGAGATGAGTAAAAGTGAATGTGCCCCATACTGTCAAATTAAAAGTAAAAGAAGGGTTAACAGAAGATCTGCGTAAGGGAATTGTGAGGATTAATCGAGAGGATATGGAAATATTGGGTGCAGATACAGGCACCGTTGTACTTATTCAAGGGGAAAAATGCACAGCTGCAAAAGTATATCCTTCATTTAATGATATTTATGGATCACCCTTTATCCAAATGGAGGGAGGTATTAGAAGAAATGCAGGAGTGGGAATTGATGACAATGTAATTCTCAGTAAAGCAGATATAAAACCAGCCACTACCATTATGTTGTCGCCGCTGGATCAGTTTTTTTTACCTAAAAAAACTGATATGAAGGAAATTAAAAATATCCTTAAAGGAATTCCTATTATCAGTGATGATGAGTTGTCGGTCATACTATTTGGACATCATGAGATAGAATTTCGTGTAGGTGGCAGCGCTCCGGCGGGAGTAGTAAAAATTGACGAAGGCACCAAGATAGTTGTTATTGAAGGAGAGGGCGGTAATGCAGGCTCGAGGATTACATATGAAGATATTGGCGGGTTGACTAAAGAAGTAAAAAAAATACGTGAAAGTATAGAATTGCCTTTTAAATTTCCTGATATATTCCAGCAAATGGGGTTTGAACCGCCTAAAGGCATTTTGCTTTATGGACCACCGGGAACGGAAAAACCTTAATAGCAAAAGCGATTGCATCAGAAACTAAAGCGCACTTTATTCATGTAAACGGACCAGAAATAATGAATAAATTTTACGGAGAAAGTGAAGCTAAAATCAGAGAGATTTTTAAAGAGGCCAAAAGTAAAGCTCCCAGTATTATATTTTTAGATGAAATTGATTCTATTGCGCCTAGACGGGATTATGTTCATGGAGATGTTGAAAAACGAGTTGTTGCGCAGCTTTTAGCATTAATGGATGGGTTGGAAAGCAGAGGACAAGTTGTTGTTATTGGAGCTACCAATATGCGGGATTTACTGGATCCGGCACTGCGGAGAGCCGGACGGTTTGATAAGGAAATCGCTATTATGCCGCCGGATAAAGCCGGAAGATTTAAAATATTACAAATTCATACAAAAGGAATGAAACTTAACAAGGATGTTGATTTAAATTATTTAGCCGATATTACGTATGGATTTGTTGGATCTGATATTGCAGCGTTATGCAAGGAAGCCGGCATGGTTGCCTTGCGGGTTGTTTTATCTAACATTGGACCAGATGAACCAATCCCTGTATTTGAAATTTCTATGGATAATTTTATTCAAGCGATGCGTGAAATTGAGCCATCTTCAACACGCGAATATTGTACGGATACGCCGACTGCAAGATGGGAAGATATTGGCGGCTTTGAGTCCATTAAAAATGTTTTGCGCATTTTATTTGAAGAACCGCTGCATCACCCTAATTTATGTAATGAATATAATATTACACTTCCTAAAGGGGTATTGCTCACAGGTACTTCAGGCAGCGGTAAAACTTTATTTGCCAAAGCCGTAGGCAATTTTACTAAAGCAAACTTTATTACTGTAAACGGGCTTACGTTGACCTCGCAATGGACTGGCAGAGCAGAGAAGATTCTTCATGATATATTCATCAAAGCAAAACAATGTGCCCCCTGCATCATATTTTTTGACGAAATTGATAGGGTATGCTGTCATTATTTTGATGGGGGAAAAGAAGTTATTAATTCATGTATCGGACAACTTATAAACGAATTCGATAATTTTGAAAATACGATGGGAGTTACTGTATTAGCGGCGACAAGCAAAATAGAGTTGATTCCTGCGGATTTATTACGCGAAGGGAGATTTGAATATGTGATTCATATACCGCTTCCTGATTTAAAAGCACGGGAAGCTATATTGAAAATACATGCCGGGAAACTGCCGATTGCTTCTACTATGGATTTTAAGAAATTAGCCGTTGAAACGGCCGGCATGAATGGTGCTGAGTTAGCTAAGATATGTCATCAAGCTGCATTTATAGCACTTAAAAAAACAGTAGAAACAGGAACTAAAACCAAGATAGAGTATCCAATTTTCGCTCAGGCAGTAGCTCAAGTGGTCGATGAGAAGAAGCGAAGGAGGTGAATATTTACGTGGATATGCTCATAGCGGAGGAGGCGAACGTTGAGGTTACTGTTCCTAGATTACACTATATAATTTTAAAAAAGAAGGTGGGAAATTATGATAAAAAAAGATTTATTTGCAGAACCGGGATTAAAACAAATTACTGTTTGGGGACGAGGCGTGTACGAAAACAAAGAAGCCCGCGATGTTGTGGTTTCCTTAACTGAAGCAGCTGCTTTAGAAGGTAAATATGTTCAAGCCTGGGAAAACTATGTCGACCTTCCCGATCGTATATATGTTCCGGTAAGGGCTTATGGGAAAATCAGCAGCAATCCAATTGAGTCTAAATATGTTTATGAAAACGAAGCTCCTGATATCGTTGTTCTTACAGAAGAAACGTTGGTAAAAGGTGTTGATATATTAGCCGGAATTAAACCGAATGCCACTTTGATCATCAATAGTAAAAGAGCGCCGGAATATCTGTTTAAATTTATAAAAAGCAATACGGAAAATCTTGCTAAAATTGTGACAATAGATGCAAACAATTTATCAACATCCGTTATCACGTTATCCGGAGCAGAAGGAGCTACAGATGCTTCGGGAATCGGCAAAGGCATCGGAGCTCCATTGGCAGCGGCCATAGTAAAAGCGACGGGTATTGTAAGTTTTAACAACTTATTGGATATCATTGTGAATAAAAGTGCTGCACGAAAAGCATATGACCAAGCTATTATTGCTAATGTGCATGATTTGATTAAGACGTATGCATAAACATAATTTTGAAGGAGGTGTTGTAACATGGCTATCGCATATGAAAAAATTCCCTTTGCAGGAACTGTAAAATCACCGCAAAAAGAAAATGAAGGCATGATTACCGGAAATTGGCGTACAAGAAGACCTATACTAGATGCTGAAAAATGTATGGAATGTCAGCTATGCTGGATCAGTTGTCCTGATTCCTGTGTCAATCTTATGACTGAAACGAGTCCGATTACTTTCAATCTTAAATATTGTAAAGGATGCGGTCTTTGTGCTGAAATGTGTCCAGTGGGAGCTATCAGTT
Source organism: Megasphaera paucivorans (assembly GCF_900103535.1). GTDB lineage: Bacteria > Bacillota > Negativicutes > Veillonellales > Megasphaeraceae > Megasphaera_A > Megasphaera_A paucivorans. Next base: position 124,161 of record NZ_FNHQ01000003.1, on the reverse strand, counting down.
TAGTCCCTGAACTTGATTTTGAAGAGTAAGCTGCATACCATTCAGGAGGTGAAATAAAACGATGAAAACAAATGTAAAAAGAATGTCTGGTTGTGTTGCAACTGCTAATGCAGTTAAATTAGCTAATGTTGATGTCATATGTTCCTATCCGATTCGGCCGTATACCGGTATTATGTCGGAGTTGGCACGGATGGTAGCGGATGGCGAATTAGATGCCGAATTTGTGCTTGGTGAAGGAGAACATGGACAATTGAGTGTCGTATATGGTGCATCGGCGGCCGGTGCACGTGCCTTTACCGGTAGTTCCGGCGTAGGTGTGACCTATGCGATGGAAGTGTATTCGCCAATTTCCGGAGAACGGCTGCCTTTACAAATGGCAATTGCTGACCGGACGCTGGACCCCCCCGGAGATTTTGGCTCTGAACATACGGATGCGTTGTGCTGCCGAGATCAAGGCTGGATTCAAGGTTGGGCAGCCAGTCCGCAGGAAGCTTTGGATATGACATTGTTGTATTACCGCATAGGAGAAGATCCTAGAGTTCTTTTGCCGCAGTATGCCTGTCAAGATGGATATTTTGTTTCTCATATTTTAGGAGAAGTCGATGTGCCGACACAAGAGCAAGTAAATGAATTTTTGCCGCCTTATAAAAACCACCATGTTTTGGATACCCGAGATCCCCAGATTATTGGGGCGCAGATGGAACCGGAAATGGGACCGGGAACGCAGTATCAACGTCATTTAGCAGTGGAAAATACATACAAAGTGTTTGAAGAAGTGCATGATGAGTTCGGGAAAATATTTGGACGCCAGTATGATCCATGGTTGGAAGAATATATGACAGAGGATGCGGAAATAGTATTTTTCCTGCAGGGAGCACATGCTGTAACTGCTAAAAATGTAGTCAAACATTTACGGAATCTGGGAGAAAAGGTCGGCGTAGTTCGATTGCGCACGTTCCGTCCATTTCCTACAAAGCAGGTTAGAGAATGCTTAAAACGGTTTAAAGTAGTAGGGGTTGTTGATAATTCCGTTAATTTTGGTATTTCCTGCGGATCCGGTGTTTTATTAACAGAAGCCCGGGCTGCTTTATATAACAATGACGAAAAAGTAAAAACCATTGGATTTGTTGCAGGGTTAGGCGGATCCATGATTACTCAAAACGAATTTTACCAGATGTTTACTATACTTAAAAATATAAATAAGACAGGAAAAGTTGAAAAAGAAAGCTATTGGGTACCTTTTGAATTATAAAAAAAAGGAGGGAAAATTCAATGTTAGAACAAATTCAATCTATCAAGCAAGCACCAGTAGAAGAATATTATGTTCCAGGCCATCGTACCTGTGCGGGGTGCGGACCTGCCTTGCAATACAGATTAGTAGCTAAAGCGGCTGGCAAAAACACTATTTTTATTGGGCCTACGGGGTGTATGTATGTTGCCAATACAAGCTATGGCTGCGGTCCTTGGGCGGTACCTTGGATACATGCTCAAATTACTAACGGCGGCGGTGTTGCATCCGGTATTTCAGCAGCATTTAAGGCGATGATTCGTAAACATAAAACAGATGCTGAATATCCCAATATTATTGTAATGGCGGGAGATGGCGGAACAAGTGATATAGGCATTCAATCATTGTCAGGGGCATTTTATAGAGGACATAATATCGTATTTATCTGCTATGATAATGAATCATACGCTAATACCGGTATTCAAGCATCTCCTACAACGCCTTATGGTGCTTGGACCACTTTTACTCCGGCGGGTCCGGTAGTTCCGGAAGGAAGGAAACTCATGCCGAAGGATATTACAAAAGTTATGGCCCATGGACATCCTGAATTAAAATATTTAGCAACAGCATCTATCGGATATCCGCTGGATTTGATGAATAAGGTCCGTAAAGCTTGTAATGCCGAAGGACCTGCGTTCCTGCATATTCATGCTCCTTGCCCGAAAGGTTGGAGTTTTCCTGCTGAAAAAACAATAAAAATTGCTAAATTGGCTGTTGAAACAGGTATGATACAGTTATATGAACTGGTTAATGGAAAATATCAGTTGACGTATAAGCCGGCTAAATTTAAACCTGTCAGTGAATACATCAAGCTGCAAGGCAGATTTAAACACTTACAGCCAGAACATATTGAAAAATTACAGCAGTTTGCAAATCAGAGATTGAGGGAAGTTGGTATAGAAAACACCGTATGCCAAACAATCGAATAAGGAAAGGGAATAAAATATAAATGTAATTTATAGATGCAATATCATATATTTAATCCCGGAATAGTGTTTGCAGTACACATTCAATGGTAAAGTGATTTTATCTTGAATGTGTACTGCAAATTGATCCGGGATCACTATGTTACTGCATATTAATTGAATAATGTACAAAGGAGGAAACATATATGTCTGATATTTATAAAATAAAAGCTGAAAATTTAAAGGCATATGGTCCTGTTATCGGAAATCGTTGGTTTCAGCTCATTGTAGCCTTGGTATCAATGGTTATGATTGCGAATCTTCAATATGCGTGGACGTTGTTTGCAATTCCTGTAGCTAAAAATGTTGGCAGTACCTTATCTATTGTACAGTATGCTTTTACCATATATGTTATCATGCAGACTTTTTCTCAGCCGGTTGCCGGGTATTTGTTTGACAGAATGGGACAATCGGGAATGTTTGCGTTGGCCGGGATTTTTGTTGGTGTTGGCTGGGGGATGATGGGACAAGCACATAGTGTAGCTTCTCTTTACTTTTTCTACGCTTTAGCTGGAGCCGGTGCCGGTATTGTATATGGAGGCAGTGTCAGTGCTGCGGTTAGATGGTTCCCCGATAGAAGAGGGTTTTGTTCGGGATTAGTTGTGGCAGGGTATGGTATGGGTTGTATGCCTTTTATTCCCTGGATTTCTGGTATGCTGGAATTGGGAGATATAGGCATTCCTTTTATGCGGCTGGGGATATTACAAGGAGTGGTGCTCATTATTGCATCATTTCTTTTGCGTTATCCTATAAACTCAAAAGCCCCCGCTAAGCAAGATACCTCTGTAGATCCTGAAAAAATCGGATTTAAACCGTCGGAAATGGTAAAAACGCCTCATTTTTGGCTTATTTGGTCTATGTTCTTCGGTATTACTGTGGGGGGACTAATAGTTACTGCCAATACCACACCGTTTGGCAAGGAAATGGGAATAGCTACTACCTATATTATGTTAGCGGTTACGCTTAATTCTTTTGCAAATGGCATCTCCAGAATTTTCTGGGGATGGATTTCGGATAAAGTCGGACGATATAAAACGATGAACATCAGTTTTGGATTAAATGCAGTTTTTTTATTTTTATTGCCATTTTTGGGAGGACACAGCAGTGTCGTATATGTAACCTGCCTAGCAGGAATTATGTTTACCTTTGGAGAAGCTTTTTCTTTGTTCCCGGCAGTGAATGCCGATTTGTTTGGGACAACCTATTCTGCTTCAAATTATGGAATTTTAAACAGTGCCAAAGGGACCGCGTCCCTCTTCGGCGGAGGATTAGGTGTCTTGCTTGCTAGCTCCTTTGGCTGGAGCATTGTTTTTGCAGCTGCTGCGCTGCTTTCTTTGTATGCATCTGTTATGTCTGTTGTATTACCTAGACTGACGAAACCAAAGAAAAAAATAAGCAATTCTCATTTTAATAAGGCTGTTCCTTCTCTCCGGTAAGAAAAGGAACAGTAAGTAAAAATCATATCTGGTATATGTGACATGATCTACAACCCTTTTATAATACATATTATATCATTACTGTTCAATTATTGCAATGGTATTTTATATACCAAATACCATTGCAATAATATTTTTAAAATACGAATAAAAAACTATACAGAAGGCATAGTTTTTATAGTATATAGACAATTATAAAAATATTTTTACTGTAAAACATATAATTACATATGGTATTTGTCTGCAATGCAATATATGAAAAAATCAGGTGTATCATTTGCAGCAAGACCTATCGCATATATTGTTTTGGATGAATCGTATGTTGCAGACTCTACGAAACGTTGATTGTATTTTCTGACACCTCTCCGTATAATTTAATATACAGGAGGAAATAAAAATATGAATAATAACATTGGAAATAGTATACGGACTGTCCGGTATGAACGAAATTTAACACAAAAGCAGTTGGCAGATAAGTTGAATATCAGTGATAAGACTATTTCGAAGTGGGAACGAGGTGTTGGATATCCAGATGTATCTCTGCTTTCTGCACTTTCGGAGTGTCTAGGGGTAGATATGAAGCGGCTTTTGGCGGGCGATTTGATACCCAGCACAGATGTAAATGGAAATATGAAAAACATAATGTATTATGTATGTCCGAGCTGTCATAATATTACATTGTGCACAGGTAATGCAGATATTTCCTGTTGTGGAAAAATATTAGCGCCGCAAGAATTAAAAAAGGCATCCGATGAGGAACAACTATCTGTTGAAACGGTGGAGGATGAGTGGTATATTTCAACAGCTCATCCGATGACAAAGGATCATTATATTTCGTTTATAGTGTTTGTCAGAGGAGACATGATCCAAGTTATGAAGCAGTATCCGGAATGGAATGTGGAAGTACGGATTCCTAAACGCGGACAGGGAACCCTTCTTTGGTATTGTACAAATCATGGATTGTTTTATCAATATATACAGTAGCGGCTGGCAGCGGGCATATTTTTTTGAAGTATGGAAAAGTGCTGCACAATTAAGTATACGGTAAGGAATAAAGGGATACAAAAAGATACAGGAGTCATGAAGTTCTTAGGGATATCATCTTCTTAGGGACATTTGATAATTCTTGTGTCTTTTTGTATGGTATCCTGCGTTAGTTTTTGATTACAGACTGAGTTTCCTGCATAATCAAATAATGGATCGCAAAGATTAAATGCAAAGGTTTCTCTATGGACAATGCCTACTACTTTATGACTGTCATATAATTGTAATAGAAATTCTGCTATTTTTTGACTTGTGTGATAGGTAGCAAATGCGTTGTCATAGCTGTATTCACTAACATTGTTTGCTAGTTTCCCAAATTCCGTTTTTGTTGCTGCAGGGGCTAATACTTTTACTTGCATTTTAGCATTGCTTGATTGCAGTTCTCTGGCAAGTCCCTCCGTAAAGGCACTGACGAAAAATTTTGCAGCGCAGTAGGTTATGGCATTGGGAACAATCATATAGCCGCCGCATGACGAAATATTAATGAGCTGTGTCTGCTCAATGTCCTTATACTTTTGAACGAATAAAGAGGAAAAAAGGGTAAGCGCTTCAATATTTACATGCAGCATTGTTTCAATCTTTTTCAAATTTTGATTTGCTACACTGTCATAATTACCCAATCCGGCATTATTGATCCAAGTCTCTATTTGGTATTTTTTTGTATCTTCATAAAATTGATATATGTTTGAGGTCTGGGATAAGTCACTGGGTTTAATTATAATATCTAGTGCAGGGTGTGTTCTTAAAATATCATCTTTTAAGAGCTCGAGATTTTTTTTGCGGCGGGCGGTTAAAATCATATTTTTATTACGTCCGGCAAAAGCAATTGCTGCTGCATATCCAATGCCGGAACTAGCTCCTGTGATAACGGTATATTTCTTGGTATTCATTTGAATCACTCCTTTTTATTTGGTATAATCCAACTATATAATGTAGAGTAAACTCTATGTCAATAGGAAAGGGGGAGAATTTTCTTGGAATATTCTATAGGAGAATTTTCGAAGCGTACAGAGTTAAGTATTCACACATTGCGATATTACGAAAAGGAGCAGTTGATCAAGCCAAGGCGTCATTTCAATAAACGCCGGTATTATTTAGAAACGGATGTATTGTGGATTGATTTTATAAAGCGATTGAAAGCCACCGGGATGCCTGTAAAAACAATTGCCCGCTATGCCGGATTACGTGCTGAGGGAGAGGATACTCTTTTAGAACGAAAAGAAATGCTGATACAGCACAGGCAGTATCTTAGCGATCAAATAATGGAACTGCAAGAGCATATGTCTAAAATAAACGATAAAATTAATATGTATTGTCAAAAAATTGAGAAAATGAATACTATGTCAACAATTCACGCATAATATGCTGTATTTTGCGATATATGCCAACTGCAGCATAGAGTCTGATTGAAATATAACTTGGAAAGGACGTGCTGCCAAATGATTAAAGAGATCATGGAGAGGCGAAGTATTCGAAAATTTTTACCCCGTCAAATAGACAAAACAGACATTTTATATATTATAGAAAGTGGGATAAAAGCACCATCAGCTAAAAACAGACAGCCTTGGAAGTTTATCGTTATTCAGGGAACTGCGAAAGAGAAGATGCTGCAGGCTTTTTGTAACGGAGTGCAGCGCGAGGAAAAGGGGCCGGCGTGTTTGCCTGGCAGTGTACAATTTATTCAAGGGGCGCGGCATACTATAGAAATAATGAAACAAGCTCCAGTTATTATTTTTGTTCTCAATACGATGGGGAAAAACATGTTTGCTCCTATGACGGATGAAGATAGAGTGTTTGAGGTGTGCAATATCCAATCCGTTAGTGCAGCTGTGCAAAATATGTTGTTAGCAGCTACAGAGCGAGGAATCGGCAGTCTTTGGATATGTGATATTTATTTTGCTTATCAGGAATTATGTGAATGGATGGACCGTGATGGAGAATTGCTGGCAGCTATTGCTTTAGGGTATTCTGAGGAGCAGCCGGAACCGCGGCCAAGAAAGAAGATAGCGGAAGTTGTAGAGTGGATGGAGTAATTTAACTATATGGAATGGAGTTATCGTGAGACAGTCTGGAGGCATTTTATGAAAAAACTTCTGTTGGTCGTTATATTGCCGGAATTTGCAGATTGGGAAGCTGCTTTTCTTACCGCAGCAGTTAAGAGCATTGATTCTGATTATCAAATTAAATATGTTGGCATTGAACCTGGACTATGTACTTCTATCGGAGGATTACATGCTGCGGTTGATTATACAATAGAAAATGCTCCTGCAGATTTTTCAGGACTAGTTTTGACAGGAGGAAATTCATGGAGAACGCAGGAAGCCGAAAAAGTAATGAAACTGGTACATATTGCAGTAAAACATGCAGTTCCTATAGGTGCCATTTGCGATGCTACCGTATTTTTAGGAGCACATGGTATTTTGAACAATGTAAAGCATACGAGTAATGCATTAACCGAATTAAAATCATACGCCAAAGAACGATATAATAATGAAAATGAGTATGTAGATGAGCAAGCTGTTGCCGATAATACTATTATTACGGCGAATGGAACGGCTGCTTTGGAATTTACAAAATTAATGTTGGAAGCCTTGCATATATTGCAGGGAAAACAAGTAGATGATTACTATTACTTTATGAAAAATGGACTGTATGAATCTCTCAAAAGAGGGATAGATATACCCTTTCGGTAATATACATTAATACTGCAGAAATGAAAATAGTAAGAAGTTTATATTGCTTGCAATAAAATATATTATTGTAGGTGGGGATAGGAGGAAATCTTGTGAAGGAAGAAGAAAAAATTTTTGCAGGATATATATTCAACAACCGGACTAAAGAACTTGTAGATATTAAACATAAAGCGCATGATGCTTGTAAAAGATATAATGCGATGGATGAATCTGATCCCCTTCGGCCGTCTGTTGTAAAAGAATTTATTGGAGATATTGGGAATACATACTATTTTCAAGGGCCTATGCAATTTAATTATGGCTGTCATACATTTATCGGAGAAAATTTCTTTGCTAATTTTAATTTAACAATTATGGATGATGGGTGTATCTATATAGGAAATAATGTTTGCTTTGGTCCCAATGTCTCTCTTATGGCGACCAATCATCCGCTTATCGCGCAAGAACGTTTGGGCTTGGATAAAGATGGCACCATGACGATGGCCGAATATGCCGATTCTATTCATATTGGAGATAATGTTTGGCTGGCTTGTAATGTGGTGGTTTTGGGAGGCGTGCATATTGGTAATAATGTTGTTATCGGTGCGGGAAGCGTTGTAACAAAAGACATTCCGGAAGGATATTTGGCTTTTGGAAATCCTTGCCGCCCATATCGAAAAATTACGGCAGCGGACACGAAAGCTCATCTTATTTTGGAGGAAGACCGAGATTATTTTGCTCATAATTTATGTCATAAATAAAATAAGTATCATTTGTGAAGTATAATTTTATTTGAAAAAACATAGACATCGTACCTGGCGGCATAATACTCCGGTATGATGTCTTTTTATTTTAAGGAAAGCGTCCTGTATTGTTATCTGCTGACAAAAAGAGTATAATAATGATAACGAGGATACTGAATTTGTGTTATTGGGTACTGAGGAGGAGGAGAAATATTATTCGATTACAAATTATTATGGCAGCTGCCGCAGAAATCAAGATGCATGGATTTAAATTTACAATGAATGATGTAACCGCAAGATTGCATATAAGCAAGACTTCATTATATGGATATTTCCCTTCAAAAAGTGCATTAGTCGCTGCTGTTATTAAAATGGTACAGGAAGATGTGCAGCGGCAGGAAGAAGATATTTACAACGATTCAGAACGCAGCATTGAAGATAAATTCCAAGCAGTGATGTCTGTGAGTCCGGCGTTAGTGGGGCCAAGCAGTGACAGTATTTATTATGATTTGCAAACGACATATCCGGAACAATGGCGTAATGTGGAAAATTTTCGACAGCAGCGTTTGGACAGATTGATTGCATTACTCGAAAAAGGAGTTTCTTCCCGAAAAATAAAGCCTATTAATTTTAGTGTATTGAAACAGCTGGTCTTTTTTTCCATGAATGATTTGTTTGACCACACTTTTCTCGTGGAAAATAATATGACCTATTATGATGCGGTGGTATCCTTGTCGAAAATCCTTACCCGGGGATTTATTGAGGAAAAAGATATATAAACAATGCCGTATAATGTATAACATTTCATTTTTGAAATGAGAGCATGTTTTTACAAGCGAGTAGGAGTGATTCAGTATGAGTACGATCAAAAATAAAATGACACGTATGTTGTTAAAGGAAGGCTTAGATCTGGCAATACATCATATGGAAAAAAATCCAGAAACAGGTATGCAGGATGTAGCAATGCTGGTAAATAAATATTTTAAGCCTACACCATATGATCGGAATCAGATGGGACAGAATACATTTTCATATATGGAACAGTATCTAAGGAACCCACAATCAAAATGGCGGCGTTATGCGGAAGATTTGCTGCGGGATATAGATAAAAATGTACTGAAAACGTTTATCTTAAATTCGGCGTATGAAGCAGGATACAAAGGAAATAACCTGCGGCACCAATTAATGGAACAAAAGTTATGTAATATACCGTGGGCGATTTTGTTTGATCCAACATCTATGTGTAATATGCATTGTACGGGATGCTGGGCTGCAGAGTATGGACATATGCTGAACTTGAGTAACGAAGATATGGATGCTATTGTACGGCAAGGAGAAAAAATAGGCTGTCATTTTTATTTGCTGACAGGCGGTGAACCATTGATGCGAAAAAATGATATTATCATTTTGGCACGAAAACATCCTACAAGTGAATTTCATATTTTTACAAATGGTTCTTTGATTACGGACGAATTTTGCCAGGCGGCAGTAGCTGTAGGCAATTTGTCTTTTTCATTAAGCATAGAAGGATTTGAAAAGGCTAATGATGAAAGACGAGGTAAAGGAAGTTTTCGACGGATTATGAAGGCTATGGATATTTTGCACCGTAATCGCCTGCTATTCGGTATTTCTGTGTGTTATACTAAATTAAACTATAAGAATGTAACGTCGGATGAGTTCTTGGATATGGTTATTGAAAAAGGCTGTAAATATGCATGGTATTTTCATTATATGCCGGTAGGAAATGAAGCGGTTCCGGATTTACTTTTGTCTCCGGATGAACGAACCTATATGTATCATCGTGTGCGGGAAATTCGTTCAGAACAGTGTGATAAACTATTCTTTGCCATTGATTTTCAAAATGATGGAGAGTTTATTGATGGATGCATTGCCGGCGGACGAGCTTATCTGCATATTAATGCCAATGGGGATATTGAACCTTGCGTTTTTATCCATTATTCAGATACTAATATTCATACAGGTACAGTAATGGAGGCGCTTGAAAATCCTTTGTTTATGGCATATCATACGCGGCAGCCGTTTAATGAAAATTTACTGCAGCCTTGTCCGATGTTGGAAAATCCATCGATATTGCCGGAAATTATTCGTGAATCTAAAGCCCCCTCTACTGATTTGCAATCTCCTGAATCGGCAGAACATTTATGTGCAAAATGCAAAAAATATGCGAAAGACTGGCAAGCCGCGGCAGATACATTATGGATGGAAAGCGGACATAGCGGACATAGCGGACATAGCGGCAATCGCGTATCATAATTGGTTATAGGTGCGTCGGTATGACGTATGATATCTCGGAAATCGATGTTTTTTGATTTAAAACATCGATTTCTGGGTTAATGGCATGAAAAAGAAGGTGATGATATATGGACCGAAAAAAATGGAATGTGGCGATCGGCTTTGCAACCGGGAGAAAAAATTTTTATCGTATCCTGCGAAGTTATGTATTAAATTGCTTTGAATCAGGATTACTTGATAATAAAGATGTAGGATTAAATTTGTTTGTTGCATATGATCTTGAGTATCGTCATACGCGTAAGGCTGACTTCGTTTCGATAAATCCGGAAATTTCAAAATTATTGGACAGTGTTCATTTTATTGGTAAACAAGAGATGTTAGCAGAAAAACAAAATATGTTAAAACGAGGCATTCTTACTAAAACGGAGGCGAGTGTTATTTTTCGGCGCGGGTATGCATTGCAGCGGAATATTATTTTGTATAAAGCAATTGAAAATCATATGGACTGCTTACTTTTTCTCGACGACGATGAATATCCGGTGGCTTTGACGAAAAGTATCGAAACTGATTTATGGGGTGGGCAGCGTGTTATTCAGTCACATCTTAAATATATCAAGGAGGCAGATATTACTTGCGGACATCATTGTGGTTACATATCACCGATTCCCTATATGGAATTTTCACGTTCTTTTCCTGAAAGCATATTTAAAAAATTTATTCAGGCGTTAAGTAATGATATCATAAATTGGGATACTATCTGCAGTGTGATGAAAAATGGCGGAGTCACATATGCAGATAAGCAGATTTTATTGCGTAAGGAAGTAAAAACAATACAGGAAAGCAATGGAGCTAAGTTTATTTCCGGTTCCAACCTTTGTATTAATTTACAAAATCCGAAGCGAGTATTCCCTTTTTACAATCCGCCAGGGGCACGCGGGGAAGATACTTTTTTAAGTACCTGTCTGACAGAACGCAAGGTACTGCAGATTCCCTGCTATACCTTTCATGATGGATTTGGCGCATATCGTTATATGCTGGCGGGTGTTCTGCCTGTACGAATGAAGATGATACGAGCTGATTCTTCACGAGTGCTCAAACGTTTTTATGCGGCCTGTGTAGGCTGGGTACGATATAAGCCGTTGTACATATATATTACGGATAGAGCGCACTATTACAGTCGAATAGACGAAATGACTGAAAATCTAGAACAAACATTACCGGTTATTTGCCGTTATTTTAAATCGGATATGTTTATGATGGTGCTGCGGGAATTAAAGAAGTATGATAATACAATTGGTAAACAGTATACACAGTTTGAAAATAATAAATTGATATGGTCCCGTATATTGGAAACATTATAAAATGAATATACGAAAAATAAAATACAGTGCCATTTTCTAAAGAGACGCCGGTTGGCGTCTTTTTTGTATAGACATCAGCCGCAATGGAAAATTTTATTGTAAAGTGCCGTTTTCAGATGTTGAATTTTTTGGGACCCATTACCATAATAATAGATTGACAAGAATATTTCTTGTGCATACAATAGAATACACAGGTTTTAAAGTCTGGTTTTACAACCTCGTACAGATGTAAAATATATTGGATAAAAAGGTGAAAAAATGTTTGAAAAAAAAGTGGCATTGGTTATCTTACCGGAAATTTACGGTATTAATCCATTCATCGAAACCGTGAAGAGAAAATATCAGGCATTAGGCTTTCATGTTTTTTCTCCTAATTTATTATTGCGTTCTTATTTTCCTTATACGGAACGGGAAGAAGCATATCTGTTTTTTCAAAATCATATAGGGTTTGGGGCATATAAAGATGTGGATTATTTAATGGAAGAGTTGCAAGCTTCTTATGAAAAAGTTATTATATTAGGGTTTAGCGTCGGAGCAACATTAGCTTGGCGGTGCAGTGGGCGAGGGCACGTTGACGGAATTGTTGCTTGTTACGGTTCCCGTATTCGAGATTATCTGGAGGTAGAGCCGCGGTGTGATTCGCTGTTGCTTTTTGCGGAAAAGGATTTTTTTCATGTTACTGAAGTGCAGCAGGCTGTATTTTCAAAAAAAAGAGTAAAATCTATGATATTTCCTGCTGCGCATGGATTTTTTGATATGTATAGCGAGAGTTATGATAAAGAACAAGCAAATAAAGGATGGCAGTACATTGATGAATTTATCGATGGTGTTATAGAAGCATAGAATTAAAAAATTAAATCGCTGCATTTGCGCGGAGGAATCGCATGATAAGAAATAAGAAAAAATGGATACAGGCTGGAGTCATAGTTTTAATTATTCTTTTGGCCGGTGGAGCAATATATATGAAAAAAGTTATGAATTATCAAGAAAAAGTACAGCATATTGTTATTCATAATGTGGATATTTCAGCAAAAGCGGATGGAGTATATACTGGAAAGTGTGATGTTGACCTTATTTCTGCAACGGTTGAAGTTACGGTCCATAATGGGGAGATTACGAAAATCAATATTCTGCAGCATAAAAATGGACGAGGTAAACCGGCAGAAGCTGTTTTAGATAGAATAATCAAGGAACAAAAACTTAAAGTAGATGCTGTATCAGGGGCAACTAATTCAAGTATTGTTTTGGAAAAAGCCGTTGAAAATGCACTTAATACATAAAGCAATCTATTTTTCTAAAAGAGAAAATATCTGCAATTATAATTTTAAAATCATTGCAGATGCTTTTTGACTAATTTTTGTGCTTTATAATGAATAACTTATTATGTGATGTATAGTAGCAGCTGGGGGTAAGGAGGATTTCTTGAGGTGAATAAGGAACAAATTAAATTTACAATAATTCCTCAGCTGCATAATCTTGAATTACTTCATGCTGCTTATGGAAATTATACTTTTAGCAAACATATTCATGAAAATTATGCGATTGGAGTGGTGGAACGGGGAGCACTTGGTTTTTCTTATCATGGGGAACGGCTTGTTTCTTATCCCGGAAGCATTAATTTAGTCGTTCCGGGAGAGGCACATGATGGGTATGCCGCTTCACAGAATGGATGGACATACCGCATGTTTTATATTTACCCTGAAATGATGGAAAAAGTAATGTATTATATGTCAGATCGAATACACCAATTGCCATATTTTAAAGCCGGAGTGATACAGAATAAATTTTTGGCGGCATACATTCGAAATCTGCACATAGCGTTATCAGAACCACAGGGCATATCCCTGATAGAACAAGAATCCTTATTGCTGACAATGCTGACTGTATTTATTTCTCGATATGCAGAAGAAAAACCTTGTGTAAGACGGATAGAAAAAGAGAAAAAAATGGTTAGGTCCGCGGTGTCTTTTATAGAAGAAAATTATATGAGAAATATTTCTATTCGAGAATTATCCGATGTATGCCACTTAAGTCCGTATTACTTAATTCGTATGTTTCATGAATGTATGGGTGTGCCGCCGCATATGTATTTGAAGCAGGTTCGAATACATAGAGTGAAGGATTTATTGGGAAAAGGATACTCTTTGTTATCGGCAGCTCAAGAAACAGGTTTTACAGATCAAAGTCATTTGACAAAGCAATTTAAACAAATTACCGGAATTACACCTAAAAAATACAGCAATAGTATACAAGAAATAGCAGGGAGAAAAGCTAAAATAAAGTAAATCGCTGCAATCTTCTGCGATATTATTTTAGGAGGCGAGAGCATATGATACAAGCAACAGAAAAATGGAAGGAAAGACATCCAGATGCCAAAATGGGTTTTATGGTAATGAATCAGCTCATGTATGGCATGGGGACAGAAATTTTGGATGCAGAAAAGGAAAAAGTAGAACAACTACTTAGAAATTCTTTTGCAGATAGTACTTCATTAAAAGGACAACCCGCGATTGCTGCCTATGTAAAATATTATAAGCATTTTAAGAAAACCTACCATGTTTTAAAGCAGCAAGAGTCGGTTGCTTTTAAGGGAAAATCAATTCCACAATCTATTCCCATAGTGGAAGCTATGTTTATGGCTGAACTCAAGAATGGTTTGTTGACAGCCGGCCATGATTATGATGCATTAAAACTACCGCTGTATCTGGATACGGCACAGGGAACGGAGTCATATACGTTGATGAGCCGCAATATACAGCAACCGAAGAATGAGGATATGATACTATGTGATCAATGTGGTGTTATTTCCAGTATTATCTATGGACCAGACCAACGGACGCGTATTGTACCTGAAACGAAGACTGCATTATTTGTTATTTATGCGCCACCGGGTATTTCTGATAGTATGATTCATAATCATCTGACGGATATGTATACTTATGTTAAAATGGTTTATCCAGAGGCAGTGGTAGAACAGCAGCAGATTATATCAGCTAGGTGATGGGTAAGGTTGAGAATTAAAGAGATAGATGCGAGAGTATCTGCTTGCAATATTGTTTAATAGAAAGGATCGTATAAAATGAAAAAATTAGGATTGATTGGCGGTACAGGACCTGAGTCTACTATACCGTATTATCGAAATATTGTATTTGGTGTTAAGCATAAAGTCGGCAAAGAGTATTTCCCGAACATAACCATAGAAAGCTTAAATGTATTTGAAGTTCTTAACAAATGTGCCATAGGTGATTATATGGGACTTGCAGAATATATGGCTGCCGGAATTTCATGTCTTGCTGCTGCCGGTTGTGATTTTGCCGCTTTTACTGGTATTACTCCTCATATAGTATTTGATGAAGTACAGAAAAAATCAGCTATTCCTCTTGTTAGTATGATAGATACAACGTGTAATAAAGCGAAATGCTGTCAATACAAGAAAATAGGTCTTTTAGGAACTAAAGCGACTATGACCGGTTCTTTTTTTCAAAAACCATTTGAGGCAAGTGGAATAGAAATTATAACACCTGAATGCTTTGCTATGGAATATATTAACGATAAAATTTCCCGCGAATTGGAAAATGGAATCGTTCTTGATGATACAAGACAGCAATTTATTCATATTATAGAAGATATGGTTGATAACGATTCTATAGATGCCGTTGTATTAGGGTGTACAGAAATACCGCTACTCTTCCAGTCGACGAATTTGCCGATTCCGGTATTAGATGCGATGGAGATACATATGGAAACACTAATTGATATGATATTGAAATAGAAGCATATGATGTAGTATTGTACATATGCCGGAGTGTTTTAAAAATATGGGTTACGAGGGGATGATATATATGGCAGCAGATATTGTATTAGGATATGATAAAAAAAATGATTTAAAAAAATTATTTACAGAATATACGGATATGCTTGTTGCAAACGATTCAACTTTTGCGGCTTCTCTAAAAATGCAAAAATATGAAGAAGAAATAGAGCATTTACATGACAAATATGGAATGCCGGATGGAAGACTTTATATTGCCTATGTGGAAGGGATTCCTGCTGGGTGTGCAGCGTTTCATCGTTATGATGCTGTTCGCTGCGAGGGAAAGCGCCTTTATGTGCGTCCGCAATATCGCGGACAGCACATTGCAACGCTGCTTATGGAAAAAATTATGAAGGAAGCCAAAGAAATTGGCTATAAGATTTTTCTTCTTGATACGCTGCCTTTTCTTAAAGAAGCTATTAAAATGTATGAAAAGTACGGCTTTTATGAAATACCTAAATACTACGATTCGCCCGTTGCTTCTACCATTTATATGGAAAAAAAATTATAATATAATAAACATCATTACATGATGAGGTTGTACAGTTATATCTCCTTTTTTCTGGCTTGATATAACTGTATTTTTTCGTGTTTTGACAGTAAAATATCTGTTATTTTTGCTATTATTATTATGGCAGGGATATCCAGAATATAACGTAATATCATAAATGGCCAACCCATTACAGAGGCTTCAAATAATGAAATGGGAATTTTTGTAGCAGACCATGCACCTACGAAAATAAGAATATTGGTGAAAGCTGCATTTTTTTTCATCAGCACTTCAGTGAAGGGAAACGCCATATAGCCGGGACCGGCAGCAACGGATCCAATAAAGAGTGCTGTTATAACTCCTCGCATTCCAGCATGTTCACCCATGAATTTTGTCATTGTTTTTTTGTCGATCCATACATCCAGCAACCCCATTAAAATAAAAATAGGTGGCATGATAAACATCATTTCTTTTAAATTTTGTGTTGTTCCATGTATTGATTTTATCCCAGATTCAGGAGAAATGATATATAAGCATGCATTTATAAGTATGAGTAGTAGTACGAATTTGTATCGGTATAGGATATACTTCATTTTAATAACGCCTCCATTATGCATGCAATCAAAAAAGAAAAAAATATAGCGGACATGTTGCGGATATATGCAGCTTTTTTTCCAAAATATTGAATTTCTATTGGCATAGTAAGGACGCCGACCATTACGGATGTTGAAATAAAAACAGTAATTTGAAAAAAACCAGCGCCGTTTTCCAGTAATGTATGGGCCAGTGGAAATGTTACAAAGCCGGGTATAATAGTACAGGAGCCAATTATGGCGGCTAATACAATGCTATACCAATTGGAATCACCTCCTAATAATAAAGCGATTGTTTCTGGTGTTAAAAAAGAAAGAATGATGCCGACGATGAACACAATAGCCAAAAACAGCGGCAACATATTTTTAAAGGAATTCCAGCTTTTTAATAAAGCTTGCTTTGTTTTAGACATACTTTTGTGTGCGGACCACAGAATTAAGAAAAATACTGCGGCGTAAAAAATAATTGTCATCATAAATAGTGTCCTTTCAATATAAATGTTATTAACATCATGATGTATAATACAGTATCAATATAAAGCTAATTTACTGTTTTGTCAATTGAATATTGACAGAATAGTAAGAAAAGCAGTAAGGTGTATATAACATATAGGAGGTTATAACGTATGAATAAAACGCAGCAACATAGACATTTACCAGCATTTATTTTACTTCAATTGGCACAGCATAGTGCACATGGGGGGGCGTTATACAATGCGTTAATTCAGGATATTCCTGATTTTCAATGTGATACAGCAGCGATTTATCGTACATTGAAACAGCTTGAAAAAGAAGACGCGGTCATATTTTCATGGGATACAAGTCATGCAGGTCCAGCGCGCAAGATTTATAGTATTACGCCTATCGGATATAAGCAGCTTGCCTTTTGGAAATCAGATATGGAGCAGCGAAGTAAGCGATTGCATTATTTTTTAAATACATATGAAACATTAAAACTTGATAAAACTGAATTATAACAATAACCGCTATGCGATGTGGTACATCGCATAGCGGTTATTGTTTTTACTGTATAAGCGTTTTTGGTTCAGTGGTTTATTGGAAAAACAACAGGCATAAGATATACGTAATTATGCATCTGAGAGGAACCTGTAGTACCGAGATTGCTATTTATACAGATAGATTGACGATATTTTGCAAGCCTGTCCATAAGACCCATGGTACAATAAGCTTATTAAAGGAGGGTAGCGAGATGAATAAAGGAATACGTACGATTGTATATGATGAAGAGTTACATTTGGAAGCATATCATCTCAAGGGCATTGTGCAGTCTTTCCCCAATCATTTCCATGAATGCTATGTAATTGGTTTAATGGAAGATGGAGAGCGATGCATGTGCTGCAAGAACCAGGAATATATATTGAAAAAAAATGATATTGTTTTATTTAATCCGGGAGATAGTCATTTATGTTTTCAAAATGATGGACATACATTGAGTTATAGAGCCATTAATATTTCCCGAAATAGAATGCTGGATTTGGCAGAAGAGGCAATAGGAAAACGAGAAGCCATTAATTTTTCGAAAAGTGTTATCAGGGATCAAGAAATGGCCTGTCTTTTACATGAATTGCATAGCATGATACTGGATGGATTTGAAGAATTTAATAAAGAGGAAAAATTAATGTTTTTAATTGCCCTTTTATATGAAAGATGTGGATCGCCTTTTTCAATATGCTTGCCCGAATATGCCGAGGAAATCGAAAAAATTTCTAATTATATACAAGTACATTATAGGGAACGAATTTCTTTGTCACAACTTTGCCAGCTTGTAAATTTAAGTAAATCTACCTTATTACGGGGATTTACAAAACGTAAAGGGATGACACCCTACCGTTATCTGGAAACTGTGCGAATTAATGAGGCAAAAAAATTGCTTGAACAAGGAATTTCACCATTAGAAGCTGCCATGAAAACTGGTTTTTCAGATCAAAGTCATTTTACAAATTATTTTAGTCAATTTATTGGATTGTCTCCAGGTGCATATCATCAAATATTTTTTGATAAACCGAACAGATAGTAAAAAATAATGAATATAAGAAGGGTGAATTAGTATGGATTGGATGAGAGAAAAGTGTGTTATGATTATTGATGAAAAATTGCCATTAGGATTAATTGCCAATACAGCAGCGATTCTGGGGATCACATTAGGGAAAACTGTGCCGGAAGTTGTCGGAACAGATGTTGTGGATCAAAATGGCAATCCCCATCTTGGTATTATTGCGTTTCCGGTACCTGTATTAAAAGGATCATCAGATGTAATAAAAGAAATAAAAAAAAGATTGCAGGATCCTTTTTTTCAGGACATAATAGTGGTGGATTTTTCTGATTTAGCACAAGAATGTAAAACATATGATGAATATAAGGAGAAGATGGCAGCTATGCCTGAACAAGCGCTGCAATATTTAGGTATAGCTATTTGCGGTTCTAAAAAAGAAATTAATACATTGACCGGAAATATGCCGCTTCTTAGATGAATTTACATTATGTATCTCGGTTATTGTACGATATAACAGAAAATGTTTTGATTTTGTCTTTGATTTGATATAGTATTATAGATAAGGTTTGTATAAGAATGCTTTATTATACACCGGAGACGTACTGACGTATAAATGTAAAAAATGGGAGATGGATATATTGGAAATTTATATTATACTATTTCATGATTTTGAGACGTTGGATGCGTTTGGGCCCGTGGAAATTTTGGGTCGCATTGGAGAATATCATCTGCATTTTGTGTCATATGCAGGGGGAACAGTGATTAGCCGCCAGGGCATCCCGGTGATAACTGAAAAATTAGACAGTGTAAACGGTGGAGGAGTTGTTCTTATTCCCGGTGGAATGGGAACGCGGACGCTGGTAACAGATAAAGCTTTTTTGAAGGCCTTGGTTCCGGTTGTTGATATGTCTGCCTACTGTCTTACTGTGTGTACGGGATCCGTACTTCTTGCACAAACGGGAAGGCTGGACGGACGGAAGGCCACATCAAATAAAAAAGCCTTTTCTTGGGTTAAGACTACCCGTACTGCTGTTTTGTGGCAAGGTAAGGCACGATGGGTTGTTGACGGGAAATTTTATACGTCATCCGGTATATCCGCAGGCATCGATATGACATTAGGATTTATTTGTGATGTATATGGAAGGAAAAAGGCCGTAGAAATTGCTCAGAGTATAGAGTATAATTGGCAGGAAAATAAAAATTGCGATCCGTTTGCTGCGGATAATAAATAAGGGACGTATATATACTATATGGTATCGTTGAAGCCATTGCACGCAGTTAAGTATTGTGATAGAATACGAGCAATACTAGAAGAAAGCGAGGAGGGTATGTATGGAAAACGAAACGCGGAAATTTATCATTGAAAAAACACAGGAATTGATAAGTGCTCCATCCTGCAGCCGGGAAGCGAAAGAAGCGGCACAGCATTGGCTGGAGACAGTTGGATCAGAACAGGAAACCGAAGTCACAAAAAAATATCTGCTTGAATTAGAATCTGACATTATGCCTATTGATATGTTGATCGCCTTTGCAGAATCTTCTAAAGGAATCGAAATTTTTGGAACAGAGAAGGCAGCGGCTATTTTGACACATGCCAAACAAATTAAATCTGCCGGAGCACAATATTGTGATTGTCCTGCCTGTACTGCAGCGGCGGCAATTCTGGAAAAAAAGAATTTGTTTTTTTGATAATATACTGGTATAACAATTAGAAGGGTCTTGGGCGTCTTTTGTCTGAGGCCCTTTTGTATAGAAAATAATTTTATTGACGTAGTGTTTTATGTATTATAGAATGGAGCGTATGGATAAAGCATGGCTTTTTCCGATTTTATGACAGCAAGGAATCTTTTTGGGAGGGGAGAGATATATGAATAAACCCGTAATTGGTATTTCAGGATCTCATTTGATTGATGATCATGGTGCTTTTGCCGGATATCACCGTGCCTATGTCAATGATGATTATGTCCGATCTGTGGCAGAGGCAGGAGGGATTCCGGTTATATTGCCTTTTACCAGTAATGATGAGATTGTTACGGAAACAATGAATCACGTTGATGGATTATTATTATCAGGTGGGCACGATGTATATCCGCTGTGTTATAATGAAGAGCCTATGCAAGGGATTGGCCCGGTTTGGCCGGAACGGGATCATTTTGACTTTTTATTATTGGAAATGGCTGAGAAAAAAAATATCCCCATTATGGCTATTTGCCGGGGACATCAAATTGTTAACGTGTATCATGGAGGATCTTTGTATCAGGATTTAAAATATGATACAGCATGTTATATTAAACATGCACAGAATCAAGATCCAGCAACAGCGACACATACCGTTATTGTGGAGGCGGATTCGCGATTAGCAGGTATTATTAAGTGCACAGAGTGGATTACCAATTCCCATCACCATCAGACAATAAAAAAAATGGGAGAGGGATTGCGTATTGCTGCGCGTGCCAAAGATGGTACTATTGAAGCAATGGAGGGAACGGTATATCCGTATTTACAAACCTATCAATTTCATCCTGAAATGATGACTGTAAATAATGGAGAAGCAAAATGTTTATTTGATGATTTTATTCAAGCGGCAGGAGGGAAGAAAAATAATGGATAAAAAATCGGGAAAATTTGGTTTTTGGAGTATTGTTCTCCTGGGAATTAACAGTATTGTCGGTACGGGGATATTTCTTTTGCCCAATAAAGCATATTCGTTGATTGGGTCGGCTAGTTTAGGCGTTCTTTTTTTTGATGCGCTTCTGGCTGGTTGTATGGCTCTTTGTTTTGCGGAAGTTGCCGGTTTTTTTACGCGTAACGGCGGACCTTATTTATATGCGAAATATTCATTGGGAAATTTTTTTGGCTATGAAGTTGGTGTTTTGAAGTGGATTGTTGTCATGATTGCATGGGCTACAATGGCTGTAGGATTTGCTACGGCATTAGGGGCGGCCTTTCCTTTTTTATCCGGTGAAATGATGAAAAATATTATTGCTTCCGCTATTATTTTAGTACTGACCATTATCAATATCATCGGTGTTAACACGACAAAAATTTTGAGTAATCTTATTACAGTATCTAAGCTGGTTCCGCTTATTGCATTTATTGTGATTGGTATTTTCTTTGTCAATGGCTCTCACTTTACCCCTGTATTTCCAGGCGGAGAGTATCAAGGCGGCACATTTGCCAGTGCTGCTATTTTATTGTTTTTTGCCTATACCGGATTTGAAGCTATTGCAGTAGCTGCAGAAGATATGGAAAATCCAAAAAAAAATCTGCCTCGGGCTATTATTATGACGATGATTATTGTTTCTATTTTATATATGCTTATTTTAGGTATCAGTATCGGTATTATGGGAACTGATTTAGCACATACACAGGCACCGATTCAAGATGCGTTCGGTATGATTCTTGGACCAGCAGGTGCATATTTTGTTTTAGCAGGGACATTGCTTTCTATGGGCGGTATTAATATGGCACAGTCTTTTTTTGGTCCGCGTGTCTGCACTTCCTTATCGGAGGATGGAATGCTGCCGTCAGTACTTTCTAAACGTACACCATGGAATACTCCGTATGTGGCGGCTATTGTAACTGCTTTTTTCAGTATCTTGTTGACTTGGACGGGAAGTTTTGCAACTTTGGCAGCTATTAGTGCGGTGTCGCGTTTTACCCAATATTTGCCAACTTGTATTTCTGTTATTATTTTCCGAAAGAAATGGGCAGATAAAGAAAGACCGTATATGATTCCTTTTGGTGTTACTATTCCTGTTATTGCTATCGTTGTCAGCCTTTGGATGTTGTCTCAGGCTCAAACTTCACAATTGATCTGGGGATTTGGAGGATGTATAGTAGTTCTTCCGTTCTACTTTATTTATCTAAGTAAAAAGCGTAAAGGATTAATTAAGGAAAGCAATACATTGTAGCATAGGGTATTGTTTATATTGTTGTGATAAAGGCTGCATTTTTTAATTTAAAACTCCTTGAAAACACTGAATGTTACGAGTGTTTTCAAGGAGTTTTTTTTACATGGCAAGCGCTTTATCAAGGGATGCCTTTACGTGTTTTTTGATTTCTTCATAGGTTTGCCCAGGTTGTGCTTCGTATAATTTTTCATGCCCGATAAATAGGGAAGGTACATAGTAATACGTATGACCCTTCACTGCTTCGGGGTTTTCACTTTCTTCATACCAAGTAATAGGAACTGTGCGGTAAACTTGGTTTTCTGTTATTAATTCTTCAATGGCAGCCTTCGCATTACGGCAATAGGGGCAATGTGTGAGATAAAAAGCTGTAATAGGTTTCATGTATATCTTCCTCCTTTATCTTTGATATCTTAAGCGTACTTTAATTTTTTAATATTGTCAATTGGCAAAATAAACATCGTTTTATGTATAACAATGAATTAGTTAATAACGGCGAGGATATACCGCGTTTTTTTGAAATACTTTTGAAATACATAGTTATCCTATTAATAAAATTATATATATTTTTTATCTTAATTATCTTAATATAATATTTCAAATACATGTTGACATTTTCATGAATACATGGTAATTTTATACATGCAGGTCATTTGTTTTTTGTCAATAATGGTATACCAAATGCCACTTGCAATAAAACATGGCGAATTCACTAACAGGAGTGTTCTACATGAAATCATTACATATAAAAGTTATACTTTACTTGCTTATTATAGGCGCAGCAGCCGGATTTATAGGTATTATTTTGACTGTACTTATGCATACGATACAACATTATGCTTTTGGATATGGTTTTTATGGCGAAGTATCTTTTCGGGAGGTTGTAGAATATGCATCGCCTTTACGCCGGCTTATTGTGCTGACGGCTTGCGGCATGCTAGTTGGAGGAGCTTGGTTTGTTATTCATCGAATTTGTCCGCCTCTTGTTTCTATCAAGCAAACCGTGGATGATCCAACTCGGGAGATGCCGGTGAAAACAACGGTTGTTCATGCTGTCCTTCAAATTATAACAGTTGCATTAGGTTCACCTCTGGGAAGGGAAGTTGCTCCAAGAGAAATTAGTGCAGCCTTTGCAACGAAATTATCTCAGGTTTTTCATGTTGATACAGAAACACGAAAATTATTATTAGCTTGTGCTTCTGGGGCGGGTTTGGCAGCAGTGTATAATGTTCCTTTGGCGGCTGCCATATTTTCGTTGGAAACATTATTAATGCGCTGGGATTATCGATCTGTTAGTGCAGCCTTTCTATGCAGCGGTACTGCTGTTTATGTTGTACGGCAAGGATTGGGTGATCTGGTTCAATATCCTCTGCCACAAGTTGCATTCGGTGAATCGACCGTTTTATTTGCAGCACTTATAGGACCTTTTATAGCGATTGCCGTTATTGTTTTTGAAAAGAGTTTGAAGCCGTTTCCTTTCATCTCCAGAAATAATCCTAAAATAATAGCGGCAGCTATCATATCTTTTTTTCTCATTGGGGTATTATCCATGTATTATCCGGAAATTCTAGGTAATGGGAAAGCGGGCAATCAACTTAGTTTTACAGATATGATCAGTTGGCAATATGGTTTGGGACTTTTATCTACTAAATGGCTGGCAGTTATATTGGCAACAGCTGCAGGTGCTTACGGTGGCCGCATTACACCTTCGATGATGCTGGGAGGAATGATAGGTATGGTTTCAGCAATTTTTTGGAATATCCTTTTCCCGGGTATTTCGGTATCAGTTGCTGTTATTGCCTTTGTTGGAGCTGCTATTTTCTTGGGTTTGGCACAAAAAATGCCAGTTACCGCCATCGTATTTTTGTTGGAATTATCGCGTTTTTCTCCTGCTTACTTATTTCCGATGTGTGCTTGCTTAGCTACTGCATTGCTTGTGTATAATGCACTGCAGTTTGCAGATGTACCAGCTAAAAATTGGGTAGAAAATCAAAGACATCCTTATATGGCGTATATTCTTTCCCATATTATAAAGTAGTAAATTATATGTCTGTTACATAGCAGAGATACTGTTATACAGTATTTCTGCTGTTTTTTTTATCAATCTGTACCACTAAAATATTTTATTTTTGTATATTTTAATGAATACACATTTGATGTATACTTAGTTTTAGATTTTCTGATGCGGGAAATCTAAAACTATATGGGTACTGGGGATGATAGTAGACAATGAGACAAAAACGAATTGCCTTAATCAATGACTTAACGGGATTTGGAAGATGTTCAATTACTGTGGAACTGCCGCTTATTTCCGCATTAAAAGTACAAGCATGTCCGCTGCCGACAGCCATACTTTCCGTTCATACGGGTTTTTCTGCTCATTATATGAGTGATTACAGTGAAAATATGCGGCCGTATATACGTAACTGGAAGGACAATCAATTGCAATTTGATGGGATTTGTACCGGATTTCTTAGTTCTGTCAAACAAATTGACATTGTTATTGAGTTTATAAAAAACTTTAAACATTCACATACACAAGTTATTTTTGACCCGGTAATGGGAGATTATGGTACATTATATGCATCCTACACTCCCGATATTTGCAATGAAATGCGAAGGCTCTTAACGTATGCTGATACGATAACGCCGAATCTTACGGAGGCTTGTGAATTGCTTTGCATACCGTATCCGGATGAAGGCACAGTGAGTGAAACAGCGTTGTTTCAAATGGCAGAGGCATTATCTTTCAAGGGACCTTCCCAGGTTATCATTACCGGGGTGGGTGAGAAGAATACAATTAGTAATTATATATATGAACGAGGAAAGGAACCGCAGATTATCAAGACGTTGAAAATAGGCGGCAACCGGTCTGGTACGGGAGATATTTTTACCGCAATCATTTCTGCCTGCTTAGTAAAAGGAGAACCATTAATACCTTCTGTAAGAAAAGCAGTGGATTTTATTGTAAAAACATTGGTATATACTGAAAAACTAGGATTGCCTTGGAATTATGGATTGGCATTTGAAGAATATTTGACAGAATTGGAATGAGGAGGACAGGAATATGATTATCTATACGTATGATAAGGGGCGGTATTTAAGTTTGGAGGAAAGTTTAAAACGACAACCGCAGGGCATGAGAAGTGTTTATATCAATATGACGAATCGTTGTAATTGTGCTTGTACATTTTGTTTGCGGAACGTAAAAAAAATGGATAAAACAGCGACACTTTGGTTGGAAACAGAACCTTCTGCAGAAGAAATACAGTATATGTTGGATACAGCACCATGGACGGTTATCAATGAAATTGTATTTTGTGGGTTTGGTGAACCAACGATGAGATTATCTGATGTAGTTCAGCTTTTAACCTATGTAAAACATAGGCATCCTCACGTACAAACACGGATTAATACAAATGGTTTATCTGATTTGGAATATGGTTACGATACATCGTCCGTCTTTGACCATCATATTTTAGATACTATTTCTATCAGTCTTAATGCTTCAAATGCAGAACGGTATTTAACACTTACGAGAAGTAAGTTTGGCGCAGAATCCTTTGAAGCGATGCTTGCATTTGCAGGTCATTGCAAGAGATATATTCCCCATGTGGTAATGACGATCGTAGATAAAGTGGAAAGTGATGATGAAATTAAAGCTTGTCAAACAGTATGTGCCCAACGAGGATTAACACTGCGTGTACGGGCGTACGAAGAAAATTAGGTACGAGAATATGAATGGGAGTGTGTGCCATGATGGAGTATAACAAGACAAAACCTATGTCTGCGTCACGAAGTATCTGCATAACTGCTGTTATGACGGCATTTATCTGCATGATGACAATTGTTCCGCGTATTCCAATTCCTTTGGGATATGCTCATTTAGGAGATGCTGCCATTTTTCTGGTTGTTTTATATGCCGGACATCGTGAAGGAGCTGTGGCAGCCAGCCTTGGTTCTGCATTTGCCGATTTTTTAGGAGGTTTTCCTATATGGATTCTTCCGACTATTCTTATCAAATATAGTATGGTGATTATTCTCTGGCACATTGTAAAAAAACATGCAGCAGATATTCATGTTTTGTCTGCCTATGCTTTTTGCGGGTTATGCTTATCAGGTGGATGGATGGTCATTGGATATACTATATTCGGAAGTATTCTATATGGAGGGATAGCAGTTGGATTAACCTCTGCGCCAGGACTTTTTTTAGAAGGAGTAGTTAATATTGCAGCAGCTATTGCAGCGGGAGCAGTATTGGAACGAAGCAAATCTTTTTCGGCGTATTTTAAATAAGTGGGACTTATAGCACAGATGTTGATGATTGGGTGAATATATATTGTTTTCTTACATGAATGAGCGTATAATATTCGTTTGAAAAGAAACCAGTATAAGGGAGAGACCCATTTTGAAAAAGTTATTATCTATAGTTGCAGTATGTTTTGTTTTTTTTATGGCAGTATCAATGAATTGCTTAGCAAAAGGAGAAGGAACGGAAAGTCGGGAAAATATGTTACAATGGCTGGAACCGGCCGAAGGCGATTGGTACAGTACCAAGGGGAATCTGACGCTGACGATCCAAGGAGATTATATTAATAATTGCAAAGTCCTTGGCGCACAGAATTGTACCTATGATTACCCGCGAAGCGGTACTTTTTGCGTTGCTGAAGCTGCGGGGAATCGTAATATAAAAATGGATTTATTTGGGAATAATGTGCATCAATATCTTATTGTCGATGATCATATGGTACTGCGCCGCTCTACTCGTCCGGAATACAATGAATCTGCCGGTGGCATCTATCTGGGTATGACGCAGGAAGATGTATTGCAACACTATGCCCGTCCGACGAATATTATTGCCGAAAATGGTACGGAACGATGGGAATATGATGCCAATAAATTTGATGTTATTTTTAAAAGCAATATTGTAGTAGGTATCCGGTTATATGAAGATAGTACGAAACATTTTGATAAATCCGGACTTGGCGCTGCTTCCGCACCATCTGCGTACAAAGAAGCCTATGGAATGGAGGATCTTCCCAGCATTCCTGCTCAAGGGGGACAACTCTCACCAGTATATAAAATAGGTCATGGCGAGTTCCTGTTTTTCGGATCAGATTATGTGCAGTTATCTGTATATAATCGATAAGAATTTAAATTGTTGGCTAATTGATTATACGATACAAGGACTGCTCTTTATAAGCTGAATGCGGCAATTTAACTTATGAAGAGCATTTTTTTTATGACCGGCAGGTAGGATATATAGCAGTAGACAGCAGTATACCCTATGCTATAATAATAAAATACAAGGTATAAAAAGAAAAGAGTGAACATATATGCTAAATACTACATTGTGTTATATAGAAAGAAATAATTCTTACTTAATGCTGCATCGCATTAAGAAAAAAAATGATATTAATCATGATAAATGGATTGGCATTGGCGGTAAATTTGAAGAGCATGAGAGTCCGGAAGACTGTGTATTACGTGAAGTTTACGAAGAAACAGGTTTAACATTGTCCTCTTGGCGGTATTGCGGTATTATTACGTTTATTTGTGATGATTATGAAACAGAACTTATGCATTTATATAGTTCGGATTCTTTTTCTGGAGAGCTGCAGGAATGTGATGAAGGTGTATTGCAGTGGATTCCTATTGAAAAAATATATGACTTACCTCTTTGGGCAGGGGATAAAATATTTTTAAAACTGATGCAGCAGAAACAGGACTTCTTTTCTCTTAAAGTTATTTATAAGGGAAATACCTTGGTTCATGCGATACTTAATGGAAAAGAAAAACTAGTTTAATTATATAGTGTGGATATAGAAAATCCCTGCTATATACCTATGATGATTTTTACTCATAGGTATGTAGCAGGGATTTTTATGTTGAAGTAATATGATCTATGTATTTTAAAATGTATATATAGAAGAAATGTAAAAGTGAACACTTGACTAGTTAATAATATTTTTTTATAAGACTAATTATTTATTTTTACGTTTGTATTATAAAAAATATGAATATTTATTTAAAATATAAGCGTAAAAAGGCTTAAAGTGTTTATATTATCATCATAAATACAATTCAAATGTTCTTATTTATGATGATAATGTTCTTATTTATGAACATTATAAGACGAATATATAAACTATTAATTTATTTTATGAATAATTATACTTTACAAAAAATAGAAGAAACGATAACATACAAATATATATATTAAGTTAATAATAATCAATATAACTTAATATTCTTAACTAAATAATAAAAAAGGAGAGATAATTTTGTATGATGACAAGGAAATTTATTTTAAACAGATAGGATATCAAGTTGCAAGTTATAGAAAAAAAAAAATTTAACCCAACAAGAATTGGCGGATAAAGCACATATCAGCAGAAGTTCCATCGGAAAAATCGAATGTGGAAACTATAATCGGAATATTTCGCTGTCTATGCTCATAGATATTGCCAATGCCTTGGGGATTCATTTTACAGCCTTTTTTTCTTTTATGAAAAATAGAAAATAATGGAGGAAAAAATTATGAACAAAATATATAAGGTTATATTTAATCAAGCACTGCAGGTATATCAAGTGGTATCTGAATTATCTAAAGGACATAGCAAATCTTCAACTCCCTCGGCCAAACGGAAAGATAAATGTGCTTTACAATTATTAAACGCACGAAAACTGCTGCTTGCTTCTGCAATGGCAGGATTCATGATTTCTCCGGTATTTGCAGATACCATTGTGCCGATCAGCGGAATAACCCAAGTGCAAGAAGGCAGTAATATAATCCTTACAGAATCTAGTGATGGCACGACCTTGAGCATTGGCGTGAACCCCAGCATAACTGCAGATACACTAACGGTGGGCAATACAACGATAGATGCCAGCGGACTTGCTATTACCGGTGGTCCAAGCATACAAGTCAGCGGCATAAAGGCTGGTGGAGAAAAAATCACAAATGTGTCAGCAGGAGATATTTCTTCCGTGACTTCAATGGATGCGGTAAATGGCGGACAATTATTTGCAACAAACCAAAACGTTGCGGCGAACACCAGTGATATCAGTGGTCTGAAGACACGAGCAGCGGCTGATGAAACAACTATTGCGGCGAACACCAGTGATATTAGTGGTCTGAAAACACGAGCAGCGGCCGATGAAACAACTATTGCGGCGAATACCAGTGATATCAGCGGTCTGAAAACACGGGCCACGGCTGATGAAACAAAGATAACGGCGAATGCCAATGATATTAGTGGTTTAAAAACACGAGCTACAACAGATGAAACGAATATAGCAACCAATGCAACTCATATAACAGCACTTCAAACTGCGCTCCAAACGACGGGTATAGGAGTAAAGTATTTTCGGGAAAATTCTACGGGAATTGATGCAAGTGCATCCGGGACGGATGCGATTGCTGTAGGCAGTTCTGCTGTATCCAGCGGGACAGCCTCTATTGCAGCAGGAATTTCGGCAGTGTCCAGTGGTACGGGGGCTGTCGCTGTGGGATATAGTGCGGCAGCGGCAGCGGATAATTCTTTGGCGCTAGGCTCAGCGGCAACGGTTGGCTCGAAAACAGTGAATGGCGTAACCACTCTCACGGGAGGAAATCAGGGAATTGCCATAGGTGATGCTGCCAGTGTCACTGCCGATAATGCAATTGCTTTAGGAACAACCGCGAGTGCCGGTGGAGAGGGAAGTATTGCCTTTGGCGGATCAGCTAATGCAACCTCGGCTAATTCGATAGCGATTGGTCTGTCCGCTGTTACAGATGGTGTAACAGGGATTGCCATTGGTGATGGAACCCAAGTTAGTGGTGCTAGCGGCGTAGCCTTGGGTACATCGGCTAAAGCCGGTACGGATGGTACTGCCATAGGCGATAAAACTAGTGCCGGTACGAATGGCATTGCTTTGGGACTTTCCGCTTCTGCTGGAACCAATGCCATTGTTTTAGGAACCGCGGCTAGTGCTGGCAACGGAATTGCGTTAGGTACAGCTGCTGCAGCTAACGGAGATACAAGTATCGCTTTGGGGGCATCGGCCAGTACCAGCGGCAGTAAC
Source organism: Megasphaera paucivorans (assembly GCF_900103535.1). Lineage (GTDB taxonomy): Bacteria > Bacillota > Negativicutes > Veillonellales > Megasphaeraceae > Megasphaera_A > Megasphaera_A paucivorans. The sequence goes on along the minus strand of NZ_FNHQ01000003.1, from coordinate 93,510 downwards.
GATATTTCCTTTGGTTCTTCTGCGGGACTAGGATCCACAGGTACAAGCACTGCGAAAAATCAAGCGAATCGTATCGCATTAGGTACAGATGCAGGGCAATATGTAAGTGGTAATGAAGATATCGCTATCGGTTTAAGTGCCGGTAATAACGTGAGTGGTTCTTATAATATTGCGATTGGCAGCAGTGCTGGCGGTAATACTGCCGGTGATAACAATGTTGCTATCGGATGGCAGGCTAATTTAACAAATGCGACGGGGAGTCATAGCACGGCGATCGGGGCTTCTACTACGGCTGCTTCAGGGGCTACCGCTGTAGGGTACTTAGCAAATGCAGCGGGAGATAATTCCATTGCAATTGGCTATCAATCTACTTCCTTTACTTCTTCCGGTGTTGCTATAGGAGTTAATGCGACAGCAGCCGATAATAGCAGCATAGCATTGGGAAATGATTCCTATGCCATTGCAAGTGATTCTTCAGGAAACGGCTATCTAACGGGAACCACTTCCGGTGTCGGGGTTGTATCTGTGGGATCTTCCGGTGCAAATGGGCAGATTTTTCAGCGGCGTATTACTAATGTAGCTGCCGGTTCCTCTGCGTATGATGCAGTGAATGTACAGCAGCTGCAGGCTGCACAAACCAGAGTAGCCAATCTTATCGGCGGCAATGTAACAGTAAATACAAATGGTACCTATAGCGGGATCACTCTGACGGATAACAAGAATCAAACCTATACATATTCAACAGTAGCGGCGGCATTAAATGCGCTTAGCTCAGGGACTATAAATCTTCTCCCCAGTGGTACAATTACCTATTCGGATAATACAAATGCTGATATTAAACTGGCAGGAACCAATGGCACCACCATCAGCAATGTGGCAAATGCGGTTACCTCAGACCAGGCTGTAAATTTAGGACAAATGAAAAGTGCCATTGCAGCTAGCAGTACCAAGTACTTCAGTGTTAATTCAACAGTAGGAGGGAATTCAGGAAATCTTGGTGCGACAGGAAAAGATGCGATTGCAATTGGAGGGGCAGTCACCGCAGTGGGGGCAGAAAGTATATCCATGGGCTATAATACAAAAGCACAAGGAGATAATACCATTGTTTTAGGCAATGCCGTATCGGCTACGGACAGACAAACTGTAGCCTATGATACTTCGGGAGTGGCTATTGGTACTTCGGCGAGCAGTACGGGCAGTAATTCTATTGCTATTGGTACATATGCACAAACAGGTCTTCAGAATAGTCCTACGACGACGTCAAACAATGCTATTGCTATCGGTGATTATGCGGAAGCAACAGCGGATTCTGCCGTTGCACTAGGGCAAACTGCGCACGCATCAGGCTTAAAGGCAATTGCGCAAGGATATACTGCCAGTGCTACGGGAACATCTGCCATTGCAATGGGTACAGGAACCATGGCATCGGGAACTTCTTCAACGGCGTTGGGTTCATATGTAACCGTATCTGCTTCAAACTCCGGCGCCATAGGCAGCACAATGCTTGGAAAAACGAATGGAACTACTTTGAGTGGGGCCGATACGTATGCGATTGGCAATGGAGATACTATTTCAGCGGCTAATTCCAGTGTTGTGGGAAATGCGAGCACGGTGTATTCTAATAATTCCAGTATTACCGGAAATAGCAACAGCATAGGCCAAATAGTGCCGACAGATAATACAGGGCTTAACTATGCTACCATCAGTACTGTAAATTCCAGTATAGTGGGAAACAGCAATACAGTAACCGCATTGAATTCAGATGTTATTGGAAATTCAAATATAGTTGGCAAGGTGGATACTACCTATGCAACTTCATATGATTATGCCACAGGATCAGGCATTTTGGGCAATAGTAATACCTTGACGGGAAGCAACGACCGCATCATTGGGAATAACAACGTTGTATCTGATTTGTCGGATGTATTTATTTTAGGCAACAGTGTTACGGCAGGGATGGGAAATTCTGTATATCTTGGTACCGGTTCAGCTTATGTAGCAGCCTCTGATGCAAGCAATACCACAGAAGGCATATCGACTTATAACGGGGTTACTATTGGCAATGGAAATTATACTTTTTCAGGAACTGCGCCTGCAGGTGTGGTAACTGTGGGATCCGTTGGTTCGACTCGGCGGATTCAAAATGTTTCTGCTGGTTTAATATCGCTTTCCAGTACGGATGCGGTAAATGGCAGTCAATTGTATGCCTTGACGCAGCCGCTTCGTTTTGCTGGTGACAATTCTACTGTAAGCAATACCTCTGCGGCCAGCAGTTCTGATAAGAATGTGATACAGCGCGGTTCTGACCAAGCGATACAAATTATCGGAGGAGCTTCTGCAACGAACCTTTCTTCCAATAATATAGGAGTGACGGCTAATACATCTACCAACACACTGGCGGTTCAGCTGGCGAAAGACTTGACCGGGCTGAGTAGTGTTACAACGGGAAATACGGTGATGAATACCAACGGCCTGGTCATTACGAATGGTCCGAGCATTACGGCCGGCGGCATTAATGCGGGTAATGAAAAGATTACCAATGTGGCGGCTGGTACCGTGTCAGCGACTTCGACGGATGCGGTAAATGGCAGCCAGCTTAACGCGGTTAGTACCGTTGCCAATAAAGGATGGAATACCACTGCGGCAGCGACGGGTACGGGTACGGTAAGCGGCAGCAGTACGGCAAATGTAGCTCCTGGTGCAACAGTTACGACCACGGCAGGAAATAATATTGCTATTACCCAGAATGGTACTAATTTGACGATTGCTACTAATCCAAATTTAATTTCCACCAGTTTAACCACTGGCAACACCACGGTAAATACGAACGGACTTAGTATTACAGGAGGGCCGAGTGTTACGGCCAGCGGCATCAATGCGGGTGGTAATAAGATTACCAATGTGGCGGCCGGCATTGTGTCAGCGACTTCGACGGATGCGGTAAATGGCAGCCAGCTCAATGCGGTCAGTACCGTTGCGAATGAAGGATGGAATTTAACCTCAAATGGGGCAGCCGGCTCTAAGAGTAATGTGGCACCTGGCAGTACAGTAGATTTCAGCAATACCGATGGCAATGTTACAATCAGCAATACCGGGAATGCAGTGAAAGTGAATTTGGCATCGAAACTTACGTTAGGAAGCGGGTCCGGGGCAGTTATTGCAGATGGTACAGCAGGAACAGTCAATGCAGGGACAAAAGTATCATTAAATGGCAGTACCGGTACCGGAGTTATTGGCAACGTTACTATTACCGGCAGTGGTTCAACGGGCACCGTAAATGGATTGACTAATAAAGCATGGGATCCCAATGCCATCGTATCTGGTCAGGCGGCAACGGAAGATCAGTTAAAGTCGGCCTCCAATACGCTTACCAATAATGGGCTGAATTTTGCAGGAAATGATGGTAATTCTATTCATAAGAACTTAGGAGATACGTTAAATATTGTCGGCGGCTATAGCGGCAGCGGAACAACGTCCTCCAAAAATTTAAAAACGGTGAAGGATGCCAATGGTAATTTGGAAATTCAAATGGCGGATGACACAGTTTTACATAGCGTGACCACGGGTAATACAGTGGTAAATACGAATGGTGTGACTATTGGTACTGGTAGTACAGCGGTCTCTTTGACCAATGGCGGTCTCAATAACGGCGGTAATAAGATTACCAATGTAGCGGCCGGAAAAGATCAAACAGATGCGGTAAATGTAGGACAACTACAAACGGCGATAGCTGGATCAAAAACAACAGTTTCTGATGGTACCAATACGCACGTGACCTCTTTCACCGCGGCAGACGGTCATACAGACTATCAAGTGAATCTCAATGATACGGTGACGCTGGGAAGCGGCGCCGATGCGGTTACCCTGGATGGTACGAAAGGTACGATTCAGGCAGGTACAAACGTGGTGCTGGATGGTGTCAATGGAACCGGAAAGATAGGCAATGTGACCATTAATGGGAATGGTTCCGCAGGAACCGTGAATGGGTTGACCAACAAAACCTGGGATCCTAACAACTATGTAAGTGGTCAAGCGGCAACGGAAGATCAGCTGAAACTGGCAGCCTCTACTGTAACAAGGGCAGGATTGAATTTTGCCGGTAATGACGGTACGGTAATCCATAAGAATTTGGGAGATCAGTTAAATATTGTAGGCGGTTACAACGGTACGGGAACTACTTCTTCAACTAATGTTAAGACAGTCAAGAACAATGATGGAAATTTGGAAATCCAAATGGCCGATAACGCGGTGTTCAACAGCCTTATTACAGGCAGCACGGTGATGAATAACAGCGGTATTACCATAGGTAGCGGATCATCTGCGGTATCCCTCACCAATACAGGTCTGAATAACGGCGGACAGAAAATTACCAATGTAGCAAACGGGACAGCAGATAACGATGCGGTCAATGTGAGCCAGCTGAATACGGCGGCCGCCAAAGCTGCGACTACTGTGTCTGATGGTACCAATACGCACGTGACCTCTTTCACCGCGGCAGACGGTCATACAGACTATCAAGTGAATCTCAATGATACGGTGACGCTGGGAAGCGGTGCCGATGCGGTTACCCTGGATGGTACGAAAGGTACGATTCAGGCAGGTACAAATGTGGTGCTGGATGGGGTCAATGGAACCGCAAAGATAGGCAATGTGACCATTAATGGGAATGATTCCGCAGGAACCGTGAATGGGTTGACCAACAAAACCTGGGATCCTAACAACTATGTAAGTGGTCAAGCGGCAACGGAAGATCAGCTGAAACTGGCAGCCTCTACTGTAACAAGTGCAGGATTAGACTTTGCCGGCAATGACGGTACGGTCATCCATAAGAATCTGGGAGACCGACTGAATATTGTAGGAGGGTATACAGGAAGCGGCACGACTTCGTCGAAAAATATCAAGACGGTAAGGAACCAAAACGGTGATTTGGAAATCCAGATGGCCGACGACGCGGTGTTCAACAGCCTTACTACAGGCAACACGGTGATGAATACGAACGGTGTAATCATCGGCACGGGGGATACGGCAGTGTCTTTGTCCAATACGGGCCTGAATAACGGCGGCAACAAGATTACCAATGTAGCAAATGGGACAGCAGATAACGATGCCGTGAATGTCAGCCAATTGAATAAAGCGGCAGCCGGATCAAAAACAACGGTATCCAATGGTGTGAATACAACCGTGTCATTGAGTGTAGATCCAATGGACGGTCATACGGACTATCAGGTAAATCTGAATAAGGATATCAATGTGGAAAGCGTGACGGCTGGGAATACCAAGATGGATACCAATGGTCTGACTACGGCAGACGGCAAGGGAAACAGCACGTCTGTTACTGCAACAGGTATGACTACCAAAGATGCTGCCGGCAATACGACGTCAGTCACCGGAAATGGAGTGAGCATTGCCGGTTCCAACGGTAAAAATGTATCTTTGACCAGCAGCGGTTTGGATAACGGCGGCAACAAGATAACGAATGTAGCAGCCGGGGTGGATGGAACGGACGCAGTTAATGTAGACCAACTAAATGATACGGTGGATAAAGCAGCCGCAGCAGCAAAATCAACTGTATCTGCAGGAAAGAACATTACGGTTACACCTACGGTAGATGGAACAGACGGACATACGAATTATAATGTGGCGTTGAATGATACGGTGACATTGGGAAGTGGTGCTAATGCGGTTACCATGGATGGTACTAAAGGAACGGTTACTGCTGGAACCGGAGATAATGCAGTAACTATGAATGGTAGCAATGGTACGATTCAGGCCGGTACGACGGTGTCTTTGGATGGAGCAAACGGAACCGGAAAGATCGGTAATGTGACGATTAATGGTAGTGGTTCTACCGGTACGATCAATGGACTGACAAATAAAACTTGGGATCCGGGTAACTACACCAGCGGACAGGGGGCGACAGAAGATCAGTTAAAAGTTCTGGATTCTCGAACAGTGCAATATAATCTCAACAGTGACGGCAGCGTAGACAACAGTAAAATTACGTTAGGTGGTTCTCAGGGGACTACAATTACCAATGTGGCTGCTGGAAAATTATCATCTGATTCCACTGATGCTGTCAATGGCAGCCAACTGTATGCAACGAATCAAGCGGTCACTAACAATAGTCAAAATATTAGTATTCTCGGGAATTCCATCAGTAATTTGGATACTCGTGTTGACAAAGTGGGCGCCGGTGCAGCAGCTCTTGCCGCACTGCATCCTCTCGATTTTGATCCGGATGATAAGTGGGATTTTGCCGCTGGATATGGTAATTACAGCGGTGCGAGCGCAGCTGCTATAGGTGCATATTATCGACCGAATGAAGATACTATGTTCAGTATCGGCGGCAGTATCGGCAATGGAGAAAACATGATCAATGCGGGTGTCAGCTTCAAATTAGGACAGGGAAATCATATTTCCACTTCCCGTGTTGCCATGGCGAAAGAATTAAAGGATATGCGTGCTGTCGTAGCACAGCAGGCAGAACAAATACAAAAATTGACGGCTGTTGTGAATACGTTGGTAGGCATGCAGGCAGTAAAACCTAATTCAACGGTGATGTTCCCTGATGTTCCGGAAAATCATTGGGCCTATGAAACCATTAAAGCGATGGCAGCTCAGGGACTTATCGAAGGATATCCGGACGGTACCTTTGGCGGGGATCGTACAATGACGAGATATGAATTTGCCCAGATTATTTATCGGGTACTGCAGAAAGGGATTCCCGTAGACAGCAAACTCGTTAGTGAATTTAAACCGGAATTGGAACGGATTCGCGTGGATACCATATCGAAAGATAAAAACGGAAATCCGACGATTGAACGAGTTCGGGTAAATACAGTATATTAAGATTTTATTTTTTGAGAAAGCACGCGGTATAGATGAAATGATACAGGGGGGCAGTTTGGTTGTTTTATGCTATATCATTGCATATCCATGGTAATGTAAAATGCCGATACAGGTATGTTGTTTCCCAAAAGAGTAGCTCGTCACTTTTAGTGTATTTTAAAAATGTATAAGAGGAGCGGAATATATGAAATTTAAAAAAATTATATGTACTGTCTTTTTTGCGATTTCTTTAAGTAATATGGGTATAGCCGCTGATAATGGTGCTGTATTGACAAAAGAAGAAAGTCAAGTACAAACTTTCATGACAGCGTTATATACGGATAATGGTTATGGATCTGCCAAAAGCAGTATGGCAGATTCTTTGGCAGAAAAAATCAACACGCAGAACTTTGGAGAATTGCAAAAGCAAATTCAAAATAAATTTGGACGATATAAAAGTATGAAATTAGTTGTCTTGGAAAAATTTGATCAGGGAGACCGGTTGACTTATATGGCAGACTACGGCGCGAATCAATTGGTTAGAATTGTGATTACGTTTGGTCCCAATGGAAAAAATGGTATTCAAAGTTTCGCTTTTACACGGATGCAAGTTGATAAAAAATAAAGCCTGACAGTGGAGCATGTGAATTATATTTAAAGTTAAAAATACGTTACCTGCAGAAATATCTGCAGGTAACGTATTTTATTACTTCATTTTTATAGGGTATAGTTTTTTTTCGAAATCGAAATAATTGGCAATACGACTCCAAATTTTGACCAGGAAACCAACCAGAAAAATAGAAACAATAGTGCCTTCACGAATGCCTCGTATATCCCCGAAATAAACAACGGAAATCAGCAAAGCGGTTATGCCTAATACAGCATCAAATACTACTTTTACGCTGCCGAAGCGAATTTTGAATTTGTAAGCCAGCGCTTTTACCGCACCTTCTCCGGGATTCATGATGACATTTGCTGCTACTTGCAGATAGATTCCCAATGCCATCAGAATGCTGCCGATAAGCAGGGCCAACATTCTGGCCCAATAGGCACTTGGATTCAGGGGCGAGAAAATATACATTCCCAAGTCTGTAAAAAAGCCAAAAAAAGGACCGATAATAATTTGCCAAAGTTGTGCTTTTGGAAAGTCTCTGCCTAATATAACAAACTCCGCTATCATGAACAGGATACTGAGCAGGCAGGTAAATTGTCCGAAGGTAATTGGAAAAATAAGGCTTAAAACGAATGGGACACTGGAAATGGGCGTAGTACCTGAATTTGATTTTGCAACTACCGCGATCCCAAAGGCCATAATAAGTAACCCTGTAAATAAAATTATATAACGAATTATTATGTTTTGTGTGCGAGTCAAAATGACGTATCTCCTTTTATATGAAAATATATAGAAAAAAAGCACACCATCCCGCGTATTGATAGATGGCATGCATTTAATTTTATAATGTATATTTTAACAGGTCTGTCTGGTTTTGTAAAATAGTTGCGGTATACTATCACTTGCCAAGGGACCGGTGTTCATATAAAATAGAAATATACGATATGATCCAGTACGATTACTAACAAAAAGAAGGCATGGCAATGAGTAAAAAACCAACAAAAAAAACAAATTCTGCAATACCTAAAAAAACGAATAAAGTTAAAGAACAACAAGAGAAAAAACCAAAAAGCGTAAAACAAGTTTTAATTGAAATGGATAATAAAACACGTTTTACTTATGTGCTGGGGGTGGCAGCTTTTATCTGGTCGTATTACATGGTATTAGAAAAAGGAAGTATTGATGATTATTTTTTACTGGCATTTATTACGGCTGTCCTGATCGGAAGTTTTGCAATGCGAATGAAAGGAAAAAAATAATACATAAAAAGGAGTTTTTTATTATGAAAATACTGGCAGTAATGGATTTATTGGATACCCATAAAAAATGGTTGGAGGAGGCTGCAGGAGATAATGAAATTGTTTATATTCCAGCAGCGAATGTGACTATACAGGATGTATCTGATGCGGAAGTTATTATTGGAAATATAGCACCGGCACTTTTATCGACAGCATCAAAACTGCGATGGGTGCAATTGTTCAGTGCGGGTGCCAGTGAATATTGTAAACCAGGTGTGCTTCAGCACGGTGTTATGTTAACGAATGCAACCGGTGCGTATGGCTTGGCTATTTCGGAACATATGTTGGCAGTGCTGTTAGCAATGATGAAAAAATTATATGTGTATGAGGCAAATCAAAAACAATGTTTATGGAAGGATGAAGGACCCGTTACTTCTGTATCGGGTGCTACCGTTCTGGTGATTGGTCTGGGTGATATAGGCGGCAGATTTGCCCGACTTTGCAAAATGATGGGAGCACATGTCATTGGGATGCGGCGGCGCAGCACTGTTATTCCAGATTATGCGGATGAAATGGGAACGATGGAAAGGCTGGATGAATATTTGGCTCGTGCTGATGTTATAGTCTCCAGTCTTCCAGGAACAAAAGCAACAACGGGTTTGTATAATAAAGAACGTTTTCAAGCGATGAAGCAGGGGGCTTATTTTATTAATGTAGGACGCGGTACGGCGGTTGTTAGTGAGGATCTGTGCAATGCAGTAAAAAACGGACATCTTGCAGGTGCTGCACTTGATGTGACGGATCCGGAGCCGTTGCCGAAAAATCATCCTTTATGGAGTATTCCGGGTATCCATATAACGCCGCATGTATCCGGCGGATTTCATTTAGCAGCTACACATGACAATATCGTAAAAATAGCAGCAGCTAATCTGCGGTCATATATCTGCGGAGTTCCACTGAAAAATGAAGTTGATTTTATGACAGGATATAAAAAGTAATAGTATTTTGTGACGCTGAACATAAATTTACAAAAAAATACAATATAGTCAAACGTTTAATTTAATTTTACCCTCTTGTCAAAAGAAGAATGTTGTGATAAAGTATCATTCAACAAGCAAAAATACAAATGCGTTGATAAGAATTAGTAGTGTCCGGAAAGCTTGCAGAGAGCTGTTGGGTGGTGTGAAACAGTAGCGGAACGGAAGCGAACTCATCTTTAAGCTGCTCGCTGAATCAAGTAGGTGGAGCCGGGGCCTGGCCGTTAACAAACAGGAGGGTATCGATGAAAATCCGTACCTGATATAAGAGCATACTTTTTTGGTATGAATTAGAGTGGTAACGCGTGAGCAAAGTCTTTCGTCTCTTCAAAGAGATGGAAGACTTTTTTTGTTGTCTGTTGATGTAACAACCCGGGATTAGTAAAAAGGATGAAAACGGGTTCATGTGTACAGATAGCAAAATCTTGATAAAAATCAGCGTTTGCTTGTAATCAGAAGGGAAAAGGAGATGCATGGTGGATGATGAACGTAAAAAAATACAAGAAAGGGTATTATATGCCGCCGTATACAGATGTAAGCTGGGCGGCAAAGGATTGTGCCGAAAAAGCACCGACTTGGTGCAGCGTAGATTTGCGAGATGGTAACCAGGCTCTTATTATCCCTATGAATCTTACCGAAAAAATAGAATTTTATAAAAAATTGGTACAAATGGGTTTCAAGGAAATCGAAGTTGGTTTCCCGGCAGCGTCAGAAACAGAATATGAATTTTTACGTACACTAGTTGAAAAAGATCTGATTCCTGATGATGTGACTGTACAAGTATTAACACAGGCACGGAAACATATTATTCAACGAACGTTTGAAGCGTTAGAGGGAGTAAAAAATGCAATTGTGCATGTATATAATTCAACATCTGCAGCACAGCGAACACAAGTGTTTCATAAATCAAAGGAGGAAATTAAACAAATAGCAGTTGAAGGAGCAGCATTGTTGAAAGAATTAACTGATCGAAACGGTTCTAAGTATCGATTCGAATATTCTCCTGAAAGTTTCACCGGGACAGAGCCTGAATATGCACTGGAGGTTTGCAATGCGGTTCTTAACGTTTGGAAGCCTGCAAGTGATCGTAAGGCTATTATCAATTTACCCTCTACTGTGCAAATGTCTATGCCCCATGTGTATGCTTCACAGATTGCGTACATGTCTCAACATTTGAATTATCGAGACAACATTGTATTATCTCTGCATCCTCATAATGATAGAGGATGCGGTGTTGCTGATGCAGAACTGGGATTGTTGGCGGGTGCAGAGCGTATTGAAGGTACTTTGTTTGGCAATGGAGAACGTACCGGTAATGTCGATATTGTAACGATTGCGTTAAATATGTATGCCATGGGGATTGATCCTGGTTTGGATTTTTCTAATATGCCGGAATTGATAGAAGTATATGAACGGGTGACGCGTATGAATGTTCCTCCCAGACAACCGTATGCCGGACAACTTGTTTTTGCCGCTTTTTCTGGATCTCATCAGGATGCCATTGCAAAAGGAATGAAATATCATGCCGATACGTGTCAAAAGCAATGGTCTGTGCCATATCTGCTTATTGATCCGGAAGATTTGGGACGCCATTACGATGCGGATGTTATCCGCATTAACAGTCAATCAGGTCAAGGGGGTGTGGGATATGTAATGGAACAACAGTATGGCGTTTGCATGCCTAAAAAAATGCGTGAAGATTTTAGTTATTTTGTAAAAGAAATTTCAGATCATAAACATCGTGAATTAAAGCCGGAGGATATGTATCATATATTTGTGCAGCATTATGTTAATATAATCTCACCTTTCCAATTAGAGGATTTTTCACTTAAAAAAGAAGAGACGAAATGGTATGGACAAATTGTTCTTATGGTAAACGGGAAGAAAACGATTTTGGAAGGCAGCGGAAATGGACAGTTAGATGCTGTGAGTAATGCTATTTGCAGCACGTATGGCATACATATATATAATTTAGTTTATAATGAGCACGATTTAGATAGCGGATCCAATTCGCGGGGAATGGCTTATTTTGGATTGACCTATGATGATAGGAAGACTGCTTGGGGAGTAGGAGTAGATACCGATATTATCACCGCTTCCGTTATTGCTTTTATCAGTGCTGTAAATCAAATGGAAGGAATCAAAGAAAAAGTTAAATTTTGTCAAAAACGAGAAGCTGCATATGAAAAAGACATATATAAAGATGGAATTGCACAACATTAGTAACTGTTATAATTTTGGAGGGAATATATTATGGGAATGACGATGACACAAAAAATTTTAGCCAGACATGCAGGATTGGATTTTGTTAAGGCCGGTGACTTAATTAATTGTAAACTGGATATGGTGTTAGCGAATGATATTACGGCACCTCCTTCGATTGCTGAATATAAAAAAATAGGCAGACCGGTTTTTGATTGTACAAAGGTTGCTTTGGTACCGGATCACTTTATCCCTAATAAAGATATCAAATCTGCAGGACTTGCAAAGATTGTACGTGATTTTGCCAGAGAAAATAACATTCAGCATTATTATGAAGTTGGGCGTGTTGGGATTGAACATGTTCTGCTTCCGGAACAAGGATTAGTAGCGCCGGGGATGGTTACGATCGGAGCCGATTCTCATACTTGTACCTATGGAGCGTTAGGCGGTTTTTCTACAGGTGTCGGTTCAACCGATCTCGGAGTGGCCATGGCGACGGGAGAGGCCTGGTTTAAAGTTCCGGAGGCGATTAAAGTTAATATTACAGGTAAAAAACCAGATGATATTACCGGCAAGGATGTAATGTTGACTTTAATAGGTATGATTGGAGTGGACGGAGCACTTTATCAATCATTAGAATTTATGGGCAGCGGTATTGCAGAATTGTCGATGACAGATCGGTTTACTATTGCCAATATGGCTATTGAGGCAGGAGCTAAAAATGGCATTTTTCCTGTAGATGATCAAACTATGCAATATATTAAGAATCGTGTCACTACGCCGTATGATATAGTGACAGCGGATGATGATGCGTCGTATCGACGTGTAGTTTCAATCAATCTTGAAGAATTGAAGCCAGTAGTTGCGTTCCCGCATCTGCCGGAAAATACGAAAGTAGTAGGAACATTTGGAGATATTAAAATTGATCAAGTTGTGATTGGCTCTTGTACAAATGGCCGAATAGAAGATTTGAAAATTGCAGCATCTATTATGCAAGGGCATACGATTCATCCTGATGTGCGTTGTATTATTATTCCAGGCAGTCAGAAAATCTATATGGAAGCGATGGAAAAAGGATATATTAAAATATTTATTGAATCAGGAGCGGCTGTATCTACGCCTACATGCGGTCCTTGCCTGGGGGGATATATGGGGATACTTGCAGCCGGAGAAAAGTGTGTTTCTACAACGAACCGTAATTTCCGCGGCCGGATGGGACACGTAGATAGTGAAGTATATCTGGCGGGTCCGCAAGTAGCGGCAGCCAGTGCTATTTTGGGGAAAATTGCAGCACCTAAGGAGGTATATTGAAATGAAAATAGAAGGAAAAGTTTGGCGTTATGGCGATAATATAGATACAGACGTTATTATTCCTGCCCGTTATTTGAACAGTTTTGATCCACAAGAATTAGCGTCCCATTGTATGGTAGATATAGACGAAACATTTTCTCATGAAGTACAAACAGGAGATATCATGGTAGGAGGCAAGAATTTTGGCTGCGGTTCCTCGCGTGAACATGCTCCGATAGCTATTAAAGCTTCTGGAATCCCGGTTATTATTGCAGCTAGTTTTGCTCGTATTTTTTATCGCAATAGTATTAATGTAGGATTACCTGTATTGGAAATCGGCAGTGATGTAGAAAAGATTAAAGCCGGTCATATCCTTCGGATTGACTTGACGGCAGGATGTATTGAAAATAGTACAACAGGAGATATATTTCAAGCAGCACCGCTGCCTGGATTTATTCAAGATATTGCCAGAGCCGGCGGGTTAATTGAATATGTAAAGGAGAAAAAATAAATGGAAAAACATATCGTTGTCATCCCGGGAGACGGGATTGGAAAAGAAATTACGACAGCGGCTGTGAAGGTGCTGAAAAAAATTGATGAGATATATCATATAGGGCTTACCTTTGAATATCAATATGCAGGGGGAACGGCCTATGATAAATTTGGAACCCCGCTTCCTGAAAATACGATTGAGGCTGCAAAAAAAGCGAGTGCTGTTTTATTTGGTGCAGTAGGCGGCACGCAGTGGGATAGTGTGGAACCAGCACTGCGGCCTGAAAAAGCGGTTTTAGGATTGCGAAAAGCCTTGGGATTATATGTTAATTTGCGTCCAGTAAAAGTGCAGAAGGAACTTTGTGAATATTCTCCGCTGAAACCGGAAATTGTGACCGGTTCAGATATTCTTATTGTTCGCGAACTTATTGGCGGGATTTATTTTGGTGATAAATGCGAATCGGAAATACATAATGGTGTTGAACGTGCATGGGATTTGGAAAACTATAGTGTACCGGAAGTAGAACGAATTACACGATTTGCGATGGAAGCTGCACGCAAGAGGAAAAATAAGGTCACCTCCGTCGATAAATCCAATGTATTGGCAACGTCTCGCTTATGGCGGCGGACAGTCACTAAAATTGCCGCGCAGAATCCCGATATATTAGTAGATAATCTGTATGTAGATAATTGTGCGATGCAGCTGGCCATCAGGCCGACACAGTTTGATGTGATTGTAACAGGAAACTTGTTTGGCGATATACTGAGCGATGAAGCGGCTGTATTGGGAGGATCCATTGGAATGATGCCATCGGCTAGTATTGGAGAACTTACAAGCCTTTATGAACCTATTCATGGATCGGCACCGGATATTGCCGGCAAGGGTATTGCCAATCCCTTGGCAACGATTCTTTCTTCTGCTATGCTGCTTCGCTATTCGTTAGAGGAAGAGTCAGCGGCCTGTGCTGTTGAAAAAGCTGTTGATGCTGCTTTGGAAGAGGGCTGGCGCACTCCCGATTTATATAAGGATGGATTTAAAAAGGCTGATACAAATACAATGACGGAAGTTGTATTGCAATATATTAAATAAATTGAAATTACATGCGTTTCATCGGTATGTTATACACTTCTTGCAAATGAATACATAAATTCATATACCGTTTAAAAGTAAGCGTAATATATGATGATTGATGATATACTATTCATATAGGATGGTTTGTCTGTTTTTTTAATATATATACTATTCGTTCGTTGTAGGGAGTGCATAACATGAAAATAGGTGAAGCAAAAGCTGTGTGGCAAAAATTTATGTCTGATGGTACCTTAAATGAAAAGATGCAGCCTGCTGTTGCACGGTCTTGGTTAAAGTGCCGGGAGATGAGAGTAAATCCATATAGTGATAATGTTACACAGGTAGATGATATCGTCTTTCAAAAGGTATTGAAGAAAAACAAAGAATTGATTCGAATAGCAGCCCCTATTATACAAAGTGTATACCAAATTATTAAAGAGTCACACTTTTTACTGGTATTAACTGATAGGGATGGGTATGTTTTAGAAACAATCGGGGATGATTCTATCTTAAAAAGGTCCGAAAACATATTGTTTCATAAGGGAGCTGTATGGACTAATCTGGGAGTAGGAAGTAATGCACCGGGAATTGCATTGGAATATGACATGCCGATTCAAATGAATGGCCCGGAACATTATTGTATGTCTCAGCATGGATGGACTTGTTCCGCGGCGCCGATTCATGGGTTGAACGGTCAAGTAATCGGTTGTCTGGATTTGTCCGGTGCTGTGGAAGCCGCTCATCCGCATACACTGGCACTTGTTGTAGCCGGCGCGTTTAGTGTGGAAAGTATGCTGGCAAGTTATCATCAGTCGCTGCTTATGCGTTCAGCAGCCAACGGACTACACGAATCCATCCTTTTGCTCAATGATACATTTCAATTGCGATGGATAAATAATACAGCAAAAAAGGAATTATCGATTTGTTTTCCTAAAATGGCAATGATTGATTTTAGAAGTGTTATGCCGGATGTAGATTGGAATAGCGTTATAACGATGCAAAAGGAAAATGCACCGTTATATATAGATGACATGCGTTTTTTTATTAAGGGAAAAGTGCGGCGTTTTAGTGCTACTATTTCATTAACCGTAAATACGAGCGGACGGACAATCACCGTGATTCTTCGTAAGCAAGAACATCTTATACGGTCAGTGAATCGTGTGTCCGGAAATCAAGCTGCATATAGCTTTGACAATATTTTTACTGCGGATACCATGATGAAACAAGTGATAGAAAGAGCACGGCAGTATGCCCGATATGATGGAAGCATCCTCATAGAAGGTGAAAGCGGTACGGGAAAAGAACTATTTGCTCAAGCCATTCATACGGGAAGCTGTAGAGCAGAAGGACCTTTTGTTGCGGTAAATTGTGCTTCTTTGCCGCGGGATTTGATAGAAAGTGAACTTTTTGGCTATGAAAAAGGAGCTTTTACAGGAGCTCTCAAGGAAGGGAATCCGGGAAAATTTGAATTAGCCGACCATGGTACGTTGTTTCTTGATGAAATCGGAGAAATGCCATTGGAATTTCAGGCTAAGTTACTGCGAGTGGTTGAAACATTGCAAGTTCGCCGTATTGGCGGTAAAGAGGAAAAAAAACTGGATGTGCGTGTTATTGCCGCGACCAATCGCAATTTAAAGAGACAAGTCCGGTTAGGGTTATTTCGCAGTGATCTTTATTATAGACTCAATGTATTGAGATTAGATATTCCGCCTCTGCGGGAACGTCCAGATGATGTAGAATTTTGTGCCAATCGATTTTTGCAGCGGTTTAATTTGCGATATCCGGATAGAAAAAGAAAATTTTCTGCAGATTTTTTATTATCTCTAAAACACTACGATTGGCCCGGGAATGTCAGGGAACTGCAAAATAGTATTGAAAGAGTTTTTTACACGAGCGAGTCTCCGGTGATTTCATCCCATGATTTTTGCTATGTTATGGATGATGTTGCTGCAGTCGTACCGAGTGAAACAAGAGAAGAAAGCGAAAAACAGACATATGTACGTATTCTTAAAAACTCCGGGGGCAATGTAGCCGATGCTGCTCACCGTATAAGCGTGAGTATACCTACCTTTTATCGTATTTGTAAGCAATATGATATAATACCAAAAAAAATACGGCGGGGCTTAGAATGACAGTCAGATTTAAAATTATCATATGTATCATATGTATCAATAATTTTGATAAATTTGATACATATGATTGACATGAAAAATCACAGAAAAGAAGCTTTTATTGACTAAATAGGGTGAATAATAAAACATATTTCCATTATAGAGAGAAAATAGACAAATAAAAAAATAGATTTGATGAATATATCGCTTTTTGGCACAGTTATTTCATACTAGATAGTATAGTTCTTTTTTATAAAAGGAGGCATACTAGTATGAGTAACAGAATTACGTTAAATGAAACTTCATATTTTGGTGAAGGTGCTATTCAGGAAATTATTAATGAAGTGCAAAATCGCAGGTTAAAAAAAGTCATGGTTGCAACCGATCCCGATTTATTAAAATTTAAAGTTGCCGATAAAGTGACAGATTTACTGGATAGTGCGGATATTGATTATGTTGTATATGATCATATCAAAGCCAATCCCACGATTCAAAATGTACAAGAAGGTGTTGATTTTTGCCGGATACAACAAGCTGATGTTATTGTTGCTATTGGCGGAGGTTCTTCTATTGATACGGCAAAAGCTATTGCTGTTATTATGACAAATCCGGATTTTTATGATGTCCGCAGCTTAGAAGGGGCGTCACCGACCAAAAATAAGGCAATGCCGATTATTGCTGTTTCGACGACTAGCGGAACAGCGGCAGAAGTTACTATTAATTATGTTATCACAGATGTGGAAAAACATCGCAAATTTGTTTGTTCAGATCCTCATGATATACCGGTTGTTGCGATTATAGATCCGCAGATGAGTGCTTCCATGCCTGCCGGTCTTTGTGCCGCTACGGGAATGGATGCATTAGTTCATGCCATTGAAGGATACATTACGAAAGGAGCCTGGGAATTAACTGATATGATGCATTTAAAGGCTATTGAAATGATCAGTAAATGGCTGCGCCAATCGGTAGAAGGTGATATGAAGGCACGTGAAGAAATGGCAATTGGCCAGTACATTGCAGGTATGGGATTTTCTAATGTTGGCTTGGGGATCGATCATTCCATGGCACATCCATTAAGTGCTTTTTATGACATTCCGCATGGGGTTGCCTGTGCTGTTTTATTAGCGCCGGTATTAAAATTTAATGCATCGGCGACAGGGGAACGTTATCGCGAAGTGGCACGGGCTATGGGGGTGTCCGGAGTAGATGACATGAGCCAGGAGGAATATCGACAGGCCTGTATAGATGCTGTGCAAAAATTGGCGGATGATGTTCATATACCGCGGCAGCTTCGTACACTGGGAGTTAAAGAGAAAGATATTGATTTTCTTGCTGCATCAGCGATTGCTGATGCTTGTACACCAGGTAATCCAAGAGATGTTGTCAAGAACGAAATTATTGAAATTTACAAATCCATTTTGTGAATTTTGATTAAGTAAAATAATATAATATTTTCATTAATATATAAACGGAACAATTCCCCTGATCCATGAATGAATCAGGGGAATTGTTCCGTTTTAATCAAAATTCATAGGTTGTGCCGGGCGCGATGATTTGGACTGGAATATGGAAATTTTTTTCAACTAAATTTTTATATTCCATAGGATCCTTGTCAATGATCGGCCATGTTTTATAATGAATGGGAATCACTAAACCCGGTTGGATCCAAGACGCTGCAATGGCAGCATCTTCAATGCCCATTGTGAAATTGTCGCCAATAGGAAGAATCGCGTAATCAATAGGTGAAAAGCGGCTATGGAGTTTCATGTCTGAGTATAGCCCCGTGTCACCGGCAAAGTAAATAAGCTTATTATTTATTTGAATGATACAGCCGCATGCGAGCCCGCCTGCTATACCGGAACCATGAAGAGCGGGGGTCAGGCGGATATAGCCAAAAGGAAAAAAAGCTTTGCCGCCAATGTGCATGGCATGCGTCTTACAGCCTGCATTTGCAGCTTTAGCAGCTACTTCTGCTGTGCTGATAATGGTAGCGTTGTTGGTTTTAGCTATGATTTCAGCATCTCCGTAATGATCGCTGTGGGCATGAGAAATAAAAATGTACTGACAGCAAATAGATGCCGGATTAATTGATGTCCAAGGATTATCCGTAATAAACGGATCAAATAAAATGGCGGTATTCTTTTCTGTAAGTAAAAAAGCGGAATGTCCGTAATAGGTAAATTTCATAATGTTGCCTCATTTTTTTAATGCATGGTACCATTTATCGAGTCCTTCTTTTGGAAAAGCCCCTTCCATGGCAGTATCCAATTTTTTATGTAATTCTTTTTCATCTTTTAGTGGGTAGATGTCTTTATAATCAGTATAAATATCCCAGAAATCTCTCATATGGAGGTTAGCATACGTATCTCCGTATACTTTAAAACAAGAAGAACACAGCGTAATAAAAACCGCTTCTTCATCGTGCTGACGAGCATCGTCCAGGCCGCAGCAGCGAGTATATAAGTGAATAGTACCAAATAGTTGATGTAAATAATCATATAGCTGAGACACTGTCTGCGGTTCCAACTGCAGCAGCTTACAGCCTGGAGCGAAATAAATCGGCCATTGTGCAATATTGTCTCTGTTTTCCATATCCATGATGAACACCTCTTTCTTAATATATACTTTCCCTAATACCTATATTAAAACATATTTGAAGATAAAATTCAATTAAACAATATTATCTATGCATCTCTGTCACTTGAAGGACATGAAAAAATCTTGTACAATGTTACAGGAGAGTGATGATTATGCATATTGTTATGGTGGAACCGGAAATTCCCGGCAATACAGGAAATATCGCACGGTTATGTGCAGCTAATCATATTATGCTGCATTTAGTTAAACCATTAGGATTTTCTTTGGAGAATAAGTATTTAAAACGAGCAGGATTAGATTACTGGCCGTTAGTTGATGTAAAAATTCATGAAAATTTTGAAGAAGTGCAGAAAAAATACGAAGGTCACCGATTTTTTTATTTGACGACTAAGTCGGAACAGTGTTATGCTGATATCCGGTTTGAAAAAGATGATTTGCTGGTTTTCGGCAAAGAAACTAAGGGACTGCCGGAACGGTTACTTAAACAGTACCCCGAATTTTGTTTTCGGATTCCCATGGCGGATAAGGCTCGTAGTTTGAATTTATCTAATTCTGTTGCTATTGTTTCCTATGAAGCGCTGCGTCAATTAGATTTTCCCGATATGTCTAAATGCGGGATTGGCATTAAAAATTTGAAATAAAGGGGAAATAAATGATGAATATATATGATAAAGCCCATGAACTGGCAAAAGCTATTCGTGAGTCGGAAGAATATAAGGCTCTGGTAGATGCGGGAAAGGTTCTTTCCACAAATGAGACATCGAAAAAAATGGTTCAAGAATTTCTCATAAAACAAGTGCAGTTGGAATATGCCGGGGCAATGGGGGGACAACCTGATAAAGCCAAGGTAGAAGAACTAAATAAATTAGCAGAAGTTATCAAAGGAAATAAAATGGCCGTTGATTATTTGCAAGCGTATAGGAAATGGCAGACTTGTGCCGGCGATGTATTAAAAATCATTCAAGAATCTATGGCTGAAGGAATGAGTATCCTTGATAAATAAGTATGCGTTTACAAGTTTTATTTCACAATTGAATGCGATCATTCCCGGTGAACGGCTGTTGATAGATGAGCCGATGAGCCGGCATACGACATTTGCCGTAGGCGGACCTGCCGATGTGCTTGTCCTTCCTCACACTGTTCAGGAACTGGCGGTAGCCATACGGTCAGCAAAAGAGCTGTTGCTTCCCTTGACGGTTTTAGGGGGCGGGTCTAATGTTTTAGTGCTAGATGGCGGAATACGCGGTGTAGTTATTCAACTTAATGAGCTAAATAAGGTATTGCAATGTGATGGTTTATTACTGCGGGCCAGTTCAGGGCTTATGCTGGGAGATGTTTGCGCATTTGCGCAGCAAAACGGTCTGGCGGGAATTGAATTTGCCTGTGGGATTCCGGGAACCTTGGGCGGCGCTGTGTTTATGAATGCTGGTGCGTACGATGGTGAAATGAGCAAAATCGTTTCCCGAGTCCAAGCAATCAATGATGCCGGAATCGTTCACACATATGATGCGGCAGAACTTGAATTTTCATACCGGCACAGCAGATTTCAACTGACACAGGAAGTGATTGTTGAAGTGGAACTTGCACTTACGGCAGATGATAAGGCGGCAATTGCTGAACGCATTGATGTGCTTATGAGCCGTCGGCGCAGTAAGCAGCCATTGGAAATGCACAGTGCAGGAAGCACATTTAAGCGGCCAGCCGGACATTTTGCCGGGACCTTGATCGAACAAACAGGACTTAAAGGATTTTCTGTCGGTGATGCCCAGGTATCAACAAAACATGCCGGGTTTGTTGTTAATATGGGGCATGCTTCGGCCGAAGACATATTAAATTTGATTCGAGAAGTACAAAAACGGGTGCAATCTGCCCATGGAGTGTGTTTGGAACCAGAGGTCCGGGTTATTGGCGAATCGAGAAAATAATTCTTGGAGTATACGATAGTGAGTATGCAATATAAGTTTATTCGGTAAAAGAAAGAGGGTCTATTTTTATAGAGCCTCTTTTTCTGTAAAAAAATAGTAGTCAACATCCGGTTCATGTGATATAATTATTAAGTTACAATTTAATCTATTATAATCTATTTATAGTGTTAGTTAACAGGAGAGGACTGCAGGATGGAACGTAAGGATATACGTAATATAGCGATTATTGCCCACGTCGATCATGGTAAAACAACCTTAGTCGATGCTATGTTGAAACAGAGCCATGTTTTTCGTGCTAATGAAAAAGTAGCTGAACGCGTGATGGACTCTGGTGATATTGAACGTGAACGTGGCATTACAATTTTGTCTAAGAATACATCGGTTATGCATGAAGGTGTGAAAATTAATATTGTTGATACTCCGGGGCATGCCGATTTTGGCGGCGAAGTTGAACGAGTATTAAATATGGTTGATGGCGTATTGCTTCTTGTCGATGCATTTGAAGGACCTATGCCGCAGACAAAGTTTGTGCTGCGAAAAGCGTTGGAACAAAAATTAAAACCCATCGTTGTCATTAATAAAATTGATAAACCGGATGCTCGTGTTGAAGAAGTAGAAGACGAAGTGTTGGAATTATTTATGGAACTGGAAGCAGATGATGATCAACTTGATTTTCCTGTCATTTATGCTAACGGACGTGATGGCATCGCTAAAGCACATATGGAGGACGAAAGTGATAATTTAGAACCTCTTTTTAAATGTATTATTGAAAACTGTCCGTGCCCTAAAGGAGATCCGGAAGGTCCCCTACAATTTATGGTGACAACACTTGACTATGATGATTACGTTGGGAAAATTGCGATTGGACGTATTGTACGCGGCAAAATGAAAACAAATCAGCAGGTTGTTATTACAGATGGTGAAAGCCAGCGTAAAGCAAAAATTGGCCGGGTATATACATATGAAGGATTGAAGCGATCTGAAACAGAAGAAGTTTACATGGGAGAAATAGCGGCTATTGTTGGTATTGAAGATATCAAAATTGGGGAAACGGTGGCAGATCCATTAAACCCGGAAGCTTTGCCTACTATCGACATTGATGAACCGACATTGTCTATGGTTTTCTATGTGAATGATAGTCCTTTTGCCGGACAAGAAGGAGATTTTGTAACCAGCCGCCATCTGCGTGATCGGCTTTTCCGCGAAGTACAAACCAATGTTAGTCTGCGTGTAGAAGAAACGGACAGTGCAGATGCGTTTAAGGTATCTGGACGCGGGGAACTCCATATTGCAGTTCTTATAGAAGAAATGCGCCGTGAAGGGTATGAAATGCAGATTGGTAAACCCAGTGTCATTCTTAAAGAAATCAACGGCCGTAAATGTGAACCATTGGAACAATTGACAATTGATGTGCCTCAGGAATTTATGGGGGCTGTTATGGAATCACTGGGGACTCGTAAAGCTGAGCTGGTAAATATGGTAGATCTTGCAGGATATACACGCTTGGAATTTATCATTCCAGCCCGAGGTCTTATTGGTTTCCGTTCGGAATTTCTTACCGGTACGAAGGGAAACGGCATTATGTACCATGTTTTTCACGGATATGCACCTTGGAAGGGCGAAATTCCTGGACGTACACGGGGATCTCTGGTTGCATTCGAAACAGGAGAAACAACAGCCTATGGTATTTTTAACCTCCAGGATCGTGGAACCATGTTTATTCAGCCGACCAAGAAAATTTATTTAGGTCAAATTATCGGCGAAAGTAATCGTGATGTGGATATTGATGTCAATCCTTGTAAAAAGAAACATTTGAGTAATACACGTTCTTCCTCTGCCGATGAAGCATTGCGTTTGGTTCCGGCACGGGTTATGAGTTTGGAACAATCCTTAGAATGGATTAATGATGATGAATTGGTTGAAGTAACACCGAAAAGCATACGTTTGCGTAAAGCTATTCTTGATCAGCATGATCGTAAAAAGGCAGCTCGTAATAAATAAAAATGAATTTGCGGTGAAAACATTAATGTATACAAAAAATATTTATTGACAGCCGCAAATATTTAATGTAGAATGAGCTTAAATTTAATTTAACTGGCAATGAAGCCCCTGTATTTGTTAAACACAAATACAGGGGCTTTATTATTTCCGGTGAAGTAAATTTAGAGGGGGAATACTATGAATACTTTAGTCGAAAAAATCAGGGGTATTTTGGCATTATCATTTATTTTTGCTTTAGCTGCCGTACCAGCCTTGGCTGCCGATGGAGCTTCTGCCATTGATACGGGCGACACGGCATGGGTGCTGATTTCAGCAGCACTGGTCATGTGGATGACCCCGGGCCTTGGCTTATTTTACGGGGGGATGGTACGGAACAAAAATGTATTGGCTACGATTATGCAGAGTTTCTTTATTGTTTGTTTCGTTTCTGTATTATGGATATTGGTAGGGTATTCACTGGCATTTGGACCAGACCACGGAGGCTTGATTGGTGGATTGGACTGGATTGGTTTCCAAGGTGTTGGAATGGAACCGAGTGCAGATTATGCTAAAACGGTGCCGCATCTGGCTTTTGCTTGTTTCCAAATGATGTTTGCCGTGATTACGCCTGCTCTTATTACAGGGGCTTTCGCAGAACGTGTAAAATTTTCGGCATTTGTTCTTTTTACTGCTCTTTGGAGTCTTTTTGTATATTCTCCGGCGGCACATTGGGTTTGGGGCGCCGGCGGCTGGCTGGGAGCTCTTGGCTGCCTTGATTTTGCAGGAGGTACGTGTATTCATATTTTATCCGGTGTTTCCGGCTTGACAGCATGTTTGTATATTGGTACACGTAAAGGGTACGGAAAAGAAGCTATGATACCACATAATATGCCTATGACTGTTCTTGGCGCTGCGATGCTTTGGGTAGGCTGGTTTGGTTTTAATGCCGGCAGTGCACTAGGGGCGAACGGCCTGGCAGCTAATGCGTTTGCCGCTACTCAGGTAGCTGCCGCCGGTGCAGCTGTTTCATGGGTAGCCGTGGAAGCTATTGTTCATGACAAACCGACTGTTTTAGGCGGAGCTTCCGGTGTTGTTGCCGGATTAGTTGCAATCACTCCTGCTGCCGGTTTTGTAACACCCTTGGCAGGTCTTGTTATTGGTCTGGTTGCAGGTGTCTTATGTTTCTTTGCTGTTGCTGTTGTAAAACAGCATTTTGGATATGATGATTCTTTGGATGCATTTGGTGTTCATGGTGTAGGTGGTTTGTGGGGAGCTATTGCAACGGGATTGTTTTGCACTACTATGGTCAACCCGGATGGAGCTAATGGCTTATTTGCCGGTAATGCTGCACAGGTTGGCATTCAAGCAATCGGCGCTCTTTCCTGTATCGTTTTCGGTATTGTTATGACACTTATCATTCTTAAAATTGTGGATACTCTTATCGGAATCAGAGTAAGTCCTGAAAAGGAAATTGTTGGACTTGATGTTACAGAACATGGTGAACGTGGATATGTTATGATGGATAGTTTTGGTGCCATGATTGCATCGACAAATCATCCGTCGGTTACCAAAAACAAGTCGTAGTGCACGACATATAGTTTGGCCATGTACGGATTGGTGAATGGAGGAATATTATGGGGCAGATCAATAAAATAGAAATCATTACAAGACCGGAAAAACTGAATGATTTAAAAGAAGCGATGTATGCTATCCGCGTTACCGGTATGACTGTCATGCAAGTCTATGGCTGCGGTCTTTCACATGGTTATACGGAAATATACCGTGGGCAGGAAATGTCGATTAATTTATTGCCAAAAATAAAAGTAGAGATCGTAGTGAGTGAAATACCTGTTGAAAAAGTGATAGAAGCAGCGGAAAAAGCTTGCCGCACAGGTCATATTGGC
Source organism: Megasphaera paucivorans (assembly GCF_900103535.1). Classification (GTDB taxonomy): domain Bacteria; phylum Bacillota; class Negativicutes; order Veillonellales; family Megasphaeraceae; genus Megasphaera_A; species Megasphaera_A paucivorans. Next base: position 68,220 of record NZ_FNHQ01000003.1, on the reverse strand, counting down.
GATGGAAAGATTTTTGTTACTACTGTTGACAATGCAATTCGTATCCGAACCGGTGAATCCGGTGTTGATGCGATACGTGACCGAAATGATGAAACAGATATTGTAAATTCGATCATAAAAGAATAAAATACTGTTTTTCGGTGTTAATTAGTAATAATTAACTGGCAGAAGGAAGAGACGGGAGGGAAAATACCCTTTTTTCTCTTCCTTTTGCGTTTATTATTTTGGCCGGTATACGTTGACGACGAACACAAAAATAAAGTAATATAACAAAAAAGATATATGGGAAGGAGCATGGCATGAACCGGAATTACATAAAGTTTTTAGCGGCAGTACTACTGTTTGGTTCCAATGGCATTATTGCCAGTTATATTGCGCTGGATAGTTATGTTATTGTTCTAAGCCGTATGGTTATGGGAAGCATATTTCTGTTGCTGCTGCTGATGTGGCGACAGCAAAAAATATGGACGGGTCCTCCGAGAAGGGTATGGGGCAAACTTATATTAGCCGGATTAGCGCTGGGTGGAAATTGGCTGTTTCTGTATGAATCATATACGCAGATAGGCGTAAGCTTGGCAACACTTGCTTGTTATAGTGGTCCTGTGATGGTACTTCTATTGTCCGTACCGTTATTTCATGAACGCATTACTGTAATAAAAGCGGCAGGAATGGTGACGGTCATCGCGGGAATGCTGTGCGTCAATGGTGTCAGTGTGCAATCACAGGGAGTATCATGGGGACTGATGAGCGGTATATTATCCGCGGTATGTTTTGCTCTGCTGGTCATTATTAATAAAAAGATGAAGGGAGTGGATGGATTAGAAGGGACTCTTTGTCAATTGCTCATAGGAGGTGTAATGGTCGGGGCAGTAACGTTTAGCATGCATCCGCAGATAGGAGTACTTTCATTGGAAAGTGTACTGGCTGTTATCGTACTGGGTGTTATCAACACGGGAATCGGCTGTTATCTGTATTTTTCGGCTATGCAATATTTACCAGCTCAAACTGTGTCGATTTTTGGGTATTTAGAACCGTTTTCTGCATTGATTTTTGCTGCAGTTTTTTTGGGAGAGATATTATCATTGCTGCAGATTTTAGGAGCGGTTTTGATTTTAGGAGGCGTTGTTTTTGCCGAATTATGTCCGTTGTTTCATAAGAAACGCATACGATTTGACGAATGACTTTATCCGAAAGCATAGAGCTGTGAAATAAAAAAACAGGAAAATTTATACTTGTATGTTACATGCAAAAGGTTCTGCTCTGGAGCAGAACCTTTTTTGTTACAGCTATCTATTTAGTGCGGTTTTTATATCTATTGGTATTGATATTTGTTAATGTATGTTGAATATACTTAAAATAGTTGCTTGCATTTCTAAAAAAAATGGTATATTATATTCGTATAAACGATTATACAAATATACAATAGAGAAAAGGTGAAAATATGGAAGAAAAATTGATAGATGAATTAAAAGCACTATCAGATGAAACTCGTTTGCGAATTTTAAATCTATTATATGAAAATGAACTTTGTGTTTGTGTTATAATGGAACTTTTGCAAATTACGCAGGCCAAAGCAAGCCGCCATCTTATTTATCTCAAGAATGTTGGTTTAGTAAAAGATAGAAAACAAGCACAGTGGTCTTATTATTCCATGCAAAAAGATAAAAAAGAGAAATTTCTGGACAGCTTAGTTTATGATAAATTGCGAACAATTAAATTATATCAAAAAGATATGGATAATCTGCATAAGTGGATACAGGAAGAAAACAACGTTTGTGATAATTCTATTAAAGGAGTGAGTAATGATGAAAAAAATTGAAATTTTTGAACCGGCAATGTGTTGTTCGACAGGGGTATGCGGTCCTTCCGTGAATCCAGAATTAATCCGGGTGGCAGCAGTTGTTGAAAATTTAAAAAAAGAAGGAATTCATATTATAAGGCATAATTTGTCTTCTGAACCGCAGGCATTTGTACAAAATACAATTATCAATACAGTACTGAATGACAAAGGAATGGAAATACTTCCGGTAACTATGGTGGACGGCGCGATTGTTAAGGAAGGTGGGTATCTTACCAATGCGGAATTTGCGGAATATCTTCAGGTGGGTATTGATATAGTACAATCAAAAACGGATACGGTACAGAATTCCACCTGTAATTGTGGTTCGGACGATTGTTGTTAAGGAGGAATGTGGCTATGAAAATAGCATTATATGATCCGGCGGAAACAGCAGCAACGAAATATCTATTTTTTACAGGCAAAGGTGGTGTGGGAAAAACTTCTATTGCCTGTGCGACTGCGGTATCATTGGCGGATGCAGGGGAAAAGATACTGCTTGTCAGTACGGATCCTGCCTCTAATCTTCAGGATGTATTCGGTATCCCGTTGAATGATGCGGGTGTTGCTATTGCGGATGTCCCACGTTTGGTTGTTGCCAATCTGGATCCGCTGACGGCTGCTGCGGAATACCGGGAATCAGTGATTGGTGCATATCGCGGAAAATTACCGGATTCTGCCATTAAAAATGTAGAAGAGCAGCTATCTGGTTCTTGTACGGTGGAAATTGCAGCATTTAACGCATTTTCTGAATTTTTGACAAATGCGGAAAAAGCAGAAGAATTCGATCATATTATTTTTGATACGGCACCGACTGGACATACGCTCCGCATGCTCCAGCTTCCGTCTGCATGGAGCGGTTTTATCAGCGAAAGCAAACATGGGGCTTCTTGCCTCGGACAACTGTCCGGTTTAGAGGATAAAAAAGAAATGTACAAGAAAGCGGTTCATACGTTGGCAGATAACCGTCTCACTACGATCATCCTTGTTACCAGGCCGGAAACGGCACCGATACGGGAAGCACAGCGGGCTTCTCATGAACTGGAAGCATTAGAAATCCGTAATCAAGTGCTTGTAATAAATGGTCTTTTGGAAACATATGATGCAAATGATACAGTTGAAACCGCTTTATTTAAAAAACAACAAGAGGCATTGCAGGAAATACCCCAGAGTTTAGTAAGACAATCTGTCACGATGGTACCGTTGCGCGCGTATAATATTACTGGGTTGGATAATGTCAGACATCTGCTTTCCTATTCCGGACATACCCCTGTTGTGTCCACTTTACAGCATTCAAATGCGTACACGCTTTCGGATGTAGTAGATGAAATTGAAGCGTCAAATAAAAAAGTAATCTTTACAATGGGGAAAGGCGGAGTCGGAAAGACGACAATCGCAGCGGCTATCGCTCTGGGACTGCATCGTAAAGGGAAAAAGGTGCGTCTTGCTACCACGGATCCGGCTGATCATTTAAACCTTGTCATGGGACAGGAAAAAGATATATCTGTCAGTCATATCAATGAAAAGGGCGAATTGAAGAAATATCAGGAAGAAGTACTTGCGAAAGCACGCCAGACTATGCCGGAGGATGATCTTGAATATGTCAAGGAAGATCTTAGGTCGCCGTGTACACAGGAAATCGCCGTATTTCGTGCATTTGCCGATATTGTTGCAAAGAGTCGGGACGAAATCGTTGTACTGGATACAGCACCGACAGGACATACGATCCTTTTACTGGAATCTACCCAAAATTACAATCAGCAGATAGAAAATTCCGGGGGAGCTGTATCGGATGCAGAAAAAGAATTGCTTCCCAGATTAAAAGATCCCAATGAAACCGAAGTTATTATTGTAACACTTGCAGAAACGACTCCGTTTTATGAAGCAAAGCGATTATTGGATGATCTAAAGCGGGCAGGGCTTGCCGTAAAATGGTGGGTAATCAATGCCAGTTACTCAATGGCAGACACAAAAAGTGATTTTTTGAAGGCAAAAGCCGCAGCTGAATTGCAATGGATCCATGAAGTAGATAACATATCCGATGGTCAATATGCGGTTATTCCATGGAAACCGTTTGAAGTAAAAGGTGAAAAATTGTTGGAATTGTTATAATCTCAATTCTAAATTAAATACTGTATCTATTATTAAACACAAGGATTTGTAGTGAAATAAATTTGATTTATCACATAAACAATATTTTTACGTTGATTTAACAACATGAGGAGAAAATATTATGAAAGATAATGAATTGCGAGAGGTTGTTCGTGAAAAATATGCTAAGGCAATAGTGGGTGCGAATCGTGTATGTTGCGGTGATTCATGCAGCAATGATTCTAAAAATACGATTACGGGCGGGTTATATTCAACAGAGGAGATACAAGGATTGCCGCAAGACATGATAGCTGCTTCTTTTGGTTGCGGCAATCCTACGGCATTAGGTTCCTTGCATGCTGGAGAAACTGTACTTGATTTGGGAAGCGGTGCTGGGCTGGATGTATTGCTTTCTGCACGTCGAATTGGTCCATCCGGTAAAGCATATGGACTTGATATGACAGATGAAATGTTGGCTGAAGCTAACGCTAATAAAAATAAGGCTAATATAGCCAATGCCGAGTTTTTAAAAGGATATATTGAAGAAATTCCTTTGCCGGATGGAGAAATAGATGCTGTTATTTCTAATTGTGTTATTAATTTGTCAGGAGATAAGGATCAAGTTTTTAGAGAAATATATCGAGTTCTCAAGCCGGGAGGACGCATAGCTGTATCTGATATTGTTATTACAAAACCATTACCTGATACTATAAGACGTGATTTATTTTCATGGGCTGGGTGCATATCCGGTGCGTTATTACATACAGAATATGAAAAAAAATTAAAAGAGGCAGGGTTCGAAAACATTGAAGTTCGAACAACTCGAACGTATGATTTAACAGAACTATTTATGCAACAGCGAGTATCATCAAACATAACGAACGAAATTGAAGAATGGAATGGGGCATTGATTAGTGCATTTATTCGTGCAAAAAAACCTGCGCAATCTTTAGTAGAGGGGGCTGATTTCAATATTAAAATTGCTGAACAAAAAGATTTTCCACAAATATATAATTTGTTAGAGCATAGTGGATTACCTGTTAGTGGAGTCAGTGATGATACGGGAAAATATTATATTGCACAAGGTACTTCTATTATGGGAGTATTGGGTTTTGAAATTTACAATGATGTTGCTTTGTTGCGTTCATTGGCCGTTTGTCCTAAGTTTAAAAAATCAGGGATTGCCAGTAAATTAATACAGTATGTTCTAAATATATTGAGGGAACAAAGATGTAAAGGAGTTTACTTATTAACTAATACAGCGGAAACTTATTTAAGTAGATATGATTTTATCTCCATATCGCGTGATGCTGTACCAGTTGATATTTTAGAAACATCTTCTCTGGGAAATATATGTCCTAAAACTAGCACTTGTATGTATTTGAATTTGAGTAAGGAGAAAAAATACGATGGGAATACAAAAAAATAGGTTATCTTTTTTAGATAGATTTCTTACACTGTGGATTTTTATTGCTATGGGATTAGGTGTAACTTGTGGCTATTTATCTCCTAATTTAGCAGAATCATTAAGTGCTTTTAGTACAGGGACAATATCATGGCCCATTGCAATAGGTCTTATCGTTATGATGTATCCACCGCTTGCTAAAGTTAAATATGAAGAAATTGGGAAAGTCATAAAAAATAAAAGAATATTTGTGTTTTCACTTTTTCAGAATTGGATTATAGGTCCTGTTTTAATGTTTATTTTGGCGGTATTATTTTTGGGCGATATGCCCGGATTTGCTATCGGATTAATTGTCATTGGATTGGCAAGGTGTATTGCAATGGTCATTATATGGAATACACTTGCTAATGGGGATAATGAGTATTGTGCGGCGCTGGTAGCACTCAATTCTATTTTCCAAATTTTGTTATATGCGGTGTATATATATTTATTTGTGACACTTATTCCCGCATGGTTGGGCATGTCTTGGGGAGAGCAGAATATTACAATATCAATGATAGATGTAGCTAAAAGTGTGTTAATCTATCTAGGAATCCCGTTCGTTGCAGGATTTTTTACAAGATTTGGACTTATACGAGCAAAAACACAAAAATGGTATGAACAAGTTTTTATACCTACAATTTCACCGTTGGCTTTAATTGCGTTGTTGTATACCATTGTTATTATGTTTATGACCAAAGGTAGTGAAATTATTGATAATCCGATAAATGTTGTTCGTATAGCTATCCCGCTTTTAATTTATTTTGTGATTATGTTTTTTTCTAGTTTTTATATATCATATAAAGCAAATTTTAAATATGAACAAACAGTCACTTTAGCATTTACTGCTGCCAGTAATAATTTTGAATTAGCTATTGCAGTCACTGTGGCTGTGTTTGGTATTGCCTCTGATCAAGCTTTTGCGGCTGTAATTGGACCACTGATTGAAGTACCAGTTATGATTGGTTTAGTGAATGCAGCGACCTATTTAAAACGAAAATATTATAATATAAATGGAATCGAATAATTGAAGAAAAAATAAGAAATACTATTTTAAGATAGGCAATGTTTGACCGTAAGATTTTTTATTGATCAATACATGAGAGCTTAATTGAATAATAAGAGTAGTAAAAAGCTGTTATACTATATACAGTAGAATTATGTAAATACTACTACAAGTAATGAGTTTGCATAGGTCTATGATTCAATGTCTCTTTTCTGGATAGCCGTCACTTGATGCAGTGGCGGCTTTTTAATTGGTAGTGTAAATTTAGTTGTTTTTGTGATATTATCTCTATAAAGAGGCGATATTTTAATGACACGAGAACAAATGGATAATCTCGAAGCTTATGGAAATTTATCAGCAAAAATATTAAAAAACTGTATACGAGAATGTGAACGTATAGGAAAGATTTTCTTGGATGAATATAAAAATAGACAGAGCAAAACTGATCAGAAGTTAATTACAGAAGGTGATGCACTATTTCTTCATTTTTTTAAAGAATGGACAGATTTATTATATGGAGTACAAATTCTTTGTGGTAATAATCTTCATCGTAATGCAATACCTACAGTGAGAACCATGTATGAAGTATTTTTACTAATGAATTATTTAATGGTTGATGAAGATGAAATAAATATTAAAGCAAAATGTTATTCCGTATTTTCTGTTTGGAAAGGAAGAAGAGATATTCAAAGAGGTAATCGGTACGCACAAGATCATCCCGATGTCGTAATAGATGTTTTATATAATACTGAAGCTACTTATGAAAAAGTTAATCGACTTTTTGAACAGTTTTCGTCCAATGTAAGTACAAAATTGATAAAAGACACGATTGAAGAATTAAACAATGCTGCGAAAGATAAATTTTATGGTCCGTGGTATTTTGTTTTTGAATATTTAAAAGATCATAGAATTAAAAGGTACTCCTTGCGACAAATGAGTATTATGTTAAATGAACGGCTAAATGGTGATTTGTTCTTTGATGATAGTCTTATGTTTATGTATGATCAATTATATGATTTTATGCCTCAATATATACATGGGGCGAGTTTTTTAGATATAGTAAATACAGATATTAGTGACAATTTTTTTTCTCCAACATGGTATTCTAAAAATGGGTTTTTATTGATTTCTTTAATACAAGTAATGTTTTTTGAAATAATCACAATAATATCAAGAAAATATTTTTATGGATCAGAAGGAGAATGGAACTCTATTGAAAAATTAGATATATCGGCTCTTGATGAAAAACAACATAAAATTTTACAGAAGATATGTGAATTAGATAAGCAGTTGTCTTAAACTGTTTGTAAATTTAAAATAGTAAGCGGAATGATTGGGGTGATAAGCAGGAAACTGAGGTTACCGGTAAAGATGGCGGTCTCATCAATGTATGTAATATGAGTGATGAGGATGCTGATAAGCGTATTGCGGAATTAGAATCAAAGAAAAAGCATTGATATTTTGATGATTATTGTATATTCATACATTAATATACCTAGTATAACGGGATTGATAACATAAAGTTGTCAGTTCCGTTTTGTGTTTATGCAAAATAATTACAAAGGAGAGTGAATTATGACTAAAAAAAGCGAAATTGAAACAATAATATTTAATACAATGGACGAATTAAAATATATATCTATTGGGAAAATGGATTTAGCTGCGCTTGTAGTTGTCGTAGCATATAGGGCTTATGATAAGGGAAAAGCGGAAGGACTTCATCAAACAAAGATACTGCAAAATTAAAACTTTTAGCATGTTATAACTTAAAAATTTGATCAAGAGAGATAACCGGGGGAACTGATTGACATTGTTTCATTATAATAGCAGGAGGCAATAGAGCATGGATCGTAGTAAAAATGTAGCGGTAATCAAATACTATCTGCAGCACTATCAGGAGCAGATGACGTATATAGAAAACGTGAAGGCGGATATTGCTGATTATGAAGCCATGCTGTCACTAAATGCGGCACCAAAAATTCCATCTTTATCTTTTGCACCCGGCGGCAATGGTAGTGATCTAAGTCAGCAAGAACAGGAATATTTCAAGAAAGAGAAAATTCCAAACAAGATTGCTGCACTTCGGACAGAACTTGCGGAGAAAGAACCTATCATGAACCGACTAAATCGGTCACTAGAAGCATTGACAGAATCGGATCGAATGATTATTTGCAATAAATATATAAAAGAAATGTCGTGGAAAATGACAGCAGCCTGTGTGAATTGTTCAGAAGGATACTGCCGCAAGCGTAGTGAAAAGGTACTAGAAATATTGGCGGAGATGGTGTTTGGAACAGAAGATATTCCGGTGCAGACAGATTTTTTATTTTAAAGTTGACTTATTTATTGTACGCAGTTATTATTTAATAAATATAATATGAAAATTTATTATTGATAATTTTTTCTTTCGAAGAAAGAATGTGTTTTAATGACTGGAATAGATGAGCATATGTTTGAGATGAAAAAATTAAATGATGCATTAGATCAAAGAATAGCAGAATTAAAAAAAAGACAAGATGATTTGAATAGGGAATATGTAAAATTGTACAATGAAAATAATGGAGTATGTACCCCGGAAATGGAAAAAATAATTTTTGAACTATTAGAAAATGATAAAAGTATTGAAGATGCTTGCAGAAGAATTGATAGTAAGTTCCACTATTTGGGAAACATATTGAAATAGATGGGAAACCATACAATAAAGAATAGCTTGTATTAAATATATTTGTGAATAACTTTTTTCTTGTAGCAGATTCGGACAGATTTATAGCAGAATTGTAGCAGGTTTGGACAAGAAATACATGTTATAATAGTAGTGCAGGAAAATAAGTATAGGCTAGTTAATTGGAAATATTTTATAGATTCTGCGTTTCTCTTATTATTAGGAGGGATATTATATGACATCATATCTAGAAAAGTATTTAAAAATTCGAGTAATTAGTAACAGAGCTTTACATGAAGGTATTTGTAAAGTACATGATTCTAAAATGAATTATATTACATTAGCTGAAAAAACAAAGAAAAAAACAGTATTTAAAGAATATAGGTATAATCTGAAAGATATTAGTGTTATCAGTGTTAGCGATTGTAAATAATATTCTAAGCACTGATTACATAATGATAGTGCAGAAAGTGAGTATTGGGGGGAATTATTCATTTTAATGAACGATATCTTTTATTTTATATTTGTGGTATAGTGTAAATACAAGGGGTGATGATTGAAACCAAACCGATTTCAAACATTTATCGAGTGCGGATATATGAAATAAAACCCTTTAGGAGCTATAACATGTAACGTGATACAGAACGACCTTTTTGAAGGTGGGGACGGATAAACCTTCTACTATAGGAATTAAGAACACTCGCAGCTCGAGTGTTCTTTTATTATATTGTTAATATGTTATATGGTATGAAGGAGGGATTTTTTATGATAGATAAAACAAAATTAGAAAAATGCAGATATCATAGATGTGGACATTTTGAATTAGAAAATTACACTGAAAGTGATAAGCATTATGAAGGATTTGTAGATCCTAATAAATTAAATGAAATCTACGATGAAAAATATGAACTAGTTCCTTCCGCGTCGTTTGAGATAGATCAAGAATACATTGATAAGTTTGATAAGTAAAAATTTAACAGCAATGATGTTATGATTCAAGAATTGGAAAAATGTATTTTTATATCAAGATGCAGTAATAAAAATAGGTAGTGTAAAATAGTTTGTGCTTTTGAAAAAAATCTGTAGAATGAAGATATGGAGGTCAAAAGCATGGGACTACTAACGAAAGAACAAATTCGGGAGCTCATTAAAGAGCGAAACATGAAGACAACCAGCGCGATATTTCGGCAATGCTTAAGGATCTATTCAGTGAAACTATGCAGGAAATGCTGGAAGCTGAAATGGATACCACTCTGGGTTATTGGGTTATGGTAAAAATGAAAACTCTGCCAAACAAACCGAAAATCGTCGTAACGGGCATAGCAAGAAGACGGTAGTCAGTGAATATGGTGATACCGAATTGTATAATGGCTCATTTGTCAAGACAGAAATCTAAAGATTTCATAATGAACCTTAAGCCGTGGCATAATCTATTAGCATTGCTGGATAGTACAGCGTAGCTGGAGCCTGATAATCAATTGCTGAATGATTCCGTTTAAAATTGTAGGTCTGGATATAATTTTTAATTGCTTGACGCGCCTCTTTGAGATTGCCATACTGAGTCAGCTAAGCTTCCTCATACTTGAAACTTCGGAACCAACGTTCAATCATGATGTTGTCAGCTCAGCGTCTCTTGCCATCCATGCTTTGGCGCACCTTATTTTCCTTTAAAAACTTAATATACTCCTTGCTAGTGAACTGGCAACCCTGATCTGAGTTTAAAATTAGCGGTTTCGCAACTTTAAATGCTCTTTTGAGCGCATGGGTGACCATTCTGGTGTCTAATGTGTCATCTACTTCCCAGCCAACAATGCATCGGCTATACCAGTCGATGACAGCGGTTAAATAAAGGAATCCTCGTTTGATGGGAATATAGGTGATGTCAATTGACCATGCTTGATTTGGCCGAGTTATTACAGCATTCCGCAGCAAATACGGGCATACCTTCGCCTGTTGCATACGTTTGGACAGATTTATCTTTGGATATATCGCGTCCATACCCATTTCCGTCATATACCGACGGGCTTTCCTGCGGCCGACCAAGTAACCGAGGCTTTTGAGTTGGGATGACATTTGACGCGCCCCCCAAGCGGGATTATCCGTATGAATACGATCTATGACAGCTTTACAGGCAAGCTCTTCTGATGAAATAGGTGTGCCTTGGTAGTAGATGCTGGTACGATTTACTTCAAGTAATTCAGCGCCTTTCTATGCGGGAAGTTCTTTAGTCATCAAAAGGTTTCGGACTAAATTTACTTTCGTAGCCAGGTCCAAGCAGTTCTGTAGATTTTTTTTTCAACCAGTCCACCTGCATGGTGAGTTGGCCAACCTTTTTAGCATATGCTTCTTTCTCTTTGCGTTCCTCATCTAGTTTTTCTCTGATATGCTCCTCTCGGGAATCATCGAATACAACAGAGGCTTTATCGAGAAATTCTTTTTTCCAGTTTCGCAAAAGATTTGGTTGTATGCTATTTTCTATAGCTATTGCATGGAGATCTTTCTCGCCCTTGAGCAGTTCGAGAACTAGATCCGATTTGAATTTTGCTGTGAAATGTCTTCTTTTCCGGGACATAAATGAACCTTCTTTCAAGTGTTATCTACAGTATATCAGGTTCATTATAAACGGGCTCCCAAAATGTCTTAATTTATGAGACCATTATACATTCAGCCAAAAGCGAAGTTTAAGACATTTATAAGCCCTATTCAAAAAGAAGAACTACTTAATAAAAAACCAAGTGAAATTATTGATTTTTTGATTGAATTCAAGGAAAATTCGGTTAATTTATTCAATGAACCCAGTAGGTGTGGTCTTATTACTGTTGTAGCGGAAGTAGTGGCGAGTAATTTTGATTGGGGAGTTAGTCTATTTCAAATTTTATCTCAAAAAGAACTTTGGAAAAGTGATTTATGGGGCGGTATTTTTGAAGGATTTGAGAAAGGAAAAATTTTGCCAGAGCAGTGGGAAAAGATATTGTCACTGATTGAACAACATAAAGACCTATTATATATTGGAAATAATGTTGCTAAATTGCTTTTGAGTTCTATCCAAAAAGAATCGGATGGTATTCCTTTAGAATCTATTATCCATGCAGAATGTTTTGCCTATCAATTGTTGAAGATTTATATTGATGAGGGTGAAGTGATTGATGACACAATTAGTGAAAAATGGGCTGAAGAAGCAATAAATAATACAGGGGGTAAATTGACTGAATTTATACTCCATAGTATTTCTAAAATACATAAAAATGTAAAATATTATAATGGATTAACAAAAGATAATAAAGCATATTTTGAATTAATTTTAGAAAGTGATTGTTATGCAGCACAGATGGTATGGGATAAATGGCTTCAACAGTACTTAAAAAATCGTATTGAAGGGGTGCCGCTAGCTTTAGAAGATAAAGAAATTGAAGAAATGATTGGCTGGTTACCTTTTATGAACAAACATATTCCTGAATTTGTATCATATATTTGTAATGTTACCATTCCGTGTATAAATGATGTTTTGCTATATTGGAAGATTGATAAAAAAAAATTAGCGAAGCAATATCCTGATGATATTGCTAAACTTTTAAATTGTTTAATTATGTCGGCGAACTGTCCGTTTTCCCCTCGCGATACAGTGGCTGAAATTGTTGGAGATTTGATTTCAGCTCGAGCAGATGAAACAAGTGTAAGATTAATTATTGATAGTCTGGCAAGACTTGGTTTAGAAAGTGCACCGGAATTAAGAAATAGTATTTTAACGAGTAATTCAAGTGTAATACTAAATTCATAAAAGAATGAAACCGGAAGATTTATTTCTTATAATATAGTAATAACTGCAATAAATAAAATTGATAAAATATGTAAAGGGTTCTTAACCGAGATACCATTGGACCAAGTTGAGGTGTAGAATTATATGAATATCATGCATTATGTGTATGTAGGTAAGAAATTATTACTTTGTAGCTGAAAAGAGAATGAACGCTATTAAATAATCCAACCCCCTGTTTGATTATTCAGGGGGTTATTTTTGTGCGCTATATATTTATGAAGCACTTTGTATATTTGAGAAAATTATCATTTTTAGGCCGATGCAGAAAAATGACGATTGGGGTAGAAGGTCGGGAAAAATCCGAAAAATAAGAAAAATAAAAACGCACCATCAAGTCTGACAAACAGCTTAATGATGCGCTTTATGAATGGCGGAGCGGGTGGGATTCGAACCCACGGACCCTTTCGGATCAACTGATTTCGAGTCAGCCCCGTTATGACCACTTCGATACCGCTCCAAGAGTCAACATAAAAATCTTATCATAGTTACTGTCCTTCGTCAATAAAAAGATAACATAAAAGTTTATTTGACTTTTTCTACAGTTTAATTATAATGAGAGAGTATAGAAAACTATTTTAATGCAAATAGTTTTATTATGAGAATAAAGGAGTTATTACATGTTTGAGCAATTTTATATTTCTATGCAGCAGGACATTAAATTGTTTGTTTTTTTTCCTGTTCTTTGTGCTGTTTTTCGCGGGATATTTATTTATACATATAAACCATATTCTTTAAAAGGAAAGTGGAAAGTAGTAAAAGAATGTTTTCGCTTTGGTTTTTGGTGGGGCATGGATTTTAATGCCTATGTATTTTTATTTTCCTTACTGCTGATAACGCTTCCGGGGTTAGTATTCCCCTATTGGCATAGCCATGCAAACTTCGTTCGTTTAATGGGCGGAACTATATACGCTGCGATATTATATGCAGCTTTTGTGGGAAAAATGATTTTTTATTTTCAGTTCCATGATACATTTAATGGATTGGTTTTATTGGGACGCAAGGCTAATAAACGCAATTTAATAGATGTCTTTTTAAACCAATATCATGGCTGGACTGCTATTTTAGGAGCAATTCCGTATACCTTTGCATGCTGGATTATTTTAACGCTGCTGATTAGATTTCCTTCCGTGGCATATCCTCATTTTTCTTTGCCTGTGGTGTCATATGGTTTTAATGTACTTATTGTGTTGGTGGTAGGTCTGGGCTTTTATTTTTTTCGATATGGCGGGACTTTGATTCATGATGATAAACCGGAATGGGATACTATCCCGGATATTGTGAAAAACGATGTATTTCTTTCCAAGGCGGCAATGGACGATTTAGTTGCGTTGGAATATTTGGCAGAACATCCAATGAATGATTCTTTAAAGCACACAGATGAAGAGGATATGCAGTCTTTTGAAACGGCAGCCAAAGAAATAGGTGCAGCTCTTCCTATCCAAAAAAATCCGGTATATATGAGCAGACGAATAGCTAAAGGATCAATGATTAAGCCGCCATCTCACATTTTTCTTATTGTGGGAGAAAGTTACGGGCAAAACTATGTAGATCCGTTTTTACAATCACTTCATGTTGCGGACGGAATAAAATCTTTAATGAATGATCCTTCCGCAGCCGTAATATCTAATTTTCTTTCCGCAGGTATTATCTCCAGACCTTCGATCGTGAGTCTTATGTCGGGGATATTTGATGCAGGGCTGGAGCTGAATGAACGGGAGGCTTTTTGGCGGGGAACGGTACCGACGTCGTTGCCGGTGCAGCTTAGAAAACTGGGATATCATTCCTCCTATTGGTATGGCGGCAGTTTGGCACATGGAAATTTTCAGCATTTTTGCCCGGCGTGCGGTTTTGACCGGGCCATGGCTGCGACAGATTTTTGCGGTCCGAACGCGCCGATGAGCTGGGTGGGTGTGTATGATGGTGTTTTTCTTGATAAAACCGCAGAATTGATTGAACAGGATGATGTTCATCCGTTGCAGTTTCATTTTGTATACACTACGTCCAACCATGGCCCGTACAAGATGAATTTAGGAGAACTGGGTTTTGATACAGAACGCATTATGCCGGATGCTCCTGATGATGTGAAGCATAATAAGGGTATACAATCTGTGTTGGGAACCTTCTGGTACTCTGATCAGGCTATCAGCAACTTTATAGAGCGGATGAAACGGTGCTATAAGGACAGCTTATTCATTTTCACGGGGGATCACGGCGGTTCTTGCGGCGAATTGCAGCATACATCGCTTATGCAGCGGACATATACGTTCAGAGAACTGCACTGTCCGGTGTTTATGATGCAGCATCCTGATATTACACAGAATATTTTGGCGGGTAATATGATTGGCGGGCATATGAATATTATGCCTACGATTATGGAATTGATAGGACCAGCAGGGTTTGAATATTATTCATTAGTACCGCCGCTTACGGAGAAGCTTTCTCGTGTGGTTACACCATATCATTGGCTGACAGCTGAAGCAATCGGTGATTATAGTGATAATTATTATCAGATGCTTGCGGCGATATCGGGTGAACAAGTAAATATGGGAAATACTCCGTATATACATATTTCTGAAGCAGAACGGAATTTATCGGCTTATTTATTGCGTCATCCGGAATTATTGAAAGAGGCAGGGCGACCCTCTGTTTCGTCATTGACTTTTTCGGACAAGTTTGCTAAGATGGTCCATATGAGCGATGCAGGAGAGTAGTAGGCATATAAAAGCGAAACAGGAATAGTGCGAGCCTGTTGTGTGCTGAAGGCGCTTCGAAGGCTCCGGCAGGAAGTTCCGGATAGGAATGCGTAAAAGCCGAAAGAATGAAGTGGGTCTTACCGACCAATCAGGGTGGAACCGCGGGTAAGTGTGTACTCGTCCCTGTAACATTTATTAATGTTACAGGGATTTTTTGTATTTTAGGAGGGAAAACAGATGAATTTTCAGGAAATGATTTTTGCATTGAAACACTTTTGGTCTTCCCAAGGCTGCATTATTCAAGAACCGTATGATGTAGAAAAGGGAGCGGGTACGATGAATCCTGCAACTTTTTTGCGTACTTTGGGACCGGAACCTTGGCATGTGGCATATGTAGAGCCATCACGCCGGCCAGCTGACGGACGTTATGGCGATAATCCGAATCGATTGTATCAACATCATCAGTTCCAAGTTATTTGCAAGCCATCGCCTGATAATATCCAAGAGCTTTATTTGGAAAGTTTGGCAAAACTTGGCATTAAAGCAGAAGAACATGATATCCGCTTTGTCGAAGATAATTGGGAATCACCGACATTAGGTGCATGGGGGCTGGGTTGGGAAGTATGGCTGGATGGCATGGAAATTACACAGTTTACATATTTTCAGCAAGTTGGCGGTATTGATGTCAAGCCTGTTTCTTCAGAAATAACATATGGCATGGAACGGCTGGCCATGTATATACAGCAAAAAGATAATGTATATGATTTGGAATGGACGGAAGGCATTACATATGGAGATATTTTTCATCAAAATGAAGTGGAACAATCTACCTATGCATTCCAGATTAGTGATGCAAAACTTTTGTTTCATTTATTTGATTTATATGAAACAGAAGCTATGCGTATTATTAAATCGGGATTTGTTCTTCCAGCCTATGATTATGCTTTAAAATGTTCCCATGCTTTTAATCTCCTTGATGCACGCGGTGCAATTAGTGTCAGTGAACGGGCTGCTTTTATAGGACGTGTTCGTAATTTGGCGCGTGCTTGTGCCAAAGGATATTTGGAACAACGAGAAAAATTGGGATTTCCTATGTTAAAGGAGGATAAGTAAATGAGCAAAGATGTATTGCTGGAAATAGGCACGGAAGAAATACCAGCTCACTATATGCCAAATGTGTTATTGCAGATCAAGGAACTGGCTGGTGAAAAATTTGCAGAAGCGAATATTTCCTGTGGAACTATATGTTCCCTGGGGACGCCTCGCCGTATCGTTCTTTGTATCAGCGAAGTTGCAGATAAGCAAAAAGATATTTTTTCAAAAAATAAAGGACCTTCTGTTAAAATTGCGTTTGATGCTGCGGGGAATCCCACCAAAGCAGCCTTGGGATTTGCTCGCGGTCAGAAAATAAATGTAGAAGATTTGGTCGTTGAAAATGGATATGTATATGCTAACGTGACCTGTGCCGGAGTTCCCACTCAAGGATTACTTCCGGATATTTTAAAAAATATTATCCTATCCTTGAACTTCCCTAAAAGCATGATTTGGGGGAATGAAGATGTTCGTTTTGTCCGCCCTATCCGATGGATGGTAGCACTGTTAGATACAGATGTAATACCTTTTGAAATTGCGCATGTACATACCGGGAATCGAAGCCGCGGACATCGCTTTTTAAGTGATGGAGATTTTTTGATTTCTTCCATGAAAGAGTATAGAAAAATCATGAAAGAACATTTCGTTATTGTTGATCCTGAGGAACGGAAACAGATGATTCTGTCAGGATTGCAGAAATTGGCAGAAGAAAAAGGCGGGACAATCATAATGGATAAAGACCTGCTCGAAGAAGTCATGTATCTAGTTGAATATCCAACCGCGTTATGCGGCAATTTTGACGAAGCATTTCTGCAATTACCGGAAGCGGCTATCATTACACCGATGAAAGACCATCAACGGTATTTTCCCATGAAAGATAAAGATGGGAAATTAATGAATATGTTTCTTACTGTACGGAATGGTAATGCATATCATTTAGAAACCGTTCAACACGGGAACGAACGTGTACTTCGTGCACGTCTGGATGATGCAAAATTCTTTTTTGATGAAGATCGGAAAACAAAATTGATTGATCGTGTTGAAGATTTGAAGAAAATTGTTTTCCAGGATGGATTGGGAACACTTTATGATAAAGCAAAACGCCTGGAAGCAATTACTGTCTTTTTGAAGGATACACTTTCTATCGTTGAGATAGAAGATACTTTATTAGTGAGAGCAGCTCAATTAGCTAAAACGGATCTTTTAACGCAAATGGTGGCAGAGTTTACAGAATTGCAAGGTATTATGGGAATGGAATATGCCCGCATTGATGGCGAAAAGGAAGCAGTTGCCTTAGCAATAAATGAACAATATTTGCCGCGTTTTGCCGGTGATGAATTGCCGCAAACGGTGATGGGTAAAATTTTGGGTCTTGCTGATAAATTTGATACTATTGCCGGCTCCTTTAGTTTGGGCCTCATTCCTACAGGATCGCAGGACCCATTTGCACTGCGTCGTCAGACTATTGGCATTTTGAACATCCTTATGGAAGCTCATTGGAAACTGGACTGCAGCGAAGTGTTTCGTTTTATCTTAAATCTTTTAGGTGTTCCGGCAGAAAAACAAAAGAAAATCGTAGAACAACTCAATGCGTATTTTCGTTTGCGTCTGAAAAATATTTTCCAAGAGAGAGGAATGGATTATCATATCATTGATTGTGTCCTTTGTGCGGATACGCTGGATGCTTCGGAGGCAGAACAGCGGGCACAAGCGCTGACGAATGCTGACATCATGAGCCAGACTGATATATTACAGGCTTTTACTCGTGTGGAAAACATGATTAAAGATACGAAAATTACAGATGTAAAACCAGAATTGTTTGAAACGGCGGAAGAAAAGAAACTGTATCAAACCTGCGAGTATATGCAGTCTAAACTGTCTGCATTATATGCTGGCTATGATTATGATGGTGTTATTGCTGTTTTGCAGGAAGGAGTGGCGGCTATTAACGAATTTCTTGATCATGTACTTGTCATGCATAAACAGGAAGAAGTTAAGAATAATCGCCTTTATCTTCTGGCATTGACATTCAGCCTTATTAGTCCGCTGGGAGATATAAAGAAACTATCTTAACTTTTTGTAATATTTTTGTGACTTTTTTTAATAGTATAATGTGATGTAATATGGTATAGTAAATGTACAATTTTAATTGAAAGGAAGGGATTAAAATGAAAAAAATAGTATTGTTGATCGCGGCTATTACAATGCTGATTATGTCAGCTTCTTTTGCTGCCGATAATACAACGGATATTAACGGAGCTGATAATGACGATATTAATACAGTAGAGGTATTGAAAACGAATGATGCCAACTACTACCGGTATGAAAATTCACGTTTTCAATATGCTGTTGATATACCCGTGACCGCTACTGAAGCGATTCCTTCAACAAACGGTGATGGATGTAATTTTATTGATCCTGCGGATGGGGCAACATATACCGTATATGGGGCGGAGAATACAATGCATTTTACCCTGCAGAATCTTTATAATGTGGATATGGGTATCATTAATTTCCCGAAACTTACGAATAAATCCATGGGAAAGAATTATTATGCTATTGCTTGGGAAAAAGATAATATGAGTTATTATAAAAAAGTGGTTTTAAATAAAGACACCTATGCTTCCTTTGGCATTGCCTACCCATTGTCTAAAAAAGAAAAGTATAAAGCGATTATTGCCCATATGGATAAGTCTTTTGTACCGGTAAATGCGCAAACTGCAGCGAAATAAAAGAAGTAAGGTATTGCCAACAAGTAAATTATGTGATAAAATAACTCTGTTAATCTAGACAGTCCTCTGTCCGCTTCGCGATGTGCCATGTTTGTGATGGTGCCGCAGGGCACGAATGTCTCAAGGAGGAAAATATAAATGAACATTATCAGTGTGCTTGAACAAGAACAACTTCGCAGTGACATTCCTGATTTTCGCCCCGGTGATACCGTAAAGGTACATGTAAAGGTCGTAGAAGGCAATAGGGAACGTATTCAGATTTTTGAAGGTCTTGTTATCGGCCGTCAAAATGGCGGTGTCCGTGAAACATTCACGGTTCGTCGTATTTCGTATGGCATAGGAGTGGAACGTACTTTCTTGGTACATTCACCTCGTTTGGCAAGAATTGAAGTTGTTCGCCGCGGTATTGTCCGTCGTGCAAAATTGCATTATTTGCGCGGTCTCACAGGCAAAGCTGCACGTATTCGCGAAAAACGGTCCTAGTAGTAAAGAACACAAACAAGAGTTGGATTATTCCAACTCTTGTTTTTTTTTGTGCCCGGTATGAACGCAGTCTAACGGATGAAAGTCCCAATGGGTGACCTCCTACTCGATTGGTTTAACTAGGTTCATTTTTTTTTTGAATAGGATAGACCTCTATGTTATAATAGTCACTAGAGTATATATTTAACCATTAACTAATTTTAATATGAGGTGAGTACATTGGCAGAAAAACATATTTTTGTTACAGGCCATAAGAGCCCGGATACAGATTCTATCTGTTCTTCCATTGCATATGCGAAATTGAAACAACTGATGAATGTAGATGCGGTGGCTATTCGTGCCGGTGAAATAAACAAGGAAACTGAATTTGCATTGAATTATTTTAAGGTTGCGCCCCAGCCGCTAGTGAAAAATTTTTATATTACAGTTGCCGATGCAGCAGATACAACGATTGCAGCATTATCTTTGAGCTCCAGTTTGAAAGATGCGGCTAAGTGGTTTTCTGTTAATCTTCTCGAATTTGCCCCGGTCGTGGATAATGGCAAGTTTGTTGGTATCATTGATAAAGCGAGTTTTGCCGATGAATTTATCAAAAATCTTCTTGGGCAGGAATTGACGACGATTAAAGAACTGGTTCATGATCCTGAAATTTTTTATAAAACCACGGACTTTGCTCATGATGTAAAATCAGATGGGACGTATGTTGTTATAAAAGAAGGCAAATATTATGGATTAATTTGTACGGCATGCATTGAACATACGGAAAAACAACAAGTAATTCTTGTTGATCATAATGAAAAGAAACAAATTATTGATGGCATTGATGAAGCCGAAGTAATTGAAAACATTGATCATCACCGTATTGGCGGTGGTATTGCTACAGATGGTCCCATTTTTGTCCTTTTTAAGCCAGTCGGCTGTACTAGTACTATTGTAACACAGCTATATGAGTTGTATCACAAGGAAATCCCTAAAGATATAGCGGGCTTGCTGTTGTCTGCGATTATTTCTGATACAGTGTTGTTCCGTTCTCCTACATGCACGGATGAAGATAAAGCTGCTTGTGAAAAACTTGCGGCAATTGCCGGAGTGGATATACAGCAGTATGGTTTGAGCATGCTTAAAGCCGGTGCGAATGTGTCTGATTTATCACCAGACGAAATTGCCCATAATGATATGAAGGAATTTTCGGAAAAAGACCAAGTTATTTCTATATCTCAAGTTCAGGTTATGGACACGAAAGACTTGCTTGATCAAAAAGAAGTCTTGCTGAATGCATTGGAAAAAATGCGTACAGGAGCTGATTATGCGGCATCCTTATTAATGATTACCAGTATTATTGATGAATCGACAAATCTTATTTTTGCGGGTAATTTTGAAGATGTTATCCATAAGTCGTTTGCCAAGGATATCCTTGATAAAGAAGTGTATCTTCCTAATGTAATGAGCCGTAAAAAACAAATTGTACCGCCCATTTTAGCGGCTATTAAAGACTTACGCTGATTTTTAGTAAATAATTGCCAAGGCCCTCATCCTGATGGTGGTGTGGGCCTTGGTTCGTGTTTAAGGAGTTTTCATGAATCCGATTTATGATACATTAAATGAAAAACAAATAGAAGCGGTAAAACATACGGAAGGTCCTTTGCTGATCATGGCTGGAGCTGGTTCCGGAAAAACCAAGGTACTTACCTGCCGTATTGCTCATCTTTTGGAAAAAGGTGTTGCGCCGTATTGTATTTTAGCAATTACCTTTACCAATAAGGCAGCTAAAGAAATGCAGGAACGAGTACGCAATCTTGTAGGTGCTGAAGCAGAACGAATTTGGCTCAGTACTTTTCATTCTTTTTGTGCTAAGCTGCTGCGTTTTGAAATTGATGGATTTGATGGATACAGCCGTAATTTTACAATATACGATGCATCGGATCAACTGGTTCTTGTAAAAGATTGTTTAAAAGAAATTAATTTGGATGACAAGCAATTTCCGCCCCGTTCCGTTTTGTCGACGATATCGGGAGCGAAAAATCGACTTCTGCAGGCGGCTGAATATGCGAAACAGGCGGGAGACTTTTATGAACAAAAAGTTTCTGATGTATATACATTATATGAAAAAAAATTAAAAGATAATAATGCAATGGATTTTGATGATTTGCTTCTTTTAGCGGTTAAACTGTTGCAGACGAACCGGGATGTGAGGGAAAAGTATCAAAATCGATTTCAATATATTTTGGTAGATGAATATCAAGATACAAATCATGCACAATATTTACTGACACGCATATTGGCGGCAAAATGGCAGAATATATGTGTTGTCGGTGATGCGGATCAGAGTATCTATGCCTGGCGTGGTGCAGATATACAGAATATTATAGAATTTGGAAAAGATTATCCTCAGGCAGCGCAAATTAAACTGGAACAGAATTATCGTTCTACGAAAACAATTCTAGAAGCAGCAAATGCGGTTATCGAACACAATAAAAGCCGGCCAAAAAAAGAATTATGGACTTGTAATCCTGACGGTCATAAAATCATTCATTATCATGCGCAAACAGAGCATGATGAAGCCGACTATATTGGAGGGATAATATACAATCGTCATGAAATCGGACACGAACCATATGGACATATGGCCGTTCTTTTCCGCACGAATTCCCAGTCTCGTACATTGGAAGAAGCATTAATGCATTATGGTATTCCGTATACGATGGTGGGAGGAACAAAATTTTATGACCGCAAAGAAATAAAAGATATTATTGCATATTTGCGCGTTTTATATAATCCCGACGACAGTTTGAGTCTTATGCGCATTATCAATGTTCCCAAGCGCAGTCTGGGAGCAACGACACTGGAACATTTGGCGGAGTATGCTGAAAAAAATGAGATTTCTATTTTTGAGGCCTTGTCTTCTTCAGAAGAACTGCCGGTAACAAAGCGGGCAAAAGAATCATTGGAAAGTTTTGCCGTGCTTATTTTTGATTTGCTGAACCACACGAGCGAATGGGATGTGATGACTCTTATTGAAGAAGTTATCCGGCAAAGTGGGTATGGTGCAATGATTGATGCAGAGGCAGCGCATGATCCAAAAGGAGAAAGTCGTAAAGAAAATTTAGGAGAATTCTTATCGGTTGCTAGGGATTTTATGAATTCCAATCCACAAGGGACATTACAAGATTTTTTAGAAAATATTGCATTAGTTAATGATGTTGATGAATTTGAAAATTCAGAATCCAAGGTTACTTTGATGACACTTCATGCTGCAAAGGGATTGGAATTTCCCATAGTGTTTCTGGCAGGCATGGATGAAGGATTGTTTCCTCACAGTCGAACTCTTATGGATCCGGGACAAATTGAAGAGGAACGGCGGTTATGTTATGTAGGGATTACGCGTGCGGAACAGCAATTATATCTGACGAATGCTTCAACTCGTACGATATATGGGCATATTTCGGCATATCTTCCCAGTCGTTTTCTCCGTGAGATACCGGAAGATCTTATGGAAGAATACAAAAGGCGTGTCAAAATGCCTGAAACGTCGTCACGAGTACCGGCACGGCAGCGGATATCTATTCTGTCGCAGCCTGTGAATTCAGCTCTTCCTGAAAAACATGAAGTAGATGATTCATGGAAAGCGGGGGACAATGTACGGCATAAAATTTGGGGTATTGGGAAGATTCTTGAAGTTATTGGAGAAGGATCAAATATGCAGATGAAAATTGAGTTTCCTACGAAAGGAGTTCGGCAGGTTGTTGTGAAATATGCACCTATCGAAAGGGAATAGGAGGTATATAGCATGGATAATACATCGGATTTGTATCAGGAACTGCAAAAATTGCGGAAACTGCTTGAGTATCATAGTTACCGGTATTATACGAAAGATAAGCCGGAAATCAGTGATTATGAATATGATATGCAGTATCGTCGTCTTGAAGATATTGAAAAAGAACATCCGGAATGGATTACGCCTGATTCACCAACACAGCGGGTTGGCTCCAAAATATCAGGAGGCTTTGCCAAATATACACATGATCGTCCTATGCTTAGTTTAGGTGATGTTTTCAACGATCATGAATTGATGGAGTTTGATCAGCGTATACGAAATGATTTGGTTGATGAAAAACTGGAATATATTGTAGAACTGAAAATTGATGGATTGGCAGTCAATCTTATATATGAAAAAGGAAAATTTGTCCGGGGTGTGACACGGGGAGATGGCAGAGTGGGAGAGGATATTACAAATAATGTCCGTACCATTAGAACGATTCCGCTTCATATTGATAGCGACTCCGAGCATATAGAAGTACGCGGGGAAGTGTACATGCCTGTTGATTCTTTTGAACAATTGAATGAGCAGAGGATAGAAGACGAACTTGAACCATTTGCAAATCCTCGAAATGCTGCGGCAGGTTCTTTGCGTCAACTGGATCCGAACATTACAGCCCGGCGAAAGTTAGCATTTTTTGCTTATGCGCTGGGAGGTAACGTAGGATTAATGATACAGAGTCAGGAAGAATTATTGCAGCGGCTTAAGGAGTTTCATTTCCACGTTAATCCTGAATATAGAAAATTTGCAGATATGTCCGATGTTATTCAATTTATTCATAGTTGGGATGAACGACGCCGGGATTTACCGTATGCTACGGATGGAATGGTAGTTAAAGTAAATTCTTTTTCGCAGCAGGAACGTCTGGGCAATACTGTTAAAATTCCACGTTGGGCGATAGCTTATAAATTCCCGCCGGAAAGAGCCGAAACTAAAGTCCTTGATATATCAGTTTCCTTGGGACGGACCGGAGTACTTACTCCGGCGGCTGATTTGGCACCGGTGCGCTTGGCGGGTACGGTAGTCAAACGAGCTACGCTGCATAATGAAGATTATATTAAAGAAAAAGACATTCGTATCGGGGATACTGTTATTATACAAAAAGCAGGAGAAATTATTCCGGAAGTTGTAAAACCAATAGTAGAGGTCCGGCAGGGAACCGAAAAGATATTTACTATGCCCACGGTCTGTCCTAGCTGCGGCGGGACGGTTGTTCGCCGGGAAGGAGAAGCAGCGGTACGGTGTATAAATCCCGATTGTCCCGCTGTACTCGTGGAACGAGTGGCACATTTTGTGTCCCGTGATGCCATGAATATCGATGGACTGGGAGATGCTATCGTCAGCCAGCTTTTGGATCGTCATATGATTCATACGGTAGCAGATCTGTATGACTTAACAAAAGAAAACCTGCTAAGTTTGGATGGATTTGCTGATAAATCGGCAGAAAATTTGTTAAGAGCAATTGATGATAGTCGTACAGTAGGATTAGCACGTGTTATTTTTGCTTTGGGGATACGGTTTGTGGGAGCGAAAGTTGGACGTATCTTGGCCGAATATTTCGGCTCTATGTCGGCTATTATGCGTGCTTCGGCAGAAGAGCTTACCGCTATTGATGAGGTAGGCCCGAGAATTGCCAATAGTCTTATTTCTTATTTTTCTGATTCAAAACATCGGGATTTAATACAAAAACTTGCTGCTCATGGAATTGTTATGACAGCAGAAAAGAAAGCACTTATCAATACTTCTTTTGATGGAGAAATCGTTGTTCTTACGGGAAAATTAGTAAATATGACTCGGCAAGAAGGGCAAAAAGCGGTTGAAGATAGAGGCGGCAAGGTCACATCATCTGTAACAAAGAAAACGACATTGGTAGTAGTCGGAAGCGAACCGGGAAGTAAGTTTGATAGGGCAAATCAACTGGGAATTCGTGTTATAGATGAAGAAGAGTTCTGTCAATGGTTGGAAAGAGAATAAAAAAAATGGTATAATAATTTATTGTAAAGTTATAGATAAAATATTTTCAACAAGGGGTGTCCATATGAAAATCAGTGCAGAGGAAATAAAAAAAATCGCACTATTGTCCCGATTGGAAATCCAGGATAATCAGATTGATTCCGTTGGGAAACAGTTAAATGACATTTTAACGTACATGGATTTAATCAGCCAAGTCGATATAAGTGATGTAGAACCGACAGGACATGCCGTATCTATGCGCAATGTTATGCGTGAAGATGTGCCTCAACCGTCTTTGGCGAATGAAAAAGCACTGCAGAATGCACCGGAACAAGAAAACGGTTATTTTAAAGTTCCCAAGGTTATTCAGGATTAGGAGGCATATGGTGGAAGCGTCGACAATACATGTATTACATGAAAAATTAGTTACTGGTGAAATTACGTCCGTTGAACTAACAAAGAAGTATCTTGCTCACAAAGATGCTGTTGAACCCCGAGTTCAAGCTTTTTTGTCAGATAATCGTGAATATGCGCTGGAAGCAGCAGCGGCAGTTGACAAGAAAATAGCTGCAGGAGAGAGTATTTCGGATTTAGCCGGTATACCGGGTGCTATAAAAGATAATATATGCATCAAAGGGCAAAATGCTACCTGTGCCTCTCGGATGCTGGAAAATTTTAAATCGCCATATAATGCGACTGTTATTGAAAAATTGATGAATGCCGATTATGTCAGTCTTGGCAAAACGAATATGGATGAATTTGCCATGGGGAGTTCGACCGAAAATTCTGCTTTTCAAATAACACACAATCCTTGGAATCTGGACTGCGTCCCAGGTGGATCTTCCGGAGGATCTGCAGCTGCTGTTGCTTCGGGAGAAGCTGTATGGGCCTTGGGATCTGACACGGGAGGATCCATTCGCCAGCCTGCATCGTATTGTGGGTTAGTCGGTATGAAACCTACTTATGGACTGATTTCCCGATATGGCTTGATTGCCTTTGCTTCATCGCTGGATCAAATCGGGCCTATTACAACGGACGTTACGGATTGTGCTATCGTGCTGAATGCGATTGCTGGTCATGACAGCAAAGATTCCACTTCCATTGTACAGGAAAAAAAGGATTATAAAAAAGCGCTGGTTAATGATGTTAGAGGGCTGAAAATTGGTATTCCCGAAGAATATTTTGCTGAAGGGCTTGATTCTGAGTGCAGAAAAGCGCTAGAAGAAGCGATTGATACGTATAAAAAATTAGGTGCTGAGATAATTTCGCTTAAAATGCCTCATATGAAATATGGACTGGCAGCGTATTACATTATTGCTCCCGCTGAAGCCAGCTCCAATTTAGCTCGGTTTGACGGGGTAGGATTCGGGCTGCGCATTCCGGGCACTGACATTGTAGATATGTATAAGAAAACTCGTTCTGCAGGATTTGGCGCTGAAGTAAAACGCCGTATTCTGCTTGGCACGTATGTTTTAAGCTCGGGATATTACGATGCATACTATCTGCGGGCGATGAAGGTACGTACGCTGGTGAAGAGCGATTATGACGAAGCCTTGAAGCAGGTTGATGTGCTCTTGACTCCGACAGTACCGGATACGGCCTTTAAAATTGGGCAGAATACGGATGATCCACTGGCGATGTACCTAGGTGACATCTGTACTGTTACATTAAATTTGACGGGGCTTCCCGGTATGAATATTTGCTGCGGATATAAGGATGGACTGCCTATCGGCATGCAGCTTATTGCCAAAGCTCTTGATGAAGAAACGCTGCTGCGGGCTGCATATACGTTTGAACAAAATCGTACCGATTTGAAAAAGCAGCCGCCTATGAGGGAGGTTGAATTATAATGAAATACGAATCCGTCATTGGGCTGGAGGTCCATTGTGAATTAAAGACGAAAACAAAGATTTTTTGCGGCTGCAGTACAGAATTCGGTGCCGAACCCAATACACATGTATGTCCCGTATGTTTGGGGCTTCCTGGCGTATTGCCGGTTTTGAATAAAGAAGTGCTGCATTTTGCTATTAAAGCAGGATTGGCATTACATTGTGATATTTTACCATACAGTAAATTCGATCGTAAAAATTACTATTATCCTGATTTGCCGAAGAATTTTCAGACCTCGCAGTATGATCTGCCAATTTGTTTGAATGGGCATGTGGATATAGAAGTCGGCGGTGAAACACGGCGCATCCGATTGACTCGTATCCATATGGAAGAGGATGCCGGTAAACTTGTCCATAATGGCGCTTCCATTGATACGTCTGATACGACATATGTTGATTATAACCGTACAGGTGTGCCTTTGTTGGAAATCGTATCGGAACCGGATATCCGCAGTGGTGAAGAAGCTAAAGCATACTTGGAAAAACTGCGGTCTATATTGCAGTACCTTGATGTATCGGATTGTCGCATGGAAGAAGGAAGTATGCGCTGCGATGCTAATATTTCCGTACGTCCGGTCGGAACTGCTGAATTAGGCACAAAGGCTGAATTGAAAAATATTAATTCTTTCAGCGGCGTTCAAAAAGGCATTGAATTTGAGGCAGTTCGCCAGGCCGAACTGATTGAAGATGGGGGGACTGTTATTCAGGAAACCCGCGGCTGGGACGAAAATAAAGAGATTACAGTTACCCAGCGTGTCAAGGAAGGAACAAATGATTATCGATTTTTTCCCGAACCGGATTTGATTCCTATAGAGGTATCTCCGGAATGGATTGAGGAAATTCGCAAAGAAATCCCGGAAATGCCGGATGCGAGATGCAAGCGTTTTACTGAAGAGTTGGGATTGCCTGAATATGATGCGAATCTTCTTACACTAGATAAACAGACGGCAGATTACTTTGAAGCGGTAGTGGCTGCCGGTATTGATGTTAAAACAGCGTCTAATTGGATGCAGGGGGAATTTGCCAAACAATTGAATGCTGCCGGATTGACAGCTGATAAAGCACCGGTTGCTCCGAATGCGTTAGCCGAACTTCTGGAATTGATTTCTAAAGGTACTATATCTGGAAAAATTGCTAAATCGGTATTGCCTGAAATGTGGCAATCCGGAAAAGCAGCCGCAGAGGTTGTAAAGGAAAAAGGTCTTGTCCAGATTTCTGATACAGGGGCACTGGAAGAAATTATTAAAACGATTATTGCATCAAATCCACAATCTGTTGCAGACTATAAAGCCGGTAAGAAAAAAGCTATTGGTTTTTTGGTAGGACAGGTCATGAAACAGACAAAAGGCCGTGCTAATCCTGGAGCGGTCAATGAATTATTGATTAAAAATTTAGAGGCATAAAAGTAAAAATTTATAAAACGCATTTAAATACCTCTGGATAGGGAAGTGAAGATACTTGTTTTCCCTATTCAGAGGTATTTTATGTTATGTAAAGAATGAATTTTGTGTGCAGTATATTAGACCGAGACGGATCAGACACGGGATACCTTTATATTTAAAATTCTTGTACCGTGTATCTGCTATTTTATTTATATTTCATTGTCTTCTTTGTCTAAAAAAATCTTTCATCAGCTGACTGCATTCTTCCTCTCGTATTCCTGAGGTAACAGATACCTGATGATTTAAGCTGGGATTATTTACTATGCAAAATAGTGAGTGGACAGCTCCGCCTTTAGGATCATCACAGCCATATACTAGGCGATCCAGACGACTATTGACAATAGCACCGGCACACATGGAACATGGTTCTACTGTGACATATAACGTGCATCCGGAAAGACGCCAGCGTGATAATGCCCGGCAAGCTTTTTCTATAGCTAATACTTCAGCATGCGCAGTAGCACAGGGCAGTGTTTCGCGTAAATTATAGGCAGAAGCAATAACTTTTTTTTCAAACACGATAATGGCACCAATTGGAATTTCTCCTACGTTATAGGCGATTTTGGCTTCGTGTAATGCTTTTCCCATGTAAAATTCATCTTTAGTCATGATTTTCTCCTTCATATAGCATGCCGCAGTGATAACCAGAAGGGTTGGTTATTATAAGCATTTTATGATATGATACATACTGATAGTATAATTTTACAGGATGGTGGATGGTAATGCAATCATTATGGTGGCAATTATTTGATATATTAGGAACGACGGCATTTGCTTTATCAGGGACAATGGTTGCCGTATCGAGAAGAATGGATATTTTTGGTGTATTCGTCCTTGCTGCAGCGACTGCAGTTGGCGGCGGCATACTTCGTGATGTTATTATTGGCAATATTCCTCCGGCAGCGCTGCGAGATGATTTGTATTTATGGATTGTTATTATAACGATTGCCGTAACGTGTGCCATTATTCGATATATTACTATGCGGCGTGACTTGATGGACCGCTTCAAAAATGTATATTTAATGTCCGATGCCATAGGACTGGGGTCTTTTACTGTTACGGGGACGATGCTGGGGTGTAGTTATTATCCCAATATGTGGGTTTTAGCTGTTACTCTTGGCGTTGTTACCGCTATTGGCGGCGGAGTTATTCGTGATGTCTTGGCAGGACAAGTGCCGATTATTTTTTTACAGGATATTTATGCCTCCGCCTCTTTGATCGGTTCATGCATGTTGTATATTACGTTTATTATACTGGGAATTCCTGCTGAAATATCTTGCATTATAGGATTTAGCATCACGTTAATATTGCGTATGTTAGCTATTCATTTTCATTGGAATCTTCCTCGTGTCCGCCGTAAACGAAGAGATGATATTTTGTAATTGTCATTGGTTTTTGCTATAATTAATACAATATTTTAGTTTGAGGTGATTTAGTTGAAGTTGCTACATAAAGTAATACGTTTTGCTGTATTTGCAATGATATTGTGTACTGGACCAGCGGCATTAGCAAAAACCATTTTATATGTGCCGCAGGATAACCGACCCGTTGATCTTGCATATACCGTCAGCACAGCACAGGATGCCGGATATACAATTATTACACCGCCGCAGAAATATTTGTCGGGCAGTAATTTTAAGGGATCTCCGGAACAGCTTTTGCAGTGGGTTGATGCTCATGCCGGGGAAGCCGATGCTATGGTGCTTTCTGTAGATTCTCTTGTTTATGGGGGATTGGTAGATTCCCGTAAGCATAATATGGATATGGCAACATTAGTCAGGCGGATAAATGAAATTGAAAAAATTAAAAATAATCACAGCCATATTCCTATCTATGCTTTTAGTACTGTTATGCGCAGCCCTTGGGCCGGTGGACAGGGGGTAGAACCTGATTATTATTTGACGTATGGAAATGATATTTATGAATTATCGGCACTGCAGTCAAAAATGGACGAAGAAGGGCTGAACCCGCAGGAACGAACAGACTGGTTCAATATTGTACAACGTGTACCCATGGAATATCTGCAGGATTGGTACAATCGGCGTCGTAAAAATATGATGGTAAATCATATACTGATTCAGTGTGCCAAAAAAGGCATTTTTACATATTTTTGTCTGGGTCATGATGATAATTCTACTCATACACAATCCGCTTTGGAAGCAAAATACCTTGAAACGGAAAGCAAGGGAGTTTCTAATAACGTATATGGATCTTTTCCGGGGGCTGATCAGCTTGGATTGCTGCTTATCACGCGAGCAAGTAATGATTTTAACAATTATCATCCTAAAATTACCGTTATTTATCCTCTTGGCGGGGGTGCCAGGACCGTTCCAAGTTATGACGGGCAGGAAATTGGCAAGACAATTAAAGCGCACATTGAAGCTGTAGGCGGAGTTATTACCGATAAAGAACGTCCTGATTTACTGCTGGCAGTTAATACGCCGTTGACAACGCAGACTTCAGAGTCAGCTAATTTTGAAAACTTTCCGATTATGCTTGATTCTACGAAGGTATTTCTGGGACAAATCGAAAAAGCAATACAGGCGGGTATCCCGGTGAGTATAGTTGATATGGCTTTTTCTAATGGATCAGATAATACATTGGTTTATGGGTTATATATGGATAAAATTATGTATAGTTTAGCTGCCTATAATGGTTGGAATACGGCTAGTAATTCTGTGGGATACGGAGTTTCACAGGGAATTTTATCTAAATATATGACGGCTGATGCACACCAGCGTATGTTGACAACCCAATATCTTGATAATTGGGCATATCAAGCGAATGTCCGTGATTATATTACACGCATGCAGGAAAAAATCAAAAAAAATGAAGAGCCTCAATACTTTTCTACGATCAATGCAGAATTGCAGAGCCGCACCAAAGAACAATTGCAGCGATATGCAAAAGATTATCTTGGTGTTGATCCACGGACGATTCAAGTTACGTTGCCGTGGAATCGACTTTTTGAAGTCTATGTCGATGTTCGTGCCTTTCCGGATATTCCATTGGAATCACGAATACGGGAACAAATGCGTCAAGCGGAGAATGATCGAATCAAAGCGCAGGAGGATGCTGCAAAAGCAGCATTATCAGCGGCAAAACAATCTTCAAACAGTCAAAATACGGTGACAGCTCAAGCGGCTGTACAACAGTCTGCTGAAGCAGATGCAGATGAACAGCAGTCTGATTTACAATCACAGCAGATAGATCAGCGAGAAGAGTTGGCGCAACAGCAACGTATTTGGAGTCCGTCCAAGTAAATTTTGATAAAAAGGGGATAACGCCGACAAAGACTGTTTTTGTCGGCATTATTTTATTTTGATGAAATAGTATTGCCTATTCATAGTATTTTAAATATGAATATTTGCCACATACAATAATTTTACAGTATAATAGATACATTATGGATAAAAAAAATAATACACAAGAAGTTAATACAAGTGGATCAATCATGAAAAACCATACCTGGAATAAAAAACAAATTACCGTAACCTTAGTTTGCTGTTTTATTATTTTGGGAGTGGTCAGTGCAGAGGCAGCTTATTATGCACCTATTTCATTTTTAAAACCGGCAGAAGCGTATATAGAAGTTCACGATACGATGACTGCCGGTGAGATTGCCGCAGAATTACAAAACAAAGGGATTATTTCCAATACGTGGTGGTTTCGGGCAGTGGCAACTTTAACGGGAACAGCCAATACAATGAAACAAGGAGAATATCTGGTCAACAACCGCATGAGCCTGCATGATTTAATGGCAAAATTGGTAAGCGGTAAATCAGAAGCGGAACGCATTGTGATTCCTGAAGGATATACGGTTCGCCGCATTGCCCAAGTGCTCAATCAAAAAGGATTGGTGAAAGAGGCTGATTTTTTGTCGGCAGCGGCAGATACGAAAAACTTATACCCTTATATGTATGGAAATCGTGTAGTTACGTTTCCGTCAGAAGGTTTTTTATTTCCTGATACATATTTTATCCCGCGAGGGGCAACGGCAGATCAGATAGTAAAAATGATGCTGGATAATTTTGATAAGCATCTTACAGAAAATATGAGGGAAAGCGCAGACCAGCACAATATGTCAATTTATCAGTTTGTTACATTAGCCTCCATGGTAGAAAAAGAGGCACAATATGAAGAAGACCAGCCGATTATTGCCGCGGTATTTCTTAAACGGTTGAAAATCCATATGCCGCTGCAGTCTGATGCCAGCCTTTCTTATTCTTTAGGATCTCATAAATCAGCCTATAGTATAGAAGAGACGAAAATTGATTCTCCGTATAATACATATTTATATACAGGACTTCCTCCGGGACCGATTGGCAATCCCGGGGTAAACTGCTTGAAGGCTGTTGCCGAAGCGAAAGATACGGAATATTTGTTTTTTGTAGCAGACGCTAAGGGGCATAATCATTTTTCCCGGACCTATGAAGAACATATGCAGAATGTGAAGGAGTATATGCCTTGAAGGAGTTATTTGAAGAAATGAAAAAATATGCAGCAGCGCAGATGATTCCTATTTTACGTGATACGGAAGTAACTCTATTTTGCAGATTAATAGCGGAAGCGGCTCCGAAGCGTGTTTTGGAAATCGGAACGGCTATTGGGTATTCTACATTGCAGATGGTTCCGCTGCTGTCTGAAAACGGATCGATTGTTACCATTGAGATTGACAAGGAGCGCGCGTATAAAGCACGAGAATACATTGCACGAGCACATTGCGAAGATCGTGTTACACAATTGATCGGAGATGCCGCCGTTCTTTTAAATGATTTAAAAGGTCCGTGGGACTTAGTTTTTTTGGATGGGCCTAAAGGGCAGTATTCACGACAGCTTGTGAAATTAATTCCCGAACTGTCGCCGCGGGCAGTTATTATTGCTGATAATATTTTATATCATGGAATGGTACGCATCAAGGGACCGATACCTCATAAACATCGTACGATTGTTATGCGGCTTCGAGAATATTTACGAATGGTAACTCAGGATAAAAGATTTGAGACGACTTTTTATGAAAACGGAGACGGAATGACCGTTTCCTATTGGAAAGGATACGAGTATGCAGAAAATGGAATTATTGGCACCTGCCGGTAATATGGATAAAATGAAAATGGCATTGCTTTATGGTGCCGATGCTGTTTATTTAGGCGGGAAAGCTTTTGGATTGCGTGCCTATAGCGGCAATTTTACAGATGAAGAACTAAGAGAGGCTGTTTCTTTTGCACATTCCTTGAAAAAGAAAGTGCATGTAACCGTTAATATTTTTCCTCATAATGATGATTTTAAAGGCTTGCCGGAATATTTGGAATATCTGGACAGCATAGGGGTAGATGCTATCTTAGTGGCAGATCCGGGTGTGTTTTATCTGGCCAGAAAAATTGTTCCCCGGATGCCGGTTCATATCAGTACGCAAGCGAATACAACAAACTGGATATCGGCTAAATTCTGGCAGGAAGCCGGTGCCAAACGTGTGGTTATGGCAAGAGAAGTTAGTCTTGCCGATATAAAAGTTATTCACGAAAAAGTTCCGGTTGAATTGGAAGGGTTTGTACATGGTGCTATGTGTATTTCTTATTCCGGACGTTGTTTATTGAGTAATTATTTTACACAAAACAGAGATTCTAACCGTGGCCAATGTGTGCAAGCCTGCCGCTGGAAATATAATATTGTTGAAGAAACCCGGCCTGGTCAATATTTTCCTGTTACGGAAGATGATAGGGGAACCTATATTTTTAATTCGAAAGATTTGTGCCTGCTTCCTTATTTGCCTGCATTATATGAGGCAGGCTTATGTAGTCTGAAAATAGAAGGACGTATGAAAAGTGTACATTATGTTGCTACTGTAGTAAAAGTTTATCGGGAAGCTTTGGATGCATTTGAACGAGATCCTGAACATTTTTCTGTAAAACAGGAATGGCTGGATGAATTGGAGAAGATTTCTCACCGACCATATACGAAAGGGTTTTCTGTATCTCGTCCAACGGAAGCCGATCAAGTATACAGCCACTCCAGTAATACACAGACACATGAATTTATCGGTCTTGTTACTTCCTATGACAAAGAAAAAAAAATCGTATATTTGGAACAGCGCAATAATTTTAAAGTTGGCGATACCGTTGAGTTTTTACAACCTCGAGGGAAAAATGTGCATCATATTATTACAAAAATGATTGATGAAAAGAACGCGATTATTACTGTAGCGCCTCATCCGCAGATGAAGGTGGGTATTTATATTGATACGCCGCTGCAGCCGTATTCTATGATGCGCCGAAAGGTGGCAGAGTCATGAATCACGATTGGGTTTATTTTCGTATAAAACCAGAAAATATGACGTTTGTAACACGTATTATAGAAGGCTGCGAATACTTGGGAGTGGTTACCGCATTAGATGGCAAAAAAGGAATTGGATTTGTAAGAACTGTTATCGATACAAAAGAATTGACGAAAGAAATACTGATGTCGCTGCCTTTTAGAGTAGAACTTCTTGATGTAAATCAACTTAAAATAATATAAGCACTATTATGCAACATAAATGCAATATAAAAAAAGATACCAGATTTTTATACTATTTTTCGGTATCTTTTTTTTATTTTATTATTTGCTGCTCCTATATAGATTATCACTGGTATTATCGCATTTTTACCGTTATTAGTGTATAATAAATATAGAGATAAATCACGTTATAACGTAATTTTTAAATAATATATCAGGGAAAGAATACCGAAAAGTCAGAAGGGAAGAATGGAAATATCAAATATTGCAGTTGATAATTAAAAATATGTGTATCAAGTCGGTATGTCTTTCGGAATCAGGAGGCAATTCTATGAGAAAATCTAATTGTTTAGCCATGATACTTGCCGGAGGAAAAGGAAGCCGTTTGGGGGTTCTTACTAAAAACCAAGCCAAACCAGGACTGCTGTTTGGCGGAAAGTACCGCATTATTGACTTTACATTGAGTAATTGCCGTCATTCCGGCATTGATACAGTCGGCATTTTAACTCAATATCAACCGTTGGCACTGAATTGGTATGTAGGAAACGGAAGTTCTTGGGATCTTGATTCTGACCGTGGAGGAACTTTTGTGCTACCGCCTTATATGACAGATGACGGAACCAATTGGTATCATGGAACGGCTGACGCTATTTATCAAAATATGAATTTTGTGGATATGATTGGTTCCGATTATGTTCTTGTATTATCAGGCGATCATATTTATTCCATGGACTATTCGAAAATGCTGGCATTTCATAAAAAACATCATGCAGGTGTTACTATTGGCACGATTCGTGTCCCATGGAGCGATGCCAGCCGTTTTGGTATTATGACGACTGACGATAACATGAAAATACGTAAGTTTCAGGAGAAGCCGATACATCCGGAAAGCAATCTTGCTTCTATGGGCATTTATATTTTCAATCGAAAACTCCTGAAAACATATTTAATGGCGGATGCAAAGGAAATACATTCAGAACATGATTTTGGAAAGAATGTTATTCCTGCGATGCTGTCACAAAATCTGCCGCTGTATGCATATCCTTTTGAAGGATATTGGAAAGATGTAGGTACCATTGAAAGCTTGTGGCAGGCGAATATGGATTTATTAGCCGATGATCCACCTCTTGATCTGAATAATTCTGATTGGCGTATTTATTCCGGCAGTCAATCGCTGCCACCTCATGTCATTGGACCGCATGGCAGTGCCAGAAGCTCTCTTGTAGGGGAGGGATCTCAAATTTTAGGTACGGTGATACGTTCGGTTGTTTTTTACGGTGTTACTATTGAAGAAGGTGCAAAGGTGACTAATTCCGTTTTAATGCCGGGGACAAGTATTGAAAAAAATGCAGTAGTAGATAAAGCTATTATTGGCGAAAGATGTATTATTCAAAGTAATGCAGTTGTTCATAATGACGATGGTACCGTAATGGTTGTCGGTAACGATGAAAAGATAAAAGCGAGTGAGGGACAGATACAAGGAGACGTGATAGCATGAGCAGCCAAATCATTGGATTGATAAATCTCCAGGAAGATAATCCGCTGCGCGAATTGAATGAAAGACGTCCATTAGCTACTATGCCGTTTGGCGGAAAATTTCGCCTTATTGATTTTACTTTATCCAATATGGTAAACGCTGGTATCGGGGATATAGGAATTCTTCTTTCTGCAGAATCGCGTTCTGTATTAGACCACATACGTTCTGCTAAGGATTGGAATCTGGCCCGCAAGGGAGATGGCTTATTTTACTTGCCGCTGGAAGCACAAGATATTATTCATCCTATGGAGGGGGATGTTCGTACATATTATCATAATTTATCGTTTGTAGAGCGGGCGGTACAACCTTATATCCTGATTACGCGCAGTGACTATGTACAAAATATAGACTATGAAAAGGTTCTTCATTTCCATCGTCGGCATAATGCCGATGTGACTGTAATTTATCACCACCCGGCAACAGATATAACTGGCAATTTTTATATACTTGATACAGATGATAAAGACCGTATTACGGAGATAACTCCTAAAACGCATGTGAAAAGCGGTGAAAATGTCTATATGCGCGGAATCTTGATTGATTGTGAAATATTTAATCGATCTGTCCGTCTGGCATATGCCAAAGGGTATAAATTCATATTGACGGATATTTTAAAAAGAAACATTGACCGGCTGCGCGTTTTCGGTTTTAATTATCAAGGCTATACGGCTTGTATTCATTCCGTTCCTGCGTATTTTAATGCGAATATGGAATTACTGGATGTAAAAAAATGGCGCAGTCTCTTTCTTGATGGAGAAAGGCGGATATATACAAAAATAAAAGATGAAGCTCCGGCCAAATATATGGAGGAATCCGCTGTAAATAACTCACTGGTAGCGAATGGCTGTATTATTGAAGGCCGGGTAGAAAACAGCATTCTTTTTCGCAAAGTCCGTGTGGGAAAAAATGCGGTCATACGTAACAGTATCATTATGCAGCACTCTGCCGTTGGTGATGATGCACAGCTAAACTATGTTATTTGTGACAAAAATGCAAGTATTCAGTCAGAAGCTGTGCTGACGGGGACAAAACAAATGCCTTTATGTATTGGAAAATATTCGGTTATCTGATGTAAAGAGAGGTATGCGCATGAAGAAATGGAAAGATAAAGAAGAATTCAAAAAAATATTTATTCGTAAATCTCATGTAGCATGGGAAAAAGATGTGCGCGACCTTATACCAAACGAAGTATATCAGACCGTTGCATTTATGATTCGTGATTTAATAAGTGAAGATTGGATTAAAACCAATAAGATGTATGTAGAAAAGAAAGTTAAACAAGTATATTATTTTTCGATTGAATTTTTATTGGGAAGATTACTGCAGTCAAATTTGATCAGTGTTGATATGGAAACAGTTTGCCGCGAAGGATTGCATGATTTGGGTTGGGATTTGGATGCTATTATACCGGAAGAACGAGATCCGGGATTGGGGAATGGAGGATTAGGCCGTCTTGCAGCGTGTTTTGCAGATTCTTTGGCAGCTCTTCGTTTGCCCGGTCATGGATGTAGTATCCGCTATCAATATGGGTTGTTTAATCAACGTATTGTGGATGGACAACAAGTTGAACTTCCGGATAATTGGCTGGTAGATGGCTATCCGTGGGAAGTGAAGAAAGTAGATAAGGCGGTCAATGTATGTTTTAGCGGCAATGCGTATATGCGTCCTGACGGTGAGGGAAACTTGGAATGCGTATACGAAAATTATCACTCTGTCCGTGCTGTGCCGTATGATGTGCCTATGGTTGGCTATCATAATGATACCGTCAATACATTGCGGTTATGGCGTGCCGAATATACCCGAGAAGATGTATATCGTGTCTTGGCCAAAGGAAATCGACATGAGGCATTTCGCTATAAAGATAATGTACAGCTTATTTCTCGCTTTTTGTATCCGGAAGACAGTACGGAAGAAGGCCGCAGGTTACGGCTTATGCAGGAGTACTTTATGGTCTCTGCCGGCGTCCAAAGTATAGTCCGGCATTTTAAGCAGAAGATAAGCCCTAATATTAAAGTATTTGGGCACTATGTGGCCATTCATATCAATGATACGCATCCCGCTTTGGTTATACCTGAATTAATGCGGATTTTTATGGACGAAGAAGGGCTGCCGTGGGAAACGGCATGGGATATTACCACGGAAGTTGTAGCCTATACCAATCATACCATTTTGCCGGAAGCAATGGAGCGCTGGTCCATTCCCCTGTTTAAAGAATTACTGCCGCGCATCTATTTAGTCATAGAAGAATTAAACAAGCGATGGCTGCAGCAGGTACGGAATAAAAATCCCGGCGATGAGGCAAAAGCGCGTGAAGTGGCTATCCTTTGGGATAATCAGGTTCATATGGCTCATCTTGCCGTATTGGGAAGTCATAGTATTAATGGGGTGGCGGAAATTCACTCGCAAATATTGAAGGAATCTACGTTGCATGCATTCTATAGCTGCTTTCCCGAACGTTTCAATAATAAGACAAACGGAGTGTCTCATCGGCGATGGTTGATTCAGTCCAATCCACAGCTGGCACAGCTTATCGATTCAGCTATCGGAAATACATGGCGTAAACATCCCGAACATATGATACATCTCTCCGCATATGCAGCAGATACTGCTTTTCTGGAACAACTGGATCAAGTAAAAAGAATACGTAAAAATATACTTGCATCATATATTAAAGCGGAATATGATCAGCAAATAGATACAGACTCTGTATTTGATATACAAATTAAACGATTCCATCTGTATAAGCGTCAACTGTTGAATATTCTCCATATTCTCAATCTGTATTATGCATTAAAAGAGAATCCGAACATGGATATCGTTCCGCGCACATATTTATTTGGCGGAAAAGCTGCGGCAGGGTATGGC
Source organism: Megasphaera paucivorans (assembly GCF_900103535.1). Taxonomy (GTDB): domain Bacteria; phylum Bacillota; class Negativicutes; order Veillonellales; family Megasphaeraceae; genus Megasphaera_A; species Megasphaera_A paucivorans. The sequence goes on along the minus strand of NZ_FNHQ01000003.1, from coordinate 28,365 downwards.
GAAGCAAAAATGACGATTAAACTCATTAATGTAGTTAGTAAAATGATTAATGGGGATCATTGTTTGGAGGGAAAATTAAAAGTACTGTTTTTAGAAAATTATAATGTTTCTTTAGCTCAACTTTTATTTCCGGCAGCCGATGTAAGCGAACAAATTTCTACGGCCGGTAAAGAAGCTTCCGGAACCGGCAATATGAAGTTTATGATGAATGGAGCTATTACATTAGGGACTATGGATGGCGCTAACGTAGAAATTCATCATGAAGTAGGTGACGATAACTGTGTTATTTTTGGACTGCGGGCCGATGAAGTGATGAAGTATTATGTTCACGGCGGATATTCATCTTGGGATTTATATCGTACAAATGAGCACATTCGCATGCTTTTGACACATTTAGTAGATGGTTCGTTGGGAAACGGCAATTATGCTTTCCAAATGTTATATGATTCTCTTTTGGATCGAAATGATGAATATTTTGTGCTGAAAGATTTTGATTCGTATTGCGAGGCACAGAAAAATATCGGCTGCCGTTATCAAAATCACTATAAATGGCTTCAGTCTAGTGCCGTAAATATAGCACATTCGGGATTTTTTTCCAGTGATCGGACGATTCGGCAATATGCACGTGATATTTGGCATATTAAACCTGTTGAAAGTACGTAGGTTTTGGAGGGGACATTATGAAATTAAGTGCAATCGATGACTACAGTACATTTTTATATCACCAGGGTACAAATTACAGCAGCTACCGTTTATTCGGTGCACATTTCACGTCTTATAAGCGCAAATCCTGTGTTCGTTTTGCCGTATGGGCACCTCATGCACAGCAGGTGAGTGTTGTCGGTGATTTTAATAATTGGGATGACCGGATGGATAGGATGACAGCTTCTTCCTATGGAAATGGCATCTGGGTTGCTTATATTGAAGGATTGCAGGAAGGCGATATATATAAATATGCCATTACAACATCTTCGGGAGATGTGATTCTTAAAAGTGATCCGTATGCCTTTGCGTCAGAACTGCGTCCGGGAACGGCTTCAAAATTGACGAAACTTCACTACCATTGGAAAGACAAAAATTGGCAGCGGGATTGCCAAAACTATGACTCTTACAAAAATCCCATGCTTATCTATGAAATGCATCTTGGATCCTGGCGCCGTAACGCGGCAGGCGATGTATTGACATATCGTGAAATAGCACAGCAGGTAGTCGCGTATGTAAAAGATATGAACTATACTCACATTGAACTCATGCCCTTGTGTGAATATCCTTTTGACGGATCTTGGGGATATCAGATTACCGGTTATTTTTCAGTAACAAGCCGGTACGGCAATCCTGAAGATTTTATGTATTTTGTTGATGTATGTCACCGCAATCATATCGGGGTTATTTTGGATTGGGTTCCCGGACATTACTGTCGTGATGCGCAGGGACTTCGCTTCTTTGATGGACAACCGGTGTATGAATCGGAAAATGAATTATTAGCGGAAAATCAAGAATGGGATACGATGAATTTTGATTACGGTCGTACGGAAGTGCAAAGTTTCCTTATATCGAATGCACTTTTCTGGCTTACGCAATTTCACCTTGATGGCTTGCGTATTGATGCTGTTGCTAACATGCTGTATCTTGATTACGGCCATGGTGCCGGTCCCTGGCAGTCTAATGCCTATGGCGGGCGCGAAAATCTTGATGCCATTGATTTTTTGCATAAGTTAAATACCGCTGTTTTTGCGGCGATACCACAGACACTGATGATAGCGGAAGAATCATCTGCATGGCCTCTTGTCACGAAACCGGTCGATGTAGGCGGTCTGGGATTTAACTATAAATGGAATATGGGCTGGATGAACGATATGTTAAAATATATGTCTCTGGATCCCATATATCGAAAGGAAAATCATAATTTGGTTACGTTTTCCTTATGTTATGCTTTTTCAGAAAATTTCATTTTACCCTTATCACACGATGAAGTTGTTCATGGAAAACGTTCTTTATTAAATAAAATGCCGGGAGATTATTGGCAGAAATTTGCTGGGTTACGAGCTTTTTATGCCTACTGGATGGCTCACCCGGGGAAAAAACTGCTCTTTATGGGATGTGATTTTGGACAATTTATTGAATGGAACTATAATGATAGTTTAGATTGGCATTTATTAGAATATCCGATGCACCATGCGCTGCATGATTATGTGAGAGAACTCAATGCATATTATCTGGAACATCCGGAGCTCTGGCAAGAAGATTGTGAATGGTCCGGCTTTTCGTGGATCAGCTGCGATGATTGTAATAATAGCGTGATTGCCTTTTATCGCAGGGGCAGGGAAAATAATCTGATGACTGTTGTCCTCTGTAATTTTACACCCATTGTTCGTCATTCCTATCGAGTGGGTGTTCCGGAAAAAGGGGTATATGCAGAAGTGTTTAATAGTGACGCGGAACGGTTTGGGGGTTCTGATGTATGTAACACAGATGCTTTTGTCAGTGAAGACATTCCTATGCATGGGCAAAATCAATCTATGGTGTTGACATTACCGCCATTAGCTGTTATATACCTAAAGATGCAGTCGGAAATAACTGATAATGGAACAGAAAAAATATAAAGAATAATGTGATAGTACATACAATAATTTTTTAAAATTTCAATCATAGAAAATTTTTGAAAAGAGGTGTTACCTATGATTAAAGTTTTATTTGTTGCTTCTGAAGCAGTGCCATTTGTTAAAACCGGCGGGTTAGCAGATGTTATGGGCGCATTGCCAAACGTATTGGCATCTAAGGGAATGGATGTTCGTCTGGTGATTCCTAAATATAGCCAAATTCCCGATTCTTACAACGATGAAATGCAGGAAGTGTACCATGGTGTTGTAAATTTAGCTTGGCGTCAATTATATTATGGCGTTGAAAAAATTGAAAAGAGTGGAATGACCGTTTATTTTATTGATAATGAACAATATTTTAAACGAGATCGTTTGTATGGTTTTGATGATGATGCAGAACGGTTTGCGTATTATAGCCGGGCAGTTTTGGCAATGCTGCCAAAAATCGGATTTCAGCCGGATATTATTCATTGTAATGATTGGCATACAGGTCTTATCGGTGTTTTTTTAAAAGAAGATTTTTATCGAGATTCCTATTATAAAAACATAAAAGTTGTGTATACTATCCATAATTTAAAATACCAGGGGATATTTTCTCCGTCAGTAGTAGAGGATATAATGGGGTTGCCGCGAAAACTTTTTGATAACGGAAATCTTGAATGTGACGGATGTGTTAATTATATGAAAGCCGGTATGGTGTACGCTGATCATATTACTACCGTGAGTCAGACATACGCACAAGAAATTGCATACCCTTATTTTGGCGAAAAGTTGGATAGCTATATTCGCCTGTGTAAGCATAGACTGACCGGGATTATCAATGGGCTTGATGAAACAATATATAATCCGGCAAAAGATCCGTTTATTCCTTTTACCTATACCAAAAGCAACGTGTTCAGCCGTAAAGCTGCTAATAAAGAATCGTTGCAGGAACGTCTGGGACTTCCCGTCAATCGTAATATTCCTATGCTTGCTATTGTATCCCGTCTTATTGAAGATAAGGGGATGGATTTAATAATGCGTATTATGGATGAATTGATGATGGAAGAGGTACAGCTCATTATTTTAGGTACTGGCGATTGGCCGTATGAGGAGGGGTTTCGTCATTTAGCCCAGCATAATCCGACAAAAGTTTCGGCAAATATTCTTTTTGATGAAGGATTAGCTCACTGTGTATATGCGGCTTCAGATTTATTTATTATGCCATCACGATATGAACCTTGCGGACTGAGTCAACTTATTGCTTTAAAATATGGGACGATTCCTGTTGTCAGAGAAACAGGAGGATTAAAAGATACGATTATTCCTTTTGACAAATATACGAATACAGGAAACGGATTAAATTTTCAAAATTTTAATGCCCATGAATTATTGTTTACAGTGAAACGAGCGTTAAGTTATTATGCCGATTCTCATTTATGGAAGTATCTCGTTCATAATGCGATGACAAGCAAATACGGCTGGCGTAAGTCGGCGGATAAATACGAAGAATTGTACACTCATATTTTAAATACATGATCAAATAGATCAATACCCCCTTGACCAAATTAAGCATATGGTGGGGGGTATTTTAGAAAAAGGAGTTCTGAACATGGACCTATATTTATATCATGATTCACGGAATCCGGTATATAAATCAATATTTGGCGCTGTCCGTACAGGTAAAAAACTTACATTACGAATTTCTGCCAACCTAAAAAATGAAAATACCTGTTTGATTACGCTGCGTACTTGGAAAAGCAATGAAGGAGAACATAAAATACCCATGGCAGAAAAAGGCGGATTTTACGAAGCCGAAATTACCATGCCTGAAGAAGGGGCACTTTTATGGTATTATTTTATTGTCCAATATCAAGGAAACACCGTATATTATGGTAATAATAAGGAACAACTTGGTGGAGTAGGCGCTGTGTATACACAAGAGCCGCCATCATACCAAATTACCGTTTATGATAAGGATGTTCATACGCCGGATTGGTTTAAGAATGCGATTGTGTATCAAATATTTCCAGATCGATTTTGTCGGAGTGAATCATCGACTGCCAAACTTTTTGGGAAAAAAGGGGCTGTTATTCACAGTGATTGGAATGATATACCGCACTATTGCAAAGATAATCAAGGAAATGTTGTGCAATATGATTTTTTTGGCGGCAACTTAGCTGGAATAAGAAAAAAATTAGACTATCTCAAGATGCTGCATGTCACAGCGGTATACTTGAATCCAGTTTTTGAAAGCAGCAGCAATCATCGATATGACACAGCCGATTATCATCATATTGATCCTATGCTGGGAACAAATGAAGAATTTTCTCGCTTGTGTGCAGATGCTGAAAAAAAAGGCATACATATTATTTTGGATGGTGTATTCAGTCATACAGGCGAAGATAGCATATATTTTAATAAATTCGGACACTACCCTGAAACAGGAGCGTATCAATCGAAACAATCCCCGTATTATGATTGGTATAGGTTTATCGATTATCCTGACAAATATGAGTCATGGTGGGGTGTAAAAGCGCTTCCCAACGTAGCCGAAATGACCCCGTCTTATTTGGACTTTATTATTAATAATAAAGATAGTGTCCTTACGTATTGGCTGGAGCGGGGAATCAGCGGCTGGCGTCTTGATGTGATCGATGAACTTCCGGAAACCTTTTTGCGCAAATTTTATCATACACTAAAAAAAGAAAACGCACAGGCTGTTCTGATCGGCGAAGTGTGGGAAGATGCGTCGAATAAAATGAGTTATGGAGAACAACGAGAATATCTTTGCGGCAAGGATATGGACAGTGCCATGAATTATGCTTTGCGGGCCATTATGATAGACTTTATTTTGGAACACAAAGACGGCAGACGTACGGCAGAAGAAATATATCGGCAGATGGAAAATTATCCGCAGGAAAATTTTTATGCTATGCTGAATCTTATTGGCAGCCATGATGTAAAGCGGATTTTATCTATTCTTGGTGCAGATGGCGGAACCGCTGTTTTGACAGCTTCAGAAAAATCGGAAGCACGTCTTAAAGTACTTTGTACATGGCAGATGACAATGCCAGGTGCCCCATGTATTTATTATGGGGATGAAGCTGGGGTAACCGGTGATGTAGATCCTGATAATCGCAGAACGTATCCATGGGGAAATGAAAATACACGTATTTTAGAATGGTATATACAGCTCACCACCTTGCGGAGTCATAATGCTGCTTTACGGACCGGACGCTTTATTCCTCTTTATGGAAATGGCGATATTTATGCATATGCCCGTAGTATTGAAGGCGGTATGGATGTGTTTGGAAAAAAAGCAGAAGATGGTTTTTTTATTATCGTCATGAATCGGAATACCACTGCAATACGGTCTATTAGTATGTATACAGATGGATTGGCCTATGGTAAGTTATATGATGCCTTTGAGCCCAATCGAGTTCCTATCTGCACAGTAAACAGCCGTTTTACTGTAACCTTGCCGCCCCTTGGTGTTACGGTATTGAAAGGCATGGATGAAATAAAAGAAAAAAGGGCCGGAATCTTATGCCATCCTACGTCATTTCCTTCCAGCTATGGTATGGGCGATCTAGGAAACGAGGCAATGCAGTTTATTGATTTTCTTTCTCAAGCGGGGCAGAAGGTATGGCAAATTTTACCGCTTACGCAGCCGGGAGAAGGAAATTCCCCCTATGTATCTATGTCGGCTTTTGCCGGGAATGAACGATTGATTTCATTGGATAAATTGGTCACGATGGGATGGCTGAAAGAAAAACGTTTTCTGGAATTTAAGCGGCAGATATTGCAGGCTCATACATATGAAGAAAAATGGCAGTGCAAAAAGATGTGTTTATGGGATATGTCGCATGATCCTGATTTAGTAATTCCTTGGAATGATTTTGCGGCATTCTGTCAGAATAATGCAGATTGGCTTGAAGAGTATGCCATATTTTCGGCAATACATGATTTTTATCAAGGGAATTCATGGACTCAATGGCCTGATGATATACGGAATCATGAAGCGGCAGCCATTGAGTACTATAAAAAAGAATTATCAGCCACCCTATCTCATAATAAATTTATGCAATATATTTTTCATATGCAATGGCAGGAAGTACGGCAATATGCCGCAAGCAAAGATATTGCAATTTTAGGTGACATACCAATATTTGTTGCTCATGACAGTGTAGACTGCTGGGCTCATCAAGAGTTTTTCGATTTAGACGAACAGGGATATTTGCGTCACGGAGCAGGTGTTCCGCCTGATTATTTTTCTGCCGATGGACAAGTTTGGGGGAATCCATTGTACCGGTGGGATACTATAGCTGCGGATCAGTATGAATGGTGGATCAAGAGATTTCAACGTGTGTTAGCTATGGTTGATGAAATACGTATTGATCATTTTCGCGGATTTGCATCTTGTTGGGCTATTCCTGCCGGTTCACATACTGCCAGAGACGGAAAATGGGATCCCGGCCCAGGAATTGACCTGTTTCGAGCGATATACAAAAAAATTCCTAATATTCAATTAATAGCAGAAGACTTAGGATTTATAACGGATGATGTCTGTGAATTAAAAAACAAATTAGGTATCCCGGGGATGAAGATTTTGCAGTTTCATATGAAATACCGATCAGATGGCCGCTATAGTTTTGATACAGAACCGGATTGCGTTGCTTATACAGGTACACATGACAATAATACGTTGCTTGGATGGTATACGGAGGAATTGGATAGGTATCAGCAGGAACAGATGAAAAATGCTTTGGGATTAGAGAAAAATGCTTCTGCAGAAGAAATTGTATGGTCTTTTGTATCGTATGTATACAGCCGAAGGGCAAAGACCATTATAGTGCCCCTGCAAGATGTCTTGTGTTTGCCGTCAGCGTGTCGTATGAATCGCCCCGGCATCAGTCATGGACAATGGCTGTGGCAGGCAGAAAAAGGACAACTGACCGACATGTTGGCACAGAGACTTGCAATCTTGTGCAAACAGTACGGCAGATGAGAAGATAGTTGCATTTCTGTATAATATGTGATACAACTAATATCATTCCATAGAAATATAGTAACTGTACTTGGAATGGGAGACAAATGAAAAGAGGGGTTTTCTTTGCATAATAACGATGATGAAGCATTAATGCTGCATAAAAGATTAGCGGGTAAGTTAAACATAGGCAGCAAAGTAGCAGCTAATTCAAAAAAATCTTTATCCTTGCTGTATACACCGGGGGTGGCAGCACCTTGCCTAAAAATTGCTGAAGATGAAGCACGGTCATATGAATATACTGGACGTGGAAATTATGTTGCTGTAGTCACGGATGGCAGTGCGGTTCTTGGACTGGGAAATATTGGACCGCAGGCAGGTATGCCGGTCATGGAGGGGAAATGTCTTCTTTTTAGTGAATTTTCCGGAATAAATGCAGTTCCTCTTTGTATTGGAACTCAGAATGTGGAGGAAATTATTCGATTTGTACAGCTGCTGGAGCCATCCTTTGGTGGTATCAATTTAGAAGATATTAGTGGCCCTCGTTGTTTTGAAATTGAAAGAAGATTACGGGAAACGATGCATATTCCTGTATTTCATGATGATCAGCATGGAACTGCGATTATTGTGCTGGCGGGTATTATTAATGCGTTGCAGTTTGTTAACAAGCCGGCAGCGTCGGCAAAAGTTGTTATTAATGGCGGAGGTGCCGCGGGTCTTAGTATTGCTAACTTGCTTTTAGAATATGGGATAAAAGATATTATCATTTGTGATATTCATGGGGCCCTTTGTGAAGGGGATGCAGATAGTAATCCGGCTCAGGAAAAAATGGCTGAAAAAACCAATATTCGTCATGAACATGGAGATTTAGCACATATTTTAAAAGACAAAGATGTTTTTATCGGCGTTTCAAAAGGAGGAATTGTATCCCCTGCAATGATACAATCTATGGCGGATAATGCAATTTGCTTTGCTATGGCAAATCCTATTCCCGAGATTTACCCGCAGGAAGCGAAAGCGGCAGGAGCACGTGTAGTTGGATCGGGGCGTTCGGATTTTCCCAATCAGGTGAATAATGTACTTGTATTCCCCGGTGTATTTCGCGGCGCATTAGATTGTCGTGCTGCTGATATCAGTGAAAAAATGAAATTGGCTGCGGCAAAAGCTATTGCAGCAGTTGCAGAAAAAGATGGATTGCGTGAAGAATATATTCTACCCGATGCCTTTGACAGCAGAGTAACGATAAATGTTGCTGCAGCGGTTGCCGAAGCAGCAACACAGGAGGGCATCGCTGGAATGCCAATGACGTTTGCAGAAGAAGTGGAAAAAGCAAAATCTTTTATGAAAAAGTAAGATAGATAACTGCAGCTGTATTCTCATAGATAATTAAGAGGATACGGCTGTATTTCTTTTTGTCTGCTGCAGTAATTATGGTAAGATATATAATGTATAGAGAAATAAAAAATCACATGTCTATTTTAAAAAATGGATTTACTGGTTTATGTCGAATAATATATACATAAGAATCTTGATTGAAAGTGGGTGATAATGTGTATATAAAATATATGCGTTTACAGAATTATCGTTTATTTAAAGATGTAGAAATGAACTTTCATGAAAGAGCAAATTATCTCGTGGGAGAAAATAATATTGGTAAGAGCAGTTTTTTACGCTTATTATCGCTGATAAGTTCCGGTTTTGGCATTTTAGAACATGACTATGCTGATACAAATCTTCCTATTGTAATTATTGTCGAAATATGTTTATTGGATGACACATCAGAACATTTTTTTGATAGTGAAGAAGGGGTGCCGGCCCAGGTGCGTCTGCGCATGGAAAAGCGGGTGGATGAAATTTTTCCGCGTTTATACAATGATATAGATAATTCACAGCTGCCGCTTGATTTAATTCGACGCATCCGATATATTTATCATTCAGAAACGCGAAACGACGATTATCTTGTTTCTGACGAAATATATAATTTATTAAAAAATGATATACTTAAAAGTGGACAAATTGAAGAATTCAGGCCTTCTCCCGATATGGTCCAATTCATTCGTCAGCAGGAACGGTATAGTGAATATGATACTTCTTTTTATATGAATGTATTGGTGTTGTCTAAATTGTTGAGCCGTCAGGATCGGCCCAGAGCGGATAATTTAAAATTCATTTCTCTTGTAGCCTTGAAGATTTTATCTCAAATATATGTAATGTATCACAGTAAAGCCGTTCCTTTTGAACATACGATTATTGTAGACAGCAAGGGCAAACGATTTTTGTCTATATTTGTGGCGATAGATGAACCGGAAATACATTTGCATCCTTATATGCAGCGATCTATTTTGACATATTACAAACAATTGCTGCAGAATGAGGATCCGGCTTTTTGCTGTATTCTGAAATCACTGTTTAATATAGATGGGCTGCGGGGACAGATGTTTATTGTTACGCATTCGACAGATTCGCTAGTGGATGATTACCGTAATATCATTCGCTTTTACAGAGACAAATGTGGATGTGTTCAGGCTGCCTGCGGTGTAAATTTCCACTTTAATGAAGAAATAGAAAAACATCTGATTATGCATTTCCCGGAAGTAAAAGAAGCACTGTACTCGCGCAGCGTTATTATTGTCGAAGGGGAAACGGAATATGGATGTTTCCAGCTTTTTGGCACGACATTGGAATTGCGTTTTGATTATTATGGCATTTGTCTTATTAATGCGCGCGGAGAAAGCTCTATATCTAAAATCAAAAAATTACTGCAGTATTTTAAAATACCTACAGTGGCACTTTATGATGCAGATGTAAAAGGCAGCCGTGAGGCGGAAAAAAATGTTTTTTTTACAGACGAAATTTGTTTTGAAATGGATCTCGCAAAAGCTATGATTGACAAAGGAAAACGACGGATTTTAGATCATATCATTTATACAGCCGGAGGTACCCATGGCAAAGCAACGGCGGATATGCTGAAAAAAGCTTGCCGTAAGCTGGATATGAATTACCATAATTATCCGCCGAGAATGCTGGAGAATGTAAATCCTCGCAATGTAGAGGCTATGTACGTGTATTATTTTTCTTGGCTGTATAGCAATAAAGGGGTTATTTTAGGCCGCCTTATTGGGCAATCTCTTACAAAACAGGAAATACCGGCTTCTTTTACCCGGGTAATTAAAGTTGCCGGTCAATTAGCTAAAGTTGATTCGAATCAAGATTGTTGAATATAGTATATGTATTAAGAAATAGGAGTTGCGTACGTTGCGTATCTTTATTGCAGAAAAACCGAGTATGGCTAGGGAATTAGCCAAATGTCTGCCACCGCCGCAGCACAAGAAAAAAGGATTCATTGAAACCGGAGACGGTATTGTTACTTGGGCTTACGGGCATGTATTACAGCAGGCAGAACCACAGGATTATGATATAAAGTATAAAACATGGAAAGCGGAAGATTTGCCGATTGTGCCGAAAGAATGGAAACTGTTGGTCAGCCCGAACAGTAAAGAACAATTCCAAACGATCTGCAATCTGATTACTCAGGCAGACAGCATTATTAATGCAGGAGATCCGGATAGAGAAGGTCAGCTTTTAATTGATGAAATATTAGATTATGTAGGGAACACCAAGCCGGTACAACGGATACTTCTGAATGCTCTTGATGAAAAGAGCATTCAAGAATCTTTGGCGGATCTGCGGAATAATTCTGATTTTCTCCACTTGAAAGAATCCGCATTGGCTCGCAGCCGTGCGGATTGGCTTATTGGGATGAACTTATCACGGGCATATACATTGGCTGCGCGGAGGCAGGGCCATCGCGTTGTTTTTCCTATCGGCAGAGTCAAAACTCCAACATTGGCACTTGTTGTGCGGCGTCAGCGGGAACTGGATCATTTTGTTCCTGTCGAGTATTTTATTGTAAAGGCTGTGTTTATTCATGCCAACGGAAGTATTACTGCGCAGTGGCAGCCGAAGGATACGCAAACAGGGATGGATTCTGAGGGACATATTATTGAAGAAAAAGCAGCTCAGGCACTTATTGATCGGTTACATAATAACCCGTCAGGAGTAATTCAAGAACGAAAAAAGACAAAAAAGAAGGAAGCGCAGCGTCTTCCCCTATCATTGTCATCCCTGCAGGTTTTAGCAGGCAAACGCTATGGATATGATCCGCAGCAGGTATTGGATGCAGCACAGCAGCTTTATGAACGAAAACTTACGACATATCCCCGCTCTGATTGTGAATATCTGCCATGCAATCAATGGAAAGATCGTTCTTCTATTATACGTAACTTACAAAGCAACCAGGCTGGAAAATTATCAGAGTGGACTGAAAAGGCTGATCTTTCTATTAAAAGCAGGGCATGGAACGATAGTAAAATCACAGCGCATCATGCCATTATTCCCACGACGGTTTTTTGTGATTTTTCTAAATTGACATCACTGCAGCAGCATATTTATTATCTTATTGCGCAGTCATACATTGCACAATTTTATCCGTTGTATGAATATGATCAGACTCGTATACTCGTTGAAGCGGCATCAGAACTGTTTGTGGCCCATGGAAAAGTAATTACTGTATTGGGATGGAAAGAACTATATACATCTGATAAGAATGATGTCGAGGAGGAAGAAAACGACGACGGACTGCCTGTTGTAAAAAAAGGAGATACGGTTGTCTATCAAGATGGGCTTGTGGATAAGAAAACAACGAAACCGCCGTCGCGCTTTACGCCATCTACGCTGTTGGCGGCAATGAAGGAAATTTATAAATATGTTAAAGATGATTCTTTAAAGAAAAAACTAAAAGAGGTACAGGGCATTGGAACAGAAGCGACACGGGCTACTATTATTGATGAACTGATAAAACGAAAATTTTTAGTAGAAGAAGGGAAAAAAAGATATTTGAAGCCGACAGATAATGCATATCTGCTTGTAGATGCATTGCCTGATGAAATGGTATATCCCGATGAAACAGCTGTTTGGGAAGATCGGCTATATAAAATGAGTGAAGGGAAAGATCAACTTGCTTCATTTCTGCAGGATCAAATTATATTTTTAGAAAAACTTGTTGCAAGAGCCAGAGAAGTAAAAATTGTTAGCAAAAATATGAATAAAGATCAGAAAATATGTCCGCAATGCGGTGCGGTCATGGTTTTACGGCATGGCAAGTACGGCGACTTTTTTGGCTGTACCATGTATCCGAAATGCCGATATACAGAACAAATGACAGCCCCGTTAAAAGAAGAAGAAAAAAAATATAAATGTCCTCGCTGCCATGATGGGTATTTTATTTGCCGCACGAGTTCTTACGGACGCTATTGGGTATGCAGCGAACCTGCTTGCAATACAACTTGCAGTGACGTAGAGGGAAAACCAAGCATATTTGCAAAATAGTGATACTTAAGATGGGGGCCTTTAGAAACGGACTGTTGAAAATAATAATGGAAAAACCATGACAAGTACTGTTTTTTTGTATATAATTTAGAGTATATTAAACCACGAGGTGACAGTGTATGATATTGTCCGGTAAGGAAATTGTTAAACATATAGGTGAAAAAATCATTATTGATCCCTTTGATCCTAAACGAGTTAATCCTAACAGCTATAATTTGTCTTTATATAATCATCTTATGGTTTATGATCATCAGGAATTAGATATGGCTCAGTCAAATTCTGCTTCTGATATTATTATTCCCAAAAGCGGCTATGTGCTGCAGCCTAATAAATTGTATCTGGGACGGACGAACGAATATACGAAAACCAATGGATATATTCCCATGCTGGAAGGGCGTTCCTCCGTTGGAAGATTGGGCGTATTTATTCATGTAACTGCTGGGTTTGGAGATGTCGGATTTGCTGGATATTGGACATTGGAGATTTTTTGCGTGCAGCCTATTCGTATATATCCGGATGTGGAAATTTGTCAAATATATTATCATGATATTGATGGTGAATATGACACCTATAAATCTGGCAAGTATCAAAATAATCATGGGATTCAGACAAGTATGCTTTATAAGGATTTTCAAAAATAATCAATAAAAGGAGCATATCTATCTTAGATATGCTCCTTTTGTGCAGGAGGGTGATAATATAATGAAAGAAATAAAAATCCAAGATATGAAAAATTTTCGAATAGGCAGCAGTGAAAACCGTAAAGCTGGCACGGGATGTACGGTTATCATATGTCCGGAAGGTGCTCCCTGCGGTATTGATGTCCGGGGAGGAGGTCCTGCCAGCCGGGAAACAGAATTACTTAAGCCGGTTGCTGCCTGTGAAAAGATACATGCTATCGCGTTATGCGGTGGGAGTGCGTTTGGGCTTAATGCGGCAGGCGGTGTTATGAAGTATCTTGAAGAGCATGATATTGGTTTTGAAACGAGATACGGCAAAGTACCTCTGGTGTGTGCTTCCTCTATATTTGATTTAGGTTGTGGTGACAGCACGGTACGGCCGGATGAGGGAATGGGGTATGCCGCTTGTTTGGCGGCAGAACAAAACGATATACAGGAAGGAAATCATGGTGCCGGGACGGGCGCAACGGTTGGAAAACTTTGGGGAGCCGCTTACATGATGAAATCGGGGCTTGGCATATATGCTGTAGAAGCCTGGGGACTTCAAGTCGCAGCTGTTGTTGCTGTTAACGCCGTAGGTGATGTATATGATCGGAGCCGCAATTGTATTTTGGCGGGAATGCTTAATAAAGATAAAAACGGATTTGCTTGTTCGGAACGGATTCTGATAGAGGATAGAGATACGCCGAATCTCTTTTCACAGAGAGCACAAGCACATGCAACGAACACTACTATAGCAGCAATTATTACGAATGCAGCTTTTGATAAGACGGCAATGAATAAAATTGCTGCTATGGCGGGTAATGGCATGGTACGCGCTATTTCACCGGTTAATACAATGGCTGACGGGGATTCTGTGTATGCTGTTTCTGTCGGTACTGTTACGGCAGATATTAATATTGTCGGAACGTTAGCGGCTTATGTTTTGGAAAAAGCCATTGGCCGTGCCGTATTATATGCCGATTCTGCATATGGAATTCCAGCAGTAAAAGATTTGCAATGGAAGAAATAACACAGGTATGATTGTATTAATTGGCAAATGTGTTTAAAAACTATTTGTTTCATTTGAAGCAAATAGTTTTTTTTTATAAAAACATCACTAAAAAAGTTGACATTCATACTGCATTGGAGTAATCTATGTATGATAAATGTATAGCAATTTTGTCCATTTTAAAAATGTAATAATAAATAACTAGTAGGAGTGATTACTGTGAGTGAATTACTGAGAGTAGAAGGCCTGAAAGTTGCTGTTGAAGGCAAAGAAATCCTCAAAGGACTCGACTTAACAATTAATACAGGAGAAACACATGTTATTATGGGGACGAACGGAGCTGGGAAATCAACATTGTTTAACGCCGTGATGGGAAATCCCCAATATGCAGTTACCGCAGGCCGTATATTTTTTGAAGGCAGGGATATAACAGATCAGCCTGTTAACGAAAGGGCTAAAGCAGGCATCTTTATGGCGTTTCAATCACCAATAGCGGTTCAGGGGATTTCTGTAGAAAACTTTATCCGCAACGCTAAAAGTACTGTTTCCGGTGAACCACAGCGAATTATGCCATTTCGCAAAAAAATGCATAAACAGATGGAAGGTCTTATGATGGACCGTTCCTACGGAGATCGCTATGTCAATGATGGATTTTCCGGCGGAGAACGCAAAAAAACAGAAATTTTACAAATGTGTATGCTGGAACCTAAATTGGCTATGTTGGATGAAATCGACTCGGGTCTTGACGTGGATGCTGTCAGAATAGTTTCAGAAGCTGTTTCCGAATATCATAATGAAAGCAATGCTATTCTTGTTATTACACATCATAGCGAAATATTGCAAAAACTGATTCCTGACTATGTGCATATTCTCATTAATGGACGTATTGTCAAAACCGGCAATGCCAAACTTATTCAGGAAATTGAAGCTAATGGCTACGATGCCTTTAAAGAACAAGCTAAATAGGAGGGGTTAGTATGGCTGATGCAAAAAGTAAAATTGATGCCTTGTCCAATTTTGGCAACGTCTATAATTTTAAAAAAGATTTTACGTATTCCTATAAAACCGAAGCAGGATTGACTCCGGAAATTGTTAAGGAAATCTCAGATAAAAAACATGAACCGGAATGGATGCTGCGTTTTCGGCTGAAATCCTTGGAAACTTTTTATAAATTGGATTATCCCGACTGGGCACCTGATATCAGCGAACTCGATATGGATAATATTGTCACCTATGTACGGCCTAATGCACAGATGAAAGCGAATTGGAATGAGGTTCCCGATGACATTAAGGATACATTTGACAGGCTGGGAATTCCAGAGGCTGAAAAGACTTCATTAGCCGGAGTTGGGGCACAGTATGATTCGGAAGTCGTATATCACAGCATTCAAGAAGATTTAGTTAAACAGGGAGTTATTTATACGGATTTTGATACGGCTCTTAGCAAATATGAAGATATTGTAAAAGCACATTTCATGAAACTTGTCCCCCCGACAGATCATAAATTCGCAGCTCTTCATGGGGCAGTATGGTCCGGAGGATCCTATGTGTTTGTACCCAAGGGCGTACAGGTGTCCATCCCATTGCAGAGTTATTTTCGTCTGAACGCTCCCGGGGCGGGTCAATTCGAACATACTATGATTATTGTTGAAGAGGGAGCTAAAGTTCATTTTATTGAAGGATGTTCAGCACCTAAATATAACGTAGCAAATCTCCATGCAGGATGTGTGGAACTCTTTATTGGCGATAATGCAGAATTGACGTATTCAACTATTGAAAACTGGTCAAAAAACATGTATAACTTAAATACCAAACGAGCGATCGTAGGTAAGAACGGACGTATTAACTGGGTTACGGGCTCTTTTGGCTCGCATACATCCTGCTTATATCCTATGAGCATCCTGCAAGGAGAAGGGGCTCATTGTGAATTTACCGGAGTTACTTTTGCCGGTGAAGGGCAGTATCTTGATACGGGTTCCAAAGTAGTACATAATGCACCGTATACGACTAGCAATATTAATTCAAAATCTATTTCTAAAAGCGGTGGAGTCTGTATTTATCGAGGCTGCGTTGTTGTCAATGAAAAAGCAGAAGGAGCGAAGGCTAATGTCAGCTGCGAATCGCTGATGCTGGACGAAATTTCACAATCCGATACGATACCGGCGATTATTGTAAAAAATGATAATATAGATTTAGGGCATGAAGCGAAGATAGGACGCATATCTGATGAGGCTATTTTTTATCTGATGAGCCGAGGACTAAGTGAAGAGGAAGCACGTGCGATGTTGGTCAGAGGATTTGTCGAACCGGTTTCTAAAGCATTGCCTTTAGAATACGCGGTAGAAATGAATAATCTGATTAATCTGGAACTTAAAGGTTCATTGAAATAGGGAGGAATTATCATGATCAAAGAACAATATAACCAACTCCCGCGAACCACGTTCCGCTGGATGAAGGTAAATCATTTGGAGTTAGCGCCTCAGCAGATGAGCCCGGCTGTATATATACAGCCTCAGGAACATCATGACGGAGAGGTCGCAGTGCGGTTTTACGATGGAGATGGCAATTTGTCGCTGGGAGACTTTACGGGTGCCAATGCAGAGGCGTTATCACAAGCGCTGCATCATAGTACGACGGGGTGCCGTATAGAAATTGCACCTCACGCAAAGGGAGCTGTTTGGCTTACCTATACACTGAGTGAAGAAGTTCCGCAGATTATTGCCCAACTTCAAATTAAGGCTGGTAATGGCAGTGATGTGTCGATATATCTGACTTTTGAAGGTGACGCGGAACAAGGAAATGTCAATTTTTTAAATTACATAGAAGCTGAGAAAGGCGCGAAAGTGAAAATTAGTAAAATTCAGCTTCACGGGGAACATGTACGGCATATAGAACACCGTTATGCAAAAACAGAAAAACAAAGTTTTGTTGATTATGTAAGTGCTGAGATTGGCAGCCGTGAAACGATTGTTTACTATAAGACAGATCTTTTAAAGGAAAGTGGGAAGTTTCACAGTAATACGATGTACATGGGAGATGATACACAGATATTTGATTTTTCCTATTGGGTTCCACAGCAGGGAAAACAGACGGAAACCGATATTCTTACGACCGGTTCACTCATGGGAAGCTCGAAAAAATATTTTCGCGGTACGATAGATTTTCTGCGTGGTGGGAAAAAAGCAGTTGGATCTGAATCAGATGTATGTCTTTTGCTGAGTCCGAAAGCACATTCCATTTCTATTCCGCTTCTTCTTTGTAAGGAAGATGATGTTGTTGGAAATCATGCTTCCAGTGCGGGTCAAATTGATCAAGATAAACTTTTTTATCTGATGAGCCGTGGATTTAGTGAAAATGGTGCACAATTGATTATTGTTGAGTCTAATATTAGACCGGTCATTGATAAACTGGGTGATTCGGCTATGGAAAATAAAGTGTTGCAGGCTGTTCGCGAAAAGATGCAGTACTGCCATAAGAAAGGTGATTGCCATGTTAAATGTTCGAAAAGATTTCCCCATATTGACTAAAGTTCATAACGGACATCAGATTGTTTATTTTGATAATGCAGCTACGACACAAAAGCCTAAACAAGTGATCCAGGCAATTGTTGATTTGTTGGAGAACCACAATGGCAATCCGCATCGTGGTGCGCATATTTTGAGTGTGGAAGCATCGAAGCTGTATGATGATGCGCGCATAGCTGTACAAAAATTTATTAATGCAGCGCATAGTGAAGAAGTTGTATTTGTCCGTAATGCTACGGAGGCGCTTAATATCATAGCTCGAAGTTATGGCGAAACGCACTTGCACGAGGGCGATAAGATTGTTATCCCGATTTCTGAACATCATGCCAATTTGGTTACCTGGCAGCGTGTTGCCAGAGTAACAGGAGCAAAACTTGTCTATATGTATCTTGATGAAACAGGACATTTTACGGAAAATGATTTAGCTAAAATCGACAGTAAAACAAAAATTGTTGCATTTGCGGCAGTCAGCAACGTGTTAGGCATGAAAACGCCTATTAAAAAAATTATTGATAAAGCGCATGCGGCAGGAGCCGTCGTTGTACTTGATGGAGCGCAGGCGGCACCTCATATGAAGAGTGATGTGCAACAATGGGATTGCGATTTTTATGTTTTTTCCGGACATAAGATGCTGGGTTCTGCTGGAACCGGTGTGCTGTATGGAAAACGTGATTTATTAAATGATATGGAACCTTTCCTTTTGGGCGGAGATATGATAGAATACGTCCAAGAACAGACCACGACTTTCAATGTGCTGCCGTTTAAATTTGAAGCGGGAACTGAAAATGTTGAAGGTGCGGTTGCATTGCATGCAGCAATTGATTATCTGGAAAACATAGGATTTGATACTATCGAAGCAAAAGAACACGAATTAGTAACGCGGGCTCTTCAGGGATTGGAACAAATTCCTTATGTTCACATTATCGGCAGTACCAACGCTGAGGAAAAAACAGGCGTTATTTCCTTTACTATTGAAGGAGTGCATCCTCATGATGTGGCAACTATCCTTGACAGCTACGGAATTGCGATTCGGTCGGGACATCATTGTGCACAGCCTTATGGCAGCCATATCGGAGCGGAGGCATCAAATCGTGTCAGCTTTTATATTTACAATACAGTTGAAGAAGTTGACTATTTTCTTGATAAATTAAAACTTGTTCGTAAAACGATGGGTTTTAAAGACTAGGAGTGGCAGATATGGAAGACATGAATCAGTTATATTCTGATATTATTTTGGAGCACAACCAGAATCAACTCAATAAACATGAACTCAATCCATATAATTTGGAAGAACGAGGGCATAATCCAAGTTGTGGCGATGATATTACGCTGCGTGCCGAAATCGAAAACGGCATTGTAAAGGATGCTGCGTATACGGGACACGGATGTGCTATCAGCCAAGCTTCGGCAGATATGATGATTGATATTATAAAAGGTAAAACAGTGGATGAAGCGTTGCGGCTTGTTGATTTATTTCTTGATATGATTAAACGGGAAATTACGGATGAGGAGAAATTAGAAGATTTGGAGGATGCTATTGCTCTAAAAAATATTTCTAATATGCCGGCTCGTGTAAAATGTGCAGTTCTTGCGTGGCACACCTTGAAAGAAGCTATTGTAAATAAAAATCAACAATAAAATTAATAAAGTATCTATTGGGTTAAGATAGAGAAAAGGAACATGTAGCAGGATAAATCAAAATCCTGCCACATGTTCCTTTTTGATGGGACTTAAAAACCAGATAGTTATTGTCCCTTATCTTCTGTATCGATTTTGCCATAAAACTGAAGATATAAAAATACGGCAGCGGCTATGCCAAATGCAATTACACTGGTCATTTGAGCTGATTTTAAACCCATAACGAGGTTTACGTAATCTCCGCGTAAAAATTCCAAGAAGAAACGTTCTACAGCATATAACATAATGTAAAGACAAAAGACCTGTCCTTTTTTGTGAGGGAAACTGCTGTAAAAAAGCAAGGCTACAAAAACTAAAACATCAAGTTGTCCTTCCCATATTTCTGCCGGCCATAAAGGCTGGCTGCCATATGTATGATACGCAAGTGTTGTGTCTGGATATAATAAGCCGAAATTTTCTCCTGTGGGATGTCCGAAGGCATCTCCGTTCATGAGGTTGGCCATGCGGCCGATGGATTGTCCCAATATAATAGCAGGTGCCAGAAGGTCGGCAAAAGCCCAAGTATCAATATGATGATATCTGGTGTATATGATGCCGGCGATGGCTCCGAATAGGAGGCCGCCTTGTATTGCCATGCCGCCCTGCCAGACATACGGAATCTCTGTAATATGGTTATGATAATACGTCCAGTCGAAAAAGAAAACATCCCACAGACGTCCGCCTACAATACCCATAAGACCGCAGTACATGGTAAAATCAAATATATGTACATGCCAGCCCCGTCCATCCCGTTTCATAATATAATAAGCAACAACGCCTGCCGACAGAATCCCAAGCATGAATAAAAGACCATAAGAACGAATAGGAAAAGATCCGATATAAAACAAATATTGATGCATATGTTTCCTCCTTTGTGTTATAATAGCATAATGTATATATTATAACGTATTTATGTAAAATTACCAGATAAAAAATATTTATATAGTAGGAGAATGTGCAATGATTCACTGGAAATCTAAAAAAAATCTTATGTTTTTGGTTCCTTTATTTTTGGCAGTAAGCATCACGGTAACACTGCCGCAAAATATTTTTGCTAAGACAGTTAGTGTAAAAGAAACAAAGAAATCAGATCCTGTTTTTAACGTACCCACGGTCAACAATCCGATTCAAGCTATGGATATTCAAAATTTAAAAATTGTGGAAGAACAAGGAAGGTGGCTTGTATCAGGTAATTCCCTGTCACAATACGGTATTCACGAGATTTCAGGAAAAACGGGATATTTTCTCGTGCGCTTACCTAAATCAAAACAGAATACGACGGATACGTTATGGCAGAATCCTAATGTAGAACTTCTCTTTCCCGGCAGTAAAGGAAAGAAGGATTACACTGTCAGTATACAGCATATTCGCCGGCCTTTAGGTATTCGTTATGTTTTGCAGCCAAAAGAAAAAGAATTAGAGCCGCCATTGACACCTGTTACGATGATTCCTGAATTGAAAGAGCAGGATTCAATCGCTGTAATCAATAAAAAGGGGAAATTAGATATTGCTCTTCTATGGGATCCTATGATGAAAGAAAAAGATAATATTCCTGAAATAAACGCCAAACAGCGTGTCATTTCTCCCACAGCATTTAGAATGACGACAGCAGGGATAGAGCTGCGCAATCCGGATTTAGATACACTGATTGCGGCATATCGTGACAAAGGGTATAATATATGGCCTTTGGTGGACAATCATTTTGATCCTCAATTTACACATCAATTGCTTATGGACGACAGCTTGAAGGAACGCGTAATAAAACAGCTCATAGGCTATGCACTGCTATATAATTTGAATGGATATAATCTTGATTTCGAGAATATAAATTATGAAGACCGCGATCGTCTGACCGCGTTTGTTGGTGATATTGTTAAAGCGGGACATGCGTATGGACTCACTATTTCTATGGATGTGACAGCTATATCCAATAATCCCAATTGGTCTCAGGTTTATGACCGCGCTTCCTTGGCTAAACAGCTTGATTATGTCGTACTTATGGCCTATGACCAATTTGGTCGAGCCAGTGCCGTTGCCGGACCGAATGCATCATACCCATGGGTCGATGCGAGTGTAAGAAAGATGATAACTGTCGTTCCGCCGAATAAACTTATTCTTGGGATGCCTTTATATATGCGCACTTGGTATGAAACCAATGATCCGGGAACGCTTCCTTCTGATATGGATACTTGGCTGCAGCGGACATCGCAGATCAGTATGGCTGCCCCCTCTTCCCTTGATGTGAAAACGTTGACGATGTCGGACAGCAAAAAGCTATTTGCTCGTTTTAAAAAAGATATACGCTGGGATGAGGCTTTGAAATTGTATTATATGGAATTGCCCGTTGCTGAAGGACAAATAAAAATATGGTTTGAAGATGAAAAGTCTTTGCAGTATAAATATTTGCTGTTATCTGCCTATCGCTTGGCAGGAGCTGCTTTTTGGCGCAAAGGGTTTGAAGTAAATGATTTTTGGCAGAACTTTCCTGCGTAAAATAGAAAACAAAAAGATTTCATGTTTTTATACTTTACAAAAAAGGAATAGCGTAGTAGAATATGTAACATCTATAAGGTAAGCAATGATTGGGAATTGTAAACAACAGCGTTCCAGAGAGCCGGCGATGGTGGAAATCCGGTACGTCAGAAGTTTATTCACTCACCCGGGAGCTTCTTATGCTGAAACATAGTAAGTATAAGCGTTTGACGGGCGTTAACCGTAAGACGGAATACTATTTCGTCGTAATGAGAACCAATTAGGGTGGTACAGCGATCATACGCCCCTAACGATGCATTGCAAGGCATTGTTAGGGGCTTTTCTTTTTGTGATAGAGATACCAGGTATAGGTTGAATTGTACGTATAGGAGGCATATGTTAATAATGGAAAAGTATATCCCACAGGAAATTGAAAAAAAATGGCAAAAAAAATGGCTGGAGGAAAAGGTTGATTGTTGTCCGGATGATAATGGAAAGCCGCCGTATTATGTTTTGGAAATGTTTCCTTATCCATCAGGAAACCTTCATATGGGACATGTGCGCAATTACTCTATTGGGGATGTCATTGCCAGATATAAACGGATGACGGGCTTTAATGTTTTGCATCCGATGGGATGGGATTCGTTCGGGATGCCTGCGGAAAATGCTGCCATCAAAAACAATATTCCGCCGGCAGTGTGGACACTGGATAACATATCCAATATGAAACGGCAGCAGCAGGCTTTGGGACTTTCCTATGATTGGGACCGGGAAGCGACAACTTGCAAGGAAGATTACTATAAATGGAATCAATGGCTCTTTGAATTATTTTATAAAAAAGGTCTTGTATATAGAAAAAAGGCAAAGGTAAACTGGTGTGAAAACTGTAATACTGTTTTGGCAAATGAACAAGTTATTGATGGCAAATGCTGGCGCTGTGATTCCGATGTTGTAAAAAAAGACTTGGAACAATGGTTTATAAAAATCACTGATTATGCGGATCGCCTGCTGCAGGACCTGAATAAGCTGGATGGATGGCCGGAACGTGTCAAGACGATGCAGAAAAATTGGATCGGACGCAGTGAAGGTGCCGAGTTTGACTTTACTATTCCTGAAATAGACAAAAAAATATCTATGTTTTCTACAAGAGTGGATACAATTTTTGGCGTAACATATATTGTATTGGCCCCGGAACATCCGTATGTGGCGGAATTGATTAAAGGCAAGGAAAATGAAACAGAACTCCGCAATTTTATCACCCGTATGAAAAATATGAATGATATGGACCGCACCTCGGACGATGCCGAAAAAGAAGGCATGTTTACTGGCTCTTATGCGATAAATCCAGTTAATAATGAAGAAGTGCCTATTTGGATTGCCAATTATGTTTTGATCGATTATGGAACAGGTGCTGTAATGGGGGTTCCGGGTCATGATGCACGTGACTGGGAGTTTGCTAAAAAATATCAGCTGCCGATTCGACTGGTCGTTCAGAATGAAGAAGGAACATTAGATCTAGATACGATGGAAACAGCATACCATGATCCCGGAATTTTGGTTAATTCCGGTTCATTTAACGGTCTGACCGATGAAGAAGGGCGTAAAGCTATTACCCAATGGCTTGTGGAACATCAATTGGGGCATGGTACTGTAAACTATAAACTTCGCGATTGGCTTATTTCCCGTCAGCGCTATTGGGGTACTCCCATTCCGGTCATTTATTGTGATACCTGTGGAGAACAGCTTGTTCCTGAAGATCAGCTGCCGATTACGCTGCCCACGGATGTTAAATTTACAGCGGGTGCTGTTTCCCCGTTGGCTACAAGTGAAAATTTTGTTCATTGTACTTGTCCGAAATGCGGTGGTCCTGCTCGGCGTGAAACTGATAC
This sequence comes from Megasphaera paucivorans, assembly GCF_900103535.1. Taxonomy (GTDB): domain Bacteria; phylum Bacillota; class Negativicutes; order Veillonellales; family Megasphaeraceae; genus Megasphaera_A; species Megasphaera_A paucivorans. The sequence goes on along the minus strand of NZ_FNHQ01000003.1, from coordinate 4,175 downwards.
CATGGATACATTTTTTGATTCTTCCTGGTATTACTTACGCTATACAGATGCAAGAAATAATCAGGCGGCCTTTGATTCGAAAAAAGCGAATCATTGGATGGCCGTTGACCAATATATCGGCGGTATTGAACACGCTATTCTGCATTTGCTGTATTCCCGTTTCTTTATGAAGGTCTTGTATGATGCCGGTTTAGTGGAAGACGATGAACCATTTACTCGTCTGCTGACACAGGGAATGGTTCTGATGGATGGCAGTAAAATGTCAAAATCCAAGGGCAATGTTGTATCTCCGGAAGAAATTGTACAAAAATACGGAGCGGATACAGCACGGTTATTTATCTTGTTTGCCGCACCGCCGGAACGTGATTTGGAATGGTCTGATCAAGGAGTGGAAGGCTCCTTCCGCTTTTTAAATCGTGTATGGCGCATTTTTGGACAATATATGGAATTGATGAAACAAGGAGACCCTGCCTCTCAAGAGTATACAGAAGATGAAAAAGAACTTCGCTTTGTGGAATATACCTCCATTGGAAAAGTTACAGAAGGTGTTACTGGTAAATATAACTTTAATACAGCGATTAGTTCTATTATGGAAATGGTCAATGCGATGTATGCATATGTAGGAAAAAATCAGACAATCCGTAAAGATCTGGCGCTGGAGGTAAATAAAAATTTGTTATTGCTGCTGGCTCCGTTTACGCCGCATATTACAGAAGAATTGTGGCATGATGCAGGATTTGAAGGGAGCGTTCATGAAGCAGCCTGGCCGGAAGTGGATGCTTCGGCTTTGATCGTCGATGAAATTGAAATACCTATACAAATTAATGGTAAAGTCCGCGAACGCATTACAATACCTGTCGATATTACGAGTGAAGAAATGAAAGAAAAAGTATTATCAATGCCCCGTGTGAAAGAATTTATAGATGGCAGGAAAATTATTAAATATATTGTCATTCCGCAAAAGATTGTTAATATTGTTGTAAAATAAGTAAAAATTAAGATACTCATATAAAAATGAGTATCTTTTTTTGCACGCATTTGATATCATAAAATATGATATATATGAAGGGGAGCATAGACATGAATACTGAAAAATGGAGCAGCATAAAGGCAAAACAGTCGCCTGTGCTGCGTAATAAACAATGTGCAGTGTTAGTCCCGCTCATTGAAAATAATGGCAATCTGGGGGTTTTATTTGAAGTTCGCAGCAGCAAACTCAGCTGGCAGCCGGGTGATATTTGTTTTCCCGGAGGGGGCAGGGAGAATACCGATATTTCTTTTGAACATACAGCGGTTAGAGAAACAATGGAAGAATTAGGAACTTCAAAAAAACAAATTCAGATGCTCGGCAGACTGGATTATGTCGAGTCTCCTGTCGGGGTAACTGTATGGCCGTTTGTTGGGATGATAGAGGCTGGCTGCATTCATATAAGCAAACAGGAAGTACAGGAAATTTTTATTGTTCCGGTGTCGTGGTTTCTCACACAGGAACCGGAACATTTCTGCATGGAAATTGCGACAAGACCGGCGGCTGGTTTTCCGGATGTCATTGCCAAGCAATTATCTTGGCAGTGGCGTAAACGTTCTTCGTATGATATTTACATGTATCAATATGAAAATAAAACGATTTGGGGAATTACAGCGCATATCGTCAAAAATTTTATTAGTCAATATCGCCGCATAGAAATGACATAGTACTTTTTACTATGCCATTTAGTTATAAATAAATTATTTGCTATATTGTTTTTTTATAATGAAATACGTGTGGTAATGTTATTGATTTTTTTATATTGTGTTAATTATTGCACAATATATTTGCTAAGAAATAGCTGTAATACTGGCATTTTTATTATTTTATGCAAATAAAGTTCATCGAATATTTTCAATAAGCCAAGTGAAAAAATGTGTTGCAATGAACAAAAAAGATTATGTATGATAATAAGTTTTAGCTGGTTAGCTATGAGAAAAAAAAATAATAATATTGCCCCAAGTGCTGTTTTTTCTATTGATTTAATTTGTGAAAAGTTGTACAATTCAGATGTGGGAGATTAGAACAATTGTGTATATGCCGTGTGCATTTATCATTGTCTAATTGTGGTTATCATAGCTGCTACAGGCTTTCGGAAGCACCTGCAGAAGTTAGTTCAAAGCGGCAATAACTATATCTTTTTACAATGCTTTTTAGTTTAAACTAAATAGTAAAAACATTCTAAAGGAGAGTGGAAGAATCATGGATTTTAACATGACGGAAGATCAACAAATGTTTGTAAAATTGGCTAAAGACTTTGGTGAAAAAAGATTAGCCCCGACTATTACTGAACGTGACCATCACGGTATTTTTGATGAAGCAATCGTCAAAGAAATGCTCGAAATGGGTTTGGGCGGCACATATTTCCCAGAAGAATACGGCGGAGCTGGTGCCGATGTATTGAGCTACATCATGACAGTAGAAGAACTGGCTAAGTATGATGCAGGTGTCAGCATTACATTGTCCGGAACCGTATCCTTGTGTGCCAATCCGATTTTTGAATACGGCACAGAAGAACAAAAGAAAAAATTCTTAACTCCGCTTTGCGAAGGCACGAAACTGGGTGCGTTCGGCTTGACAGAACCGAATGCCGGTACCGATGCTTCCGGCCAGCAGACCGTTGCTGTAAAAGAAGGCGACCATTACATCTTGAATGGCTCCAAAATCTTTATCACCAACGCAGGCGCAGCTGATATCTATATTGTATTCGCTATGACGGATAAGAGCCAGGGTAATCATGGTATTACGGCATTCATCCTTGAAAAAGGAATGGAAGGCTTTACTTTTGGCAAGAAAGAAGACAAACTCGGGATCCATACCTCTCAGACGATGGAACTCGTATTCCAGAATGTAAAAGTTCCTGTTGAAAATATGCTGGGTCAAGAAGGCAAAGGCTTCAAAATTGCTATGCAGACATTGGACGGCGGCCGTATCGGCGTAGCCGCACAGGCATTGGGGATTGCAGAAGCCGCGTTGAAAGATGCAGTTGAATATTCCAAACAGCGTGTACAGTTTGGCAAACCGATCTGCAAATTCCAGGCTATTTCCTTCAAGCTTGCTGATATGGCAATGAAGATCGAAGCAGCTAGAAACCTCGTATACAAAGCAGCGATGAAAAAACAGGAAAAGAAACCGTATTCGGTGGATGCCGCAATGGCAAAATGCTATGCTTCGGATGTAGCTATGGAAGTTTCAGTTGACGCAGTTCAGATTTTCGGCGGCTACGGCTACAGCGAAGAATATCCAGTTGCCCGTCATATGCGTGATGCAAAGATTACGCAGATTTATGAAGGCACGAACGAAGTACAGCGCATGGTTACTTCCGGTGCATTATTGCGGTAATTGGCATGACAAAGCAGGTTTGATTGTTGCGTAATCAAGCTGTGGAGACAAGAAAACATTTTTAGGAGGTTAGCGTAATATGGAAATATTGGTATGTGTAAAACAAGTACCAGATACTGCAGAAGTAAAAATCGACCCAGTGAAACATACCGTCATTCGTGCGGGTGTGCCTAACATCTTTAATCCGTTTGACCAGAATGCCTTGGAAGCTGCACTGCAGCTGAAGGATGAACAGGGAGCTAAGGTAACGCTGCTCTCCATGGGGCCACCGCAGGCTGTAGAAGTACTTCGTGAAGGGCTGGCAATGGGAGCCGACGAAGCATATTTGCTGACAGACAGAAAAGTCGGCGGTTCGGATACCCTGGCAACAGGCTACTGCCTGGCACAGGCAGTCAAGAAAGTTGCTGAATTACAAGGACTGGACCATTTCGACATGATCTTATGCGGCAAGCAGGCCATTGATGGAGATACAGCACAGGTCGGTCCGCAGATAGCAGCTGAACTCGGTATCCCACAGATCACCTACGCAGCACATATCGAAGTAGAAGGAGAAAAAGTAACGGTAAAGCAGCAGAATGAAGAAGGCTATATCGTTACGGAAGCTTCGTTCCCAGTTCTCATTACGGCTGTAAAAGAATTAAATGAACCGCGGTTCCCGACTATTCGCGGAACGATGAAGGCCAAACGTCGCGAAATACCAACCTTGTCGGCAGATGATATCAAAGTAGACGAAAGCCGTATCGGTTTGAGCGGTTCGCCGACAAATGTCCGCAAAATCTTCACTCCGCCTCAGAGAACGCAGGGT
>NZ_FNHQ01000016.1 GCF_900103535.1 Megasphaera paucivorans | reverse complement strand
GAAGACCAGCCGTTGGAACTATGTTTCTCATATCCTAGAAAACTAGAAAGTTCAACCTTAAGCAACTGGTTGATGGCATCTTCAAGTTCTTGACGAAAGACATCTTCAACAGATTGTTTTTCTACTAGCACTTGCATGAGTTTTGTGTTAAGATTTGACATTAGGGAACCTCATTTCTTTAGTGTCTTTGTTAGCACTTAACACTATACAGGAATGAGGTTCCTTTTCCTATGGGCCTCTTAGAGTTTACACATAAAATTTTATACTATCGCATTATTGCAAAAGTGTGCTATTTTATAGATACCGTAGTAAATATAAAATAAATATACCTTATGTAGATTTATTATTTTAAAAATAAAAATATGATTATATAGTGCGTAGAAATATGATTATATAGTGCGTAGATAAAATGAGATAAAAAATAGAATTAACCTTGCTTAATAAGAGTATTTGTAGTAAACTATTAAGGTACGTGGCAGAGAGGGATAACTGTGTCTATTTTTATCTGCACGATATAAACTATGATATAGGATGTTGCTCGCGTAAGCGGGGAAACTTCTATGGAGCAGTCTGTTCAAAGAAATGGACGTTAGGAGGAATTAAGTAATGGCAAAACAGGAACGAATCAGGATTCGCCTTAAAGCTTATGATCATAAAACATTAGATCAGAGCGCGGCGAAGATCGTCGATACGGCGAAACGGACAGGTGCAATGGTATCTGGCCCTATTCCGCTGCCGACGGAAAAAAACATTTTCACGATTCTCCGTTCACCTCATGTGAACAAGGATTCTCGTGAACAATTCGAATTGCGTACGCACAAACGATTGATCGATATACTGGAAGCTTCCAGTAAAACGGTTGATGCGTTGATGAGACTGGATCTTCCAGCCGGCGTAGACATCGAAATCAAATTATAGGAGGAGGTGCGATTATGTCTAAAGCTATTTTGGGTAAGAAGTTGGGAATGACGCAAATCTTTACAGAAGAAGGCGCAGTTGTTCCAGTAACGGTAGTCGAAGCTTCCCCGAATGTTGTTGTTCGTGTAAAGACCGTTGATACGGACGGATACAACTCCATTCAGCTGGGCTACGGCGAAGTAAAAGAAAAACATTTGACCAAACCGGTCAAAGGGCAGTTTGATAAGGCGGGAGTAGCTCCTGTCAAATATCTGCGCGAAGTACGTCTGACGGAAACACCGGAATATACAGTAGGCCAAACTCTGGCAGCTGATATTTTCGCAAGCGGCGATATCGTCGACGTAATTGGCACCAGCAAAGGCAAAGGGTTTGCTGGTACTATCAAACGGCACGGTTTTCACCGCGGACCTATGGCTCACGGTTCTAAATCTCATCGTGAACCTGGTTCCCTCGGCGCTATGTCTAGTGGCGGTTGCGGTAGAGTCCTTAAAGGTAAGAAACTTCCTGGACAAATGGGTGGAAATCAAGCAACTGTTCTTCATCTCTCTGTCGTAAAGGTCGATATGGATAAGAACCTGCTTTTGATCAAAGGCGGTATTCCTGGTGCAAAGGGCAGCCTGATCATGATTCGTGAAACGGTAAAACCGCTCTAATATTTGTCTAACAGGAAGGAGGATAATTAATAATGCCAAAAGTAAGCACATATGATATAACCGGTGCACAAATCGGTGAAATGGAATTAAACGATAGCGTTTTTGGCGTTGACGTAAATGAAGCTGTTATGCGACAAGCTGTTTTGCGTCAGCTGGCTAATGAACGCTTAGGTACGCATTCTACAAAGACCAGAGGTCTGGTCCGTGGCGGCGGCAAGAAACCTTGGAAACAAAAAGGAACCGGCCGGGCCCGTTGTGGTAGTATTCGCAGCCCATTGTGGGTTGGCGGCGGTACGGTTTTCGGTCCCCATCCTCGTGACTATGCACAGAAGATGCCCCGCAAAGCTAGACGCCTTGCAGTAAAATCTGCGTTGAGTGATAAAGTTAATACGGGTGAATTATTCATCCTTAATGAATTGAAACTTGAAGCAGCAAAAACTAAAGAAGTTGTTAACATTGTAAATAACTTCAAATTTGCTGATGAAAAAGTATTGTTCATTACTGATGGTGATGATGTTATGACACGTTGCACGCGCAACATTAAAGGAGTGAAATCTGTTTCTGCAGAAGGCATGAACATTTTTGATTTGCTCCACTACACCAAGCTGTTTGTAACAAAGAGCGCTGTAGCTAAGATTGAGGAGGTGCTCGCATAATGGATATGCATGATATTTTGTTAAAACCGGTCATCACTGAAAAAACGACAATGATGATGTCTGATGGCAAATATACATTTAAGGTACCGCTCCATGCCAATAAGATTGAAATTCGCAAGGCTGTTGAAAAGGTTTTTGGCGTTAAAGTCAAAAGCGTTTCTACACTGCGTACGATGGGAAAAATGAAACGCATGGGTAAGTATGAAGGCAAACGCCCGGATTATAAAAAAGCCATCGTAACTCTCAAGGAAGGCGAATCCATCGAATTCTTTGAAGGCGCTTAAGGTATAGAGAATTAAAGGAGGAGGCACCAAAATGGCCATTAAATCATTTAAACCGTATTCCGCTAGTCGTCGTTTTATGACTGTTTCGACTTTCGAAGAAGTTACGACGAACAAGCCGGAAAAATCTTTGCTGGCTCCGTTGACCAACAAAGGCGGTCGTAATAACACCGGCAAGATGACAGTACGTCATCAAGGCGGTGGACATAAACGCCGGTATCGTTTGATTGATTTCAAACGTATTAAAGACAATATTCCGGCAAAAGTAGCTACGATTGAATATGATCCGAATCGTTCAGCGAATATTGCACTTCTGTTTTATGCAGATGGAGAAAAGAAATATATTCTTGCTCCGAACGGACTGAAAGTTGGCGATGTTGTTGTCAGCGGCCCTGATTCGGATATTAAAATCGGCAATGCATTGCCGATGAGCAAAATTCCGCTTGGTACTCAGGTACACAATGTGGAACTGAAAATTGGTAAAGGTGCTCAATTTGTGCGCTCTGCAGGGACTTCTGCACAGCTTATCGCCAAAGAAGGAAATTATGCTCTTTTGCGTATGCCTTCGGGTGAATTGCGCCAAGTTCATATTAATTGCCGGGCAACTATTGGTATTGTCAGCAATACTGATTATGAAAATCAAACAATCGGCAAAGCTGGTCGTTCCCGCTGGAAGGGTATTCGCCCTGGCAACCGCGGTGTTGTTATGAATCCGTGTGACCATCCGCATGGCGGTGGTGAAGGTAAGTCTCCTGTCGGCCGTAAACGCCCGGTTACTCCTTGGGGTAAACCTGCATATGGTGTTAAAACACGTGATTCTAAGAAAGCTTCCAGTAAATTTATCGTGAAGAGACGTAAATAATAGGTCCGGAAAGGAGATAAATAAGTGTCCAGATCCATAAAAAAAGGCCCATATGTAGCAGATCATCTTCTTAAGAAGATCGATGCTATGAATGAAGCCAATGAAAAAAAAGTTGTTAAAACCTGGTCTCGTGCATCTACTATTCTGCCTAGCTTTGTAGGTCATACCATTGCTGTTCACGACGGCCGGAAACATGTCCCTGTATATATTACAGAAGACATGGTTGGTCATAAATTAGGCGAATTTGCTCCTACACGTACTTTTAAAGGCCATTCTAAAGCCGAAAAAGTTACGGGTGCGCAATAATAAGGGAGGTAACGAACGATGGAAGCAAAAGCAATTGCTAAACACATCCGCATAGCTCCCCGTAAGATCCGGATTGTTGTTGACTTAATTCGGGGCAAAAACGTCGGTGAAGCTTTCAATATTTTAAAATTCACACCGAAAGTTGGTTCCCGCGTAGTAGAAAAAGTATTACGCTCTGCTGTGGCGAATGCGGAACACAATTATGATATGAATGTTGATAATTTATATGTTTCTGAAATCTTTGTTGATCAGGATTCCACGATGAAACGAGTTCATCCTCGCAGCCGTGGACAGGCCTTTAAGATTTTGAAGCATGCCAGTCATGTGACTGTTGTAGTAAAAGAAAGAGCATAAGGAGGGAAACGTAGTGGGTCAAAAAGTTAATCCCCATGGATTACGTGTTGGTGTTGTAAAACCCTGGGATGCCAAATGGTATGCTGAAAAAGATTATGCAACACTTTTGAACGAAGACGTTAAAATCCGTGAATTCTTAAAGAAACAGCTATACATTGCAGGCATTTCTCGTATAGAAATTGAACGTTCTGCAAAAAGAATAAAATTGATTATCCACACTGCAAAACCAGGTATGGTCATTGGTCGCGGCGGTGCTGGCATCGAAGATATCAAAAAGGCATTAAAGGCTTTTACGGATAAAACAGTCGATGTAAATATTGCTGAAATTAAGCAGGCGGAATTGGACGCTACTCTTGTGGCTGAAAATGTTGCCAGCCAGTTGGAACGGCGTATTGGTTTCCGACGTGCTATGAAGCAGTCTGTTACTCGCAGTATGCGTATGGGTGCTAAGGGTGTTAAGATTATGTGTTCCGGTCGTTTAGGCGGGGCTGAAATTGCTCGCCGTGAAAGCGTTCGTGATGGATCTATCCCTCTGCATACGATTCGTGCCGATATTGATTACGGTTTGGCCGAAGCTCATACAACTTATGGCTGTATTGGTGTCAAATGCTGGATCTACAAAGGTGAAATCTTGCCGGAAGCTAAAAAAGCTCCGCAGAAAAAGCATGAAGGGAGTGAAGCCTGATGTTGATTCCAAAACGTGTTAAACATCGGAAGCAGTTCCGTGGACGTATGAAAGGCAAGGCTATGCGCGGTAATACCGTTGCACATGGCGAATACGGTCTGATTGCTTTGGAACCGTCCTGGATTACTAACCGTCAGATTGAAGCTTCCCGTATTGCAATGACTCGTTATATCAAACGTGGTGGTAAAGTTTGGATCAAGATTTTCCCGGATAAGCCAATCACCAAAAAACCGGCTGAAACTCGTATGGGTAAAGGTAAAGGCGCACCAGAATACTGGGTAGCTGTAGTTAAACCGGGTCGTGTTTTGTTCGAAATGAACGGTGTAACGGAAGAAGTTGCTCGTGAAGCTATGCGTCTTGCCGGTCATAAATTACCGATTAGAACTAAATTTGTTAAAAAAGGTCAGGAATTAGGTGGTGACACAAATGAAGGTTAAAGAAATCCGTGCTCTGAGTGCTGCCGAAATGGACGAAAAGGTGGTTAGCCTTAAAGAAGAATTGTTTAACCTCCGTTTTCAACATGCGACCGGCCAATTAGAAAATCCAATGCGCATCCGCGAAGTTAAGACAACTATTGCCCGCATCAAAACGGTACAGCGTGAAGCAGAACTGAAAGCGCAAGCGTAGTATTTTATATAATTGGAAATCTAAAAGGAGGTCACAGGCACATATGGAAAGAAATGAACGGAAAATCCGCATAGGTAAAGTTGTCAGCGATAAGATGGATAAGACTGTCGTTGTAGCTGTGGAATATAAAGAACAGCACAAATTATACAAAAAGCCGATGATTACGACTGTAAAGTTTAAGGCTCATGATGAAAACAACGAATGCCATATGGGAGATATCGTACGCATTGAAGAAACTCGTCCTTTGTCTAAACAAAAACATTGGAGAGTTGTAAATATTGTAGAAAAAGCTCAATAAGCTTGAGAAATTAGGAGGTAAAGCCATGATTCAGCAAGAAACTATGTTGAATGTTGCCGATAACACCGGTGCCAAGAAAATCTTGTGCATCCAGGTCATGGGTGGTTCATATCGCAAGTTTGGTAACATTGGCGATATCATTACTGCTTCTGTTAAAGACGCAGCACCCGGTGGCGTTGTTAAGAAAGGTGACGTAGTGAAGGCTGTTATCGTTCGTTCGAAAAAGGGATTGCGTCGTGCCGACGGTTCTTACATCCGTTTCGATGAAAACGCAGCTGTTGTGATAAATACAGATAAGAGCCCTAAAGGGACTCGTATTTTTGGGCCCGTTGCCAGAGAATTACGTGATAAAGATTTCATGAAAATTATCTCCCTGGCTCCGGAAGTATTATAAGCGGGGAGGTGTTGTCAATGGCAAAATTGCGTGTTAAAACAGGTGATACGGTAATCGTTATCGCTGGTAAAGAAAAAGGCAAAAAAGGTAAAATCATTGCGGCATATCCGAAGAAAAACCGCGTTGTAATAGAAGGCATTAATCAAGTTAAGCGCCATACTAAACCGACTCAGAACAATCCTCAAGGTGGCATTGTTACAAAGGAAGCAGCTATTCATGTCTCCAATGTCATGCTCGTAGATCCTGAAAGCGGCAAACCGACTCGTGTTAAAATGGTACAACAGGCCGATGGAACGAAAGTTCGCACTGCTGTTAAGAGCGGTAAAGCTATTTAATACATAAGAAGAAGGGAGGGCCTTGAGAGTGTCCAGATTAAAAGACAAATACCTTTCCGAGGTTGTGAAAGGATTACAGGAAAAATACAGTTATAAAAATGTTATGCAGATTCCTAAAGTTACGAAGGTCGTTATCAATATGGCTATTGGTGAAGCTGTTACTAATTCCAAAGCTTTAGATGCTGCTGCAAGTGATATGACTATCATTTCCGGTCAGAAACCGATTATTACGAAAGCAAAAAAATCTATTGCGGCATTTAAAATCCGTGAAGGAATGCCCCTTGGGTGCAAAGTTACATTGCGTGGACAACGTATGTATGAATTCCTTGATAAATTGATGAACTTGTCTTTGCCTCGCGTTCGTGATTTTCACGGCGTAAGCGCTACCGGGTTCGATGGTCGTGGTAATTATACACTCGGCCTGAAAGAGCAATTGATTTTCCCGGAAATTGAATATGATAAAATTGATAAAGCCCGTGGCATGGATATTACCATCGTTACAACAGCTGAAACGGATGAAGAAAGCCGCTATATGCTGACGTTGATGGGCATGCCTTTCGAAAAGCAATAAGGAGGAAATACATACATGGCAAAGAAGTCTATGCTTGAACGTGAAAAAAAACGTGAAAAAATGGTTGCCCGCTATGCGAAGCTCCGTGCTGAACTGAAGGCAAAGGGTGATTATGAAGCACTTTCTAAGCTGCCTGCCAATGCTTCTCCGGTACGCCTGCACAATCGTTGTCAGGTGACTGGTCGTCCTCACGGTTATATGCGTAAATTTGGTATCTGCCGCATTACGTTCCGTGAATTGGCTTATAAAGGGCAGATTCCTGGCGTTAAGAAGGCCAGTTGGTAACTCGATTAATGGAGGGAGGTTTTTAGATTATGGTAATGTCCGATCCGATTGCGGATATGCTCACCAGAATCCGTAACGCTAACTCGGCATATCACGAAAAAGTAGAAATGCCTGCTTCGACGATGAAAGCTGCCGTGCTTGATATTTTGAAAGAAGAAGGTTTCGTGAAAAATTACGAGTCCGTAAATGAAGGCAAAACGTTAAAAGTTACGTTGAAATATGGTTCAAATAAAGAAAAAGTTATTACCGGCATCAAGAGAATTTCCAAACCGGGCCTGCGCGTATATGCAAAACAGGAAGAACTTCCACGCGTTCTCGGTGGTTTGGGAATTGCGGTTATTTCCACGTCCCAGGGCGTTATGAGCGATAAGAAAGCTCGTAAACTAGGTTTGGGCGGTGAAGTTATCGCTTACGTCTGGTAAATTATTTGGAGGTGTCAATATGTCACGAATTGGTAGAATGCCTATTGATATCCCGGCAGGCGTAAAGGTAACCTTAGATGGCCAGTTTATTGCAGTAAAAGGCCCGAAAGGCGAATTAACCCGTACACTCCACCAGGATATGAAGGTTAATATACAAGACAATGTTATTACCGTTGAACGTCCTTCTGAAGAAAAACAACACCGTGCACTCCACGGTTTGACTCGTGCACTGATCCATAATATGGTTGTCGGTGTTACCGATGGTTTTAAGAAGGAATTGGAAATTCAAGGGGTAGGTTACAGAGCGCAGATGAAAGGTCAAAAATTGGCTTTGACGCTTGGTTTTTCTCATCCACTTGAATTAGATGCTCCAGAAGGCATTAGCGTTGAATGCCCATCAGCAACATTAATTGTTGTTTCCGGTGCAAATAAAGAACATGTTGGTGAATTTGCTGCCAAAATCCGCGGATATCGCTTGCCTGAACCATATAAGGGAAAAGGTATCAGATATGTGGGTGAACATGTTCGTCGTAAGGCTGGTAAAGCCGGTTTGAAAAAATAATTAACATTTTAAGTTTTAAATAGAAGAAAGGAGTGAATTCCTTGAAGGCTAGTAAGAATGTAATTCGCGTAAAGCGTCATTGGCGTATACGTAAAAACATAGTTGGCACGGCAGAACGTCCGCGTTTGAACGTTTTCCGCAGCCTTTCCAATATTTATGCACAGATTATTGATGATAAAAAGGGTGTTACACTCGTATCTGCCAGTTCTTTGGATAAGGCGATCAAAGAACAGGCTGCTTACGGTGGCAACGCTGAAGTAGCTAAATTAGTCGGTAAACTTGTTGGCGAACGTGCATTGGAAAAAGGTATCACTACGGTCATTTTCGACCGCAGCGGGTATGTATATCACGGCCGGGTAGCTTCTTTGGCTGACGGTGCTCGTGAAGCAGGCTTAAAATTCTAATAAGGAGGAAATAACACATGGCTAGAAATGACCGTGAAGCAAGTGATTTGCAAGAAAATGTAGTATTTATCAACCGTGTAGCTAAAGTAGTAAAAGGCGGCCGCCGTTTTTCCTTCAGTGCTCTTGTAGTTGTCGGTGACGGCAATGGTAAAGTAGGCGCAGGATTAGGTAAAGCCGGCGAAGTTCCCGAAGCTATCCGTAAAGGTGTCGAAGATGCTAAGAAGAATATGATTTTTGTTCCTCTTAAAAACGGCACTATTCCTCACGAAATAACAGGCGTATTTGGTGCCGGTAAAGTTCTCTTGAAACCGGCTTCTGAAGGTACTGGCGTTATTGCCGGCGGCCCTGTTCGTGCTGTATTGGAATTAGTAGGTGTTCGTAATATTCTTACAAGATCTCTCGGTTCCTCGAACCCGAACAATATGGTACAGGCAACCTTGACTGGTTTAAGCGAACTTAAAGATGTTAATAAGGTAGCTGAACTCCGTGGTAAGACTGTAGAAGAAATTTACGGTTGTTAAGAGGAGGATTATAAGTAATGGCTCAGGTAAAAATTACTCTTACCAAGAGTGTTGCCGGGCGTCCTCAGGACCAGCGTGCAACAGTAATAGCTCTTGGGCTTCATAAGACAAATTCGCAAGTAATTAAGGAAGCTACCCCACAGATTAATGGGATGCTTCATAAAGTAAGACATTTAGTAACTGTAGAAGAAATTTAATATAGAAGGAGGTGCGCTGAATGAAACTTCATGAAATGAGTGTTGTTCCGGGTTCGACAAAAAAACGGACTCGCATTGGCCGTGGTTTGGGTTCCGGTAACGGTAAAACTGCCGGCAAAGGCATGAAAGGGCAAAACTCCCGTAGTGGCGGTGGTACACGTCCGGGCTTCGAAGGTGGCCAGATGCCGTTGTATCGGTTGCTCCCAAAACGTGGTTTCAAAAATGTTTTTGCCAAACAGTATGCCGAAATTAACGTTTCTGTTTTGAATCGTTTTGAAAGCGGTGTTACGGTTGATCCCGTTGCTTTGGTTGAAGCAGGTATTCTAAAAAATGTTCGCGACGGTATCCGTATCTTGGGTAACGGAGATTTAGAAAAATCTCTGACTGTTCAAGCTCAAGGTTTTACTAAGTCGGCGCAACAGAAAATTGAAGCAGCTGGTGGTAAGGTAGAGGTGATTTAATTGTTAGAAGGCCTCTCGAACATCATACATGTTGCGGAACTCCGTAAGCGTGCGGTGTTTACGCTGATTATGTTTGTAATCTTTCGACTTGGTGTCCATATTCCGGTCCCCGGAGTGGACGCCTCCGTAATCGAAAACTTATTCAGCAGTGGTAACTTGTTCGGATTGTTGGACTTGTTTTCAGGCGGGGCCCTCAGTAAATTCTCTGTATTGGCCATGAGCATTACGCCATATATCAACGCGTCCATTATCATGCAGCTGTTGACATCTGTAGTGCCTACGTTTGAACAGTGGGCAAAGGATAACCAAGACGGCCGCGAAAAGATTCAAAAGGTTACGCGTTACGGTACGGTTTTTCTTGGTTTTATACAGGCATTTGCCATGAGTTATGCGCTTAAGGTTAACAATGCTCTTGTTGATAACAGTTGGGCTATGGTATTGATGATTTCCATCATATTGACAGCCGGGACTTGTTTTCTCATGTGGCTGGGTGACCAGATTACAGCCGGTGGTATTGGTAATGGGATTTCTCTCATTATCTTTGCCGGTATCGTAGCACGCTTTCCTGATGGAGCGGTAACAGTTTATAAGTATATTCAGGCAGGAACAATCAATATATTCCAAGCCTTGTTGTTTGCGGTCATTGCTATTTTGATGATTGTCGTTGTTGTAGAAGTGACGCAAGGTACGCGTCGTGTTTCCGTTCAATACGCGAAACGAATTGTTGGACGAAAAATGTATGGCGGTCATACGACACATATTCCGTTGAAAGTAAATCAGGCGGGCGTTATTCCCATCATTTTTGCTTCTTCTGTACTTATGTTTCCGATTACCATCGGTCAATTTGTTCAAATTGGCTGGGTACAGACGTTGGCAAGTTTCTTTGCTTGGGGTACAATTAGCAACACGATTATTTACGCTTTTCTGATCATTTTCTTTACTTATTTCTATACGGCTATTACGCTGAACATACCGCAAATGACTGAAAACATGCAGAAATACGGTGGATTTATTCCTGGGATACGGCCAGGTAAACCGACGGCAACGTACATTGATAGAATTATGACGAGAATTACTCTTGCCGGTGCATTTTTCTTGGCGTTTATCGCGATCCTTCCGAACTTTATCGGTTGGCTTACGGGAATCCAAGGTGTTTATTTTGGTGGTACAGCGCTGCTGATTGTTGTTGGTGTTGCTATTGACACAATGAAGCAGGCGGAATCTTTGGTTCTGACAAAACAGTATCAAGGGTTTATGAAATAAGGAGGAATTTGGATGTACATTCTTTTAATGGGGCCTCCGGGTGCTGGTAAAGGTACGCAGGCTGAACAATTGATTGAAAAATATGGTATTCCCCAGATTGCAACGGGTGACATGTTCCGGGCGGCAGTTAAAGAACAAACGCCGCTTGGACTCGAAGCCAAGAAGTATATGGATAATGGTCAATTAGTACCAGATGCTGTTACAATAGGTATTGTAAAAGAACGGCTGGCTAAAGAAGACTGCAAAAAGGGATTTATCCTCGATGGGTTTCCACGTACGACGGCACAGGCAGTGTCACTGGATGCTATCCTTAGTGATTTAGGGATTAAACTTGACGGAGTTGTGAACATTAGTGTTCCTGATGAAGAACTGATTCAGCGGACAGCAGGACGCCAGATTTGTCGTTCCTGCGGGGCAACGTACCATATAACATTCAAGCCTGCAAAAGTACACGGTGTTTGCGATAAGTGCGGCGGTGAATTATATCAGCGTGATGACGATAAAGCCGACACGGTGAAAAAACGCTTAACTGTATATGCAGCACAAACGAAGCCTCTCATTGATTATTATAAAAATTCTAACCTGTATATCGAAATTGATGGAACGCAGGGAATGAAAGCAGTCTTTAAGGCTATCGTAGAAAGCCTTGAAAAGAGTAAAAAATGATTATTTTGAAATCTAAGCATGAAATTGAGTGTATTCGTGAAGCCGGACGTATTACAGCGGATGCACTGGAACTTATGCGTAAGCTGGCACAACCCGGTGTTACAACAGGAGAACTTGACCGTCGCTGTGAAGAATATATCCGCAGTCGAGGCGCATTCCCAAGTTGTAAAGGCTATTATGGGTATCCGGCTACAATTTGTGCCAGTGTAAACGAAGAAGTTGTACATGGTATCCCCGGACATCGAAAACTCAAAGATGGCGATATAATCAGTATTGATTTGGTAGTTAATAAAAATGGTTATCATGGTGATTCGACAGTAACACTTCCTATCGGACATGTCGATGATGCTAAGCTTCAGCTTTTAAAGGTAACTGAAGAATGCCTTTATAAGGGTATTGAACAGGCTGTAGCAGGGAATCATATGGGAGATATCGGGCATGCTGTACAGCAATATGCCGAATCGTTTGGATATGGTGTAGTGCGCGATTACGTTGGGCATGGCATTGGAACAGACATGCACGAAGATCCGGAAGTACCAAATTATGGTTTGGCCGGTCATGGTGAATTGTTGGAATCGGGATTGGTTCTGGCAATTGAACCGATGATTAATATGGGGACTGAGAAAGTTCATTCATTAAAAAATGGCTGGACAGTAGTAACGCGTGATAATAAACCGGCAGCCCATTTTGAACATACAGTAGCCATTACTGAAAATGGTCCGGAAATCCTGACCTTGAGGTCTTAATGGAAAAAGTTACGATTCCAGTCGGTACAGCAGTAGAAAGCTGTGCAGGAAAAGATAAAAAAGGTTTATATGTAGTTGTTGGTAAATTGGATTATCCGTATGTATGGATTGCTGACGGTAGAAAGTACAATCTGGATAAGCCGAAGAAAAAAAATTGCCGGCATCTCCGTGTAGTAGGGACAAGCGCAGCCATATCGGACGTTGGTTCCTGCAGAATCAGCAATGAATGGGTGCGGTCAGTCTTAAATCGGGCCAAGGATGAAATGACTAGGGAGGTATTACATGTCTAAGGAAGATGTCATTGAAGTAGAAGGCATCGTCGTTGAAGCGTTGCCTAACGCCATGTTTAAAGTAAAGTTGGAAAACGGGCATATTGTTCTCGCTCATGTTTCCGGCAAAATGCGGATGAATTTTATACGTATCCTGCCAGGTGACAGAGTTACGATGGAATTGACGCCGTACGATCTGAATCGCGGTCGTATTACGTATCGCTTTAAGTAAGATTGATTACGCAGGAGGTTAATTATGAAGGTTAAACCGTCAGTAAAGAAGATTTGCGAAAAATGCAAAATCATTAAGCGCAAGGGCCGTGTTATGGTTATTTGCGAAAATCCAAAACATAAACAAAAACAAGGTTAATAGACAGGAGGTGGATGAATAGATGGCACGTATAGCCGGTGTGGATTTACCACGTGACAAACGAGTTGAAGTTGGCTTGACTTACATTTTTGGTATTGGCCTTTCTTCTTCCCAGGAAATTTTGAAGAAAACAGGGGTTAACCCTGATACGCGCATACGCGACTTGACGGAAGATGAAGTATCTAAAATCCGTGAAGTTATCGGTGCTGATTACAAAGTAGAAGGTGATCTTCGTCGTGAAGATGCTTTAAATATTAAAAGACTTATTGAAGTCAATTCATATCGTGGCAAGCGTCATCGTGCAGGACTCCCTGTTCGTGGACAGCGCACAAAGACAAATGCCCGGACTCGCAAGGGTCCGAGAAAAGCAATAGCAGGTCATAAAAAATAATTCTAAGTAAGGAGGGAAACAGTCTTGGCTAAAAACGTAAGAAGCAATAAAAAGAAAGAAAAGAAACATGTAGAATCCGGCGCAGCACATATCCGTTCTACTTTTAATAATACGATTATTACCATCAGTGATACGAAGGGCAATGCACTTTCGTGGGCTAGCGCAGGCGGTCTTGGTTTCCGTGGGTCTCGTAAAAGTACGCCGTTTGCTGCTCAGATGGCTGCTGAACAGGCTGCAAAAGCAGCAATGGAACATGGCCTCCATCAAGTAGAAGTATTTGTAAAGGGTCCTGGATCTGGTCGTGAAGCCGCTATCCGTGCTTTACAGGCAGCAGGATTGGAAGTCAATAGCATTAAAGATGTTACTCCGATTCCGCATAATGGCTGCCGTCCGCCAAAACGCAGACGTGTCTAATCGTTGCTAATTGACCGATTTGATTTGATTCTGAAATGGGAGGATTTTCCTAATGATAGATGATAATAAATTTAAGATTGAAGTTGTCGAACGAAGCGAAGACAACACCTATGGAAAATTCGTATGTGAACCTCTTGATCGGGGTTATGGAATCACGTTGGGTAACAGTTTGCGGCGTATCCTTTTATCGTCTTTAGATGGCGTAGCGATCACTTCCATTAAAATTGATGGAGTATTGCATGAATTTTCAACGATTCCTGGTGTGCGTGAAGATGTAACAGATATTATCTTGAATTTGAAGCAAATGTGCTTAAAATTCAACTATGATGGAATTGATGAAACTGATATCATTGTAGACGTAACCGGTGAATGTGAATTAACCGCAAATGATTTCGCAGTAAGCTCAGACATTGAAATTTTAAACCCGGAACTTCATATTGCTACTCTTGATAAGGACGCTCATATTCGCTTGACTGCCCATATTGAACGAGGTAAAGGCTATGTTCCTTCTACGAAGAATAAGAAGGATACTGATATGATTGGCGTTATTCCTATCGATTCGATTTTCTCGCCCATTACGCGGGTAAATTATGAAATTGGTGATATCCGGGTAGGCAACGAAATGGACTATGATTCGTTGTCATTGGAAGTTTGGACAGATGGAAGTATTACTGCTGAAAATGCAGTAGCAAAAGCCTCTTCCATTATGGTCAGCTATTTGGAATACTTTAAGGAATTGGCTTCTGATCCAGCTGCTAATGAAGCTGCCGGTGAATTTACCAGTAAAGATCCTGATAAGGAACCGGAAGAACCTGAAGTTGATCTTACAAAGATTAAAATCGACGTATTGGATTTATCCGTTCGGGCATCCAATTGTCTTAAACGTGCCAATGTGTACACATTAGCAGATTTGGTGGAACGGACGAAGGATGATTTGTCGAAGATTCGTAATCTTGGCAAAAAATCCGTTGATGAAATTATTGCAAAATTAGAGGATTACGGATATGATCTGAAATCCCATGAAGAATAGTTTGAGGAGGATGAACGATGGCTTATAGAAAGTTGGGACGCGACAGCTCCGCACGTAAAGCATTATTGCGCAGCATTGTTACCTCTTTATTCCAACATGAACGCATTGAAACTACGGAAGCAAAAGCAAAAGAACTTCGCAAAATTGCGGATAAGATGCTGACGCTGGCTAAACGTGGCGACCTTCATGCGCGCCGTCAGGTATTGGCGTATATGATGGATGAAGATGTAGTAAAAAAGCTGTTTGACGAAGTTGCACCTAAGTACAAAGATCGTCAAGGTGGTTATACACGCATCATCAAAACTGGCGTTCGCCAGGGCGATGCAGCTCCGATGGTTATCATCGAATTAGTATAAACTGAATAAAAAATCCCGATGCAGTAAGTAGCTGCATCGGGATTTTTGTTATGTTATTTTACGGCGTGGAATCTTTCGTAAGGACCTCGAAAAATTTATGGGCAGCTAAACTTAAAGGTCGTTGTTTGTCCCAAAGAATGCATACGGAACGAGTGGGCATTTTTTCGGACAGAGGAATTACAGATATTTCACCTGAATGAAGATATGGTTCTGCAATTTTTTGCGGTATAAAGCCCACCGCTAAACCCCGTCGAATGACGGGAAGGATAAGATCAATAGAACTTACCTCAATGTCTACTTTAAATTGTAGACCGGCTTTATAATAGAAACTTTCATAAAACCTCCGTGTGCTTGTCGAATCAGGAAGTGTGACCATGGGATAGGAGCATACGTTTTTCAGTGTGTACGGTATGTTTTTCGTAAGTTTTATATATCCTGTTTTGCAAATCAGGACGTCTTGCAATGACATGACTTTGCGTATAGCAATTGTATCTTTTATATCAATGGGAGTAGTTACTAGATTGAGTTCATATTTTCCTGCTAGTAAGTTGGAAACAGAGTGAGGGGCTGTATCGCAAGAGATTTTTACTTTGATATCAGGATAACGTTGTCTAAAAATATGAAGTTTGTCAAGTAAAACAGTACGGAATGCAATTTCTGTTGTTCCAATTAACAAAGTTCCTTCTTTTAAATCTTTCACGGCATGTAATTTTTCTTCACCTGAAAATAATGATTCGCAGGCAGGTGCCACATGTTCATATAATAAATTTCCCTCTGGTGTTAATTTTACACCCTGTTTGGAACGTATGAACAACCGGCAGCCTAACTCTTCTTCTAATAAGTGAATATAACGTGTAACGGATGGCTGATTTATGTATAGGACCTGTGCCGCATGTGTGAAATTTTTATATTTTGCTACATAATAAAAAATCTTATAATATTCAAAATTAGTTGACATAAGGCCACCATCCTGTATAGTTAGAGCAGAGATATTTAATGTATTCTTAATAAAGAATAGGAGTGATTATTATGGCTTTAAAAATGATATTAGCAATAAATTTTATACCCGAACGCATAAAACAATTGAAACTTTTGGCATTATTAACCAAGTCTCAGATTCGCATCGTTACGGAAAATGATATGGATAAAACGGTAGGAGAACTTTTAGGATTTACAGAAGAAGAAATTGAAAATATATCTGCTTTAAAAAAACAAGAAGAAAAAAAAGATATTCCAGAAAATCAGGAATTAATGGCAGCTATGGAAGTTACTAAGGAAGCTATTATTTTGTGTGGTTTCGATTCTTCCGCATTAAATGTACTGCTCAATGGGATTCGTCGCGGACCGCTTAAAAATATCCCGCTAAAAGCAGGAGTAACGCCTAATAATATTTCCTGGAATATATATACGATACTCCAGGAAATATCTAAAGAACATGATTATTTTGAAGCGCAGAAAAAGAGATAAAACATTATGGCTTATACAAGAATGTGACGGCAGAAAGCATAGGCGTATCGGGTGCTTTTCCTGATTTGTACGTTGGGGCTGCCGTTATGGCAGCAGATTGGCCGCCAACGTTTATATTACCTTGGAATAACAGTTGGTCCGTTTCACTTTGCGTTCCTTCCAGGTAAAGATGATATATTCCGGGTTTGACGGGTGTATTGTTTTTATCCGTTAAATCCCAATAATAGTGTATCGTTCCGGTTTTGGGAG
Source organism: Megasphaera paucivorans (assembly GCF_900103535.1). Classification (GTDB taxonomy): domain Bacteria; phylum Bacillota; class Negativicutes; order Veillonellales; family Megasphaeraceae; genus Megasphaera_A; species Megasphaera_A paucivorans. The sequence goes on along the minus strand of NZ_FNHQ01000016.1, from coordinate 48,248 downwards.
TAGCGCCGGCGGCGGTGTCTATTTCTTGGGAGTTAGCACGGGCACCGGAGCGTTCACTCCAAGTAGGAAGACAGAAAGTATATTTAGCAGCCCCTTTTCTGGCAGCATATTGTGTGACAACCAATGTGCGTACAAATTTACCATTAGAGTCTTCTATCCAAGCTGCAAATTGATCACTCCCCTTTTTATTGGAAGAGCGATTGAAGTTAAAGGTAATTTCCACATAAGATCCTTGAGGAATAGAAACAGCAGATGTTGCTTGTGTGGACGATTCAGAGGAATTTTTTTTTGAAGCCTGTGTAATAATATTCGGGGTAGCCGGACGCTGCATTCTAAAAATGGTAAGAATGAAGGATAGGGCTAGTATCACCATTAATATAAGGCAGATATATTGTTTTATAGAATGTTTTTTCATCATATGTACTCCTTTTTATAAAAAATAATAAATACTTTATTTGTGAACATATTATATCATATATAGTAGGATATATCGAGTTTGAATGAGGAAGTGTAATGGTAAATTAAAAGAAAATCCTTGACAATTTTACATAATATATAGTAATATATTATAGTCAGCCGACATTATGGAGTGGTACTCAAGTGGCTGAAGAGGACGGTTTGCTAAATCGTTAGGGGTCGTAAGGCCCGCCAGGGTTCAAATCCCTGCCACTCCGCCATTTTACTAATACGAGCGGGTTTGGATATTTTTCCAAGCCCGCTTTTTTCTGTTTTTTTGCCGTGTAAATCGCCGTGCAAATGGAAAAATGATGTATTTCTATCCCAATACAAAAAGGTATTGGGATTTTTTTTCGTCTTTTTAAAGCTGATAGATATCAAACTGAAAAGAAAAATGAGTCCTTTTCTGCATGTTTTTGTCGAAGTTTTTTCAGTAACGTTATCTGACCAATGATAAGCTGAGCTTGCATCGAAAGAAAAAGGTGCAATACATACAAGGAGGCAATGAATTATGTCAGAAGACAAAAACAAAATTGAAGTTGCAAAACGTGTTGCTCGAGTAGTACCGGAAGCAAAAAACGGAAAAATCGACGTTGCTACTCGTGTACAAGGGTTTAATCAAACAATTCCGGAAAGTAAGAAAATTTCGTCGATTATGCCAACACTGGGTATGAAACGTATGTCGCTAGGCACTATCCCTGGTGATGACAACAGATGCATGACTTCATCTATTGTCAAACCACCGGGAAAATTACCAGTTACTTCAACATTACAGGAGTTGGGAGATGGGTACTATCTTGGGACGGATGGATTGTATATGATCAATCATAATGATACGATCGTTCGTTTTTCAAATTTTAGTGTGTACATTCAGGAAAAATATGTATCTATTGATGAAGAGGATAACCGAACCGAAAGTGTTAATCTGATGATTATTGTCGATAGTAAAAAATACGAGTTTCCTATTCCAGTAAGAAGGTATAAATCTTTAATGCATTTTCTTGATGGTAATATTCCGGAATGTACTTTATTTTCTGAACGTGTGCGTACAGCAAAAGAATGTCTTAAACATGCTTTGTCACTGTTGTACGGAAAATATCAAGGTCCAGTTACGGAAAAATATTCGTATTTTGGCTGGAGTCATAAACGTTCAGATGGCACCAGGTATTTCTTACATGGTGGAAGAAATGATTGTCTGTCGGTAAAAAAATTAGTTGCGATGGAAAACATTAAGACTGCAGATTTGAAAACTGCATTACAAGTCTTTCAAATCGCAGGAAAGAGAGTTGTATACCCTCTCATGCTATATCAAGCAGAAGCTTTCTTAGATGCACTATTCACGGATGCTAAACACCCTATTCAGCATACGTTGATGGCAGTTGCTTGCAGTGGATCGAAGAAGACCAGCTTGTTCCGCGTCATATTTGCACCATTTGATTCGGAAGAAGATAAAGCATATACAGTACGATCAACAGAAGCAAGTATGAAAATTTTGCATGGAAAACACCGGGATGATGTTTTTGTGGTTGACGATTTTAATGAAGAAGGTACTAAAATTCAAATTCAAGCTGTCATCAACAAAATTCATCATCTTGTCAGGGCGTATAGCGATAAGACGCCGCAGGCGATGTATGCAGGCCCAAATCGTATTAGAAAATACTGCATACGTGGTGGTTGTGTCTTTACAGCCGAAGAAGAAATTGCGGGGGAAATTTTATCGGCATCTGTGCGGTATTTGAAAGTGTACTTTGATACATTGCCAAATGAAAATATACTAACTTTATTTCAGGATAATCCGCAACTATTACAACAGTTTTGGTCTGCTTTTATCTATTATGTTGAAGCTAATTATGCCAACATAGTAGGATATATCAAATCAACGTTTAATTGTATGCGTCAGACGGAGAAAAAATTTAAGTTTGACCGCTTAAAAGACACCGGTATTGCCATGACTATTACAGCTTATGTCATGGCTCAATTTCTTAAAGAAGCAGGTCTTAGTACGAATGAAGAAGCTAGCCAGTGGGTTCAGGATGTTCATCAGACTATTTTTGACCTTGTTTCTCGTCAGGACCAACAGACAAATCCTTTACGACCTGAGGTCAAATTTCTTGTTGCATTATATGATTGCATGGGTAGCGGACAATTACAAATTGCTTCGGACTTATCCCACTATATTGCGAATTTATCTCAGTATCGCGGATATTGGGATAAAGAGACCATTATGTTGCAGGCAAGCAATTCATATGTTTTAGCATCCGATTACTATAGGCAAAAAGATGATCATTTGGGAATCAGTGAACGTGAGTTGTGTAAAATCCTCAAGGCAAAAAACTTAATTGAACATGATACTACCGGTTGCTTAAAAAAGGCTAGCAGCCTGATTCCTGGCCGGCCTAGAATGTTGTGTTTGAAGGATGAACTTTGTCGTCAAACGATTGAAAAGAATAGGGAGGCAATATAATATGATTAATTTTAATGAAAGTGAATATCAACAGGAAGAAATGAAGTATTACGCCGTAATCGGTAATAATGGTCTATGCATAGTCGATAATGAATATATGCTTTTGCAGGCAGTTCGAAAATTATTCAAAATTACAATCTGGGAATTTGACGATTTGACGCAGGCTAATCAATATGCCGTATCAGCCTATATTACTCGCTATATGATGCTGTATCGGCCAACACAGCAGATTCCATGTTTACCGGAACGGTTAACATTAAACCAATTGTATTTTAATCCTGATTTTGATAATGAAGGTCAACGAGATACGCTGTTGTTGCCGGGAGTCAGTTTATAGCCAATTTAGTATTACCGGGGTGTAAATCCCCGGTAGGAAGGAGGTCCGAGATGGACATGATTACTTTTGATGCACCGCTCAATCCAAAGCAAGTGGCAAAAGAATTTTTTTACGGGAAGTTATCATACTATTCGGTCTTGTCGATGGCAAAATCGGGAGAAATGCCTTTTCATTGTATCCGTGGCAAATATTTGATTTGGCCGAAAGAATTGCAGGAATGGCTGGATACACAGGGGAAGAAGGATGCATCATGACGGGTACGTTTCGACGTAAGAAAGGGACATCCGATAAGTGGGTTTTAACTGCTCGCTTTGGATATGATCCCAAAGGGAAGGAAATACGCCGCGACAAGACAGTTAAAGCACGGAATAAATCAGAGGCCCAGCATCAGCTGGGCCTCTGGCTATCTGAACTTGAAAAATATGACGTTAACACCGAAAGCGCGACTCTCACAGCCTTTTCAAAAGACTGGCTAACAAAGTATGCTGCAATGGAAAAATTAGCACCTCGTACGGTCGATTCGTATCGGCGCTTAATTGATAGATACATACAGCCGAATTTAGGAAATGTGGCGCTTAAAGATATTACACCTGCTATGATCACCGATTTTTTAGCAAAGCTATTGACGGAAAAACGGAATGAAAAACAACGTCGGTCTAATGATAAACGCCTTAGTCCATTGACCGTAAAATCCGTATATTATTTGTTTGGTCATATCATGCGTACCGCATATCGTTTGGATCAGATTCCGTCGAATCCCATGGAAAAGGTCGATCCACCCAAGGGGAAGCCTAAAGCACCAAAAATCTTCAAGGCAGAGACAATCCGACAGCTTTTTATCGCGCTTACGGAAGAGAATCATACTTATCAGCTGCTGATTCTCTTGGATCTTACCACTGGTTGTCGGGAGGGGGAGGTGTTGGGTCTTTCGTGGAATGATTATGACGAAGAAGCCCATACAATACACGTTCATCAAACCGTGCAATATACGCCGGGAAAAGGAACTTACCTATATCCTCATACGAAAACCGAAAATAGTCAACGCGATATTTATGTCATACCGCAGCTCAGATCGATGCTCAAGGAAGCTAGAAGCGAATTTGAACATATTAAAGAACATGCAGGTAAGCAGTGGAACCCGTATGATCTAATCTTTTATCTTTCTGATGGTACTCCAATGCGGCCAAATACCATTTCGAACTGGTTTACTAACTTTATTCGCAGGCACCACATTGAAGCGATGCGTTTTCACGATCTGCGCGGGTATTTTGCTACTCAACTGATGATTAACGGGCATTCCTTGCCGGACATTATCAAACGTACCGGACATAGCAAAGCGTCTACGCTTTTGGACTATTACGGGCATGCAATAGAAGAAAATAAGGAAGTCATCAATCAATCGATAACGACTACCTTCGATAATATAAAAAAAATATCCAGCTAGGCCGCACATGGTCTAGCAGCATGCAAGTCAATGTTGTTACACTGGGGCTGCTGCTGAAGTGAAAATCCACTTTATGCGGCAACCTTTTTTTTGTGCGACCGGCATGGACGAAGTCGTAACGAGCGAAAGTCCAGCGCGGCAACTGAGTATTTCCACGGTCATAGATCGGGTAATATAACAAGTAATCGTCCAAGTACTGCGATCGATATACGAGCCGCTATTTGTGGATGGTAACTATGGATATCATCCGAACTGGAGTGCGCAACAAGCAATCCGATGCTGTATTGATTAACTGTTTGATTGCAATATGAATACCTGTGTTTGGCAATCTGGTTTTTCAATGCGGATTCCCATACTGTTGGTGTTTCTTGGTAGGTACGCCCTATCAATCTTTCTTCGACATATGCCGCCATTGTACCGCATCGTCGTAACCTTGCGATCTGTTCTGAGCCCTTCTTACTCAATTCCATGCCCCGTGAACTCAATCGTTCGGACAAGAAATGATTAACATGTCATTCGGTACTGTTCGATATTTTTGTATCATGCAACGTCCGCTGTATACTGTTCCAATGGGCTTAAATATATCGCCGTCCTTTTTGAATGACAGTCTTTTTCCCTTGTTGTTTCCCTTCAAATTGATGGTATGCATTATGCGTTTGATCGATGGATGGAGCGGAAACACCCAAATTTGAAATGGGTCCGCTGATGATAAGCTTGTACACTATCGAACGCAAATAGAAGCCAAAAAAGTCATGTCAACGCTAAAAGAACGCATGCAGGAATGTAAGCTGGAGATACATTCAGAAAAGAGTCGTATTATTTAGATTGGAAAGTTTAATGTATTTGTCCTATTTGTCCGCAATGTCCGTAAAAATTTAGTGGCATATAATTGTAGTTATTATAGGTTTTATAACCTGCGGACAGTTAGGACAATATGGACGGCATGTAACGGAAACAGTAACATCATAACTCTAAAAAGGTTTTAAAGGACTATCTATTTATTGATGTGAAGTAGGTCTTTGCTTGATTTTATTAAATTTAATCTTAGAAAAAGTTGGGACTTATTATGTGTAACACGTGTTTTCTTTTTTGTTATATCAGTTATAATAAAGAAGATTAATAGGATTATTCTCATTTGTACCATTTACATGTGTTTGAATGTGGGTAAGATGATGGATAAGTATTATAGGGTTGAGCCAGCTAAATATGAGGAGCGTTTTTTATGAATGATTATTGCACTAATGATGATGCTAATAAGAAATACGAGGATTTTCTTTACAATGCCAGGCAATTTTATAATAATTTTTCAGTGCATCTTTATGGAGTAGTGTTACCCTTTTCTTTTTATTCAGAGAAGGAATGGTATAAGTCAATGGAGAATTTAACTGATGATATATTTAGGAGTACGATGGAAAGTGAAAATCAAGCAATCAACAACTTTATTTATTGGATCTTGAATTCATCCATTATACTGGATAAGTTTGGAAAAATCGAATGGGTACACAATAAGAAAAAGCAGTTTCAAAAACAGCTTACAAAAAGATTAAGAAAAATTGTAAAAATTTCAAGGGAAATACTTCAAGAAATAGAAAGCAATCAAAATGAAGATGTATGTCTAATTATTTATCAAAAACAGTTTAAAGAGCTCATTAAAATACCCTTTTGGTTACCTGCGATTGGGGATGTACATGGTGCATTTTTGCTTGAGTTTTATTTGGAGCATGTACATTTAAAATATGGTAAATCAATTTTTGATTATTGCTGCCAAGACGTATATAAGTATATACATACGCCTGAAGAAATATCTGATAAAGATAAATGGCAAGAACCGTCAGGAGATGATTTCAACGATCCTTTAATAGAACCAGAAGAATACCGTCCTTACCAGAAATTAAAAAAAAGAATACAGGATCGCAGAGATAAAGATTCTCCTATTTGTAATTTATTCGAACAATTCCATATATCTTTACAGGAATTTCAAAAGTTAAAAGGTGATCAGAACTCACAGTGTTGGAAATTATGCAATTTGCTGGAATATATTCAGTATGAATGGGGGGAGAGTGGTATAGATGATAGGAAAAACGACCATTCCAATAATGATAAAAGTCGATGCACATTTAATTTGAACAAACTTTTAAGTAATCCCCATGTAACTTTATTTAGCAATCCGGTAAATTATGTTGAAGAACCCTTTACTGAAGAACCCTTTACTGAAGAACAACGTCAGCAGAATGAAATTATGATATTTTTATTAACAGAAGTGAAACGGCAATGTTTGCATGAGGTTATACAATACTACCAGTATTATGCGCTGATTTTGAAGCTGCTTATAATGCAGAAGACAGATAGAAATTATTGCTTGAATTTTATGCATGGAATTTCTAACCATGACGTAGGGCAATATGTATATAAAAGTAATATAGACGATCAGGGTAGACAATATTATCATTATATTGCGCAATGTTTGCAGGATTTATTAAGTCAAACAAATGATACAGTGCAACTGGTGAAAGTTGCGGATGAATACTTATTCCAAGTTTTTGCTATTGAACTTGTGAAAGAAAAAGCTATTTCTGTGATTACGGAAACTAAATTACATCATAGACAGACACAACCTGTTGTACAACCTATTAATGCTAATCAGCGAACTATATTTGTGTCTCTGTGTGCTTCGTTTGGTAAGGGGAATATGAAAGAAGCGCATCGTTTTTTAATATGTCATCAAAAAGAAGCTTCGCAATTTATTCATAATGATTTCAAGAAAATATTGAATAAGGCCGTTAAACACTATCGATATATGGACCAATATCACAGCGGATTACCAGAAAAGGAAAAAATAATTCAATGTGATTTAAAGATCTTGATAGCTATTATGCAATTGGAAGATAGAGCAATGGATAATTTAATGGGGGATGTAGGAACAGTACAGGATTATTATGGAAAAAAGAGAGGAAGAGAAGGAAGATCATTGCATACAATATTGGTTAAATTTTTAAATGCTGACTCACATGAATACAATTTTTTACGGGGACTCGTGTATGCCCAGATAATGTATGATTTAGGGTGGGCTCAGAGCTATCCGGAATGGGGGCATTGTATGGAATTCATGGGGGATATATTAGTAAAAAAAATTAGAGAATTACAAGATATGGATAATTTATTATCAAAGATAAATGATATTGATACACTCATAAATGAGCAAGTAAGAACACCTTTATATACCGCATGTAATAAGCATGTCGAAGATCCTTATTTTAGAATGATATGTCTTTATTTGTTTGGTAAATAAAAATGATTGCTGTAGCGAGTGTGTTTGTCCTATGTGTCCGTATTGTCCACCTAAATTTGGTAGGGCATAGTAATGGATATTAGATGGTTTTATAACTCGAGGACAATTAGGACGATGTGGACAGCGTAAAATAAGGACTTGGAAATGCCCAAGTCCTTTATATATATTACCCAATTCCTCTTTTTTGTGATGCTGCGACATTTAGTTTATTACTTTATGACAAATGGCTTTGTTCACGGATATATTGTATCACTCCTTCTTTTGGAATTTTCCAAATGCGGTTCTGTCGAAAACACTTTACTTTACCGGATGCTAATAACTTGTAGGCAGCGTTTTTTCCGATGGATAGCATATCAGCAAACTCTTCGACGGTTACGAGATCCTCGTACATTTCAAACATGATGATGCACCTCTTTTTTTGATTTTTCATCATTATGATGTTAATAAATTTTTAAGAGTTATAGATCATATATGAATGTTTTGAAAATGGTACATATGCCGGAAAAATCAGTGTGATGGCTTACTGGTGGCTTTTAACGTGCAGATAATTATCCAAGGCGTCTACGGTGATCAACCATGCTTTTCCAACCTTGTAGGCATCAAGGTTTCCTGATCTGATTAAATTGTATACTTTGCCGGCACTGCAATTCATAAGGCATGCTGCATCAGAAACATGAAGTACGGTTTTAGTGATTGCTACTGCTTTCATGGTCGTTGGACCTCCCTTCTCTTTGTTATTACAGGTATGTTAGTATTTCTCAACACAAAGAAGATTGATTCTGCACGTAGAAGCGCGATTTTCAACTATATAAGTGCTTAGGCATTTGAAGTAGAGCAACAGGCGTTAATTGTGATAGAATATAAGAAGTGAAAACACTCGTCAAGGAGACCGTGACTATGGACAATCATATTTATATTGCTATTGACTTGAAATCGTTCTACGCTTCCGTTGAACGTGTGGAACGTAAGCTGGATCCCCTGACGACTCTCACCTTGTAGTGGCCGATAAAAGCCGGACGGAAAAGGCGATATGCCTTGCTGTTTCTCCGTCGCTAAAAGCATACGGTATTCCCGGACGGGCAAGATTGTTTGAAGTTGTGCGGAAGGTCAAGGAAGCAAATGCAAAACGGCAATTCATGGCTCCCGGACATACGTTTACAGATTCATCTTTTGATGATACTAAGTTGAAAGTCTCGCCAGCATTATCATTGGATTACATTACGGCACCGCCGCGGATAGGACTGTATGTCAAATACATCACGAAGATATATCAGATTTACTTGAAGTACATTGCACCCGAGGATATACACGTCTATTCGATTGATGAAGTATTTATGGATGTGACACAATACCTCAAAACATATGAGCTTTCGCCGCGGGAACTTGCAATGAAAATGATTCTGGATGTGTTTCATACGACAGGTATTACTGCGACTGCAGGAATGATCCTATGTCAAGATTTAGTACAAAATAAAATGGGAAATGTATCCTTGCTTTAACTTGTCAACGAAGTATCTTTATTGGATGTTTTGTGCCAAAAGAAACAATGAAATATCTTTGTAGAAAAAGCGAACTTTGTCTTTATTCACTTTTTGTATTGTGCCAAGACGCTATAAGACAATTTTTAGTTAAAAAACGCCTTATTATGAGAGCATTTGTCTGTAGCGTTCTTAATTTGTGGTATGATTTTTCAGAAGGGATGTCGTGCTTAGCAAGGAGGTTATGAAAAATGGATAAGTCAGTATCTCCATATGACTTTTTAAAATCAAGAAGACCAAATCAATTTTCGGATTCTGTTGAATTACAAAAAGCACAATTAGATAGGAATTTTTTTGACTATTACCTTGAAAGTTTAACAAATCGAAACGAAGAGAAAACATTTGAATTGTTTTGTAAACGTTTAGCTGAACTAGAAATATGTCCTAATTTAATCTCTCAGACAGGCCCAACTGGTGGTGGTGATAGCAAAGTTGATTCTGAGACTTATCCTGTGTCAGATAACACGGCATTAACTTGGTATGTTGGAATTGGGAGACAAGCTGCATCTGAAAGATGGGCATTTGCATTTAGTGCTAAGAAAGATTGGAAATCAAAAATTGTAGCTGATGTCAAAAATATTTTATCTACTGACAGAAATTACACAACAATTTTTTTTATGAGCAATCAATACGTTCCCGATAAGAAAAGAGCTATTACGGAAGATGAGTTAACAAAAAAATATAGTGTACAAGTTAAAATATTGGACAGACTATGGCTATTGGATAAAGTGTTTAATAATCATAATGAACAAGTTGCTGCAGAAATTTTTGGATTGTCTGAATCTTTTAAGGAAATAATAAACGTTGGACCTTTAGATTACAAACGCAGAAAAGAATTAGATACTTTAGAAAATGAGATAAAAAATTTAATTGCCGATGGGGTTCAAAATGGATCTATAGTCCAAATGGCCATTAATGCCGCAATACTAAGTAGAGAATTAGAGCGGTCACTTGCGGAAACCATGGGAAAATTTAATAGAGCTATAATTCTAGCGGATAAATATGGTACAGTTGTTCAACGAAAAGAATGTGTTTATGAATCAGCACAGACTCTTTATTATTGGTATGAAGAATTTGACGAATTCTATAATAAATATTGTGACTATGAAAAGCTTGTTGTTGGTGGAAGCAATGTGTATGATATAGAATGTTTGACGAAGCTTTGGATCAATTTATTTATAATTTCAAAAAAAAATTCCAGTGAAAAAAGAATAAGAATGCATACAGAGAAACTAATATCCGAATATGAAAGACTAATTAATGATAAAAATCGTCCCAATTCAGCTTTGGAAGCTAAGGCAAATTATGTTTTTGTAAAGTTATTACTTGGTCAAGATGCTAATGTACTATTTGAGGAACTTTCTTCTATTATCACCGAAAGTCAGGGTGTTCTTGATTTTAGCCTTGATACAATCTCAAAAATCATTATGGAACTAGCCCCACAGGTGGAAGAATCAAATAGTTTTGATAAGTTGTTCGAAACTATCGTAGCGATGACAAATAATAGAAAACAAGAAATTATATCTGCTAAACTTTTATTAACGCGTGGGCAGCAATTAGTTAATCAAAAACCATTTAAGGCAGTTCGTTATATTGGTAGAGCCGTGTTTAGTTTGTATAAAGAAGAAAGTAAAGAAGATTTTTTGCTAGCTCTTTTCTTAATAGGTCATGCTTGTGAAAATTTGGATCTATTATGGGCCTCTAGAGGATTTTACTTTAATGCATTTTATATTGGCTTTATAGATTATATGAAATATGACCGCTTAAGTCCGGTATTAGTTGCCTCCTCTACTAGTATGAAAATGGTAGAATTAAGGCTTGGACGGATTCCTCAATTGCTTGCGTGGCATAAGATGGATAATATTTCTTGTTGCTTACTTTCTTCAGTTGGTTACGATACAAGCAAAATAAATAAAACTGAAAATAATATGGATTTATTTGATACAATTTTAGGAATGTTATTTTTGCGAGTACCATTTGAGCAATTGCCGAAATTATCATTACTTCCTGATTTACTGGATAAATATCAATTATATATGGCATCTATTGCTTTGAAATATACATTAGGTTATATTGATAAATCTTTTTTTGTAGGGCGAAATTCCAATGAAATTCATCAGTTTATGAAAGATTGGTATAATCAACCTGCAAAAGACCAAATAACCAACGTGTCAACACTTGGATTGCATAATATTGAATTATTACAGTCAAAAATTTTAGGATGCAATATTATTATTGAAGCTGATCAAAAATTCCCATGTATCGAATTATCAGAAAGTATTTTGGCTGCACTTGAGAGTTTTCTTGCAACAGCACCTATTGATCAGATTATTAGTGTTACTCCCAAAGTGCATATATTTGTAAAATATGTTGCTTCTGAAAAATTTAAAATATCTTATAATAAAGTGGGTAGTCAAAAATATAACATAATTTGTTCTGATTTTCATAAGGAAGAATTTTGTCATGCGCAACACCTTACTAAGAGGGTTATCTTAGATTTCATCGCGAAATTGATGGCACACATCTTAATATTTAAGGATTCTAAAACACAGATAAAAAAAATGATCGAAGAAGATAATGTATTTGATAGGTCATTAGATTTTACGGGTAGTATTTTCTTGACTGAAGATTTATTTGGTAAAAATTCCATGATTCTAATGAATTTTATATCTATGGATGATACAGATTATACACTTAAAAGGAATATTCCAGTACAATTTCAGGATAATCTGCATTCAAACGACGCTGATGCAGTGAAGTTTAATAAATTAACTTGGCATGCGTTTCCACCAGGTACTTTTGATCCAGAAAATATTAGACACAAAAACATGGAAGTAGTTTCAATGATTAATCTTTCATTGTGGAATAAAGCAAGATGGCAGGGTGTTATTTTTGTCAGAAGTCGGGAACGTTATGAAGGGATACCTATTTTATCACCATTTTTTACAAATAAAGATGCAGGAATTTCAATTTTTAAAGAATGGATTTCTATGTTTGGTAAAGTTGATGAAAAAAATATTATAACGGTTGGGTTAATAAAAGGTATAAATAAAAATAATCTTTCTCATTACAAAATGATTTTTGGGGCGAACCTTGATGTTCTGATGTCTGGGAATAATAAATATATAACTACTGCTAATAGATTTCAAAGAATGACCCCTAATAATGATGATAATTTTAAAAATTTTGAGGATATAATTCTAAAACGAGGGAAACAGTATTATCTTATGCCGTCTTATATGAATCCAAAAGATAATCGTCCAGAGTTAGCCGTTGATTATGCAATATTAAAAAATGATATTGAAATAAAAAACGCATGGGAAATTGGCCCCGAGAGTTGGCTGTCAGCTGCGATTACTCCTGATGATGATCCATTCATTCCACACCATGTTACGAAGGCCCCAATTACTGAAGTTATTACTCAGCAAAAGAAATAGGCAATTTGGAGAGATGTTATGAACAACAATTTTGATCTAGCAGAATATTTGAAATATAGGATTTAAATGAGAAAAACGCTATTTTAAAGGGTATCGACCTTCAGGACGGCGCAACTACGATAGAACAAGATACGCAGATAGGGGGACATAAAGCATGACTGATACATACGATGATATCATACATCTTCCGCACCCTGCCTCTCCTACACATCCCCGTATGTCTGTTTCAGCCCGGACAACACAATTTTCCCAATATGCAACGCTGACAGGTTATGGCAATGCAGTAAAAGAAACGGCACGATTGACCAATCAAAAACTGGAGTTAGAGGAAGACAGGAAGGCAGCTATCAATGAAATGCTGATGCTGATACAGGCACAGATAGAACATAAACTGCAGGTTGCTATTACATACTTTAAACCGGATGATAAAAAAGACGGCGGGACTTATATTACTACGTATGGCCGTGTAGAATATTGGATGGTAACACATATGCTTCGCAATAAAGGAATATACATCAGTCACAAACGAGTAGGATAAATCTGGTGGTAAGAAGAACTGAAATTACTACAGCGCTAGCATAAGAAACGCAAATTATGGCTCTCAAACGGCAGTCGTGTTCGATTACGGGTTGATTATGCTAAAGAATGGACTGCAGTATTTATTCTTGCAGGTTTATTTTCTGCATCCGCGACCAATTATTTACAAACCATATTTAGAGTACAGTCGCCTTGCAATAAAAATGGCAAGATAAAAAATACAGCCTAAGCGATTTGAAAGCTTTTATTCAAAGAATAACTTTGATAATATAGTAATTTTAGAGTCTGAGTGGATTACACAAAAAGAAGCGTATACTCTTTCAAAAAAATTGCTCAAAAAATATATATTAATATAAGTTGAAATAACATGCAAAAGTTACTATAATGAATATCAAAGGAATCCATGTATAATAGCATTTGCATTACGTAGGGCACATGGAATCTTGTGATATTTGTGGAGTAAAAGCTCCATTTAAACGGAAAAACGGAACCCATTATCTTGAAGTTCATCATATTGAATGGCTGTCAAAAGGGGAAAATGATTTATTGGAAAATACTGTTGCGTTATGCCCTAATCGTCATAAAAATGCATATATTAAACTTGTTAAAAGACAAAAAAAGACTAAAGGATAAATACTAATTGACTATTAAATTGATTGTTTGAAATGTGTTACAGTGGCCGCAATCAATATAGATAAAAGAACTGAGAAAAAATCAAACGTATTTTTAGACATAAATTAATAATTAAAATCAATCATTCACAAAATATTTTTAAAATCGTGGACAGAAAGATGAGTTGCATAATCAAAATAGAGGGGGAAATGAATGAGAGTTGCAGATTTTTTTTGTGGAGGAGGTGGTTTCTCTGAGGGATTTCGCCAAGCAGGATTTCAAATAGTATTTGCTGTAGACAAGTGGATGCCTGCAGTTACAACATATAAAGGAAATAAACCTGGTGTAAATGTTATTCAAGATGATGTTATTAGAATTTCTGAGCTTGATGATGAAGCATTTGAACAATTAGTCCCAGATTCAGAAGTAATCATAGGTTCCCCTCCATGTCAAGCTTTTTCGCAGTCTAATAAATCTGGGAATGCGGATAAAACCTTGGGCATCAAACTTATAAAAGCATATTTACGAATTGTTGCGAGGAAAAAATACAAACCGAATTCAATTCTTAAGTATTGGGTATTGGAAAATGTGCCAAATGTAAAAAAGTATATTTATGATGACTATACTGCGGCGGATTTAGGACTACTTGGTGATTTCACTTTACATCCCAATAGAGGAGAGTCTGGGATTTACAATGCTAAATATTTTGGCGCGCCTACAAATCGCAAACGTTATCTGTGCGGCGAATTTCCGAAACCTCAGTCAACGCATACAGATGATGATGTAGTAAAGTTGCGTTCTGTGCTTGCATCCTTAGGTAAACCTTTAGCAAATTTCAATACTTCAATTACTGATATAAATTACCCTAATCTAACACTTACTAGAAAGGAAATGACTGATCATAGATACATATATGAACTAGCACCGTTTGAATGGAAAGTTGCTAAACGACTGAAACAAGATAAGGGGTATATGGGACGAATGTCATTCCCGGAAAATCTTGATAAACCTGCTCGGACAGTTTTAGCGACAATGTCAGCGAGTTCACGTGAAGCAATGATTTTTGAATATGGGAATAAGCGATATAGATTACCTACTGTAAGAGAAGCGGCATCAATGATGAGTTTTCCTATAGACTATTGGTTTTATGGAAAAACGAAAGCAACAAAACATACGCTTGTTGGAAACGCAGTACCGCCCAAAATGGCATATGCAATAGCAAAAGCAATTGCACTTGACGATAATGAAGAAATACCAAATCAGTACATTCCAATTCAACATGACAAAGCAATTAAGTTCGTGAATTTGAACGGAATGAAATTTTCTTTAAAAACAGAACAACCTAAAAGAACAGTTGCAAAATTCAAATATCATATCCCGTACCTGATTCTTTCATCTTATCGAGTTGAGTTGACAAATTACCATTCAGATTTTAAAAATAAACGATTTCGTTGGGATGTTGAATTACATTATAGCCAAGGGAAAGATAAAGCCGCTATGTTTACACCGACTATTACGAACGATTTAATTGACAATGTTTATAGAGAACGTGTTAATGAGTACTTGGAAAATAAAATTATGCAAGCTGTATCATATAATAGATTCCAAGAACTTTTTTGTATGACAACTACGCAACGGTATGATGTAAATCAGTTTGGTCCTTATGAATTATTAGATGATATCAAACTATTTATAAAACAAGCTATTCCTAAGGCGGCATGGACGGATATGATATCAACTGGGAGTTCCCCTCAGTGTTTGCCGCAAGCAATTATCATTGGTTACTATCTTCTTGATAACATTATTAAAGAAATGGGAGGTCTTAAATAATGGATTCTTCAACACGCAAAGAAAAACTTATGGAATTGCGAAATAACCAGAAACCGGTTATGACAGGGATACCCCTTCGTTACAAAGGAGCCACTCTCACGGAAAATGTTTACCGTATCCCGCTAGATTATTTGATTTACAATAAATATAATGGGCGTATTGGTTCTGATGTTCTTTCTTACGAAAAACAAAATGGTGTTCTTAAAGCAGAAAACGATGATGATTGTAAGATAATAGAAAAATTTCTTTATGAATCAAAAGAAGACAGGAACAAAACGACTATGAGAAGTTTATGCCAGAATGGACAACAGCGTTATGGTATAGTTACTTCCAATGGTATTATTATTGATGGAAATAGACGGGCAATGTTGCTCAATCGTCTGTTTCATAAGCGTACAGAACTTGGTTATGAGTTGGGACAAGTTGAACATTGCAGATACTTTCTTGCTATAATTCTTCCGGATGATGCAGAAGAAAGAGATATTCAACAGCTTGAAACTATTTATCAGATGGGTGAAGACGACAAGCTAGATTACAATCCTATAGAAAAATATTTAAAATGTAAAGGACTCAAACAGGTTGGCTTTTCAGAAGAAGATATTGCAGGTTTTATGAATGAAAAACCTGGACAAATCAAAACATGGCTTTCAATTTTGGAACTCATGGAGGAATATTTAAGAGAATATGATTATGATGGTATATATACCCGTCTTGAAAAAACAGAGGGACCTTTTGTTGATTTGGAAGGATATTTAGATTCTTATAAAAAGCAAGGTGCAAATATCAGAAATATGAATTGGACATATTCTGATTCTGATATTTCGGATTTAAAACGAGTTTGTTTTGATTATATACGTGCTCGATATGAAGGAAAAGAGTTTCGTGATATCGCAAAGACAGGAAAAGACGGAAGCATTTTCTTTTATAAGGAACTCTGGGAAGCGTTTTTACAAGAACATCAAGCAAAAACTCCGGGGGATGAAGAATCTGTTGACGAATTACGCAAACAACATCCCCATGAGGACCTTAGTAAATTGTTAAGAAGTAGAGATAATGATTGGATTGGACAATCAAAAGGGATTCTTAAAGGAAATCTGCGAAGATTCTCTAGAAAACTTGAAGACCAACAAGACTCGCATAAACCTGTAGAACTTATAGAAAGAGCACTTGGAGCATTGCAGGCAGTTGATTGTGAGCAAGATAGCTTTTCTACTGATCCACGTATCAAGGACATGGTTAGAGAAATCAATAATATTACGTGGACGATGAAGAAGCGATTAGATCGGAGTTGAGCAAAATGGCTACGATATCTATAAATGTAGATTCTCAAAAAAAAGAAATATATTTACTTGGAGATGTCGATGCTCTACGAAAACACCGATTTGCATGGGGATATATGAAAGATTATCTACATCCGACTGTAGAAGATTCAAAAATCATTATTTCTGTAGGAAATAATGATATAATGGATATATTATCAAAGGTCAGCAAGATGTTAGCTAAGTATAAATTTAATGAAGTCGAGAGTAAATCTTCAGAAAAAGTTCTTAATGATTTTTATGAAAAAAAACGCCAATTCACAACTTTTTCGAAAAAAGCTTGCCTTATCAGAAACAACAAGTGTGATACAGTTGAATTTCAGGAATTTACTAATATTGTTGTACATGAATTGTCTAACAGGTCTCTGTATCCTTTGCAGTTACTTTCGGCATATCATTTAGCATTTTCACAAAATGCTTGCAATTTTTCCGTTCCAGGTGCAGGGAAAACCAGTATCGTTTATGGAGCATATGCATATTTACATCATCTTCTTACTGATGATGTAAAATATATCGATAAGTTGTTGATAGTAGGACCATTGAGCGCTTTTGGACCTTGGGAATTGGAATATGCTGAATGTTTTGGTCATAAACCAGATGTCAAACGTCTTATTAGTGGAATAAGTAAGGAAGATAAGCAGAATTATTTGTATTCAAAACATACAGTTGAATTAACTCTTATTTCGTATGCTTCAGTAGTATCTTTACAAGACGACATTGGTTACTTTTTACGTAATAACAAAGTCATGGTCGTTCTTGATGAGGCTCACAAGGCTAAAAATTCTTCAGGAGGAATAATTGCACAGGCTATTCTTAGCTTAGCGAGGTATTGCAGAGCAAGAGTTGTATTAACAGGTACGCCGGCGCCTAACGGATATGAAGATCTCTATAATATGTTTAAATTTATCTGGCCAGATAAAAATGTTATTGGATTTGGAGTTAATCAATTACGAGATATGACTGCTAGAAGAAGTGATCCGCGAGTAAATCGTTTGATTGACAATATTTCACCTTATTTTATCCGTATCAAAAAAAGTGATTTGAAGATACCGCAAGAGACTGTGCATCCTCCTATTAAGGTTAATATGGGTCTAATACAGCAACGCATATATGATTTTATTGAAAAAAAATATATTGATGCAATGATAGAAGATGGGTCAGTTGATACATCTTCTCGTTTCAAAGCTATGCTTGCTAAAGCGAGAGTGATTCGTTTGATGCAAACGGCGACAGATCCTTCAATGTTACAAGCTCCGCTTAAGGAATTTTTAGAAGATGATGAGTGTCCTGGAGAAGCATATCAAGTTGTAAATGATGCCAATATTATGAGATCTATTATAGATTATGAAAAAATAGAAACCCCGATAAAATATAAAGTAGTTAAAGAACTTATAGAAAAAATTATTGCTAGTGGAGGCAAGGTAGTGGTTTGGGCCACATTTGTTCATACGATTCTTGGTCTCAAACAATATCTTGCAAAAACAGGCATCGAATCACAAGAATTATATGGTGCTATACCTGTTGAAAACGAGGGTTTGTCTAACGATAGTGAAAGTCAAATCATAACACGCGAACGAATTGTGCAAGAGTTTCAAGATCCTGATTGTTCATATAAAGTTGTTATCGCGAATCCATTTGCCGTAGCTGAATCGATATCTTTGCATAAAGCTTGTCATAATGCAATTTATATTGAAAGATCATTCAATGTTGCACACTTTGTACAGTCCAAAGATCGTATTCATAGATATGGACTTAAACCAGATGTAGAGACAAATTACTATTATATTTTATCAAAAGATTCTATTGATGAGACTATTGATACTCGTTTGACTGAAAAAGAACATCGAATGAATGATATCATGGAAAGCATGCCTATCCCATTATTCGATAATATTACGGAAGACCTTGGTGATGATGATATAAAGGCGTTGATCAAAGATTATGTTAGAAGGACTAAAAAATCTTAGTTTTCCAGGAAAAAAAGATGATTTGATATATTTTTTGAGGACTATTATAGGAAAACGCGTGCTCTTAGTGAACGATATTAGAGTACTCTGTTCTCATGCTCCCGGAATATATCAATTACCTGTTGATTCATTGATTTCTTATTGTATGAGTTTCGGATGGATTTTATGTGATGAATATATACGTCTTAATGAAGATATTTATCCGTATTTAGAATCATCTTCAGCTTTGAATGATGCGTTGATTAAATGTACAGTATGCACCTTATTTAAACAAAATATTTTTAAAGCTGATATGTTTTTCTATGACATTAAGGATTGTAACATTACATTTCGAAATGAATTATTACCATTGACATATTCTACCATCAGGAATGTTCTGATTAGTCAAAATTTTTTTACAACAAGCCGAAAAATACTGGCTAGTATTCATGTTAATCCTGAATTTGAGGATGTTATTTCAAATTTGTGCAAAGAAAGTACAAAGACAGTTTCTTTAGAACAATTAAAAAATAATCTTGAAGCAAATGCGATAATAGGAGCAAAAGCTGAAAAGTATGTTTTAGAATATGAAAAAAAACGTATAACGAATCCCATATTGTCGAAGAAAATTCGAATAATATCAGAAGTTGATGTGTGTGCTGGTTATGACATTGTTTCTTTTGAATCAAACGATTCCTCTGATTATGATAGATTCATAGAGGTAAAAGCTATTTCAGAGCGGAATGGATTTTATTGGTCAAGTAATGAATATGAGATTGCAAAATTAAGAGGAACACATTATTATTTATATCTTATTGAGTTATCAAGAATCAATAAGGATGATTATGTTCCAATGATTCTATCTGATCCGGCCAGTATCATTATGCTTTCAGAAAATTGGTTGGTAGAACCTCAAACATATCATGTTAGGAAAGTTTGAAGGATAATCCTAATCCTCCAGCTATGCTGGGGAGAATGAAATGAATCGTAATGTTACATTCGTGGAACTTAAAAACCCCATGATACCATGATTATGGTGTCGCAAGCCAAATCATGAACATGGGGGTATCCAAATGGATAGTTTAAATTTAGCACATGCAAAGTGGAAGTGCCAATATCATATAGTATTTATACCAAAATACCGAAGAAGGGTATTATATGGAAAGTTACGATTAGATATTAAGGAAGTCATCCCAAAGTTATGTGGTTACAAAAATATTGAAATTATTGAAAGGGAAAAGCGCTTTGATGATACATGATTTACATCCCGATATGTTTGGCAAATGGGACAAGGCATTTTGGGCACGAGGCTATTACATGGGCACCGTGGGTAATGTTACAGAAGAAGCAATTAGGAAATACATTGCAGAGCAAGAAATTTATGCCAAGGAAGAAGATAAACTAATCAAAAGTTTCTTTTAGAAGCTAAGTTGGTAACAGTGCTTGCGATGCCCGCCTTTTAGGCGCGTAAGTAATTGTCTTTATAGGACTAAGACAAACCACCATTTGAAGTGGTGGTTGTGAGTTACTATTTTAGGAAAAGATTCAAATGCATAGGAGCTATCATGAAACATCCACACTTTATTACAACGCCTGAAATATCCAAGAGAATGGCTCATGTCCACTTAAAAGGTGGAAAAACAGAAACTATGCTTGCAAAAGCTCTGTGGCATAAAGGTCTGCGATATCGATTGAATTACAAGAAGTTGCCAGGGTCACCAGATATCGCGATATTGAAATATAAAATCGCAATATTTGTTGATGGTGAGTTTTGGCATGGATATGATTGGGAAAATAGAAAATTAAGGCTCAAAACCAATCAGAAATACTGGAACGAAAAAATAGAAGAAAATATTAATCGAGATAAACGAAATAATAAACTTTTGCGACAATTGAATTGGCTGCCCGTTCATTTTTGGGAAAAGCAAGTGCACGCGAATCTTGACGTTTGTTTGAAAATTATTTGTGAGAAATGTAATAATGCAAGGTAAAATTATATTTATCGTTATACGGAAATTTCCTTTAAGGAAACGATTAAGAACACATGCCATTGTTCTTAATATACAAAAAGAATATGGGGTTTGAGGGCCTGTGAAAGTTTTTCTGTAAATAAAGATTTTTCAGGGTCTTCTATGATAAAATCATAGGAGGCCTTTATTATGGAAAAAGAAAAGAAACCCGTACACAAAGTACAAATGACAGAAGGAAAACGCAACATCATCCAACAACTCCTGCAAGAGTATGACATCAAATCTGCAGAAGACATTCAGGACGCCCTTAAGAATCTGCTTGGTGGCACCATAAAAGAAATGATGGAAAATGAAATGGATTAACACCTGGGTTATGAAAAATCAGAACGCTCTGCTAGTGATGATTATCGTAACGGGTATAAACACAAACGCATCAACAGTAGCTATGGAAACATGGATATTCAGGTTCCTCAGAATCGTAAATCTACCTTTGAGCCCCAGATCGTCAAAAAAAGGCAAAAGGATATCTCTGCTATCGATTAAAAAATCATTTCTATGTACGCCAAGGGCATGACCACCAGACAAATTTCGGATACACTGGAAGACATTTATGGATTTGAAGCTTCAGAAGGCTTTATTTCGGATATTACCGATAAAATCATGCCGCAGATTGAAGACTGGCAAAATCGTCCTCTTTCAGATGTGTATCCGGTCCTCTATATCGATGCCATCCATTACTCCGTTCGTGATAATGGCATCATTCGCAAACTCGCAGCATACGTCATCTTAGGCATTAATCAAGATGGTCTCAAAGAAGTTCTTACCATAGAGGTGAGTGAAAATGAAAGTTCTAAGTATTGGCTGTCCGTTTTGAATGGGTTGAAAAACCGGGGAGTAAAAGACATTCTGATTATTTGTGCAGATGGGTTAACCGGTATCAAAGAAGCAATCACGGCTGCGTATCCAAAGACAGAATACCAACGCTGTATCGTACATCAGGTGCGTAATACCATGAAATATGTAGCAGATAAGGATAGAAAACCATTTTATGCAGATTTAAAAACAATTTACCAAGCCCCAACGGAAGAAAAAGCATTGGATGCGCTGGAGCGTGTCACAGAAAAGTGGCATGAAAAATATCCGAACTCCATGCGAAGTTGGAAGCAGAACTGGGATGCCATTTCCCCCATCTTCAAGTTTTCAGCAATTGTCAGGAAGGTCATTTACACAACCAATGCAATTGAAAGCCTGAATGCAACCTACCGCAAGCTAAACCGGCAGAGAAGCGTGTTCCCAAGTGATACAGCCCTTTTAAAAGCACTGTACCTATCTACTTTTGAAGCCAAAAAAAAATGGTCCATGCCTATTCGGAATTGGAGACAAGTCTATGGTGAGTTGAGTATCATGTATGAAGGACGACTGCCAGAATAAACCACTGTATATGATGATCAACCGACGTATTTTTCGCTTGTACTTGACATGCATGGTATGTGCTGTTATATATAAATCAAGGGCAGAAAAAACCAGTAAGAATTTTCTGCCCAAGTATTATCATAGAAGACTAGTATTTACAGATTTTTATTCACACACTCTAAAAAAAACTTACCAATTGTGTCCACTAAATAACCAAAATGAATATGGAGTTTGAGATTTTTCAAATTCTTCAGACTGGTTTAGGTAGGTACACCATTTTGAAATACTGGCTTTAGAGCTCCCATATTCTGCGGTAATACTTTTGTATGTTTGGCCCTCTTGTAACCGAAAGCGTACGATGTTCTTTTTAAGGGATTCGTTATAATATTGTGGCCTTGTTTTCTCCCTTCGTAGAGATATCTTTTATTATCCACTCCTGTTACAACTTTAGTTTACCATAACAGTATTGACTTGAGCATAAGCTGTAGTTGTTATTTCTCATCATTTGACTTATATATTATATACATGACTTAGCAGTGTTACGAATGTCATCGTAACCCCCTGCAGAGGAACATAGTAACATAGAAAACAGCTGGCCCGGACTCGTAGCAGTCCGGGCTTTTTGCTGTCTGAATGAGGTAACACATATTTTACATATAATATATGAGGAGGAACTTGATCATGAAACAAGGACGAAC
Organism: Megasphaera paucivorans; assembly: GCF_900103535.1. Classification (GTDB taxonomy): domain Bacteria; phylum Bacillota; class Negativicutes; order Veillonellales; family Megasphaeraceae; genus Megasphaera_A; species Megasphaera_A paucivorans. The sequence continues at coordinate 24,958 of NZ_FNHQ01000016.1, read as the reverse complement.
GTTACAAGAAATAGGCACGGAGCTGACACGGCAACGAAAGAGTCGGAAAGATTTTTTGGCTGATACGCGGAATCTGGAATTGGAGACGACAGACGGGGTATCGAAACTAGCGGTACTACTTGGCAATACGGAGAAACAGTACACCGTTGGGCCCATCGCTCATCAGCAGATTGCATCCCGACTGCAGATCCCGTACCGGTACTATCAGAAGATGCAGCAGGAATTCCCCATGCTGTTGGATGAAAGTGTCAACGGTTGGTTCCGGCAGAGTCCGGAACGGCGCATGGTCCGGGTGCTGGATCACAGCGTCCGAGCATTTCTCTCCGACCGGTATCGCAGATTGGATCATTTGGAGTTATGCAGTGCGGTATTGCCGGTAATTCAGGAAATGAAAAAGGCCGAGATTACAAGCTGTGACGTGACCGATGCCCATTTGTATTTGAAGGTCATTAACCGGAAGCTGAAAGAAGAAGTAGCCGTAGGCGATGTGGTACAGGCCGGCTTTGTCATCAGCAATAGTGAAATCGGGCTGGGTAGTCTGCGGGTGGAACCGTTAGTATTCCGTCTGGTTTGCAAAAATGGGTTGATCGTCAAGGACTACGCCCAAAAGAAATATCATGTAGGGCGGCAAATCAATGAACAGCCAAACGATGCCTATGAACTCTATTCCGATGAAACACTGGCACAGGACGATAAAGCCTTCTTTATGAAGGTACAGGATATTGTCCGTAGTGCCGTCGATGAGACGAAATTTCATCTTTCTGTCCGTAAATTGCAGGAAGCTAAACAGATTCCACTCACTCATAATCCGGTAGAAGCCGTGGAAGTACTGGCAGATACCTTCCAGCTCAACCAGAATGAACGGGGCGATGTACTGCGCCAATTGTTCTTGGGCAAAGACTGCAGCCGGTACGGATTGATCAATGCGGTAACCGCTGCCAGCCAGTTATCCAAATCCTATGAACGGGCCACGGAATTAGAACGGATCGGTGGAGAATTATTAGCCTACCCGGTTCCAAAGACATTACTATCCGGGCAGCAGTCAACGAAACCCATGCGGAATGTGACACCCGATTTACCACGGCTGACAGTCGTCAAATAAACAGGGTTATGGACAGCTATATGATAACAACATATATTTCTATCATTTCATTACATCTATCTCTGGATACTATGGGTATCCGGAGTTTTTTTGATTAGGAGGAAATAACATGCGTCATACCAATACAACACGGCACCCGTTGACAGAAAAAGAATTATTGGCCACGTTTTTACCGAAGAGCTGTGTCAATCAGCTTCTGCGGGAATATCCAAGCTTATATCACATTTTATTGCATACGTCAGAAGCACAATTACAAGCCGTTCCCGGTGTCGGACGGAGAAACGCAAAACGGATCCGCTGCCTTCAAGAAGTCATCACGAAAGTAGAGGAAGAACGGACGAAACCGATCGCCAGCATCACCTGTTTGTCTGAGGCAATCCAATGTTTCCAGTTTTTAGCGGACCGGCAGCAGGAAGAACTCTGGGCCTTATTGTTAGATGCCAAAAACCATATTTTACAAAAGAAACAGATCACCATTGGTACAGTTGATTCATCTCTGGCAACGCCTCGAGAGGTATTCCATGCGGCCGTACAGCAGATGGCAGCAGCCGTGATTGTGATCCATAACCATCCCTCCGGTGATTCTTCCCCGAGTACACAGGATACGGCGATGACGAAACGATTATTGGAAGCGGGAATCCTGATGAATATCCCACTGCTGGATCATATCATCATCGGAAAGTATGATTGCTACAGTTTTCGAAAAGCCATGAGCGAGCTATGGAAAGAAGATGATGAGTAAGATGAACCAGCTGCAATTGATCATAGAAGCCAATCTGCCGGGACGGATGGCGCTGCAGGTTGGACGCATATCCCTCGGTCTGATCCAGACAAAAACAACACGGCAGGTATATATTGCCGTGCAGGATGAAGACCATGACGTAAGGGAGGTAACGCTTCCCAAAATAGAACCTACACGTAATACAGAACAATCCATCCCTTGCAATGGACTCAAAACTACAGTAGAAGGAAGCGAATAAGATGTCAGCCACACAATTTATCTGCCCAGACGGACAACATATTCCGATTCTGCAATGCCTGACAGCGTGTCCGAAACAAACACGCTGCATGTTTCTGCCAACACTCCGTGCCATTGCTAAATCGGTAAACCGGCCGATCACAGAACCAACGGTGACGGAACTCATTGCCGGAGTACGGGAAACGTATTTGAAGAAAACGATGCCCTATGCCGTATCCCCGCAGCGTATTCTCTATGCACTGCAAGGACAAGCCGTCCATACCATGCATGAACGCTGTACGCAGGGCGAGATTTTAAGTGAGATCCGATTAAAAGACCAAATTACCAGCGGTCAGTTTGATTTGTACGGGAAGATCCTTGATACGGAAGAATGTGTACTGGGGGATTTAAAAGTTACGAGCTCTTATAAGCTGATGAAAGCGTTGGGAATATATAAACAGAAGATTCCTACCGGAGAAATCTACAAAACTGGATCCAGAAAAGGACAACTAAAATACAAGACGATTCTTTGTCATGACGGCGTACGGCACGTATGGGATTGGGCTGTACAGCTTAACTACTACCGGATGCTCTTGGAACAGGCGGGATTTCCAGTACACCGGATGTATATTCAGGCACTATGCCGGGACAGCGGGCTGCGTATTGCTGCGGAACGGGGAATTGACCAACCGTTGTATATCATTCCCATTTATAAAATAAGCAACCGATGGATCAACCGCTATTTCAGTCGAAAAGCAGCACTGCTGCAACAGGCAAAAGATGCCAATATTCTGCCGCCCGTCTGTTCCTCCCGGGAACGGTGGCAGAATCAGAAATGTCTGGATTACTGTGATGGCAGGGAGTTCTGCTCCTATGGCAGAAAGCTCCAGCAGTTTAGAAAAGCCGGGTAACGACGACCTATCAAAACAGCATCTGTCCGTCTTGTCCACACTGTCCTAAGAAGCAAAGAGCCTATATAGAAAGTATATCCGTGTCTTTTAAATGGCGGACAACGTGGACAGGTGGGACAGTCTGCATATCATCGCTGAAATGTTATATAAAACAAAAACGAAAGGGAGAATAGAATCATGCCGAATTACGTGCAAAACAAGATGACGATCACCAGTCCCCATATCGGACAACTATGGGAGACCATAAAAGGCAAAGACAGTCTGCTGGATTTTAACCAAATAATTCCCATGCCACCGTCTCTACAGATCGAATCCAGCAGTGTGATGGAGCTGTCTTTTTATGCAGAGATATATCTGCAGGAAGGCATCATTCCGGACGGTCTTCGCAGCCGCTATGAAAAAGAACGGCATACGCATGAGACGATCAAAGCGTATCTTCGCCGATTGGAAAAACAACGGCAGATCAACCGGGACTTGGGAAGAAAAGCCTATCAGAATCAACAGCAATATGGATATACGGATTGGTATGGCTGGTCTATCGCACACTGGGGCACCAAATGGAATGCTATGGATGCAGTGATAACGGATCCGGATCATACCCTTTCCTTCCAGACAGCATGGGCTGCACCGATACCAGTCATCCAAAAGTTAGCAGCGATGTTTCCGGATAGTACGATCACACATGTGTGGGCTGATGAAGATATCGGCACGAATTGTGGATGGATGCGATATGAAGACGGGAAATTGCAGGAAGCATATGCCGCACCCAATCATTTCAGTACAGCGTACGAGATTTATGAAACATGCTGGGGACCATCCCCCTGCCTCTATACGGATGATGAAGGGCACAAACAGTATCACGGCTGCGAAGACTGCCATAATTGTGATGCTGCCGTGTAAGACGAAAAATTAGGTCGTGTCCGTATTGTCCGGGGTGTCCGCAAATTTTATATAGGTAAGTTTATGTATAGATAATATCTGAAAAGATAGGACAATATGGACTATGTGGACAACCATTATGTAGTAAAACAAGGAGAGTGAATGAGTATGAAAGCTTTAGCAAAAAAACTAATTGCTGTCATGAAAGACTGCGGATATGTGATGAAAAAAGGGGAAAACAAGTACCATGGGTATACGTATGCTACCAGTGCCGACGTACTGGAGAAAGTGAATGCGGCGTTTGTCCAATATAGAATTGCATCTGCGGCGGTACCGGAATTACTCCGATTGGATGATATTACCACGGCAAAGGGAAATATAGAGAAACTGGCAACGGTGCGGATGGATATCCAGTTAACAGATATAGAATCAGGGGAAACGATCCAGATCACAGGACTGGGCAGCGGGCAGGATGCCGGAGATAAGGCAGTCATGAAAGCCCAGACAGCAGCGATTAAGTATGCCTATCTCCTGAGCTTTGCTATTAGTACCGGCGATGATCCGGAAGCCGACTGCCATACGGATGAAATAACCGCTGCTCTGGAAGAAAAAACAGGGCACCGTCATCAGATGCAGTCGGTACTGAACCGAACCCGGCAACCTACCCGGCAGCCTGTTTGCAGTGTCTGCGGTACGGTAATCACGGAAAAGGTACTCCAGTTTTCCAAGGATAAATATGGCAGAGCCTTGTGTATGGACTGTCAGCGAAGTGCAAAAGGGATAGCGTGACATCGGAGACAGCGTATGTATGTGAACATTCAGCAGATACAGGCGAACCTGAGGTATTAAAATTATGAGATAATATGAGAGAATCACCACAGGTATCCGACCCTTCTCGCATGTGAAAAAGGAGCAGAAAGCAGCCAGTCCTGCCTTTTGCTCCTTTTTATTTTTAAGAGAAGATTCTATATTATTTATTGCATTTATGTAGGGGGAATAAATAAAAAGAAGAGGTACTGTACAGCGGGATATATCGTGGTATAATAAATTCCAGACTGCAAAAGTAGTGATTGCTGTAATTTATACTAAAGGAGTGACGTAGCAAATGATGTATTAATTACCTTATTATATAATGTATTATTATAGATTGAGAAAAAATGATATAGGAGATGACATCATTTTTATGATGAATAATCAAAGAGTTGAAGATACACAGGACGTTGTAGCTGTGTCTTTTTTAAGTTCATTATATACTGTGGTTAGAATCGTACATCCTTTTTCTAAAGAAGTAATTGTAGATTATAGCAGGAAGGAGTCACAGTTTTTTAATGGATGCTGTATCTGTTCCAAAAAACAGGCTTATCCTTGTAACCAAGATGGCTGTATGGCGGAAAAAGCATATATGGAAGAGAAAGGATTACATAAATTAGTCCGATATCACCATAAATTGTGGCTGGTTGCCGTAATCCCGCTGTTATATAAAGCAAAACCAAGTGTACTGGAACTGGTAAAAGATGTGACAAGTGCTTTAACAATTGAGGATGACGAATATAGGGAAACGGTTTTATTTCAACAGTTTTTTATGCAAATGAATGATACAATCGTTAAGGATAAATTAACGGGGCTGTATAATAAAAAGTATCTGTACTCCCGGCTGGACCGGGATATTCGGGAAGCAGCCGCCAATCAACAAACCGTATCACTTTTATTTATAGATTTAGATAAATTTAAATTGATTAATGATGACTGCGGACATATGGAAGGGGATCAGGTACTGGCGGATGTAGCAAAAATATTCTGTAATACGATTCGGATAAAAGAGGACTGGGCGTGCCGCTTTGGCGGGGACGAATTTATAGTATGCTTGAACAACGTGAAGGAAGCGTCTGCGTATCAGATTGCTGAACGAATTCGGATCAAAATTTTTCAATTACGGAAAAATAAAGAACCAGGTATTTCAGCATCTATTGGCGTGTATACAATAAACATGAAAAAGACGCTGAAAAATATGTCCATGGAAGAAATAATAGATATGGCAGATAAACAGATGTACCTTGCAAAAAAACGGGGAGGAAACTGTACGGCAATGAACTGGTAGTGTTGTGTAGATGGTGGACGAACTAGTAAAGAGTACCCGGGTACTAAAAGTAAAAATACGGAAACTGGATAGAAGCAGAGTTCATGGGAAATCCCGTGAACTCTGTTTTTATCCCATCAAGCAGGACTTGATAGGATGGTGTGGGCGGTATTTTGGATGCAAATAAAGGGCATATATTGAGAAAACCTTAGGGTACAAAGAAGATAACGCGACACTGAAAACAGCGTATGTATGCGGATATCCAGCGGGTATATGCGAACCTGACATGCTGAAAGTATGAGATAATATAAATAAGAAATAAAGCGGGTATCAGGCTCTTTCCAGTATTAGGATAAAAAATAGAAGGCAGCCAGCCCCACTTTCTGTTTTTTTTATGTAGCAAGTAGAAAAAATAGTGGGTATCCGAACAAGAGGTGATAGTGTTGTATGCAGATAAGGATACTGTGTTTAAACAGATAGGAGCTAAAGTTGCCTATTACCGGAACATCCGGCATCTAACTCAAAAAGAATTGGCAATACTGGCGCATGTCAGTGTCAGTTCTATCGGACGGATTGAACGAGGGAAATATAACCATAATGTGCCAATGTCGATTCTGATTGATATTGCTAATGGTTTGGGGATTGATATTTCTCTGCTGGTTACCTTCGAAGAAAAAGAAAAACAGATATGGTGGGAAGAAGGCGGGAATATAGGGGCTAAATAATAGAAAAAATGAAGAAATAATTTAATGTTGTAGCCGGTATTTTAAAAGATAGGAGAAATCATATTATGTTAAACAGGAAATTAAGCCGTATGATGAAAACAGGGATTATTCTATTGGCAATATTAGTTTTAGGAGTCATCGGGTATACAGCAAAAAATGTTATGGGTAACCAACTGTTACCATCCAGTCCGCAGTATGTAGTATCCCATGCTATTGATGCATATAAACAGCATGATACTAATACATTTAATAACTATGTCGATATTAATGCTGTTTCAGCTAGTGTAAATACTAGCTGGCATGATTATAAAAAGAACAGTTTTAATAGAGCATTTACGTCATGTCCAGCAAATAGTGAACCTACGTTTAATAGATATATCAACGATATAATTGGTGGAAAATTAAAATTAGAACAGCAGAACACCGAAGGTAACATAGGAGTTGCTTATATTTTATTGAATATCAGTGATTATAAAATTATTAATATAAAAAATATTGCTGATGATAGTAAATCATTTGATCTTGTTGCAAAAGCAGTAGGGAATAGTGCTATAGTTATTCCCATGACGATAAAGAAAAGTGGAGATGATTGGAAAATTAATTCCGTCAATGTTACTAATTTATTTGTTTCCTATGATAATGAGGTTAAAAGACAGGCAGTAGAATTTGATAAAGCATCAAAACCGTATGATGAAAAAATTAAAAATATTACAGGGGCGGGTGACGTTAGTTTAAATACAGAAATGGGTCTATTTATTGAAGAACGTACAGTTAAAGATAGAATAAAAAAAGGAGAAGAAACTGAAAAATTATTAAATACAAAAATCGATAAAATGAATCAATTAATTGATTTGGTTAATGGCGTTCCTGATACGAATGAAGTAGGTAAAATCTATAAGTTTTATTCTTTAAATATTTTAAATTATGCAATTAAAAAGTTTACCATTCAATTGCAGGCAGTACAAAAAGTTAATGAAAATTATAGAAATGCAATAAAAGATGGATCTGCATTCGATACTGGAATAGTATCTGTAAATAATAAAAATATAGATATCTATGGAGAGGTTGATAAATCTGTCAAGCAATTAGGCTATGTAGATGGTTCATTTAAAGCAATTAAAGCAATTGACGAGTTGGCTAAATAATGAAAAGATATTGGGATACTGGCGAATAGCCGGAAGCCCTATATTAACACGTTCCATCACAAACGAAAAGCTCGCATCGGCCGGATATTATGACTTCCCGAGCCAGTACGAGCGATTGCGAAAACACCACTCAAACAATTGAAACGCCGTTACCAAACGGTACGTACGGTGTTGTGAGAGGTCGGTCACTCAATTAATGGGTGACCTCCTACTCGATTTTTGGTTGCTCAATTCGTCGCTCAAAAAAACAAAAATTGACATAAAAATTTGCAGATGTCTGCTAACCGATGGTTAGCAGATATTTTTTTATGTCGTAAAAATATATATTTGTGTATAATAATGCTTTTATAAATAACATGGGGAAAATTGCAGTGGATTGTCGGCGTTTAGGAGTAGGTGATGCTTCGCCTTGTGATAGACTACGCTTGTGGAAAAAAATTACAGGAAGGAGGTGATATAAATGACCGGGACGCTTCGCCGTAAGAAAGGTGGCCGGGAAAAATATTGGATTTTAACAATCGACATGGGACGCGATAGACTGGGTCATCAACAACGTCGACAAAAGACAGTATTCGCTGCTAATAAAGCTGATGCGCAAGATCAATTAACTTCTTGGATGGAAGAACTTCGCATGTTAATACCTGCCACACAGCAGACAGTATCTGTCTTTTCTGAGGAATGGATAGTGCAATATTCAGTAAAGCAGAGATTAGCACCACGAACGATAGATTCATACCGACGACTTTTGGAGACACATATAAAACCTAATATAGGAAGTCTAAAAATGGTCGATGTTACGCCTATTATTTTAGAAAAACTTTTTACTGATTTATCAAATCAGCGAAAAGCGGTTAAACAAAGACGGTCTGCAGACAAAACTTTAAGTCCAAGAACCGTAAGGGGCATTTACTTTTTGGTCAGCAGAATTTTTCGCACGGCCTTTCGATTGGGACAGATTCCCAACAATCCAATGGAAAAAATTGATGCACCAAAAGGTGGGTCAAAGAGGCCACAAATTTTCGATCAAGATACTGTAAATCAAATCTTTTCTGTCCTATTCAGTGAAGACAGCGTCTTCCAAATGATTGTTTTATTGGCGGCTACGACTGGTTGTCGTGAGGGAGAGATATTAGGATTATCTTGGAATGATTATGATCCGACACAGCAAACATTTTTTGTCCATCAAACGGCACAGTATACTGTGGAGAAAGGCACTTACATATGGCCGCATACCAAAACAGAAAACAGTAAGCGGTACATATATATTATACCGCAGCTGTTATCGATGATAGAGGCGGCGAAGACAGAATTTGATAACATAAAAAATGTTGGGGGCGATGGCTGGAATAATTTAAATCTAATTTTTTATACGCCAGAAGGTGGTCCAGTTCGGCCAAACTATATTTCGAATAAATTTACGAAATTTATTCGCCGTCACGGAATCAGGCACTTTCGATTCCATGACCTTAGAGGATATTTTGCAACGCAACTGATGATTCAGGGATTTTCTTTGCCTGACATTATTCAGAGAACCGGTCACAGTAAGGCATCTACACTACTTGATTATTACGGTCATGCAATGACGAATAATCAAAGTAGAATGAACAAGGCGATTACCACTTCTTATGAAAAACTTGAGAAGAAGAGTGATGGGTGATCTAAACTTCACCTACACTTTTCCCGTTTTCCCGGGTTTGACAAATATATAATTTTTTTAGGAGGTTTTATTTATGAGCAAGGCACATTCAGTACATTACGGCATTTATATTTCTTTTATGCGTAAAGGCGGCATGGAAATTGTTAAATCGTTAGGGAGTTTTGATTTTAGCGGAACCGATAAGGTTCCAAAAGAGATATCGGATTATTTGATGCGAGATACGATCAACCTGGGGTTGTACAACAATAATGATAATGAAGATGATGACATAGATCAATAAAAGTGATGACAAACAAGAGTTGGTACGAAGTATCAGCTCTCATTGTAGCTAAGGTGTAATTTACAATTAGGTGTGACATTTGTCATACTGGTTTAACAAGAAACGAATTCATGGAAGTTTGGGTTATAAAAGTCCTGTGGAATTTAGGCAATCACTCATCTAAAAAATTGTCCAAAAAAGTGTTGCCAATCCATTAACTATCATAGAAGACTTTATTTACAGACTTTTATTCATAGGCTCAATTTAAAAAACATATAATCAAGTCAAAGCATCTGAAATATCAAACTTAATATAAACCCGCTTCCTAAAAAATATATAGGAGGCGGGTTGTTCTTTTTATAAAATTAAAGATTTTCTTATTTTACAATTTCATCAGATCGTTACTGATCTATCAAAAATTCACACTAATATTGGATAGACAGTTAAAAATTTATAATTGTTTATAAATTGATTGTAGAACTGTATAAACCTTGCCATTTTTTTATGCCGGTATTGGTTAAAACGTCACTGTTTATCAGGATGGTAATATTTTATCCATTGTTGCAATAAAAGGTAAATTGTGTTATTGACGCACGAGAAGGTTTTGTTTGCAACTACGTACATGGTTTAATTAAAGTATCCTATCATAGTTATTACCTAAATTAGATTTAGAAAATCAACATAATTCAATTTGGGTATTAGAATTAATTTCGTTATATATTTTTTCCGACACCCAAATAGTTTCCAAGTGCAATGTATCCAAAATTCGAACAATACGTGGATTGGTGATATCTATTTGACTACAACATCTAGTAGCGGCGACAATAGCTTCTTTTTCGGTATTCATAATTACTGGAATTCGGCCTGCATTAGGATTTCCAGAAGCAATGACGTTAGCATATGTTGATACGTGATCAATTTTATCATACATGGACTTGGTAATGAAATTTGCTAATCCTACACCGCAGGCATTACCATGAGATGCATATGTCAAATCTAAGATAATGATTTGTTGTATTGTGGGACCATTGAAACCTAACATGGGACCTTTTGTTGTTCGTCCAATAATATTAGTGTCCATACCAGCACCACTAATATCTTTACCAATTTTTTCAATGATTAATACATCAATTTCTGGAACCATAATGCGAGGCATTAATTGTTTTGCTTTTTTTAGAAGTTTTGGTTCTTCGGTCATAATTTTGTTGGCTTTAATGGCTTTTATTTGATATGTTTGGTCATAGGCGTTTTCTAAGATAGCAACTCCAAATCCGATATTTGCTTTTTTTAGAAATACTTTTGCTACAGATGGTATAAGATTGTGAAAATTCTCAAAACCTTCTTGATGTAACCGACTGCAACCAATGTGTTTTCCAAGGCCAATAGCCATCATTTTACAGAGACCACTTTCAAAATCCCCTATAAAATCGGTATGAGGTTTGATTCGATTGATTAAAACAATCATATCTGCTTGGTAAGCATTTTTATCCATATATACAGGAACCCCATCATCGGTTTGTCCAATTTGAATGACATCCATTGTAGCAAGAACTGGTATTCCTATTAAATCTTCTACTATTCCCATTGAGGCTAATATTTGCTTTTGTCCATCTGTGGTACCGCCACCGTGACTGCCCATGGCTGGTACAATAAAAGGGATACCGTTAGCTTTTTTTATGCAGTTACCTACGGCTCTAACTATTGTAGATAGGTTGCGAATACCTCTACTTCCTACCGCAATAGCAATTCTTGAGCCTGGTTTTATTAATGTGATAATTTCAGGGGTGGTTATTTCTTCTTGGACTTTTTTTCGATATCGTTAATTTTAGCGGTATCGAATTTTTGTCTTATATGGATCATTTTTGGTAATGAAAGGTTTAATGCGTGTTCGGGTAATATGGGCATTATAAAACCTCCTTATAAAACAACTCGTATAAAATATCTTCAAAATTATTATTATGATATTATATTTTTAAAAAATATAAAAATATAATATCAATAATATATTTTTTTAGTAAAAAGTCAATCATTATAATAAGAAATTTAAATAATAAAATAATAGAGCATAATAAAGAACACGAACGTATTAACCCAACTGACTTCAGTCGGTTAATAAAAAGTATTTTACTTAATTAAAGAATTAGATAATAAGCTGAATTAACTACGCTTTTATAAGTGATATACGTTGTAAAATACAGGATTCAAACCAATGGATTAGGTGTGGACTGGGAATGTATCCGTGAAAACGATGGAAGAAAATTTCGTATACTCAAATGGATCTCGGGTTGATTAAATAACATATTAAAAAATATTATTTAAAATTAAGAATAGGCATATATTACATGTAATATGAAGATATTGCAATATTATAATAACTGAAGGGTATTGACTAAAAATGCATTTTCTATTATTATAAAAAGTAGATATCATAATATGAAAAAATGGAGGAATGAATTTATGATAGAAATTAGATGGCATGGACGTGGTGGACAAGGTGGTTTTACCGCGGCTCGTTTACTGGGAATGGCAGCAGCACAATATGATGAATGTTATGCACAAGCATTTCCATCTTTTGGACCAGAACGGAGAGGGGCTCCCGTATTAGGTTTTACACGTATTGATAAATCCCCAATTCATGATCATAGTAAAGTGTATGAATGTGATTATGTTGTTGTTTTGGATGAAAGTCTACTAGAAACGATTGATGTAACACAAGGAATTAAACCGCATGGGCGATTATTAATTAACACAACAAAAAAACAAAAAGATTTTGCAAAATTAGGTGTTTCCGAAATTTTTACTATTGATGCAACAGCGATTGCTTTGGAAATATTACATCAGCCGATTACAAATACCGCTATGTTTGGCGCTCTTGTTGCAATATCGGGAATTGTTTCATTAGAAGCGGCTAAGATTAGTATTTCATTGTCCATGGCACCTAAATTAGTTGAAAAAAATCAAATGGTAGTAGAAAAAGCATATTACTTATTTAAACAGGGGGCATCATTATGAACAAACCAAAAGTTGGAAAATTTGTATATCCAGCTTCAGAAACAGAAATGCCAATTGGGCCATATGTAAAGGCGGGAATATTGGTAGATATTAATGCGGGTTGGAGAACATTTCGCCCAATATTGGATAAAGAAAAATGTATAAAGTGTCAGACTTGTTGGATTTTCTGTCCAGAAGGAGTTATTGATCGGACAGGAGATAATTTTGAAATTGATTATGACTATTGTAAGGGATGCGGTATTTGTGCTAACGAATGTCCTAAAAATGCAATTAGTATGAGAAAAGAAGGTGAAAATAGTGACTAATCAAGAAAATGCAATACATAGAACATTCATATCAGGAAATGATGCTGTTGCTTATGGTGTACAACTTTGTCGGCCAGAAGTTATCGCATCTTACCCAATAACACCACAAACGACTGTAGTTGAAAAACTTTCAGAACTTGTAGCCAATGGAGAACTGGATTGTCAATATTTTAATGTAGAAAGTGAACATAGTGCTATGGCAGCTACCATGGGAGCCGCTATGACTGGATGTCGTACTTTTACGGCAACTTCGTCACAAGGATTATTGTATATGTGTGAAATGTTAAATTATGTTAGTGGTAGCCGATTTCCTATTGTTATGATGAATGCTAATCGTACAATTGCTGCACCATGGAATATCTATGGAGATCATCGTGATTCTATGGCTATGCGAGATTCCGGGTGGATGCAAGTTTATGTAGAAGATGGACAAGAAGCTCTGGATAGTATTATCCAAGCATATAAATTAGCTGAAAATTGTGATGTTTCAACTCCTGTTATGGTATGTGTTGATGGGTTTGTGTTGACTCATACATATGAATTGGTGAAAGTGCCAAAACAGGAAGAAGTTGATGCTTTTTTGCCTAAGTATACTCCTACAGATAATATTTTAGATTTAGATCATCCGCGTGGTTTATGTATTTCTGTATCGCCGGAATGGCAAACTGAATTTAGATATCAACAATATAAAGCGATGGAAAAAGCAAAAGAAATTATTCCAGCTATTGATCAGAAATTTAATAAAGCTTTTGGTCGATTTTATGGAGGACTTATTGAAGCTTACAAATGTGATGATGCTGAATATGTTTTAGTGGGTTTAGGAAGTGTTACAGGGACAATGAAAATTGTTGCTGATTCATTACGTGAAGAAGGTATTAAAGCTGGTGTACTAAAAATTAGATTTTATCGTCCGTTTCCTAATGAAGCAATACAAAATATTATTAAAAATCAAAAGGGAAAAGTACATATTAAAGCTATTGGAGTTATTGATAAAGCAGTTTCTTTTGGTAATCATGGTCCGGTTTACAGTGATGTTAAGGCGGCACTTTCAGGCTTCTTATTTCCTAAATTAAATTTTATTGCAGGATTGTCAGGTCGAGATATTAAGAAAGAAGATATTAAGGAAATGTATCAGAAACTAATTTGTGTTAGTCATGGGGAAGAAACGACAGAGATTCAATTTACTGGATTGAGGTGGAAAGAATGATTAATGTAAAAGAAATTCCAGACCAAGAATTGTTGTATGGACATAAAGCTTGTCCTGGTTGTGGAGCAGCTATATCTTCAAGATTAGTTATGAAAATTATCGGACAGCGGACATTTTTGGCTTATCCGGCTAGCTGTATATCAACTGTTACTAGTATTTATCCACAAATGAATTTTAACGTACCATCTATGACGGCACCCTTTGCAGCAACCGGAGCGGTGCTTTCTGGAATGAGAGCTGGGGTAAATGCAAAAGGGATAAAAAATATTACAATTCTGGGAATTGCTGGCGATGGTGGAACGGCAGATATTGGTATTCAGTCGTTATCTGGAGTCGTGGAACGAGGGGACGATATTGTTTATATTTGTTATGACAATGAAGCATATATGAATACGGGTGTACAGCGCAGTAGTTCTACTCCATATGGTGCGACAACTACAACGACGCCAGCTGGAAAAAAGTCAGGCGCTATCGGTGAACAAAAATTCAAAAAAAATCTGTTTGATATTATGGTGGCACATCGCATTTCTTACTGTGCTACAGCTAGTATAGCGTATCCATTGGATTTTATGAATAAAGTACAAAAAGCAAAAGATGTGAAAGGTCCCGCATTTATTCAAGTCATGGCTCCGTGTCCAACTGGGTGGGGCTTTCCAAGTAATCAGACTGTGGAAATTGGGAAATTGGCAGTACAAACCGGATTGTGGTATTTAGCTGAATATGAGAATGAAAAAGTAACTATTAATATAGTTCCTAAAATATTTAAACCAATTGAAGATTATTTGATGAAACAACGTCGATTTAAACATCTGAAAGAAAAGGATTTGGCCGTTATTAGAGAATGGCGTGATCATGAATGGCAGTTTATAAAAAAAAGATATTTAAATATGTAAATATAAAGGAGACGAATAATAATGATGAATAAAGAACAGTATATGGCAAGTTTGCAAAAACTTCATCCAATTATTTATTGCAATGGTAAGCGTATAGAAAATGTTGTCGAAGACCCGATGACTCGACCTCATGTAAATTCTGCCGCAATGACATATGAATTGGCTTGCGATCCCGCCTATGAGAATCTAATGACGGCTACATCTAGTTTGACGGGTAAAAAAATTAACCGTTTTACACATCTTCATCAAAGTGCGGAAGATTTGGTGAAAAAAGTAAAAATGTTGCGTATGATTGCTCAAAAAACAGGAACTTGTTTTCAGCGTTGTGTAGGATTGGATGCCATGAATGCCACTTATATTGTTACTCATAAAATTGATCGTGAATGCGGAACAAATTATCATGAACGTTTTACGAATTTTATGAAATATGTACAGGAAAATGATTTTATGGTAGCGGGTTCTATGACAGATCCTAAGGGAGATCGCAGCAAAAAACCGGGAGATCAAGTGGATCCCGATTTATATGTGCATATTGTTGAAAAAAAGAAAGATGGAATTATAGTCAGAGGGGCAAAAGCACATCAGACGGGAATGGTAAATTCTCATATGATGCTTATTTTGCCGACGACAAATCTTGGTAAAAATGACAAAGATTATGCAGTTGCCTGTGCAATTCCTGTTGATGCGGAGGGAGTTACTCATATTTTTGGACGTCAGACTAATGATACACGAAGACTTGAAGGTGATATTGATACGGGTAATTCAGAATATGCCATTGTTGGAGGAGAAACTTTGACTGTGATGGACAATGTTTTTGTTCCTTGGGAACACGTATTTATGTGTGGAGAATATCAGTATGCGCAAGAATATGTGGAAAAGTTTGCGTCGTATCATCGTCAAAATTATGGTGGTTGTAAAGTTGGAGTAGCCGATGTTATTATCGGTGCTACTGCAACCATGGCTGAGTATAATGGTTGTCCGAAAGCATCACATATCAAAGATAAAATTATTGAAATGATACATATGCAGGAAACCATGTACAATTGTTCTCTCGGGTGTTCTTACGAAGGAACTAAGACAGAGGCGGGTACATATTATGTAAATACGTTATTAGCGAATACCGTTAAGTTAAACTGTACGCGATATATGTATGAAATCAGCAGATTGGCTCATGATATAGCGGGTGGTTTTATTGCTACACTGCCATATGAAAAAGATTTAAAAAATAGAATTACAGGGCCGTTAATTAAAAAATATTTTGCAGCTAATCCAAACGTGACAACGGAAAACCGCATCCGGATGGCTCGCCTTTTAGAAAATATGACAGGTGGTACGGCATTAGCAGAGTCGATGCACGGAGCGGGGTCACCACAAGCAATGCGCATTATGTTATATAGAGAAACAAATATTGAAGGAAAAAAGAAAATGGCAAAACAATTGGCAAAAATTAAGGAGGATTAATGAGATGGTACAGTTAAGAGAAGCAGTAGTTGTCAGTGGAGTACGAACGGCTAACGGTGTATTCGGAGGTAGTTTGAGCGGAATTGATGCCCCCGTATTGGGATCTCTGGTGCTTAAGGAAGCGTTGAATCGTGCACACATTGAAGGGAAAGAATTAGATGAAGTTATCATGGGTACACATTTTCAAGCAGGAATCAAAGCTAATTCAGCTCGACAAGCGTCAATTTACGCAGGTATTCCAGTAGAAGTACCTGCATGGACACCAAACAAAAATTGTGGTACAGGTCTTAAAGCTGTTAATTTGGCAGCTCAGATGGTCATGATGGGGGAAGCAGATATTATTGCAGCTGGTGGATGTGAAACTATGAGCCGTATCCCTTATCTTATTCAAGGGCATCGATTTGGTATTAAAATGGGATCTAGTCAACTTCTTGATTCTATGCTATATGATGGATTGGTTGATCCATTTATGAATTATCATATGGGTATTACTGCAGAAAATGTTGCAGTTAAATGTGATATTACTCGGCAAATGCAAGACGAATTTGCTTTTCGTAGTCACGCACTTGCTGCGAAAGCAGAAAAAGAAGGTAAGTTTATTGATGAAATTTTACCGGTTGAAGTCAAAAATAAGAAAAAAAAATTTATGTATGATCATGACGAAACAATTCGGCATGATATTAGTTTGGAAAAACTAAGTGCCTTAAAACCTTGTTTCAAAGAGGGAGGAACTGTAACCGCTGGCAATGCATCTGGTTGTAATGATGCAGCAGCAGCAGTTATTATTATGTCTAAGGAAAAAGCAATCCAATTAGGACTCAAACCGATTGTTACATTTCGAGCGTTTGCATCGACTGGTGTTGATCCTTCTATTATGGGATATGGACCAGTACCAGCTATCACGAAACTGCTGAAAAAAGCAGATTTGACAGTTGACGATATTGATTTATTTGAATTAAATGAAGCATTTGCAGCGCAAGCAGTAGCCTGCGTTAAAGATTTACATATAGATATTAATAAAGTTAATGTTAATGGCGGCGCTATAGCCCTGGGACATCCAGTTGGTTGCACGGGAGCACGACTGCTTGTTACATTGATGAACGAATTGACGCGGACACAAAAACGATATGGAGTTATCAGCCTTTGTATTGGCGGAGGCCAGGGAATTGCTACACTTGTTGAACGGTGTAATTAAGAATAGAAAGAAGATGAGATTAATGGCTATTCAAAAAATTTTTGTTGTTGGTACAGGTACTATGGGAGGGGGTATTATTCAAACTGCACTGCGGGCTGGATACCAAGTTATGATGAATGATATCAGCGATGAAATTATTCAAAAAAATTATAATAAAATTGTGAAGGCATTTGAAAAAAATGTGGCAAAAGGCAGAATGACAGTTGATGAGAAAGAACAATGTTTACAGTATTTGATGCCAGCACATGCTCTTTCCGATGCTCGAGATGCGGATCTGATTATCGAAGCTGTCTTGGAAAATCCGGAATTAAAAGGAAAAGTATGGACACAACTGGATGCAATTTGTAAACCAGAAGCGATTTTTGCCAGTAACACATCATCTATTTCCATTACGCAATTAGCTGCTAATGTAAAGCGACAGGATAAATTTATTGGCATGCATTTTTTTAATCCAGTCCCAGTAATGAAATTGTTGGAAATCACTGTTGGTTATAACACAAGTGACGAAACAAAAAAAATAGCAGAACAAGTAGGAAAAACAATGAATAAGGTAACGGTTACATCGAAAGACAGTGCAGGCTTTATTGTTAATAGGATATTGGATCCGATGCTTAATGAAGCGATTTTCATGCTTGATGAAGGTATAGGAACGGCAGAAGATATTGATAGAGCGATGATTAATGGTTGTAACCATCCCATGGGACCATTAGCATTAACAGATCTAATTGGATTAGATGTGTTACTGGCTATTATGGAGGTCCTTTATCATGAATATGGTGATAGTAAGTATAGACCAGCACCACTTTTACGAAAGATGGTACGAGCAGGTTATCTGGGGCGTAAAACGGGGAAAGGATTCTTTACTTATTAAAAAGGAGAAATGTAAAAATGGAAAATATAGCAGTAAAAAAGACGGATGGAATTTGTTTGATTACAATTAATCGTCCTAACGTACTAAATGCATTGAACACATCGACTTTATTAGAACTACAGTTAGCAGTGAGGGATGCAGCTGATGACAAACAGGTACGAGTTTTGATCATTACAGGGGCTGGTGAAAAATCATTTGTTGCCGGTGCTGATATTTTTCAAATGAGCCAATTATCTTCATTGGAAGGCAGAAAAATGACGATGATTGGACAACATGTTTTTGATTTAATTGAAACACTTGAAAAACCAGTTATTGCTGCTATTAATGGATATGCTTTGGGTGGTGGTTGTGAATTGGCTATGGCTTGTGATATCCGTGTGGCTAGTGAAAATGCAAAATTTGGACAGCCGGAAGTAAATTTAGGCATTATTCCAGGATTTGCAGGAACACAACGATTATCTCGGCTTATTGGTAGAGGTAAAGCTAAATACTATATTTTTACAACAGATATGATAATGGCGGATGAAGCATTGTCACTTGGACTTGTCGAAAAAGTAGTTCCTTTTGATAAGTTGATGATTACTTGTAGGAATATTGCAAAGAAAATAATGGATAAAGGGCCGATAGCTATTCAAATGGCTAAAAAAGCAATTAATACTGGTCTTGATATTGATATGCGTTCGGGTATGGCTTACGAGGCAGAAGCTTATACAACCTGTTTTGCGACACATGATCGTATTGAAGGAATGACAGCTTTCTTAGAAAAAAGAAAGGCAAAGTTTGAGGGAAAATAATTATGAAAAATCCTTTTGCATCATTGCATATACTTGATTTTACCCATGTGTATTCGGGACCTTATTGCACAATGTTATTTGCTGATTTAGGAGCACAGGTTCTAAAAATAGAAAAACCTGAAGAGGGGGATGATTCTCGTCATTATTTGCCCTTTAAAAATGGGCAAAGTGGATATTTTATGTATTTAAATCGAAATAAAAAAAGCATGACTCTTAACTTAAAGAGCAAAGAGGGGAAAAGAATTGTTTTATATTTAATAAAAAGGAGTGATATTGTTGTAGAAAATTTTTCCCCCGGTACAATGAAAAAGTTAGGATTAGATTATAAAGAAGTAAAAAAAATTCGACCTAATATTATTTATGCTTCTATCTCTGGGTTTGGTCAAAGTGGGCCATTATGTGGAAAACCTGCTTTTGACATTGTTGCTCAGGCCATGGGGGGAATGATGAGCATTACAGGATTTCCAGATAGACCACCAGTAAAATGTGGGGCTTCTATATCAGATGCTAATGCAGGAATTCATGCGGCTTTTGCCATTATGGCGGCACTATATAATCGTGAAAAAACTGGGAAAGGTCAGTATATTGATGTAGCCATGATGGATACTACTGTTTCTATTTTAGAAAATTACGTGATGCAATACACACTAAATGGTATTGTTCCAAAAAGGAACGGGAATGAACATTCTGCATCCGCCCCTTTTGATGCATATCAGACAAAAGATAACTATGTTGTTATTGCTACTGGTAGCAATAAATTGTTTGAACGACTTATTAAAGTTATGCATTGTGAAGATTTGATTTATGATTCCCGATTTGCAACAAATATTTTACGCAAGAAACACTATGCTGAATTAAAACCAGTTATTAGTTCCTGGATGGGAAAATACAGTACGAATGATATTATTACTTGGCTAGACAAAGCGAAGGTACCTGTAGCACCCATATTATCTATTGCAGAATTGGTCCAACACCCTCAGCTACAGATACGAAATATGATGGTAGATGTAAATCAGCCTGGTGTTGGAAATATTACAATGCCAGGTTTTCCTATTCATTTTTCTGAAATAAATGGATCAGTACGAACTCCATCTCCTTTATTAGGGGAAAATAATGAAGAGATACTGAAAAATATATTACATTATGATGAAAAAACTGTTCAGAAATTAAAAAAGGAAAAAATTATATAAATTCTAAATGCAAGAATAAATTATTTTAAATTGTCTATGTATTTTTTATTTGATGCATATTAAGAACTAGTTACTAGATGTTTTTTGTAATATAGTATGACGCTATTCTGAAAAAGGAGAATTTATTATGCCAATTTTAAATTTATTCGATTTGGAAGGGAAAAAAGCTATTATTACAGGTGGTGGTCGTGGATTAGGTAAAGGTATGGCAGAAGGATTATGTGAAGCTGGTGCTAAAGTTGTAATGATTGGTTCCAGTCAAAGTGTTGTTAGAAGTGCTGAAGAATTTCGTAAAAAAGGACTTAATGCGATTGGACTAGTTGGTGATTTATCAGATGAAAATAATGTATCTATAATATTTAACAAAGCTTTCAATCAATTAGATAAACATATTGATATCTTGATAAACAATGCAGGGATACAAAAACGTCATAAATGTGACGAATTTTCATTGGAAGATTGGGATAGAGTATTACAATTAAATCTCAATGTTGTTTTTATGCTTTGTCAACTTGCTGGTAGAAAAATGCTTAGACAAAAATATGGAAAAATTATTAATTTAGCTTCCATGCTAAGTTATTTTGGTGGTGTTACTGTACCTGCTTATGCGGCTAGCAAAGGAGGAGTTGTCCAATTAACTAAAGCCTTATCTAACGAGTGGTCTCAACAAAATGTTCATGTAAATGCTATTGCACCTGGATATATGGATACTGAAATGAATGTAAACTTATTAAACGACAAAAAACGTAATATGGAAATATTAAACCGTATTCCTCAGAAAAGATGGGGTACACCAGAGGATTTGAAGGGGATTGCTGTGTTTTTGGCTTCACCTGCGTCAGATTATATTAATGGTGCAATTATTCCTGTCGATGGTGGATATTTGGGAAGATAATTTTCTAATGTTCAAAGTCCATGAGGTTTTCTTTTGAGGATAAACGCTGTATGCGTTGTTATATGTAAATATAACTGATAAATGTAGCATATTTCAATAATGCAAACGTTAAAATCGAAGGATAAATGGTTTACAAAATTTTTATGTATTGGGGAAATTTATCATTTTGTATTTTTTATGTCAATTTTCTGAGGTCTTATCATAAAATTCTATATTTATGGAGGTGTGAAAAATGAATTTTAATAAAGTTGATGAAAAAGTTGTAAAAAGATTAAAGGAGGTTGTAGGTGATAATTATGTTTTAACAGATCCAGAAAAAATGGAATCATATTCTCATGACGAAGTTACCGGTGACAAGTATAAAAAAATGCCGGAAGTAGTTGTTTTACCTGCGAATGCATTAGAAATAGCATCTATTGTACAATTGGCCAATGAAAAAATAATTCCTATTGTTCCTCGGGGAGCGGGTACTGGTTATGCAGCATCATCTGTTCCTTTTTTAGGAGGAATTGTGGTTTCAACGGAACGTATGAATCATATTTTAGAAGTAGACGAAGAAAATATGATTATGGTTACTGAACCTGGAGTACGAACCGGAGAGGTACAAACAGTAGCAGCTAAACATGGATATCTCTATGCTGGAGATCCTTGTAGTGGAGATAGTTCTTTTATAGGTGGTAATGTAGCAACTAATGCTGGTGGTAATAAAGCGGTTAAATATGGGACAACACGTCAACAGGTGTCAGGAATTGAAATAGTTACCCCAAAAGGGGAAATCACAACCTTGGGTGGAAAATTAAAGAAAGATTCTACAGGATATTGTTTGACACAGCTAATGATAGGGTCAGAAGGCACGTTGGGTATTATAACAAAAGTATATCTTAAATTAATGCCAAAACCGAAAAATGTTATGGATTTACTGGCTGTTTTTCCGACATCACAACAAGCAGTCAAGGCCGTACCTAAAATTATTCATTCGGGCATTATGCCTCTTTGTGTTGAATTTATGGCAAATAATAGTATTAAAACTTGTGAAAATTTTTTACAAGAAAAATTGCCACATAGTGATGTGGGAAATTATATTATTGTATCTGTTGAAGGGGACAATGAACAAGTTTTAGAAGAACAATGTATGCTCATAGATGATATTTGTTCACAAAACAAGGCATTAGAAACTCTGGTAGCGGATTCGGAACGAATCTGGAAAGCTCGTAAAAGTTTTGGTGAAGCTGATCGTGCTTGTAGTTTAATTTTTTCTGCAGAAGATATAGTTGTGCCACCATCACAGGTAGCAAATATGGTTGAAAAAATGCAGATAATTAGTAAAAAATATGGTATTGCTATTAATTGCGTAGCACATGCAGCGGATGGTAACGTGCATGCCGATATTTTGAAAGAAAATATGGATATTGAGATATGGAATGAGTTATTGCCCAAACTTCGGCATGAAGTGTACACCTATGTATATTCTATTGGCGGGAAACTTTCAGGAGAGCATGGTATTGGTTATAAAAGAGTGCATTTGTTAGAAGAATTTGCTAATCCAGTAGAACTTAAAATGATGAAAGCAGTAAAAAAAGCATTAGATCCAAATAATATTATGAATCCGGGAAAAGTAATACAAATCTGAGGAGGTTATTATAATGTCACCATTAACTAATGCAATAAAATCAACCAATGTTCGTTGGCATGTATTTTTTACACTTTTTGCTTTATGTACGGTTAATTATGTGGATCGTGCTGTATTATCTATTTGTATGCCTGATATTCAATCAGATTTATCTCTTGATCCAGCTATTGTAGGACTTGTCTTAAGTGCGTTTTTTTGGGGATATGCGGCAATGCAGATACCTGTTGGGTGGCTTTTAGATAAGTTTCATGCAGATAAATTAATTATTTGTTCAGGAATTTTATGGGGAATATTCCAAATTATTACAGGTGCATTTGCTGCTTCTGCAAAAATGTTTATGGCGTTACGTGTAATGCTGGGAATTTCTGAAGCACCTATTTATCCTGGTGGTACAAAAATGCAGTCGATTTGGTTGACGTCCAAGGAACGTGGTCGAGGTTCAGCATTGATGGATACAGGTGCAGCGCTTGGTAATGCTATTGGTGGTCCAATTGTTATCCTTTTTATGGGATGGTTTGGCGGCTGGCGTGGAGCTCTAATTGGTGCAGGTATTTTTACGCTTTGTATTGTTCTTGGTGGAAGCCGCTTTTTGAAAGGTACACCAGATACAAATCCGTATATTAATGAAACGGAACGTAATTATTTAAAAAATGAACTGGAAAAAGAATATCATTCAGAAGCAATAAAAGAAGGGAAAGTTGAAAAAGTATCTTGGACGAAGTATTTAACGAGTCGTAATTTTTGGTGTATGATAATTGGATTTTTTGCACTTGATTCATATTGGTTTGGATTGATGACATGGGGGCCTAATTATTTGGCACAAGCTCAAGGTTTAGACATTAAAGCCATTGGTGGAGCCGTATTGATGATTTTTGGTGTAGGTGTTGTTGTTGAATTGATTGGTGGAGTTGTCACTGATAAATGGCGGGCTTCTGGAGCTAGCCTGAATAAAGTTTTAAAAACTATTATGTGTACTATGGCAGCTGGGATGGCTATTAGTATGTATTTTTTAAGTAGAGCTGATTCAATAACAAGTGCCTTAGTCTGGTTGACGTTGGGAGTGTCTTTTGAAAGATGGTGTGGTATGTTATTTTTTGTTATTCCTCCTACTATTTCTCAGAAAAATCATGTTGGTACAGTGGCAGGCAGTATGAATTTTGCCGGTAATATGGGTGGTGTTTTGATTCCTATTATTATTGGATTTATTGTATCTATGACAGGTTCTTATTTTGTAGCTTTAATGATGTTTGTTGGTTTTGGTGTTGCTATTATTATTACAACACTATTACTCGATTTTGATAATAAGGTCGGAAGCGATATTCAAGCACAATCAGTTGCTGGAGTAACAGCTAAACAAACAGAATAAGTACTGTTATTTTAAGGAGGATTTTTATTATGAATTTTTTAGCAAGTGAAGAAAATAAGGATATTGCTAAATTAGCGGCTGACTATGCGGCTAAAAAGTTAGCATCGACGATACATGATCGTGATGAAAAAGAAATTTTTGACCGAGACTTAATTAATGGAATGGGGAAACTAGGATTATTAGGTATTCCGTATCCGGAAGAATACGGGGGAGCCGGATCTGATTTTTTAAGTATGGCAATGGCATGTGAAGAGGTTTCTAAAGTTGATCCCTCTATGGGATTGAGCTTTGAAGTTCATACGACGCTGTGTTCTTGGCCTATTTATACATTTGGGACGGAAAAACAAAAATTAAAATATTTAACGCCGCTTGCAAAGGGTGAGAAACTGGGTGCTTTTGGTCTTACAGAACCTAATGCCGGAACAG